>NZ_JASGCY010000081.1:0-25478 GCF_047607465.1 Microbacterium sp. | reverse complement strand
TATCACCGCCGCCGCCGTCAACGCCGACTCGGGAAGTTGACCCCCATCGAGTTCGAAGCAATCATGAAGACCACCGTCGACCTGGCGGCATAAGGAAACGAGTCAACCAAAAGCTCAGCATTCCCGAGGAACGCTTCCTCGACTTCGCTGAAGCCTGGGGCGGCAAGTATCCCGCGATCGTGCGGTTGTGGGAGAACGCGTGGGCCGAGTTCGTGCCATTCCTCGGCTTCGACCGACAGGCACCTCGTCGACATTGTTAAGCCACTGGCACACCGCCTCCTCGCGCCCTGCCGCAGCGCCCCAGGGACGATACCCAGCGGGCACGAGCATGCCCCATCCGCCTATCCGCACCGACTCGTTCGACTTCAGATGTGTGAGATTCGTGTGATTTCGGGTCAGGGGCGGCATGACGAAGGCCCCGCCTCCCCAGTGTTTTCTAGGGGAGTCGGGGCCTTCGATCTGGCGGTGACGGTGGGATTTGAACCCACGGTAGGGGGTTACCCTACACAACTTTTCGAGAGTTGCACCTTCGGCCGCTCGGACACGTCACCGCGGACGATCTTACGCGAGACGCGGCTCCGACGCGAATCGAAGGCGACGGCGCAGCGAGCGCCAGATGCTCACCAGGCGGCGGCGACCGCGGCGTGCGTCTGCAAGATCCCCTCGGTGGTTCCGGCCGGCGCCCGCCCGATGCCGCACTCGGTCGCGACACCGAAGCGCGGCACGAACTTCTGCGCCACGGCGATCCGCCGTTCGGCTCCTTCGACGCCGTCTTCGCGGTGCACGAGGCCGACATAGAGCTCGCCGTCGTACTCGAGCCCGGCGAGCGGCGCGTAGTAGGCCTCGTCGTCGCGCTCGATCGGCACCGGAAGGTGCAGCCACGTCAGATCCCGGGCGGATGCCGCCACCACCGCATTCCCGAAGCGCACGAGATTCGCGCTGTCGACCGGCTCGAAGAAGTGTTTCTCGGCGACGTCGCCGTAGCAGAGGTGGATGCCGGCCTCGACCTCGGCCGGCACGGCGTCCACGAGCGCGGCGAGACGCTCGACGAGTCCGGGGAACGGATCGCCCTCCCACCAGACGTCCATGATGCGTCCGAACGCCGGCGCCGCCTCGATGATGCCCATCTCGCTGGCGACGTCCCACTGGATCGCGAGATCCTCGTGCGGGATCGCCGCGAGGATCGCGTCGAGCTCCCGCAGCATCACCGCGGTGTACACGGGCTCGATGGCCGCACGGTCGCCTCCTGCGAAGAAGGACGAGACCACGCCGACGGGCGTCGGCAACGACACCTGGAACCGCGTCCCCGCGGCGATCGCGCCCTCGCCGCGCAGACGCGTGAAGATCGCATACGACGCGAGGGCGGCATCCGCGTAGCCGAGCGGTGGAAGCTCGATGCCTGCGGCATCCACCCCCTCCGCGATCCGCAGCGGCCGCGCGTCGATGCCCGCCGGGAACGGGATCGGCTGATCTCCCACCCGTTCGATGCCCTCGGCCTGCCCGATGACGTCGGGCTGGAACATGATCCAGTGGAACCGCTTGCCGACCTCCCCGTCGGGGATGCGCCGCAGCCGCCCGCCGAGGGTCGCGGCCGCCGTGCGCATCGTCTTCTCGGCGTCGTCGTAGTTCACACTGCCCACCAGATGGGCTCCCTGCGGCTGAGTCATGCCTCCAGGCTAGTGGCGGAAGGCGCGCTCACGAGAGCGTGCGCCCGGCCTCCAGGCGCACCGTGCGGTCGACCGTGCCGGCGGGCGGCGCGACATGCGAGATCAGCAGCACCGACTGCGTACCGGCGGCACCCAGCAGGTCGCGCAGGAGCAGATCGGATGCCGCCGGGTCGACGCCCGCGGTCGGCTCGTCGAGCACGAGGATCGGAAAGCCGCGCAGCAGAGCCCGCGCGAGGGCGATCCGCTGCGCCTGACCGCCCGAGACCAGCGCGCCACGGTCGCCGACGCGCGCATCGAGGCCGCCCCGCTCGCGCACCCAGGCGCCGAGCCCGACCCGTTCCAGGACCTCGACAAGCTCCTCATCAGTCGCGCTCTCCCTGGCGAAGAGCAGATTCTGCCTGATGTCCTCGTCGAACAGCTGCGGGCTCTGCTCGCACAGGCCGATCGTCCGGCGCAGCGCAGGGCCGGCGATCCCGGCAGCATCCATGCCGCCGACGGAATACTCGCCCTCGCAGCGCAGGAACCCGACGAGCACCGCCGCCAGCGAGCTCTTGCCCGCCCCGCTCGGCCCAGCCACGAGCACTCGCTCCCCCGGCGCGAGATCGAGGTCGACGTCGGCGAGCGCCGTCGTCCCTCCCGGCCACTGCGCTCGGACACCGCGCAGCCGCAGCGCCGGAACATCGTCGAAGACGGCATCCGCTCCGTCGTCGTCGCGGAGCTGGGAGGGCATGGATGCCGGAAGCACGTCTTCGATGCGCTGCGCGCTCGCGCGCACGCTGCGCCATGATGCCGCCGCGATCGGCACGGCGCCGAAGACCTCGAACACCACCATCGGCACCAGGACGACCACAGCGAGCCAGGGTCCGTCGATCGCACCGGTGACGAGTCCTGGGGCGGCCGCGGCGAGCGCCCAGGCCGAAGCGACACCGGCGACGGCCGACACCGTTCCGGCCGACACGGCCTGCGCGAAGGAGGCCCTCCGCACGGCCGCCCGCAGAGCACGGTCGCCGTCGTCGATGCGCTGCCGCGCCTGCGCCTCGGCGCCGTAGGCGATCAGCACGTCGAGAGCACCGAAGTAGTCGACCAGCGCGGCCGAGAGATCGGCCCGCCGCGACGACACCTCGCGTTCGGCGCGCGAGCCGAGCAGCCAGCCCAGCCCGATCGATGCGCCGGCCGCGAGCAGCAGGCAGGCGAGCAGGGTCAGCGCCGCGGGCGGCGAGACGAACGCCACGAACCCCACCGCACCGAGCGCGACGAGACCCACGACGGCGAGCGGCTGCACAACCCGCAGCGGAAGATTCTGCAGGTTCTCGACGTCGTCGACGAGAGCGCTCAGCACGTGTCCGCGGTCGGTGCCGCCGAGTCCTGCCGGAGACAGCGGGATGAGCCGGCGCACCATGTCCGAGCGCGTCGAGGCCAGCTGCCGCAACGCCGCATCGTGTCCGCTCAGGCGTTCGAGGTACCGGGTCACGGCCCGCGACACCGCGAAGAAGCGCACGCCGACCACCGCGACCGACAGCGGTACCAGCGAGTCGACGACCGACGCGCTGACGATCAGCCACCCGCTCACCGCGAGCAGGCTCACGGCGGCGCCGGCGGAGAGCGCCCCCCAGAGAAGGCCGGGGAGGAAGCGCGCGAGCGGCGGCTGGGCCGAGCGCAGGATCGAGCGGCGCAGGGTCATGCCTCCACCCCCACCGAGACGATGCGGTCGGCGATCGCGCGCGCGGAGCGGCGATGCGAGACGAGGAGCACGGTGGCACCGGCATCCGCTCGCGCGCGCAACGACGCCCACAGCCGTTCCTCGGTGCCGGCGTCGAGTGCGCTGGACGGCTCGTCGAGCGCGAGCACCCGACGCGGATCGCGCGCGTGCCGGTACAGCGCCCGCGCCACCGCGACCCGCTGCGCCTGCCCGCCGGAGAGCCCTGACCCCTGCACTCCGAGATCGGTCGCGGGGTCGAGATCGGCGCACGCGGCGGCGAGGGCGGAGCGGATGCCGTCGGCGTCAGGCTCCGCGTCGCCGAGGGCGACGTTCTGCGCGATCGTGCCGCGCGACAGCTGCGGACGCTGATCGGCCCAGGCGAGCCAGTCGGCGGGGCCGAGCACATGCACGTCGACGCCGTCGAACGCGGCGGCTCCTGTGAAATCCGCCGCCCCCCGCAGCGCTGCGAGCAGACTCGACTTGCCCGCCCCGCTCGGCCCCTCGATGAGCGTGATGGTTCCCGGTTCTGCGGTGAAGGAGACGGGCGGAAGGTCGCGCACCTGCAGCTCCTCGACCCGCAGGCACCCGCTGCCGCCGTGCAGGGCCGGCGTCTGCGGGGTCTGCGGCGCAGCATCCGGCACGCCCCCTGCCTCATCGAGCACCGCGAACACGTCCTCGGTGGCGGCGGCCCCTTCGGCGGCGGCGTGGAACTGCACGCCGACCTGGCGGATCGGCAGGAACGCCTCAGGGGCGAGCAGGAGCACGAACAGGCCGACCTCGAGCGAGAGATCGCCCGAGAGCAGGCGGAACCCCACGGCCACGGCGATGAGGGCGACGGCGATCGAGGCCAGCAGTTCCATGGCGAAGCCCGAAAGGAACGAGAAGCGCAGCACCTTCATCGTCTCGCGACGGTACGCGTCGGCGGTCTGACCGATGCGGTCGGCCGCACGGCGATCGCGCCCGAACAGGCGCAGCGTCGACAGGCCCTGCACGGTGTCGGCGAACCGAGCGGCGAGCTGCTGGAGCGTGTCCCACTGCCGTTTCTGCACGGTGCGCGTCGCGATGCCGATCAGCACGAGGAACACCGGGATCAGCGGCAGCGTGATCACGGCGGTGAGTGCGCTCGGCCAGTCTTGCCACCACATCGCCGCGACGATCACCGGTGTCGCGATCACCGTGAGCACGAGCTGCGGGATGTACCGCGCGAAGTAGGCGTCGAGCGCGTCGAGGCCATGACCGGCGGTCACCGCGAGCGCGGTCTGGTTGCGCCGAGCGAGCCACCCTGGGCCGAGACGGCCGACCGCGGCGATCAGCGCCTGGCGCAGCTGCGCACCCGTCGCCGCCGCCGCTCTCATCCCCGCGGAGTCGCTGGCGGCGATCAGCACGCCCCGCATGAGGGCGAGAGCGACGACCCACAAGGTCGCGCCGTCCACCGGTCGTCCGGCGAGCGCACCGGTGACGGCATCCGTCAGCATCCACGCGAAGGCGATCGTCACCGCCGTCTGCGCCACGCCGATCAGAGCGGATGCGACGACGAAGCCGCGAGCGGCGCTCGCGTACTTCAGGAGGCGCGGATCAAGAGGTTTCATCGACGGGGTTCACGGTACCCGAACCCCGGGCCCCGGTCTGCACGCGAGGGAGGAGGCAGCGGGCAGCCCGGGACGGCGAGGAGCGAGGGGCATCCGTCAGTGGGCGGGCGCCGCCTCGACCTGGACCCGGGTGACGCGCTTGCGGAACACCCAGTACGTCCAGCCCTGGTAGAGCAGCACGAGGGGGATCGCGACGAGCGCCGTCCAACTCATGATCGTCAGCGTGTACGGGGTGCTCGCTGCGTTCTCGATCGTGAGGCTGTGAGCCGGATCGATCGTCGACGGCATCACGTACGGGAAGAGCGCGGCGAAGAGCATGACCACGGCCGCGGCGACCATCACCGCGCCCATCGCGAAGCTCCAGCCGTCGAGGCCGCGCAGCGAGAACGCCACAGCGCCGATGAGGAACACCGCCGCGACCGCACCGCACGCGATCACCAGCCACAGCAGCGGCGCGTCGCGCCCTGCGGCCATCGCGATCGTCCAGACCACCGTCGCCGCGGCGACGAGGATCGTGGGGATCGCCGCGACGCGCACCAGGCGTCGGGCGCCCTCGCGCACCTCGCCGTCCGTCTTCAGCGACACGAACAGCGCTCCGTGCAGGAAGAAGATCAGCAGGGTCGTCACCCCGACCAGCAGCGCGTAGGGGTTCAGCAGCGAGAACAGTCCACCGACGTACACGTGGTCCTCGTTCAGGGCGACGCCCTGCACGATGTTGCCGAAGGCGACGCCCCACAGCAGGGCCGGCACGGCCGATCCGATCACGATCATGCGGTCGAAGCCCGCGCGCCAGCGATCGGAGTCGCGCTGATGCCGGTACTCGAACGAGACGCCGCGCAGGATCAGCGCGAGCAGGATGAGCAGCAGCGGCAGGTAGAAGCCGCTGAAGAGGCTCGCGTACCACTCGGGGAACGAGGCGAACAGGCACGCGCCCGCGACGATCACCCAGGTCTCGTTGAGGTCCCACACCGGGCCGATCGCGTTGATCGCCTGGCGCCGGGAGACATCGTCGCGGCCGAGGAACGGCAGCGTCATGCCGACGCCGAAGTCGAACCCGTCGAGCACGAAGTAGCCGACGAAGAAGAAGGCGACGATCCAGAACCAGAGGTATTCCATGCTCTTCTCCCCTCTCTCAGTACACGACCGACGTCAGCTGCGAGGTCTCGGCATCCGGTTCCTCCGACGCGTCCGGCCCCTTCTGCGCGGCCTTCACGATGAGGCGGATCTCGACGACGGCGAGGGCGGCGTAGATGGCGGTGAACGCGATGAGGGATATGAGCACCTCGACCCCGCTCACCCCCGGTGAGACGCCGTCTCGCGTGGACATCAACCCGAACACGAGCCAGGGCTGGCGCCCCATCTCGGTGAACACCCAGCCTACGATGTTCGCGCCCAGCGCCAGCGGGAACGACCAGATCGCGAACTTCCACATCCACGGCGCCGGCTCCCGCGTGGCGTTCTTGCGGGTGAGCCAGAGTCCGACCACGGCGACGAGCGCGGCGAGCAGGCCGAGCCCGATCATCCAGCGGAACGCCCAGTACGTGATCCAGAGGATCGGGGTGAAGTCGGCGATCCCGGTGCTCGCGTAGGTCTGCGCGTACTCGGCGTTGAGGTCGTTGATGCCGTGCACGCACTCGGTGAACGAGTGGGTCGACAGGAGGGAGAGCAGATACGGGATGCGGATCGAGAACAGCTCGCTGCTGCCGTCGGGGGTGCCGAGCGTGAAGATGCTGAACGAGGCGTCGGCGCCGCATCCGGTGTTGAAGGTCGCCTCGGCGGCGGCCATCTTCATCGGCTGGGCGGCGTACATCGCGAGTCCGAGCTGATCGCCGGACAGCAGCACGCCGGCGGTCGAGGCGAGCATGCCCCAGAGGCCGAACTTCAGCGACTTCCGCATCGTCGTCTCGTGCTGCTTGCGCGCGAGGTGCCACGCGGAGACCGAGATGACGACGCCCGCGGCGAACATGAGGGCGCCGAAGATCGTGTGCGGGAAGGCGGCCAGCGCGACCGGGTTCGTCAGGAGAGCTACGAAGTCTGTGAGCTCGGCGCGGTTCGTCTCGGGGTTGTAGACGTAGCCGACCGGGTTCTGCATGAACGCGTTCGCGGCGATGATGAAGTACGCCGACAGGATGGTGCCGATGGCCGTGCACCAGATCGTCGCGAGGTGCAGCTTCGGCGGCAGCTTGTCCCAGCCGAAGATCCACAGGCCGATGAAGGTCGCCTCGAAGAAGAAGGCGAACAGGCCCTCGAAGGCGAGCGGAGCGCCGAAGACGTCGCCGACGAAGCGCGAGTAGTCCGACCAGTTCATGCCGAACTGGAACTCCTGCACGATGCCGGTGACGACGCCCATCGCGAAGTTGATGAGGAAGATCTTGCCGAAGAAGCGGGTCAGGTGCAGGTACTCGAGCTTGCCGGTGCGCACCCAGACGGTCTGGAAGATCGCCGCCACCGTCACCATGCCGATCGTCAGCGGCACGAACAGGTAGTGGTAGACGGTCGTCAGCCCGAACTGCCATCGGCTGAGGACGAGCGGGTCAAGCCATTCCATGGACGCCTCCCCTGCTGTCTGCGAGTTGCACGGTGCACTCGGCCTGATGCCCCCTCACGCACTCGGCGGTCAGCGGGCCGCCCGCCTCCGCGAGGACGCCCTGCATGAGGCTCAGGTGCACCTGGCACAGCACCGGGCGGTGCTGCGGCTGCGCTGCGGCGTGCGGGCACGGCGTGAGCTCGACGGTGAGCCGTTCGTCGTCGACGACGGGCTCGAATCCGCTCTCCTCCAGGTGCTCGATGAGGGCGTCGAGCTGGTTGTCGGCGGCGGTGCCCAGATCGGATGCCGCTGCCGGCACGACCCTGCGCAGGATGTCGCCGCGGAGGGCCGCCGCCTTCGCCTTGTCGCGCGCGACCGGGCTGGAGGCTCCCGGCGTGCCGGTGGCCGCGCTGTAGAGGGTGCGCGGGCGGCCGCGCGTCGTGCGGTGCTCGACCTGGGCGATCACGTAGCCGCCGTCGATGAGGCGCTGCAGGTGCTCGCGGACCGTGTTGGCGTGCAGGCCCGTCGCCTCGCACAGTTCGCTGATCGTCCGATCGGCTCGCGTCTGGACCAGGTGCAGGATCTGCACCCGGGAGTAGCTCGAGATCGGCCCGCAGACGGGCCCGGCGGTGGCCATGTCTCCATTATGTTCGGGGGCTGGGACAGACCGCAGGGGGTGCGGCCGTGAATAATCGCCTCCGCGATAGGGATGTCCGATGCCGCCGATAGCGGGGCGGCATCGGGGCCTGCGGATGCCGGTGTCGGATGCCGCGGCTAGCCTTGATCCATGGCTTCTCGCAGACCCGCTCCTCCGGCCTTCCTGTGCACGGAGTGCGGGTGGACGACGGCGAAATGGGTTGGCCGGTGCGGCGAGTGCCAGCAGTGGGGCACCGTGCAGGAGCAGGGCGCCGGGACCGGCCTCCTGCAGCGCGTGACGGCGGTGGCTCCGGCATCCGACCGGGCCGCCCGGCCGATCACGCAGATCACGACCGCCGACGCGCCTCGACGCACCAGCGGGGTGGGAGAGTTCGATCGGGTGCTCGGCGGCGGCATCGTCCCCGGCGCCGCGATCCTGCTCAGCGGCGAACCCGGCGTCGGCAAGTCGACGCTGCTGCTCGAGGTGGCGGCGCGCGCGGCGCGCGCCGGACGGCGGGTGCTGTACGCGAGCGCGGAGGAGTCGCCCGGTCAGGTGCGGCTGCGTGCCGAGCGCACCGGGGCGCTGCACGAGGAGCTGTACCTGGCCAGCGAGACCGATCTCGCCACGATCCTCGGCCATATCGACGAGGTGAAACCGCAGCTCGTCATCGTCGACTCCGTGCAGACGGTGGCATCGTCTCTCATCGACGGGGCGGCCGGACAGCCGAGCCAGGTGCGCGAGGTGGCCTCGACGCTGATCCGGGTGGCCAAGGAGCGCGATCTGCCGATCGTCGTCGTCGGGCATGTCACGAAGGACGGCCAGGTGGCAGGACCCCGGGTGCTCGAGCACCTCGTCGACGTCGTCTGCCACTTCGAGGGCGACCGGCAGACCTCGCTGCGTTTCCTGCGCGCGTTGAAGAACCGCTTCGGCCCGACCGACGAGGTCGGATGCTTCGAGATGAAGGGCGACGGCATCGCCGAGGTGCCTGACCCCTCTGGTCTGTTCCTCTCGCAGGGGGCGACCGAACCCGGCACCTGCGTGGCCATCGCGCTCGAAGGGCGGCGCGCGATGCCCGTCGAGGTGCAGGCGCTGACGATCCGCACGACGGCGCCGAACCCGCGTCGCGTGGTGAACGGGCTCGACGGATCGCGCGTGGCGATGGTGCTGGCCGTGCTCGAGCGCCGCGCCGGCATCAAGGTGAGCGATCAGGACGTGTACGTGTCGACCGTCGGCGGGGTGCGCTTCACCGAGCCCGCCGCCGATCTCGCGATCGCGATCGCCGTCGCGGGGTCCCTGGGCAACACCGCGGTGCCGCGGACGATCGCCGCGGTCGGCGAGCTCAGTCTCGCCGGCGAGGTGCGCCCGGTGACGCAGGCGGCGCAGCGGCGGTCGGAGGCGAAACGGCTCGGATACGAGCAGGTGATCGACGACCGTTCGAAGACGTTGCGCGCGGCGCTCGGCGACGTGCGATCCCGCAGCGTCCAGCGACGCGCCGAAGACGACATCCCGCCGTTCTGACGCGCGCCGGGCGGGCCCGGGGCGTGCGGCCTACGTGGCGCGTGCGGCCCGGTGCGTGCGGTCTGCCCGGCATCTGACGGCCTGCCGGGTGCGTGCGGCGTACCGTTTGTCGGGCGGATTACGATCCGTCGGGCGAAATCAGCCCGACGCGCCGAGAAACCGGCATCCGGATCCTGCAAACGGTACGCGAGGACCCGCTTCATCTCGCTGCGCTCGCGGGGCGACCGGGCGAACCCCGTCCAAGAGGGGGGACCTTCGACCGGCTCAGGAACCCGGCATCTCGAGGGTCAGTTCCCGAGCGCCTTGAGCAGTTCGGCGGGAGAGGCCTGCATGGGGTGAGGGCCGGCGATGTCGATGAACACCGTCGTGATCGGATGCGCGGCGAGGAACCGGCGCAGCCAGTCGGCGGTGTAGATGCCCACCCCCGGCGGCAGGTTCGCCGGCTTGTTCTTCGCGTCGCTGAACAGCAGCAGCGCGAGGTCACCGGTGTTCGGATCGCGATACGTCCACACCTCGCCGCTGTCGAGGGGGTTGTCGCGCGCACCGGGTTTGATCAACGGGACGACCGTGGTGCCGTGACGAAGTGCGAGGGCGACTGCGGCGATGTCCTGCTTCTCGAGGGCGTTCGCGAGAGCATCCGATCGGAAGTCCTCAGATGCCGGCTTCGGCGTGCCCGACTTCGCCTTCTTCGCTGCCACGTCTCCAGTCTAGGCGCGCCGATCGTTCACGGCGCCCGGGCGAACGCGCCGCGGCGGCATCCGCAGGATGAGGCCTTCTCGTCTCCGGCCCTGTGGCCGGAGACGAGAAGGGGCCCCTTCGAAATCCCCATTGGGGACTGGGGTACTCCGAAGGGGCCCATACACTCTCGTGCGGCGATGTCGAAGCGCTGGGGACGCTGTACTCGACGCCACTGGGGATGGCTTTTTTGCCGCAGATTCCGGAGCGCTGTCCCTATGGTATCCCAAAGAACAGGCGCACAACAGCGTTTTGGGAAAAAACATCTGAAATCGCAGGATTTATCTCACAAGCGGGCAGATCCCTACTCGTTCCGCACCCGCCTGGCCCGAGAACAGCGCGATTCGAAGGCTATCGCGGCCCCACTGCCCCTCAGTAGAGCAGGATCTGCTTCGCCCCGACCGCCGGGAACCCGCCGATCTGCACGTCCACGTGATACGACGCGCCTCCGCCCGGCGCCCGTTGACGGTTCTCGGAATCGCAGGTGTCGACGCTCGAGCGGGTGCGATCCCAAGGCACCGGCGTCTTGCTCTCCACCGTCGCCCCCGCCGCCAGCGTCGCGATCATGCTGCTCGGGTTCTGCTGGCAGTCCGTCGAACGCCACCAGACATCGTCGCCGCTGGAGACCGTGAAGACCTGCGTGCTCGATCCGACGTCGATCGTGCAGTCGCTCGTGCCCACGTTGGTGAGCCTGATCGACATCTGCGGCAGCGCTCCGGGCTCGTAGGAGTCGGCGTCCGTGACCGCTTCGACCTTGACGTCGGCGGCGACGCAGGCGGCGATCCCCGGCGTCTCCTCGTCGGTCGGGGCGGCATCGGGCTCCTCGGTCGCGGCATCCGCCCCCTCGCCGGCGCCGGTCGCATCCGACGCCGGGGTCTGCGAGGTCGGCGCGTCGGAGGCTGCCGATGCCGGCGTGGGGGCGCCTGCGCCGACCCAGGGCCGTGCGATCAGCAACCAGACGCCGATGCCCACGGCGGCGAGCACGAGGACCAGCGCGCCGAAGAAGACGATGCGCCGGCGGCGATAGACGGCAGCAGACCTACGGGGCATTGATCCAGGCTAACCGAGGTGTTTCAGCATCCGCGTGTTGCCGAGCGTGTTCGGCTTGACGTGTGCGAGGTCGAGGAACTCCTCGACGCCGGCGTCACCGCTGCGCAGCAGCTGCGAGTAGACGTCGGGGTCGACGACCTGCTCGCCGATCGGGGCGAATCCGCGGCGTCCGAAGAACTCGGTCTCGAAGGTGAGGCAGAACAGGCGCGACAGGCCGAGCATCTTCGCGTTCTCCTCCAGGCGGTCGACGATGGCGCCGCCCACGCCGCGATGCAGCCATTCGTCGCTGACCATGAGGGTGCGCACCTCGCCGAGGTCCTCCCAGAAGACGTGGAGGGCGCCGCATCCGATGAGCTCGCCGTCCGCCTCGGCGACGACGAACTCCTGCACCGCGCCGTACAGCACGGCGAGATCCTTGCCGAGCAGGATCCGTCGCTCGACCATCGGCTGCAGGAGGTTGCGGATGCCGACGACGTCGGCGCTGCGCGCCGGACGGACGATGTAGTCGCTCACGCAGACAAGCCTAGAACCCAGGGCCTCCCGGAAGCGGTGGCACGCCCCATCGGGATTTGTCCTGAGCGCACGGATTCGCCAGCATGGGCGGGGTGAAGACCTGGAGAGCGAAGAGCAGGATCTGGCTGCGGAGGACGAGGAACTGGCTGCGCAAGCGCTGGCTCCCCCTCATGATCACCGCGCTGGGCGCGCTACTCCTCGGCCTGGTCACGTGGATGTCGACCGCCGTGCTCGCAGCGATCGGCGGCGACACGTCGTCTGCGCGCAGCGCCACCGTCGGAGACTCCTTCGGAGGCACCGTCGGCCCGATCCTCAGCTTCGCGGCGCTGATGGCCACCATCATCCTCGCGGCGATCGTCCAACCGCGTCGCGAGGACCGCGCGCGGGAGGCGCGCCTGGACGAGAAGGCGCGCGAAGACGAGAGCCGCTCTGCCGCCCGGGACGCGGAGCGGGCCGCTTCGCGCGCGGAGCAGGTCGTCGCCTGGATGGCCGAGACCTATGCGGAGTTCGACGGCGGGACCACGCGTCCGGTCGACGACGGGCAGCTCGGCGTGATGGTCTCCAACACCAGCGGTTCGGTCGTGTTCACGATGGACTTCGTCACGACGGCGAAGTCGCCCGGAGAGGCCGGCGTGAAGCGGAATCGCGAAGCGCTTGTTCCGCCGGGAACGTGGTTCTTCCCGCTGGTCGGAGATCCTGATGATCGGGACGCGCCCCTCGGCTGGCGCCTGCCCGTCCCGGTCGACACGTCGGGCCTGCCCACCGTGAGGTTCGAGGACACGAGACCGCAGCAGGGAGCCCTCCCGCTGCATGCGGCGGCGATGCGGACGTTCGGCGTGCGCCCGCACCTGCCGACCGTCGGGAAACCGCACTATCGTCTCGACGAGATCCGCTACTCCCTCCACGCGCAGCGCTGGAGCCGGGACGAGAGCGGCAAGGTGAAGAAGCAGGACGAGCCATGGCCGGCGGAGGTGGAGGCCGAGTTCGCCGCAGCCGAGGCTCTCATCCGGCCCAGCGACACGACCGAGCGCACGATCGCGACGCTGATCAGCACGACGATGGCCGCGATCTCCGGTGACCCGAACGCGTACGAGGCGAAGTACACGCTGTTCCCCGCCGTGCGCGACTACGTGCCCGGCGTCGTCGCCGTCTCCCGCAATCGGGCGACAGGCCTGTATCTGCACCTCACGAACGATCCCGCCGGCCCGCTGCTGCGCGTCGCGGGCAATCGTTTCGGAGAGTACCCGGAGGTGGTCCAGTACTACGAGCGCTTCGTCCGCGGGAAGTACTCGGCGATGGTGGTCGACGGGCTCGTTCCGGAGATCAGCGACAAGCTCATGGCTCTGCTCACCGACGTCATCACCGCGTCTCTGCCCGGCGCCGCGTTCCCGCCGCAGGCCAGCGACTGGTTCGACGGGGGCCGACTGTCGCCGCGCTGGCCCGAGGCGCTCGGCCGTCTCGTCGCGCTCGCGCAGCAGGAACGCAGGGCCCGGAACGGCGACCGACGATGAGGAAGGGGCGGATGCTGTCAGCATCCGCCCCTTCCTTCCTCGCCTCTCGCCTGCGGTCAGTCCCCGCTGGCGACCGCCAGGTCGGGGGTGGCCGCGATCTCGCCGGCGGTGTTGATGCCGACCGAGACTTTCTCGCCGCGCGGACCGTGCTCGAAGAGGAACCCGCCGCTCTCGGCGTCGACCTTCACGTGGTCGCCGGGGTTGAGCTCGCCGTGCAGGATCTTCTCCGACAGGCGGTCCTCGATCTCGTGCTGCATCGCGCGGCGCAGCGGCCGGGCGCCGAGCGAGGGGTCAAAACCGATCTCGATGAGGCGCTCCTTGGCGGCGGTCGACAGCTCGATCGTCATGTCGCGGTCGAGCAGCCGGTCGCCGAGGCGCTTGGTGAACAGATCGACGATCTGGATCAGCTCTTCCTTGTTCAGCTGCGGGAACACGATGATGTCGTCGACGCGGTTGAGGAACTCGGGCTTGAAGTGCCGCTTGAGCTCCTCGTTGACCTTGCCCTTCATCCGCTCGTACGTCGTGGCATTGCTGCCCTCGACCTGGAAGCCGACAGGGCCGCCTGCGATGTCGCGCGCACCGAGGTTGGTGGTCATGATGATGACCGTGTTCTTGAAGTCCACGATCCGACCCTGACCGTCGGTGAGACGGCCCTCCTCGAGGATCTGCAGGAGCGAGTTGAAGATGTCGGGGTGGGCCTTCTCGATCTCATCGAAGAGCACCACGCTGAAGGGCTTGCGGCGCACCTTCTCGGTGAGCTGGCCGCCCTCCTCGAATCCGACGAAGCCGGGAGGGGCTCCGAACAGACGCGAGACGGTGTGCTTCTCGCCGAACTCGCTCATGTCGAGCGAGATGAGGGCTGCCTCGTCGTCGAAGAGGAACTCGGCGAGCGCCTTGGCGAGCTCGGTCTTGCCGACGCCTGTGGGGCCGGCGAAGATGAACGAACCGCTCGGGCGCTTCGGATCCTTGAGACCGGCGCGCTGACGGCGGATCGTCTTGGAGAGCGCGGCGATCGCCTCCTCCTGGCCGATGACGCGCTGGTGCAGGGCCTTCTCCATGAAGACGAGGCGGCTCGATTCCTCCTCTGTGAGCTTGAAGACGGGGATGCCTGTGGCCTGGGCGAGGACTTCGGCGATCAGCCCTTCGTCGACGACGGCGGGGCTGGACACGTCGCCCGAGCGCCACTGCTTCTCCAGGCGCAGCCGCTCGGCGAGCAGGCTCTTCTCCTCGTCGCGCAGGGCTGCGGCCTTCTCGAAGTCCTGTTCCTCGGAGGCCTGCTCCTTCTGCTCGCGGACCTTCGCGATCTTGTCGTCGAACTCCCGCAGCGCGGGCGGGGACGAGAGGATGCTCAGGCGCAGGCGGGCGCCGGCCTCGTCGATCAGGTCGATCGCCTTGTCGGGAAGGAACCGGTCGGAGACGTAGCGGTCGGCGAGGTTCGCCGCGGCCACGAGAGCGCCGTCGGTGATCTGCACCTTGTGGTGCGCCTCGTAGCGGTCGCGCAGACCCTTCAGGATGTTGATCGCGTGCGGCAGCGTGGGCTCGTTGACCTGCACCGGCTGGAAGCGGCGCTCGAGCGCAGCATCCTTCTCGAAGTGCTTGCGGTACTCGTCGAGCGTGGTCGCACCGATGGTCTGCAGCTCGCCCCGGGCGAGGAGCGGCTTGAGGATGCTGGCGGCATCGATCGCGCCCTCGGCGGCGCCGGCGCCCACGAGGGTGTGGATCTCGTCGATGAAGACGATGATGTCGCCGCGGGTGCGGATCTCCTTGGTGACCTTCTTCAGGCGCTCCTCGAAGTCTCCGCGGTAGCGGGAGCCGGCGATGAGCGAGCCGAGGTCGAGCGAGTAGAGCTGCTTGTCCTTCAGCGTCTCGGGCACGTCGCCCTTGACGATGGCCTGGGCGAGGCCCTCGACGACGGCCGTCTTGCCGACGCCGGGCTCGCCGATGAGGACGGGGTTGTTCTTGGAGCGGCGGGAGAGGATCTGCATGACCCGCTCCGCCTCCTTCTCGCGTCCGATGACCGGGTCGAGCTTGTTGTCGCGGGCGGCCTGGGTGAGGTTGCGGCCGAACTGGTCGAGCACGGCGGAGCCGCCCTGGGCGCTGGCCTGGGTCTCGTTGGCCTGGGCGCCGACGGCGGCGGGCTCGCGACCAGGAGCGCCGGAGAGCAGTTGGATGACCTGCTGGCGCACCTTGTTGAGGTCGGCGCCGAGCTTGACGAGCACCTGGGCGGCGACGCCCTCGCCCTCGCGGATGAGGCCGAGCAGGATGTGCTCGGTGCCGATGTAGTTGTGGCCGAGCTGGAGGGCTTCGCGGAGGCTGAGCTCGAGCACCTTCTTGGCGCGCGGCGTGAAGGGGATGTGGCCGGTCGGCTGCTGCTGACCCTGGCCGATGATGTCCTGCACCTGCTCGCGGACGGCGTCGAGGGAGATGCCGAGACTCTCGAGCGCCTTGGCGGCGACGCCCTCGCCCTCGTGGATGAGGCCGAGCAGGATGTGCTCGGTGCCGATGTAGTTGTGGTTGAGCATCTTCGCCTCTTCCTGGGCGAGGACGACCACTCGACGGGCTCGGTCCGTGAATCTCTCGAACATTGTTGACTCCTTGGTTCGTTCCTCGTGTTCCCGGTGCCGAGATGCAGAGGGTCGAAGCGCTGTTACATCGAGAGTAACGATCGAGGGGATGCAGCATGCCCGTGTTCGCCGTGGGCATAGACAAAACGTCGGTGGCCGCCGGTAGAACCAAGACATGTCATCACACCGTCAGCGATCGTCTCGCAAGGTCTATGTCCCTGTGCTCCATGGCATCGGGACGACCGATCATTCGAAGTTCGCGACGCGTTCGGTCGCTCGAATCGCTGCTCATCTGGACGCCTCATCGCAATGGCATGTCAACGAGTGCCCCGAGAACTGCGATGGGTACTCCCGCGGACATCAGCACGTCACCCACTCCTCGAGAGCGGAGGCGATCCTCGACCCCGTCAGCTGGTTCGATCTCATCGAGACACCGCGGCGGCGCGATGCAGTGCGATGGTTGGCGAAGACCCTCTTCGTGCTGTGCTGTGTGCATCTCCTGGTCAACGGACAGGCAGTATTGGACGTCTTCTCCCGCTCCGGCTTTCCCGGAATTCGTGAAGGCTTCAGGCATCCCGTGAGCACGGTCCGCTCGCTGATGCTCGGTGTCTGGCGCGTACTGAGGGCGATGCTGTGGATCCTGGCACTGGGGCTCGGCAGCATCGCGGTATCGTTACCCGCCCTTGCCCTTGTCGTCACGTGCCCGCCGGCTCTGCGACTCGTGTCAGATGCCCTGGGCTGGACGACGAACGATACCTCCCGCGAAGCCGTGTTGCAGCGTGTCTCGATCCAGGTCAATCGACCTCGCGTCGACCATGTAGTCCTTATCGGACATTCTCAAGGTGGCGCGATCGCAGCAGAAGTCGTTCGCCGAAGACCGAAGCGCACCACGACGCTCATCACGGTGGGGAGCGGCCTTGCCGTACTTGCCGCGGTCCGAACGGGCAGGGCAGTTTCTGCTCGCGCTGTCGTCGGAATCGTGATCGCGATCCTCTCCTACGTCGCTGTCGCTGGCTTCGCTCTCTTTCAGTTCGCTCTTGAGGCCCTACGTCTTGCCGCCTTCATGCTGTTGGAGGCTGTGCACTGGGGTACCGCCGTGTGGACGGCGGCCATCTCCCCGAAGGTCTCCATCGCCCACGCAACGGAGTCGATGCACCTGAGTATCAGCGCCGCCGCTCACGTACTCGCTTTCACGCCGGATCTCGGGTGGCTGCTTGTCACACCCGTTTTGGCGATTCCTATCGTCTGGCTGTACGCCCGGGCGATCAGGACGTCAGCCGGGCGCGTCGTCAAGGAGTGCCAGATTGATGTCTCCGGTGTCGACCTGTGCGCAACCTTCGATCCTGTGTCATTCCCGCTGGCCTCGTTCGGTGGATCAGCACGAGTTCGCCGCATCACGCAATCCAGCTCGCTGACGGATCACAGTCGCTATTTCTCCAATCGCAGCGAGGTGCTGACGGAAATCGAGAGACACCTCACGGGTGCCGCGGTCGGGGCAGTCGACCACCGGGGAGTGATGCCTCATGACAACGCCGATGCGCCATCACGGATGCTATCCGCCGAAGCGACGCTCTCGTCGCGAACCGCGAGAGTCGCCCGCGCGTCCGGCACGCTCGCCATCGCACTCATCGTGTCGGCAGGTTGGCCCACTCTGCCGCACGCCGCGGGGCTCTGCGCTCTAGCCGCCTACGTCATCGGAACTCTGTTGAAGAATTCCACCTGGTCGCGTCGCCAACGTCACACCACGGACCGTTCGATTCGTCGATACCTACGGCGTCCTCGTCATCCGATCGCATGCGGACTAATCGCCGCTGTCTCCGCCATGCCGATGCTGGGGTCGCTTTCGTTCCCTGCCTCCAGTTTGGAAGCGTTTCTCGCAGCAGTTGCCTATGTAGCTTCTGTCATCACGGTGTGCTGTGCGCTGGGTCGAGCCACGTGGTCCGCAGGCATGCTGACGACGTCGCTCTCGCTCGCCGCCTCTGTCTGGGCGACGCAGAGCACCGGCTACGGCGCCGCGATGAGCGTACTCCACGCCCTCATCGCGGTTGTCGCTGCAACACGCCAGGTTCTGCGACACAGGGCGGCATACCGGACACCGGTTCTACAATGACGCTCCAGCACACTTCACAGTTCGATGCTTCCTCAGCATCAGAGGCTGATCGAGGAACTCCGATGACGTTGCACCGGAGGACACCACGGGTGCCAAGAGCATGGTCTCCGCACCGAACGAGTTCAACGGTCTCGACGTCGTTCGCACGGGCGATCGACCATTTCGCACGGCGGCCGAAGGCACTATCGCTCGCTGAACGCCATCGTAACTGCCCCGCTCACTCACGCCTGTCACGCGGCCGGGCGGAAGCGCTTGGGCGGAGGGTCGATTCCGGCCCAGGCGTAGGTCAGCGCAGCCCGCCGCGGCAGCACGAACTTCTCGCCGTCGCGATGTCGGAGCACGAAGTCGCCGAGGCCCTCGCGGGTGATGCGCCAGCCGCCGTGATGCAGTTGCATGTGGTGGAACCGGCACAGCAGTATTCCTCGGTCAATGTCTGTGCGACCAGCATCCGCATGCCACTCGTCGATGTGATGCGCTTCGCAGGTGGAAGCCGGTCGATCGCACCCTCGCCACCGGCATCCGCCGTCTCGAATCGCCAGCCCGATGCGCTGCCGCGGGGTGAACAGGCGCTTCTCGCGCCCGACATCGAGCGGGTTGCCGAACGAGTCGACCGTGACCTCGACGACTCCGCTCTCGCAGATGCGCTGACCGGCCGATGCTGCGGGGAAGCTGAACACTCCGTCCTCGGTATGCACGACCGATGCGCCAGCGCCTGTGGCATCTCGCACCTGCACCAGGCGCACTCCCGCCTGTCGCGCCCCGAGCACGTCCTCGGCGTCGGCGAGCACTCCCCCGCGCACCAGATCGAGCAGCAGGTCGTAGGCGAGCTGGTCGTTCGTACGGGCATCGTCGATGAGCGCCTTCGCCCGTTCGGCCTCTTCAGAGTCGACGAATCGGGGACCGCCGCGCCGCGGACGAAGCGCCGCCTCGAACACCATGTCGATGAAGGCCGCACCCTCGTCGTCGAAGGCGATGCTGCCGCGCATCACGCCGTCGGCGTCGCGCCAGCGGCGGAACATGCGCTTCTCGTGCCTGGCGAGGAACCGCGCCTCGGCGCCCTCGGGATCGAGCAGGTCGCGGATCGTCCGCGCGGCGGATCCCAGCTCCTCGACGGTGCGCTGACCCGCTTCGCCGACGAGCTGCTCGGCCGCGAGGAACCACGCCTCGGCAATCGCCCGTCGGATCGCGGCGACCTCGCCCTCATCCGCGTCGCCCGCGTCGCCAGCGCCGCCCGAGCCGTCCGAGCCGTCCGCGCCGCTCGGGGGCTCGGGCGGATCGCCCAACCCGCGCGCGATCGCGTCGAACTGCGCCGAGGCCAGCACACCATGGCGCAGGCCGTCGCGCAGGGGTTGACGCCAGTCGAGCGGACACGAAGACCCGCCTTCGCCATGCGTCACCGTATCCAGCCCCTGACTCGCGCCAGCATCCGAACCGCCGATGACCTCGCGATCGTCACCGGCCCCACCGACTCCATCGTCCGCGTCACGGCGAGCACTTGCATCCGCTCCCTCGATTCCGGGCCCCTCACGGCCCCCTCGCTCCCCGTCCAGCAGCGACTGGCCGACGCGCACGTCGCGCGCCGCCTCGCTCCTGGTCGATCCGCTCAGCTCCTGCACGAGACCCGCGGGCGTTCGGTGCCCCCGTGATTGGGCGCACCCGGACTGTCCGGCAGCACGCGTCGACCGCTCGGCGACGAGGCCGGCGGCGACGACGCGCACCTGGTCGGCGAATCGCGATACCTCGGCAGATTCGCGCAGGATGGCGACGACGTCGGCATCCGCCATCTCGGCCATCAGTCGCGTCGCCTCGCCCAGCGATGCGTGCTCGCCGAGCCGCTCACCCAGCGTGGGGATGAGAGATGCGACATCGGTGAAAAGTGCCATACTTCATGATGGCAGGGGCCTCCGACATTCGGAGATTTGAGCCATATAGAACCTTGCTAAGCGGCCGTGGAGCCGCGGGATTCAAGGCGTTCTGCTATCCAGATCTTGAGCAGGTCGACGCGCGGTGGTCAGATCAAGATCTGCCAGCACGCTTTCGCCGCTGTCGAACTTCTCGTCGAACTCTTCAGCCCTCATAGAGTGCCACCTCCTCTTCTCTCGCCCGCCGCACCGAGATGATCCGCACGCTCTCGCCCCTCAGAGTGAACACCGCCGCCCAACCCGAGTGTAGGTCGGGATCGGCAAGTGGGGATCAGGTCATCGGCTTGACGTGCGACTCGATGAAGGCGATCTCGGAGGCCGCGAGGCCGTACTTCGCGTAGAGCTGCTGATCGATCTCAGCGACGGGCTTGGACCAGTCGATATCGGATGCTGCGCTGAAGTCCTGGAGAGGGACATACTTCCACGTCTTCGCCGGATTGTGCTGCGTGATCTTCAGCACACCGAGCAGCGCGCGGGCGAACTTCGTCTTCACGTACTTCAGGCAGGCTTCGGCGTCGGCTTCCGTAGCGAAGCTCCCGATCGTGATGAACGTTTGGGTTACCGCGACGCCAGGGCCCGCGATGACGGGCGATGACAGCGTCTCCCCGAGATGACCCGAGCCGTTCGCCGCCGGCACCACCACCTTGTACGACTCGAAACTCTTCGGGCCGCTGATGTATTCGCTTCTGATCCAGCGGTAGTGGCGCTTGTTCCGGATGAGGCCCAGGACCTCCGCATAATCGAGATCATCCGCGGGTCGCGTATCGAGATACAGAAAGGAGAACTGCTCGAAGGTGTTCGTGTTGACGAGGGCCGCGTTGCCGTCCGGCCGCATCGCGAGAGCTTCCGGATGGTCCGCGTAGAGCGCATCTGTGAATCGATACGTCCGCGAACTGGTGATCGTCGTAGCGATACTTGCCTGGCCGACCGCTACCACCTTGTGCAAGATCTCATTGAGCTGCGGATACTTGGTGAACGTGCCGATCGCGTCGCCCGCCGCACTCGCATCGCGATATGTCACCGCGATACCGCCCTTGATATCCGTCCCCGGAAATAGGTCCCCGCTGTTCGGCACGTAGTACGGAACCGTCAGATGCGGATCGGCGAGCATCTTCTCGTTCCAGGCCTTCGGCGTGAACCCCGCGTTGAAGAGAAAGCGCGCCGGCGTGATCAGCACCGCCTTTTCGCCGATCTCGTACGCCGCGTCCATGAATAGGTGATAGACCGGTGTGTCGCGTGTTCCGGAACCGCTCGCCTCCTCCTGGTACGGCGGATTCCCGATGACGACATCGAACTTCTTGACCATGATCAGTGCCTCTCTGCCAGCATGTCATCGATCATCTCGTGCAGCTCCTCAGCACTCATCCGGGAGATGTCCGCCACCCGGAAATGACCGGAATCGGCCATCCACGCCCTGCGTTCGGCCACCCCTCCAGAAATCGCTTCGAGCGTGATTTCATGCAGGATCGCGTTGTGGCTCATCTCGAACACCTGCCTGGTCAGGATGTGCCGCAGACGCTCGTCTCGATCAGGCATCCGCTCTGCGAGTCCCGCGTCGAGGCGGCGGACGAATTCCATGACGAAGAGACCTGCGGTGGAGAACGGGTCGGCGAAGGTCTTCGCCGGATCGGCGAAGATACCGGGGTTCTCATCCTCGAGAATGTCGACCATCCGCTTCACGACCGACTGCGGGGTGAAGACCAGCGAGGTCTTCTGCTGCGGGATGTAGGCGAAGATGTCCTCCGTCTGCGACGGATCGAAATAGTCGGCGAGCGCCGCCTTCTTCGCCAGGAACTCCTGGATCGACTGGTCGAAGACCGCTTCGTCGAAGAGCCCAGGGATCGTCACGACCGTGCCGTCCTCTTCCATCACCTCCTGGCCGTCGCGCAGCATCCTGAACTCCTCCTCAGTGATCCCGGTGACCTCCTCGAAGACATCGTCTGGTGTGTAGTCATCGAAGTTCGACAGCCTCGTGCCCTCGTCGCCGTACGCCATCAGGAACATCGGGATCGTGCGGGCGAAGCCGCGAAGGTGCGAGCGCGCGTCGTCCATGGTCTCGTCGGCCCGCTTCTGCTCGCGCTTTCTCTCTTCGCGCTGCACGACGTCAGGAACGACCTCTTCCATCGCCTCCTTGACGATCGCGACGATGCTCTGCTGCAACGCGGCGTCGAGCTCGGCCTGCTTCACCTCGATCACCGCCGCCTCGGCTTCAGTCGGCGCGTTCTTACGCTCATCTTCGAGGTGATGCCGGGCGATCGTGTGTTCAACATAGGCGCGTTCGATGCGAGTCGAGACAATCTGCTCTGTGCGTTTCTCATCGGCGGTTGTCTGCGCGGCCGTAAGGCCATAGGCCTCTTTCAGCTCCTCGCGCTTGGGCTGCAGCTGATCGGTCACCGCCTTCGCAACCTTCTTCGCTGCGATGTGGGCCGGCGCATCGGGCTCGACGACCGGAATGTCTTCGATACGCCACACGGGCGCGCCGAGCTCTGCGATCTTCGGGTTGATGACCGTGTCGAAATCGACCTGCACGCGACCGTCGCCGTCGACGGCTGGCGGTGGCACCGGGAAATCGATCGGCTGCCCCTGCTTAAGCTTGCCCTGGTTCGCGGTCGGAAGCTTGTCGAGGATCTCCTTCACATGCTCGGAGTAGCGGAAGATGCCACCCACGTTCGCGAACAGCAGGTTCGAGAGGAACCCCCGACGCACGACCTCGCGCGCCTTGAACACCTGCGGGAAGGTGAGCACCTGCGCAGCATCCAGCTCCACCATCCGCCCCTCGGAGTCCTCTCCGATGACGGGGAAGAAGTTCAGCAGCGTGCGAATGTTCTCCTTGCGCGTCTCCGGGTCGCCGGACGCATGCGGATGCAGGTTGTTCGCGAACTGGTCGAAAATCGTGAGCGTGCGCTCCGGCGCGAAATCGAAGATGTACGCATTCTTCTTCTGCAGGACGACACCGGCGCGTTCGAACGTGCACGGGTTCTGCGCGCGGAACGCAGCCTGCATGTACAACTGCGGCGACGCCAGGTTCGACAGCATGATGACCGCTGTCCACTCCGGAACCGTGACACCGGTGGTGAGCTGACCCACCGACAGCGTGATGGTCTTGCCGCCGACCTTCTCGGCCTCGGAGATCGCCGTGCGCACCTTATCGAGCGCCCTGCCTGCGGCTGCCGAATCAGTGTCGTCTTCGGTGCGGCCGTCGCCTGCGGCCAGGATCACGGTGTAGTCCTTGAACACCGGATGCACCTTGAGCAGGCGTTCGAGCGCTTTCGCCGAGGCCACCCGGTTGAGCAGCCAGAACGAGTGGCGGATCTCGTCGCGCAACGTGGGCGTCGAGAACGGATACTTCTCGTTCGACACGAGCGTGTCGAGGAAGCGGATGACATCCGCCTCGTAGACGAAGAAGCCGTTCTCCTTGGTGCTGAAGAACTCGCTGAGGTCGAACGTGTAGTCGATGTTCGCGGCATCCTCGTCGACGGCCACCCCGTGAGCGAGCTGATCGGTGATCATGCGGGAGACCTGATAGGTCAGCATGTTGAGCCTCGGCAGAGACGCGTAGGGGTTGTCCTCGCCGTTGTCGGCGTAGTTCGCGCGCGCCTCCTGCTCGTCGGCGTAGCTCCAGTTGAAGATCTGGTCGTCGGCAAACCGACCCGAAGCGAGGGCCTTGAACGGGGTTCCCGACAGGTGCAGGGTGCGCTCTCGGCGGATCTGATCGAATGCGACATCAGTCTTCGTCGTGTCGATCCCCTCATGGGCCTCATCGATGACCAGAAGGTCCCAGTCGAACTCGGAGATGTGCTTGAGCTTGTCGATGGAGCCGCCGAAGTACTTCGAACCCTTGAGATCCTGCAGGGAGACGAACTCGATGAGACGAGGGTCGTCGGCCTTCTGCACGTGTGCGACCCACTGCGCGCGGGTCATGGTCGGGCGCTGATCGAGCGAAGCGGACTCCGAGACGAACACGAATGCGGTCTGATGCCCGATGAACCGCTCGAAATCGTCGAACCACGAGTTCGCGATCGCCGGGCGGTTCGTCACGATGAGCGCCTTGCGCACGTCGAGCCGGCGCAGAAGGTCGTATGTCGTGAGTGTCTTGCCGAATCGGGGCTTGGCGTTCCAGAGCACCTCCCGGTGACCGGACGCGAACGCCTTCAGCGCGAGATCGACGGCCGCGTGCTGCTCCGGCCGAAGGCTGTAGTCGTCATCGCCTCTCGCGAAGAAGTCGCTGAAGTCCTGGCCGGCGAAGGCGTTGAAATAGTCGAGAGACGTCTTGGGAGTGTTGTCGAACCGATGCCACTCGGTGCGCTTCGGCGAGAGCTCGCGTTCGACGCCCTGCTGCTTGAGGTACGCATGGAAGTCACGATCGCTGAACGCTCCGCCCTGCTCCGAGGTGAACAGCGCCCGCCTCGACCACAGCTTCCTCTGCGAGATCGACAGCTGCGACGCCTGCTGCGAGATGCGCTTCTCGGCGCTCTCCTGCTCGGTGTAACCGATCTTCTCCCAGCCCGAGTAGTGCGGGATGTCATCGGTGACCCACGAATAGATGATCGGGGTGATCTCGCGGTACGTGCTGATCTCCGGGTTACCCATCGGCCCTCACCTCTTTGTGGACGTGATCTATACGGCACGGCGCATACGACTCGTAGACGGTGAAGTCGAAGCCGCCGCCGCGCAGCGACGCGAGCGTGAAGGGAGTACGCCGCACCGTCGTGGACTCGTCGGACGAGCGGATCCACCACGAGAACTCCAGCGCCCGCCCCTCGGGGTCGAGGCCCGTGAGGGTGTTGCCGTGCAGGATGTTGGTGCTCACGAGATGCTCGGCCGCTCGACGAAGGTTGGTCCGCGCCCCGCAGGAGACCCCGTGGCTGCGATGGAACGCGAGGAACACATCGAGGACGTTCCCTTTCGCCGCCTCATGGTTGTCGTGCAGGAATTCGACGGCGTAGATGGATGCGAGGGCGAACAGCGACTCGCTCGGCCATCTCGACGCCTGATACCGCTTCTCGATGGCCTTGAGCTTGCGGAGGAGGATGGCGACGAGGAAGTTTCCGTCGCCGGCGGCGGGTTCGAAAAAGGTCTTGTCGACGAAGTGCGGCCCCGTCTCGAGCTCGGTGCGGACGAGATCGAGCATCTGCTCGACCATCCGGCGCGGGGTGAACACCTCTCCGTAGGTCTTCACCCGATGGCGGGATTTGACGATCCGCTCGTCTTCGGCGATCACGATGCGACCACCGGTTTGGACGCACGTACCCGGGCGAACGTACCCTCCGACCGAGAGCGCGACTTCACCAGTCGCTCAGCCGCGGCATCCGTTCTCTTGGTCACATCGCGAGTGTACAAGTACACGGGGACATGCTCCCTGGCGGGATTCACCGGGCGCGATCAGGCTTGTCGGGTGCCCCGAACCCCCTCCGCCGCTGCCGCGCTCATCGGCGG
>NZ_JASGCY010000080.1:0-11423 GCF_047607465.1 Microbacterium sp. | reverse complement strand
GCAGCGGAGCGAACCCCGCCACGAGCCTGCGCACCTCAGCCGACAGCGTCATCGACTCGCCTGCGCGGCACGAACATCGGGATCCAGCGCAGGAACCCGGCCGCCCCCGCCAGGCCGATCATGCCAACGGTCGCCGCCGCGATCGGCAGCGAGGCGGCGGCGATCACGCCGGAGATCAGCAGCGGCGCCGCCGCGCCGCCGGCATCCGTCAGCGTCCGCCATGACCCGAGGAACGCCGCAGGATCCTTCTTCGGCGCGACATCGGCGCCGAGGGTGAGCAGGATGCCGCTGGAGAGGCCGTTGCCGACGCCGAGCACCGCGGCGAACATGCCGAACCACAGCATGGCGGCCTCGACGTCGTGCGTGAACGACAGCGCGAGGAACCCGGCGCCCATCAGCACCATCGCCGGCATCGCCGCCCAGAGCCGGCCGAAGCGGTCCATCACCTGGCCGCTCGCGTAGAACAGGGCGAAGTCGATCGCCCCCGAGACGCCCACCACCAGCGCGATCGTCGAGGCGTCGAGCCCCAGCGAGATGCCCCACAGCGGCAGCAGCACCTGGCGCGCGCTGCGCACGGCCGAGAGCGAGGCCGCCGCGAGGCCGAGACGGCCGAGCGCCGACCGCTGCCGCCACATCGTGCGCAGCACGCCGGTGCGCTCGATCGTCGGGATCGATCCGCTCAGGGCTCTGCGGGAGTCCTCAGCGCGGACGGGTGCGACCACGGCGGGGACGGTCTTCTCCGGGTCGGGCCCGAACAGCACGAGCAGCACCATCGCGACGAGGCAGGCGAGGAAGAACCAGAACGCGGCGGTCTCCGAGCCGAACAGCTGCAGCAGGCCGGCCGCCACGAACGGGCCGATGAACACGCCGAGGCGGAAGCTCCCGCCCAGCAGCGACAGCGCACGCGCGCGGAAGTCGAACGGCACGCGGGTCGTCATGAACGCGTGGCGGGCGAGGCCGAAGGCGGCGGCGCAGAACCCGAGCAGGAAGACCGACGCCGCGAGCACGCCGGGGGAGGAGGCGAACACCATCGCGACGCCGGCGAGGATCGCGACGATGCCGGCGATCACCATCGTGGGGCGCTCGCCGACGCGCGAGACGGCCCAGCCGGCCGGCAGGTTGCCGCACAGCTGCCCCACGACGAGAGCCGAGGAGATGAGCGCGGCCAGCGCGATGTCGGCGCCCATGCCCGCCGCGACGACCGGGATCAGCGGGATCACGGCGCCCTCGCCGAGCGAGAACAGGATGGTGGGCAGGTACACCATGGGCCCGAATCGCCTCAGGACCACGGATGCGCTGCTCATCACTGCGACTCTAGTCGGCAGAGTAGGCTGGACAGGCCATGCTCGAACTCGATCTCTCCGCCGACATCCAGGCCCTTCGCGTCACCTACGGTGACATCCGCGAGGTCGTCGATGTCGAGACCCTCCGCACCGACATCGCCCGCCTGAGTGAAGAGGCGGGGGCTCCCGACCTCTGGGACGACACCGAGCGCGCTCAGAAGGTGACCAGCGCTCTCAGCCACCGCCAGGCGACGCTCGCTCGGATCGAGGGGATCGGCAACCGCCTCGACGACCTCGAGGTGCTCGTCGACCTCGCCAACGAGATGGACGACGAGGACTCGGCCGCCGAGGCGCGCGCCGAGCTCGCTGCCCTCACCGAGATCATCAACCAGCTCGAGGTGCAGACCCTTCTCGATGGCGAGTACGACGATCGCAGCGCGATCATCACGATCCGCTCCGGCGCCGGCGGCGACGACGCCACCGACTTCGCCGAGATGCTCATGCGCATGTACCTGCGCTGGGCCGAGCAGCACAAGTACCCTGTGAAGGTGATGGACACCTCCTACGCGGAGGGTGCAGGCATCAAGTCGGCCACGTTCGAGATCGACGCCCCCTACGCCTTCGGCACGCTGTCGGTGGAAGCGGGAACCCACCGCCTCGCGCGCATCAGCCCGTTCGGCTCCGCCGACAAGCGACAGACGTCGTTCGCCGCGGTCGAGGTCATCCCGCTCATGGAGGAGGCGACCGAGGTCGACATCCCCGAGGGCGACATCCGCGTCGACGTGTTCCGCTCCTCCGGCCCCGGTGGGCAGTCGGTCAACACGACCGACTCCGCCGTGCGCATCACGCACCTTCCTACCGGCATCGTCGTGTCGATGCAGAACGAGAAGTCGCAGATCCAGAACCGTGCCGCCGCCATGCGCGTGCTGCAGACCCGCCTGCTGCTGCTGCAGAAGGAGGAGGAGGCTGCGAAGAAGAAGGAGCTCGCGGGCAACATCACCGCGAGCTGGGGCGACCAGATGCGCTCCTACTTCCTCTACGGCCAGCAGCTGGTCAAGGATCTGCGCACCGGACACGAGTCGGGCAACCCCGCAGCGGTGTTCGACGGCGACCTCGACGGCTTCATCTCGGCCGGCATCCGCTGGCGCAAGCGCAAAGACGACGACTGAACCCGTCCGCACGACGAAGGCGGCCCCGGTGCGAACCCGGGCCGCCTTCGCGTCGGATCACTGAGCGGTGGCGCAGGTGAAGAGGCTCGCTCCCCAGACCTCGAGGAACGCCGACGCGGTCGAGGGATCGTCGAAGAGGTCGGCGCCCTCGGCGATCGCGCGCAGCGTGGCGCCGTCGAGGTCGGAGTCGACGAAGGCCTGTGCGAAGCAGGTGATCTGCGCGTCGGTGAACTCGTCCTCGTCGGTACCCGTCTCGACGAGGGCTGCGACGATGCCCGGCTTGAGCTCCTCGACCCTCGGACGGCCACCGCTCGCCGTGGAGCCGTCGCTCGATGAGTCGCTGGGCTCCTCCTCGGAGCTGTACGTCGGATAGTCCGTGGGGATGCTGTCGACGACCGTGTTCACCGCGCCCACCGCGAAGATGACGAACGCGACGATGGAGCCGACGACCGCGATGACGAGGCCGGTGATGCCCGGCCACTTCTGACCCTTGAGGAACAGCGACACGATCGAGATCACGAAGCCCGCGAAGAGCACGATCCAGCCCGCGATCATCACCGCGGGGATGCAGGCGAGGATCACGCCGATGACGGCGAGCCCCAGGCCGATGAGACCCAGGATCGACATCGGCTTCGGTTCGGCGGGCGCCGCGGCGTAGGCGAGGGCGATGGGATAGCCCGGCGACGGCGCGGCGTAGCCGGTGGCCGGCGGATACGTCGCCGTCGGGGAGTAAGCCGGTGCCGGCTCGTACACCGCCGTCGGCGAGTAGTCGGATGCGGCGGCGTACGGAGGCAGGATCTCCGTCGGCGCGAGGGTCTCCTCCGGCGCAGCGTCCGTCGCGGATCCGTCCGGCACCGTCGCGGCGGCATCCTCGGCGACCGGGGCGAAGTGCTCGGTCCACTGATTGCCGTCCCACCAGCGCTGGCGCCCGGAGCCGTCGTCGTACCAGCCTGCTGGTGTCGTCATGATCACGCTTCCCCTCGAGTCGGCCTCCGCGCGATCGCACGGACGTCACTACTTGTATAACATCGCAAGCCGCCCTGCGCGGGGTGTCGCTCGCGACGCGGGGAAGAGGCGCATCTAGGCTCGTAGCGCCATGATTCGGTTCGAGAACGTCACGAAACGCTACCGCGGGACTTCGAAGCCCGCTCTGTCCGGCGTCGATTTCGAGATCCAGCGGGGAGAGTTCGTCTTCCTCGTCGGAGCGTCGGGGTCGGGGAAGTCGTCGTGCCTGCGGCTCATCCTGCGCGAAGACGTGCCGACGTCGGGACGGGTTGCGGTCCTCGGCCGCGACCTCAAGACGCTCGCGAACCGCAAGGTGCCCTACTTCCGGCGGCACATCGGCTCGGTCTTCCAGGACTTCCGCCTGCTGCCGTCCAAGACCGTCTTCCAGAACGTCGCCTTCACCCTGCAGGTGACCGGCTCGTCCCGCGGCTTCATCCAGCAGGCCGTGCCGGAGGCCCTCGCCCTCGTGGGGCTCGACGGCAAGCAGAAGCGGATGCCGCACGAGCTCTCCGGCGGCGAGCAGCAGCGCGTCGCGATCGCCCGCGCCCTCGTGAACCGGCCGCAGGTTCTTCTCGC
Source organism: Microbacterium sp. (assembly GCF_047607465.1). Classification (GTDB taxonomy): domain Bacteria; phylum Actinomycetota; class Actinomycetes; order Actinomycetales; family Microbacteriaceae; genus Microbacterium. The sequence continues at coordinate 7,390 of NZ_JASGCY010000080.1, read as the reverse complement.
CGACGAGCCGACCGGGAATCTCGACCCCGCCACCTCGGTGGGCATCATGCAGCTGCTCGCCCGGATCAACGCCGGCGGCACGACCGTGGTGATGGCCACGCACGAGGCCGCCTTCGTCGACGCCATGCAGCGCCGCGTGATCGAGCTCCGTGACGGCGAGATGGTGCGCGACGAGGTGCACGGCGGCTACGGCGACACCTCCAGCATCCCCCGTCTTGTCCCGGAGCAGGTGCGCGGCGCCGCCGCGGCGGCGGCTCTCACCGCCGTGCAGGAGGTGCAGCGCGAGACCGCCGACCTCTCCGCCGTGCGCGACCTGCTCACCGCCGACGCCGTGCCGGCGGCATCCGAGACGCCCGATGCGCAGGCCGTGCCCCTCGAAGAGCCGCAGGCCGCCCCGCCTCCCACCCAGGCGATCCGGCTGCCCGAGGTCGACCTCGCCGAGCTCGGCGTCGCCGATCGCCTCGGCCTGTCGGACGCCGGCGAGGACGAAGTGGGGCCGACCTCATGAGAATCGGCCTCATCCTCACCGAGGCGCTCGGCGGCCTCCGGCGCAACATCTCGATGGTCGTCTCCGTGGTGCTCGTCACGTTCGTCTCGCTCACCTTCGTGGGCGCGGCGATCCTCATGCAGTCCCAGATCGGCACGATGCGCGCCTTCTGGTCGGAGCGCGCTCAGGTGGTGGTGTCGATGTGCTCGACGCTGTCGGAGTCGCCGAACTGCGTCGACGGCGTCGCATCCGAGGAGCAGACGGATGCCGTGCGGACGGCGCTCGACGGCGATGCGCTCCGACCGCTCATCTCCGACGTGCGCTTCGAGACCCGCGAAGAGGCCTATGCGAACATCGTCGAGCAGCTCGGCGAGGACAAGGCGAGCCTGTTCACCGCCGACACCATGCCCGAGAGCTTCTACGTCACGCTGAAGGACCCGAGCCAGTCCCAGGTGATCGTCGAGGCGTTCGGCGGACAGACCGGTGTCGAACAGGTGACCGATCAGCTGCAGTACCTCGAACCGCTCTTCTCCGCCCTCACCGTGGCGACCTACATCGCAGTGGGGATCGCCGCCCTCATGCTCATCGCCGCGATCCTCCTCATCGGCACGACCATCCGGCTGTCGGCGTACGCCAGACGGAAGGAGATCGGCATCATGCGCCTCGTCGGCGCCTCGAACCGGTTCATCCAGACCCCGTTCGTGCTCGAGGGCGTGTTCGCCGCCTTCCTCGGCTCCGTGCTGGCCAGCGCCGCGGTCGTGGCCGGAGTGCACTTCGGTGTCGACGGCTACCTGCGCGGGCGCGTCCCCTTCATCACGACGTGGATCGGCATGCAGGATGCGGCGATCGTCGTGCCGGTGCTCATCGCGATCGGCATCGTGCTCGCGGCCCTCTCCGCCGGTTTCGCGATCCGCCGCTGGCTGCGCACCTGATCCGCCGGCTGCGCACCTGAGGTAGGCTGGTGGGCTGGCCGCCGACGATCGGCGCCGGCCACTGACACGGAGAGCAGGAGCATCATGCCCAGGGAACGCGGGGAGAAGGTCGTCGCGACCAATCGTCGCGCCCGTCACGACTACAACATCGAGAAGTCGTACGAGGCGGGGATGGTGCTCACCGGCACCGAGGTGAAGTCGCTGCGTCAAGGACGGGCGAACCTCAGCGACGGCTACGCCTTCGTCAAGGGCGGCGAGGTCTTCCTCGATGCCGTGCACATCCCGGAGTACTCGCAGGGGCACTGGACGAACCACTCCGCCAAGCGCATCCGCAAGCTGCTGCTGCACCGCGAGGAGATCGCGAAGCTGCAGCACGCGGTGTCCGCCGGCGGCTACACGCTCGTGCCGCTGAAGCTCTACTTCTCCGATGGCCGAGCCAAGGTCGAGATCGCCCTCGCGAAGGGCAAGCGCGAGTACGACAAGCGTCAGACGCTGCGCGAGCGCCAGGACACCCGCGAGGCGGAGCGCGCCATGCGCACCCGCAATCGCATGGGGGAGTAGGGCTCAGAGGTCCGCATGCGGCGGGGCGAAGACGCGCTGCAGGAAGGCGATCTCGCGCTCGAGCGCATCGACGATGGTCTCCGCACGCCGGAAGCCGTGGCCCTCGCCGGGGTAGAGCACGTACTCGTGCTCGATGCCGTGCGCGGCCAGCGCGTCGCGGATGGCGTCCGATTGCGATGGCGGCACCACGCGGTCGTCGGCACCCTGGAGCAGGAGCACCGGCACATCGATCCGCTCCGCGTGGGTGAGCGGAGAGCGCTCGAGGTAGAGGGCCTCAGATGCCGGCAGGGGACCGACGAGCCCTTCGATGTAGTGCGCCTCGAAGTCGTGCGAGTGCGCGCTCAGCGCGCGCAGATCGGTCACGCCGTAGCGGCTGATGCCCGCGGCGAACGTGCCGCCGCGCACGAGCGCCGACAGCACCGTCCAGCCCCCGGCGGAGCTGCCGCGGATCGCCAGTCGGGCAGGATCGGCGAGCCCGGCATCCGCGAGTCCCCGTGCGGCGGCCGCGACGTCGTCGACCTCGGCGATGCCCCACGCGCCGAGCAGGCGTTCGCGGTACGCCCGGCCGTATCCGGTCGATCCGCCGTAGTTGACGTCGAGCACGCCGATGCCGCGGCTGGTGTAGAACGCGATGGCGGCGGATGCGGCACCCGTCACGTGCGCCGTCGGGCCGCCGTGCACGAAGACGACGTACGGCGGGAGCTCGTCCTCGGGGGCTGTGACGTCGGGGTTGGCCGGAGCGTAGGCGAACGCGTGCACCGGGCCGTTCGGGCCGTCGACGACGAGCGGACGGGCCGGCGGCATCCACGCCTCGTCGACCGGCGTGCCGCCGGTGACGGTCGTGACCGTGCCCGTGTCGAGGTCGGCGCACCAGACGCCGGGGGCGACGGTGCTGCCGTTCCCGCTGAGCAGCACGCGCGTGCCCTGCACCGCGTCCACGCTGACGTGGCCGTCGCACGGCACGGCGAGGGCGCGCACGGCGCCGTCGGCCTCGATGACGACGACCTCATCGCGCCCGTTGGTGCGGACGGCGACGATCCGGCCGTCCTCGAGCGGCTGGTACCACCGGTTGCCGAGCACCCAGAGGCCGTAGCCGGTGTCGGCGTCGGCCGCGGCGACCGATGACGCGGTGCCGCCGAGCCGCAGCCGCTGCAGGTTCCAGCGACCGGTCGGATCGTCGACGTACAGCAGCTCGTCGTCGCCGACCCACTCCGGCTGCAGCGCGGCGCCGGCCGGGAGCTCGACGATCTGGTCGCCGTGGGCGATGCGCAGCCCGGCTCGGTCCCACGGCATCCGCTCGCCGCTCCACTGCACCCAGGCGATCCTCGAGCCGTCTGGCGAGAGCGCCGGGTGCGCGAAGAAGTCCTCGCCGTCGGCGATCACGTGCGCGCCGTCGGCGTCGATCTCGACGATCGCGCGTCGATGCGGGGCGACCGAGAGGTCCTCGCGCACCGCGAACAGGCGCCCCCGCTGGAGGCGCAGGCCCCCGTGCGCGGCCCCGCCGTCGGTGAGGGGCACAGGCGTCCCTCCCGGCTCCAGCCGGTGCACCCGCTGATCGCCCGCCTCGACGAAGTACAGGGTGCCGTCGGCATCCGCCGTCCACGACCCGCCGCCGTACTCGTGCACGCGCGAGCGCGCGCTCCACGGAGCGGGCAGGACCTCGCGTCCGCTCGAGCTGCGCACCGTCATGCGGCCGCCCTGCGCCGGCACCGATTCGCCCCACCAGATCTCGTCGCCGACGAAGGCGGCGCCGTCGATGCGAGGAGCGGATGCTGCGACCGACGCAGCGGTGAAGGGCGAGGGCCAGTGCCCGAACGGCGTCGACATGCCCTCGAGCCTATTGCCGCTGCGACACACGACGTCACACTTGATGCGCCCAGCCGGGCGATGTCATAAGTTTCTGGAAACACCCGGTTCGTCCAGGGTGTGGAGCGACAGCCGAGCCCGGCACCCGCCCGCGAATGCGGCACCCGACGTGCCCGTCGCGGCCCCGTGCCCGCACTGTCCCCAGGAGAGAAGATGTCTTCCGAGACGCCGACCGCCCGAGTCCCGTTCTCCTTCGAGCTGTACCCGCCGCGCTCGGCGTCGAGCCAAGCCGCCCTGCACGAGACCGTGCACAAGCTCGCCGCGGCCGGGCCCGACTTCATCTCCGTCACCTACGGCGCCGGCGGGTCGACGGGAGGGCGCTCGCTCGAGGTGCTGCGCTTCATCCGCGAGAACACCGACGTCGAGCCGCTCGCGCACCTCACCTGCGTCGGCAACACCTATGCGGGTGCCGCCGCCCTCATCCGCGAGTTCCTCGACGCCGGCATCCTCAGCTTCCTCGCCCTGCGCGGAGACCCGCCAGCGGGTCGCGACGAGCCGTTCCTCGGCGACCTCGAGAGCGCCGCCCAGCTCGTGCAGCTCATCCACCGGGTGCAGGCCGAGCACGCTCCCTACGAGGAGTTCCCCGTCCCCGGCTTCCCCGGCGCGGCGCGCGTCGCCGCACGGCGCAGGGCGAGCGTGGCGGTGGCGGCGTTCCCGAACGGGCACCCGCGCTCGGCTCATCGCGGCCAGGACATCGACGCGCTGCTCGCGAAGCAGGCGGCGGGGGCGACCTCGGCGATCACGCAGCTCTTCTTCCATTCCGACCACTACCTCGGCTTCGTCGAGAAGGCGAGGGCGGCGGGTGTGACCATCCCGATCCTCCCCGGAATCATGCCGATCGTCTCGCCGGTGCGCCTCGCCAGGGTTCTCGAGCTCACCGGAGAGACCCTGCCGAACGAGCTCGCCGTCGCACTCGAGGTCGAGCCGACGCCCGAGGGCCGCGAGGAGGTCGGCGTCGAATGGGCGGCGCGCCTCGCCCGCGAGGTCACGGCCGGCGGCGCCCCCGGCGTGCACCTGTACGCCTTCAACCAGCATCACACCGTGCTCACCGTCCTCGAGGAGGCGGGGATACTGCCCGCTGTGCGCCTGCGCTGACCCCTCCGATCCTCCCGACCTCCCGCGTTTTCAGACCCACGAACTGCAGTACCACCGTTGAAAGGAACGACAATGACCGACTTCCCCGCAGGCACCGTCCTCGGATACCCGCGCATCGGCCGTCGCCGTGAACTGAAGAAGGCCGTCGAGGCGTTCTGGGCCGGCCGCCTCGATCTCGCAGAGCTGGAGGCCACGGCATCCGGTCTCCGCGCGGCGACGCGCGACCGGCTCGCAGCCCTCGGGCTCGGCCGCGACGACTCGGCCATCCCCGAGTCGTTCTCGTACTACGACCAGGTGCTCGACGCAGCCGTGACCGTCGGCGCGATCCCCGCGCGCTTCGAGGACCTGCGTTCGGCCGACGGCACGATCGGCCTCCCCGCCTACTTCACGATCGCGCGCGGCGAGGGCGATCGCGCTCCACTGGAGATGACCAAGTGGTTCGACTCCAACTACCACTATCTCGTCCCCGAGATCGGACCGGAGACGACGTTCTCGCTCTCCAGCGACCGGCTCGTGCGCGAGGTCGCCGAGGGCGCGGCGGCTGGCTACGTCACGCGTCCCGTCATCGTCGGCCCCGTCACGCTGCTCGCCCTCGCCAAGGCCTCGGACTCCGCCCCGGCCGGCTTCGACCCGCTCTCGCGTCTCGGTGACCTGCTGCCGGTCTACGTCGAGCTGCTGGCAGCGCTGAAGGACGCCGGCGCCGAGTGGGCGCAGCTCGACGAGCCGGCGCTGGTGAGCGAGTCGCTGCCGGCGTCGACGTCGCAGCTGGCGGATGCCGCGGCGGAGGCGCTCGCGGTACTGGGCGCAGCCGACCGGCGTCCGTCGATCCTCGTCGCCGCGCCCTACGCGGCGCTCGACGCCGTCTTCCCGGTGCTCGCCGCCGCCCCGGTCGAGGCGATCGCCATCGATCTCGTCCGCGGCGGGGTGCCCGAGGCGGCGCCGGGGCTTGAGGGCAAGACGCTCGTCGGCGGTGTGATCGACGGGCACAACATCTGGCGCGGCGACCTCGCCGCGGCGTTCGACGCGCTCGAGGCTCTTCGCGGCCTCGGCGCCGCTGCGGTGTCGGCGGGCACGTCGACCTCGCTGCTGCACGTGCCTCACGATGTCGAGGACGAGACGAAGCTCGACGCACGGCTGGTGTCGTGGCTCGCGTTCGCCGACCAGAAGGTCGGACAGGTCGTGACTCTCGCCCGCGGCCTCGCCGCCGGACGGGAGGCCATCGAGGAGGAGCTCGCCGCAGCATCCGCGGCCCTCGCCGACCGCCTTGCCGCCCCCGGGGTGCGCGACGGCGCCGTCCGCGAGCGTGTGCTCTCGGAGGCCGACTTCACGCGCACGCCCTACGCGGAGCGGGAGAGCGCCCAGGAAGCGCTCGGGCTGCCAGCCCTCCCGCTGACGACGATCGGCTCGTTCCCGCAGACCGGCGACATCCGCGTGGCCCGCGCGCGCTTCACCCGCGGCGAGATCCCCGTGGAGGACTACGAGGACTTCCTGCGGCGTGAGATCGCCAGCGTCGTGAACCTGCAGGAGGACCTGGGCTACGACGTGCTCGTGCACGGCGAGCCGGAGCGCAACGACATGGTGCAGTACTTCGCCGAGCACCTCGACGGCTTCGACGTCACTGAGAACGGCTGGGTGCAGTCGTACGGCTCGCGGGCCACGCGGCCGTCGATCCTGTGGGGCGACGTGTCGCGCCCTGCGCCGATCACGGTCTCGTGGGCGGCGTACGCCCAGTCGCTGACGGCGAAGCACCTGAAGGGGATGCTGACGGGCCCTGTCACGATCCTCGCCTGGTCCTTCGTGCGCGACGACCAGCCCCTGCGCGACACCGCGAACCAGGTGGCCCTGGCTCTGCGCGACGAGATCGCCGACCTCGAGGCTGCGGGCATCTCCGTCATCCAGGTCGACGAGCCGGCGCTGCGCGAGCTGCTGCCGCTGAAGAAGGCCGATCAGCCCGCGTACCTGGACTGGTCGGTGAACTCCTTCCGCCTGGCCACCGCGGGAGCCGCCCCGGCGACGCAGGTGCACACGCACCTCTGCTACTCGGAGTTCGGCGTGGTGATCGACGCGATCAGGGCGCTGGACGCCGACGTGACCTCGATCGAGGCGGCTCGCAGCCGCATGGAGGTCGTCGCCGACATCGCCGGCTCCGGCTTCGACCACGGCATCGGCCCCGGCGTCTACGACATCCACTCGCCGCGCGTGCCGAGCGTGGCGGAGATCGAGGCGCTGCTGCGCCGCGCAGCCGCGGAGATCCCGGTGCGCCGGCTCTGGGTCAACCCGGACTGCGGACTGAAGACGCGCGGATACGAGGAGACGGTGGCCTCGCTGCGCAACATCGTCGAGGCCACGCGGCGGGTCCGCGAGGACGTCGCCGCAAGCGTCTGACCTTCCCGCGTCAGAACAGAGACGGGGGGGGGCCCCCGCCGGGGGGGGCGGGCCGGGCGGCGGG
>NZ_JASGCY010000079.1:0-10260 GCF_047607465.1 Microbacterium sp. | reverse complement strand
GCGACGCCCCACCTGAGCGACGTCTGCCAGGTGGGGCGTCGCGGCGCAGATGGGGCGTCGGCGGAGATGTCTTGCGCGGGAGAGGGCGGGCGGGGGCGGAATAGGGTGGAGGGGTGAGTTCTCGCGCCCAGACACCGACGGCGGCGTACCGCGTCGGCGGTGTCGGCATCCTCGTCGCCGCGGGCCTCGTCGCCGCCGTCGTCGCCCTCGTCTACGGCGGCGGAGCCGCCCCGATCGCGCTGGGAGACCCGGGACCCCTCGTGCGCTGGGCGCTGCCGCTGGTGAAGTTCGTCATGAACCTCGCCGCCGCGGCCATGCTGGGCTCCCTCGTGCTCGCGCTGTTCGCCCTGCGCAGCGGAGAGCGGACCTTCGACACGGCGTTGGACACGGCATCCGCGGGAGCTGCGGTCTTCGCCGTCACCGCCGGCCTCAGCGGGTTCCTGTCGTTCATGGCGGCCTTCAATCCGGCCCTCAGCGCGGGGGAGGAGTTCGGCGCGCAGCTCGGCCGGTTCCTCATCGAGCTGCCCCTCGGACAGTCGTGGCTGATCACGACGATCATGGGCGCGGTCATCACGATCCTCGCCTTCGCCTGGCGCGGCTGGACGGCGACGCTCCTCACGGCGGTGCTCGCCGCCGCATCCTTCCTGCCGCTGGCCACCCAGGGGCACTCGGGCGACCTCTCCGGGCACACGATGGCGGTGAACTCGATCCTGCTGCACACGGTGGGCGCGGCCGTCTGGCTCGGCGGTCTGCTGCTGGTCGTGCTGCTGCGCGAGCGCGTGTCAGCCGGCATCCTCGTGCGCCGCTACTCGAGCCTTGCGATCGCCGCCTTCGCGGCCGTGGCGATCTCGGGGCTCGCGCGCTCGGCCGTCGCGATCGGCAGCTGGAATGCGCTGTTCACGCCGTACGGCGGCATCGTCCTCGCGAAGGCGGCGCTGCTCGCCGCGCTCGGGCTGCTGGGCGCCTGGTACCGGCTGCGCCTGATCCCGAAGCTTGAGGGCGGACGCGGATGGTTCTGGATGCTGGTGCTGTGCGAGCTCGCACTGATGGGGCTCGCGTCGGGCGCGGCCGCGGCGCTCGCGCGCACGGCGCCGCCTGCGGGGGAAGAGGCCGCCTTCGAGCGCACCCCGGCTGAGCACCTCACCGGTTCGCCGCTGCCGCCCGAGTTCACGATCGATCGCTGGTTCACGCAGTGGAACATCGACATCCTGTGGCTCGTGGTCGCCGGCTTCGGGCTGTTCTTCTACCTGGCGGGCATCCGCCGGCTGCGCCTGCGCGGAGATCACTGGCCGATCCACCGCACGGTCTTCTGGGTGCTGGGCCTCGTCATGCTCGTCTGGGTCACCGGCGGGCCGATCAACGCCTACCAGGAGTACCTGTTCAGCGTGCACATGCTCGGGCACATGATGCTGTCGATGGCGATCCCGCTGCTGCTCGTGGTCGGGGCGCCCGTCACGCTGGCGCTGCGCGCCATCCGCAAGCGCGACGACGGCACCCGCGGCGGACGCGAGTGGATCATGTGGGCGGTGCACTCCCCCCTCTCGCGCGCGCTCACGCATCCGCTGGTGGCGGCCGCGATCTTCATCCTCTCGCTGTGGGCGTTCTACTTCACCGACCTCGTGCGCTGGTCGATGTACGAGCATCTCGGGCACGAGTGGATGACCGCGCACTTCCTCATCTCGGGCTATCTCTTCGTGATGAGCCTCGTCGGCGCAGACCCCGTGCCCTACCGGCTGCCGCACGCCGGACGGCTCATCACCCTCATCGCGGTCATGGCGATGCACGCCTTCTTCGGCATCGCCATGATGATGCAGACGGGACTGCTCGTGGCCGACTGGTTCGGATCGATGGGACGCACGTGGGGTCCGACCCCGATGGACGATCAGTACATCGGCGGCGGCATCGCCTGGTCGATCGGGGAGATCCCGACCCTGATCCTCGCGATCACGGTGGCGATCCAGTGGAGCCGCAGTGACACGAAGCTGCAGCGTCGCCGCGACCGGCACGCGGATCGCACCGGAGACGCCGAGCTCGAGGAGTACAACGCGAAGCTCGCCGCCCTCGCCGAGCGCGACCGCCGCCGCGGCGAGTAGGGAGGGGATCTCCCCGCTCAGTCCGCCGGGGCGGACTCGACGGGCGAGCCGACCTTGATCGAGGCCGTGCCGTCGGGCAGGATCGCGATGGTGCCGTCGACCTGGAACGGCACGTCCTCCGCGAGGTCGTCGACCGTGCCGTCGAAGAGCGAGCGGACCTTCACCTCGATGTGCGCGACCGCCCCGGTCGCGGGGATCCGCCACTGTGCGCCATCCGGGACGACGGTGATCGTCGGCGGGGTCGTGATCGACCACTGCGGCGTCGAGGCGAGACGGTCGCGGACCTCGAGTCCGAACGGGCAGGCGGTCGGTTGCAGCACCTCCTGGGTCGCGCACTGCGCGAGGAACTCCTCGACGCGCTGCTGCACGATCGCGATGAACTCGTCGGTGGGGGAGGTCTGCACATCCAGCGGCGTCGAGGCGAGAGGAGAGTCGGCGAGCACGCCGATGCCGGATGCCGTGGAGATCGCCGTGTCCACGGAGACGGCGTACAGGCCGGGGGTGAACACGAGCATCGGCAGCGGGTCGAGCGGTGCCGCCTCCGCGCCCGCGGCGGAGATCTGGCCGCGCTGCATCTCGAATCCGTTCACGGCGAAGCGGTCGGCGCCGCGCAGGGTCAGATCGATCACGGCGAGAGGGCTCTGCGCGAAGCGCCAGTTCGGGGTGATGCCCGCCCAGCCGTCCTGCTCGATGCGGAAGGTCGTGGTGCCGGCGTGACCGGAGGCGAGGTAGGAGACGGTGACGTCGAACCCCTCTCCGGCGGCCTGCTCGCTGACGACCTCGATATCGGTGAGCGGTGCGAGGGCCGCTGAGCGCAGCAGCGCCTCCGACGGCTTCCCGTCTATGCCGGCGTCGGAGAGGGTCGCACTGTCGACGGCGACGCCCGGGACGTGCAGCGCGTCGGCGGCGCGGCCGGAGGAGAGCAGATCGAGGTAGCGGGTGACGAATGCGGAGGGGCCGTAGTACGACGTGTACAGGGTCGAGACGCCCGCGGCGATGGCGGCGATGAGCAGGACGCCGACGACCGCGAGCACCGCCAGATCGGCGGCGAGACGGGCGCGCCGAGGCGTGGTCGTCTCCGGTTCGTCCATGCCGCAAGTCTAGGAGCGCCCGCTGGGATCGAGCCGTGCACGCCGACGCGGATGACGGGATGAGACGTAGCATGGTGAGCGCCAGCATCCGTCTTCCACCGTGAGTGATCCGTGTCGTTTTCCGCCCTTTCCGAAGAGCAGCAGGAGCTGTTCCGGCTCATCGAGGACACCAGCGAGCACGTCTTCGTCACCGGCCGCGCCGGCACGGGCAAGTCGACGCTGCTGCAGTACTTCGCATGGAACACCGAGAAGCAGATCGCGATCTGCGCGCCGACGGGCGTCGCCGCGCTCAACGTCGACGGGCAGACGATCCATTCCCTCTTCCGCCTGCCGATCGGGCTCATCGGCGATGGCGACATCGATCAGAACGACAGCACCCGGCGCATCCTGAACGCCATCGAGACGCTGGTCATCGACGAGATCTCGATGGTCAGCGCCGATCTGATGGATGCTATCGACCGCTCGCTCCGGCAGGCGCGCGGCAAGCGCGGCATCCCCTTCGGCGGCGCGCAGGTGGTGATGTTCGGAGATCCGTATCAGCTGGCGCCGGTGCCGCCGCGCGGTGATGAGCTCGCCTACGTCAGAGACACCTACCGCTCGTTCTGGTTCTTCGACGCCAAGGTGTGGGCGGGGCCGAAGGCCGGTTCCGGGGCGCCCACGGGCGGAGGGCTGTTCGAGGTCGACACGAGCGCGCGGCTGCACGTGCGCGAGCTCGTGCAGATTCATCGCCAGTCCGATGACGGGTTCAAGGCCATGCTCAACGCGGTGCGCTACGGCCGCGTGACGGCCGACATCGCCGAGGTGCTGAACAGGCAGGGAGCGCGTCCGGTGCCCGAGCCTGAGCCCGGCGAGGTTCCCATGATCACGCTGGCGACGCGCAACGACATCGTGAACGGGATCAACAGCCGTCATCTCGCGGCCCTCCCCGGCAAGGAGCAGACGGCGCGCGCCGAGATCAACGGCGACTTCGGGCGCGGGGAGGCGGCGCTGCCAGCTGAGGCGGAACTGAAGCTCAAGGTCGGGGCCCAGGTGATGTTCCTGCGCAACGACACCGCGATGACGGGAGAGCCGCCGCGGTGGGTGAACGGCTCGATCGGGACGGTCGTGCGCATCCTCGGCGACAAGGTGCGCGTCGAGATCGACGGCGAGGAGGTCGATGTGGAGCCGGCGGTCTGGGAACGGTTCCGGTACTCGTACGACGCCAACACGAAGAAGCTCACGCGCGACGTGGTCGCCGAGTTCACCCAGTTCCCGTTGCGGCTCGCCTGGGCGGTCACGATCCACAAGTCGCAGGGCAAGACCTACGATCGCGCCGTCATCGACCTGGGCTCGGGGGCGTTCGCGCCGGGGCAGACCTACGTGGCGCTGAGCCGGCTCACCAGCCTCGACGGGCTGTACCTCACCCGCCCCCTGCGCCCCAGCGACATCAAGGTCGACGAGGACGTGCGGCGGTTCATGCGCGAGGCCTGGGAAGCCCGGCAGTCGACCCCGGAGCTGCCGCGGGTCTGAGGGCGGGGCCGGCCGCGATGGCCGTACCGTTTGTCGGGCGGATCGGCGGATGCGGGCCTGTTCCGGGTGTTTTCGCCCGACGGAGTGGAATCGGCCCGACAAAGTGACCGGGCGGTATCCATCTGTCACCCGACGGCGTCGGAGCCGCCGCCCAGGTGACGGCGGGCGCCCGGGTGACGGCGCGAGCGCTGGCGCTCAGGCGACGGCGCGGGCGCGGTCGAGGTCTTCGAAGAGCTCGGTGTTGAAGCGGTACGCCAGCAGCACCTCGTCGATCACGCGCTCGCGCTCGGCCTCGTCCCACGGGGCGGCGTCGAGCTGCTCGCGGTAGACGTCCTTGAACGCGGCGGGGTCGGCGATGTCGTCGAACAGGTAGAAGCCGACGCCGTTGGTCTCGAAGCCGAACCGGCGGGCCATGACGCGGCCGATGAAGACCCCGCCGGAGAGGTCGCCGAGATAGCGCGTGTAGTGGTGGGCGACGAAGCCGCCGGGCCAGGTCGCGCCGACCTGGCGGATGCGGTCGACGTAGCGCTTCGTGGTGGGAAGCGGGGTGATCTTCTCGCGCCAGTCGGCGCCGATCAAGAACTCGAGGTCGGCCTCGAGGGCGGGAAGGCGCGTGAGCTTATCGCTGAGGAAGACCGAGGCCACGGCATCCGCCCGCATCCGCTCCCCCACCGTCTCGAGCGCTTCGTAGATGAAGTAGTGCTGCGCGACGAGCGCGATGTAGTCGTCTCGCGAGCCCTCGCCCTTGAGGAGATCGGACATGAATCCTGCGCCCTCGCTCTGCGAGTGCGAGCGCGAGGAGCGCTCGCGAAGGGCGGCGGAGAAGGAGAGGATCTCGGACATGTGACCAGTGTAAGGCTTGCCTTACTTGATGACCAGCCCCTTGACTTCAGAGACGGGTGGGCGCTGGGGCGCGGTCAGAGGCCCAGGCGCTCGCGGGCCAGGTCGTAGACGGCGACGACCTCGCGGCGGACGGAGGCGCGATCGTCGATGGGGCCGCCGGGCCAGTCGACGCGGAGCTCGGATGCCGTGTCGGCGCGGGTGTAGGCCCAGACCCCGCCGTCGCCGTCGAATCCCGTCATCGAGACGTCGGCGAGCTCGTCGGCGGGGATGCCGGTGAAGGCGCTGACGATGAGCAGGTTATCGGCGGTGTGGTCGCCGTTCATGTGGCGGAGGACGGCGGAGACGACGTCGGCATCGAAGGTGTGGGTCACGATGCCACCCTAAGCCGTCGCGGGGTGCGGGTTCCCAGGTTGCTCGCTCTAGACTCGACAGATACGTCTTCGGGGGTTCGAATCCATGCAGCTTCTCTCTTCGCGCCGCGTGCGCGCGGTCGCGGCCGGCGCCGTGGCGCTCGCCCTGGCGCTGACTGGCTGCACGGCCACTGAAGAGACCATCACCTACGAGCCTCCGGCTCAGGTCGACGCCGCGCTTCCCGACGACATGGTCGCCGCGATGCAGGGCGCCGTCGAGAACGCGCTCGCCGCGTCCGGAGCGTCCGGGGCGATCGTCGGCGTGTGGGCGCCGTGGAGCGGCAGTTGGGTCAGCGCGATCGGCACGCAGAGCCCCGGCGGAGAGGGCGGCGAGCTCAGCACCGACATGTCGTTCCGGATCGCCGACGAGACCCGGCTGATGACCTGCGACGTCCTGTATGCGCTGGCCGACGAGGGCGTCGTCGGACTTGACGACCCGATCGACGAGTACGTCTCGGGTGTCTCCAACACCGACGGCATCACGCTGCTCGACCTCTGCAACGGCACGAGCGGCTTCGGCTCCTCTGAGGCATTCGTGAAGTCCTCGTGGCTCAACACGCCTGCTCGCGAGTGGGCGCCGCTCGAGCTCGCCGCGTACGGTCTCAGCCAGACGCCGACGGCCCCTCACACTGCCTACAGTGATTCCGACGCCGGTTACCTGCTGCTGGGACTCGCCCTGGAACGGGCCTCGCGCTTCACGGCATCCGAGCTCATCGCCAAGTACGTCACCACGCCGCTCGGTCTCGCCGACACCTCACTGCCGGGGTCCGCCGCCGCGCCGCCGTCGAGCGGTCCGGTCATGAAGGGCCACTACCTGACCGCGGTCGAGGGCGGATACGACTGCGCCGCACCCGTTGACATCACCGAGCTCTCGGCGAGCACCGGGTTCACCGACTCCGGCGCCGTGTCGACCATCGAGGACCTCGGCCGCTACGCCCAGGCGGAGGCCGCGCAGGCGCTGCGCGCGGAAGACGCTGAGCCCGCCCGCTTCAGCACACCGTTGCCCGCGCACGACGGCGCCCCGTCGTGGTTCCAGAACACCGGGGGCGCATACCTGGCCGGATCGCTCATCGGGCAGTACGGCTGGACTCCCGGGTACGCCACTTCGGCCTTCTCCGATCCCGCGAACGGGTTCACGGTCGCGGTGACGCTGAACGACTCGACCAGCGGCAACGCGATCGCGCTCTACCTCGCCTGGGAGCTCGCCGCGATCGCCTCGAAGGCCCCCGCGGCCCCAGGGCAGACCGCCCCCGAGTTCGGCCTGCCGTTCACCGCCGAGCAGTACCACGAGTCGATCTCGGCGGCTGCGATCGTCTGCGCGGCGCCCGCGGCCGCAGCCCAGTAGGGGCGACGGGTCGAGCGCTCTTCGACAGGTACAGGGCTCTTCGACAGGTACAGGGCTCTCCGACAGGTACAGCGCTCTTCGACAGGTACAGGGCTCTTCGACAGGTACAGGGCTCTTCGACAGGTACAGCGCTCTTCGATAGGTACAGGGCTTGAGGGGCGAAGGTGGCCAGGGCTCAAGGCTGAGAACCCAGCGCAGAGCATCAGGAACCCGGCGAGTACCAGGACCCCAGCGCAACGTCAGACGAACATGACGCGTCGAGGCGGGGGATCGGCGTAGGCGCGACCGAGGGGGCTGGTCCATTGGACCTCTCCGCCGGGGAGCTGGCGGGCTGTCCACCGGTGCCGCTCGTCGATGTCGGGGTGCTTGAGCGCATGGTGCCCGGCGCAGAACGCGCTGAGGTTGTCGAGACGGGTTCTTCCGCCCTTCGCGTGATCGTGGTTGTGATCGATCTGGCATCGGTGCACGGGCATGCGGCACCCCGGGAATCGGCAGTGCTGGTCGCGCGCATGCAGGAACCGCTTCATCGCCTCGGTCGGGACGTACGAGTCGGTCTCGACCAGCATCCCCTCCGCATCGAGGAACAGGCGCGACCACAGGGAGGTGCGCCCGGCTAGGAGCCGCGCGTCTTCGGCGAGCATCGGGCCGTGCCCGTCGAGTTCGGCAGGACGCTCGTCCTGGCCGGCGATCGTCGAGGCGGAGATCGTGACCTGCACGCGCCCGGTGATGCCGTCGAGCCCGGAGCCGCGTGTGGCGGTGGGATCGCTGCCCAGCAGCAGATCGGTTGCGAGGTCGGCGCGGACCTCGTCGATGCCGCGCTCATCGAGAACAGGGTGCTCGAGGTCGGGTGATCCGCTGTCGGTCAGAGGATCCCGCAGCGGGTCGGTCGTGAACGTGTCGCATTCTCCGAAGATCGCGGAAGCGCCGAGAGCCGCCGCATCGTCGTGCAGCGGGTCGATGTCCTCGGGGCGGATCGGCCCTTCTCCGGAGTCGAGGATGTCGAGGTCGAGCACCGGGTCGAGATCGGCGCGTGAGCGGATGACCTGCCCGGCGAGCCGGGTGAGACGATCGAGGATCGCGGTGGCGAGGTACTCGGGCAGCACGATCTGCAGCAGGGCGAGCCCGTCTCCGACGGATCGGACGCTCACCGCGCGCTCGCTCTTCGCCCTGGCATGCCGCTCGGCGACCGTATCGCCGGCGAGGGCCGCGGCGACCGCACGCAGTTCAGCGCGGGTCGTCGCCGGTGTGGAGCGCTCGGCGATCACGAGAGCCGCCACTTCGTAGACGGTGCGGGCCGCAGCATCCGCCGCGCCGGAGAGCACCGCCTCGGCCACGACGTGCCCCGCGCCGATGACCTCGCGCACGTGCGCGGCGGTCACGGCGCCCTGCCCGAAGGCTTCACGCAGTCGCGGGTACTCGGCGAGGAAGTGCGCATCGGCGAACGCGTTGTCCATGGTGCCGTTTGCGATCCGCCCCGCGGCCGCGTACTCGGAGACCATCGACCGGTGGTACACGTCGCGATGGAACCCGTCGGAGGCCACGTCTTCGGCGTGCAGGACCAGCCGCTGCGCGAGCAGCTCAGCGGAACGGGCCTGAAGAGCCGCGATCTGCCGCTGATTCTCGATCCAGGCATCGAGCAGCTCGGCGCGGTGCCGGAACTCGTCGTCTGGGGTGTCCATGCATCTAGACTAGAACATAGCAGCGAAGCATGCAAGTAGAATATTCGTAGAAATATTCGATTGAAGAATGCGTGGCACTCAGCAGTTTCACCGCGCGGCATCCGCACCCGAACCGCCCTCGCCGCTATTCTCGACTCGCTATGGCGGATGCCGCACCCGAACCGCGCGGGCGGCTCAGGCTCTGCCCCGTTCCCATCAAGAAAAGAGCATCCTCATGTCCGGGACACCACGCAAGGCGCTCGCCGAAGCGCTCGCCACGTTCCTCTTCGTCTTCGCCATCATCGGCGCCGTCAACAGCAGCAGCGCCCTCACACCGCTCGCGATCGGTCTCGCGCTCGCGGTCCTCGTCTTCGCGACGGGGCACATCTCGGGTGCCCACCTGAACCCCGCCGTCTCGGTCGGCGTCTTCCTGCGCGGCGGCCTCAGCGCCACCGACCTCGTCGCCTACATCGTCGCCCAGTTCGTCGGCGGCGCGCTCGCCGCACTGGTGAGCTTCGCCGTGTGGCCCGCCGCTGCGGAGCCGGTCGCGATAGAGACCGGTCCGGCGTTCCTCGTCGAGGCGCTGTTCACGCTCGTGCTCGTCTGGGTCGTGCTCAACGTCGCCACCTCGAAGGACACCGACGGCAACTCGTTCTACGGTCTCGCGATCGGCGGCACCGTGTTCGTCGGCGCCGTCACAGTGGGTCCGATCTCCGGCGGCGGCTTCAACCCCGCCGTCGCTCTCGGCCTGTCGGTCAGCGGCAACTTCGACTGGGCGGACCTGTGGCTGTACATCATCGCCCCGGTCCTCGGCGCGGTCGTTGCCGCGGTCCTGTTCCGCGTGCTCAACAGCGACGACGCCAAGAAGATCGGCGCCTGACGCCCGCTCGAGAACGCCGCGTCCTCCTCGGACGGCGCGGCGTTCGGCGTTCCCGGCCCTTCGGCAGGTGCAAGGGTTCAGGAACGGCGACGCGGCCAAGACATAAGAGTTGCAGTTCTTGGCACCCGAAACGCTCGTGCAGAGCATCCGTTCCTTCCCAGCCCGGGACGACCCGCGGGGGAAGGGGAACGGATGAGCGCCTCACGTCCCGGGCCGCGTGTGCACCCTCCACGAGGCCGACGCCCCACCTGCGCCGCGACGCCCCACCTGAGCGATGTCCGCCAGGTGGGGCGCGGACGGGCAGGTGGGGCGCGGGCGGATGCTGGGACGGGCAGGTGGGGCGCGGGCGGATGCTGGGACGGGGAGGTGGGGCGTGGGCGGATGCTGGGACGGGCAGGTGGGGCGCGGGCGGATGCTGGGACGGGGAGGTG
>NZ_JASGCY010000078.1:0-12105 GCF_047607465.1 Microbacterium sp. | reverse complement strand
GGCGCCGGCGGCGCCCCCGGTGCCGGTCCCGGTGCGCGTCCGGGCGGCGGCTTCGCCGGTCGTCCCGGCGGTGGTGGCGGCCGTGGCCGTGGTCCAGGCGGCGGCACAGCCGGCGCGTTCGGCAAGGGCGGCGGCAAGAGCAAGCAGCGCAAGTCGCGTCGCGCGAAGCGGCAGGAGTTCGAGATGCGGTCGGCGCCCGTCGTCGGCGGCGTCAACGTCTCCAAGGGCAATGGCGAGGTCATCCGCCTCCGCCGCGGCGCGTCGATCGCCGACTTCGCCGACAAGCTCGAGGCCCTCAACGGCTACACCGTGCAGCCGGGAACGCTCGTCACGATCCTCTTCAACCTCGGCGAGATGGCCACGGCCACCGAGTCCCTGGACGAGGCGACCTTCGAGATCCTCGGCGAGGAGCTCGGCTACAAGATCCAGATGGTCTCGCCCGAGGACGAGGACAAGGAGCTCCTCGAGGGCTTCGGTCTCGACCTCGAGGCGGAGCTGGAGGCGGAGAGCGAGGACGACCTCGAGATCCGTCCCCCGGTCGTCACCGTCATGGGTCACGTCGACCACGGAAAGACCCGACTGCTCGACGCGATCCGCAAGACCAACGTCATCGAAGGCGAGGCCGGCGGCATCACCCAGCACATCGGTGCGTATCAGGTCTGGACTGAGCACGAGGGCATCGAGCGCGCGATCACCTTCATCGACACCCCGGGTCACGAGGCGTTCACCGCCATGCGCGCCCGTGGTGCGCAGGTGACCGACCTCGCGATCCTCGTGGTCGCCGCCGACGACGGCATCATGCCGCAGACGGTCGAGGCGCTGAACCACGCCCAGGCGGCGAACGTGCCGATCGTGGTCGCGGTGAACAAGGTCGACAAGCCGGAGGCGAACCCCGCCAAGGTGCGCCAGCAGCTCACCGAGTACGGCCTGGTCGCCGAGGAGTACGGCGGCGACGTCATGTTCGTCGATGTCTCCGCTCGCGCTGGCACCGGCATCCAGGACCTCCTCGACGCCGTGCTGCTCACCGCAGACGCCGGTCTCGACCTCACGGCCAACCCGAACAAGGCCGCCCGTGGTGTTGCGATCGAGGCGAAGCTCGACAAGGGCCGCGGTGCGGTCGCCACCGTGCTGATCCAGTCGGGAACGCTGCGCGTCGGCGACGCGATCGTGGCGGGCACCGCCTACGGCCGCGTGCGTGCGATGGCCGACGAGAACGGCGAGTCCGTCTCCGAGGCGTACCCGTCGCGTCCGGTCCAGGTGCAGGGTCTGAACTCCGTGCCGCGCGCCGGCGACGTGTTCATCGTCACCGAAGAGGACCGCACCGCACGCCAGATCGCCGAGAAGCGCGAAGCGGTCGAGCGCAACGCACAGCTGGCCAAGGCTCGCAAGCGCATCTCGCTCGAGGACTTCACCCGCGCTCTCGAAGAGGGCAAGGTCGAGACGCTCAACCTCATCATCAAGGGCGACGTCTCCGGTGCCGTCGAGGCGCTCGAGGAGTCGCTGCTCAAGATCGAGGTCGACGACTCGGTGCAGTTGCGCATCATCCACCGCGGTGTCGGCGCGATCACCGAGTCGGATGTGAACCTGGCCACGATCGACAATGCGATCGTGATCGGCTTCAACGTGCGCCCCGATGCGAAGGCTCGTGAGGCGGCGTCGCGTGAAGGCGTGGACATCCGCTTCTACTCCGTCATCTACAACGCCATCGACGAGATCGAGAACTCCCTCAAGGGCATGCTCAAGCCGGAGTTCGAAGAGGTCCAGTCGGGTGTCGCCGAGATCCGCGAGGTGTTCCGCTCCTCGAAGTTCGGCAACATCGCCGGTGTCATCGTGCGGTCGGGAACCATCACGCGCAACGCCAAGGCCCGCGTCATCCGCGATGGCGTCGTCATCGCCGATGGCCTGGCCATCGAGTCGCTGCGCCGGTTCAAGGACGACGTCACGGAGGTCCGCACCGACTTCGAGGCCGGTATCGGTCTCGGCAAGTACAACGACATCCAGATCGGCGACGAGATCGAGACCACCGAGATGGTGGAGAAGCCGCGCGGCTGATCATGATTCCGGCAGCCCCGCGAGCCCTGCGCTCGCGGGGCTGCCTGAGCAGAGAAGAGAGAACAATGGCCGGTGAACGACAGGCACGTCTCGCGGATCGCATCCGCGTGATCCTCGCCGAGCGGCTGGAGAAGGGTCTGCGCGATCCCCGCCTCGGGTTCGTCACGATCACCGACGTCCGTGTCAGCGGAGACCTGCAGCATGCATCGGTGTTCTACACCGTGCTGGGCACCGAGGAGGAGCGCATCGCCAGCGGCGCCGCCCTCACCTCGGCGACGGGGATGCTGCGCAGCGAAGTGGGGCGCCAGCTGAGCACGCGTCTCGTGCCGACGCTGGAGTTCATCCCCGACGCGCTTGCGGAGACCGCAGACCACATCACGGCTCTGCTGCGTCAGGCGCAGGAGCACGATGCGGAGGTGGCGAAGCTCGCCTCTACGGCATCGCACGCCGGCGACGAAGACCCGTACGTGCACCCCGACGAAACGGCCTGACGCAGAGCCGCGAGACTTTGTTCGCACTGCTAACATTTTGCTCACTCGACGATCGAGAGAGCGGAGGCGGCAGTGATGACAACCCTTGCGGAGCACGCGGAAGCCGCCGTCGGACGCCCGCGGACCGCACCGCAGCACTCGGTGATCGATCTGGTGCGGCTGCTCGCCGAGCACGGGATCCCCGTCGCACCGCATGTCGGCGCGAGGCTGTTCGCGCAGCTCGACGGCGATGCGGACGCGGTGCGCGAGGTCGCGGCCGCGCTCACCGCTGAGCAGAGGAGCGGCACCGGGTATCTGCCCAATCCGCTGCCGTTGACGGCGAGCGTCTCAAGACGCTACGACGGCCTCCGCCTCGCCGACTGGGAACAGGAGCTGCTACTGGCCGCAGCGGTCTGCGTCGACGATGCGACCGAGACGCTGCTGGAGTTCTCCGGGCGGACGATGGGTGATCTCATCGAGAGCGAGCTGAGCGCTCATCTCTCGTTCGTCGCAGGACACTTCTCGTTCAACGAACGGCGTCTTCGCATCTGGGTGCACGAGCGCGCCCGCCTCGCGGAGCGCACTGCCGCCCATGAGCGGCTGTCGCTGATCTATCGGGATCGCGGTGACGACCGGCGAGCGCTCTGGCACCGATCGCTGTGGACGATCGCCGGTGAGGCCGAACTCACACGACCCCTCCTGTCGCTCGCGCGGCGCGAGATCGACGGCGATGCGGTCTGGGCGTTCGACGTCGCCCGCGAGGCCGTCGCCCACGCCGGGGCGGACGAACTCGCCACGGCGCGCATCACCGCCGGGATCATCGCCATCGGCAACGGCTTCGTCGACGACGCCTGCGCACTGCTCGACGGGGTGGCCGCAGCCGACTCCGCCGTGGCGACCGCCGCCGTCGCCGTGGCGAGGGCCCTCCGCTGCGGTGTCGCACCGCTCGCCGATGACGCCTGGCCGCGCCCGGCCGACGCGGATGAGCGCGAATGGCGGGAGTGGGGCGTGCTCACGACCATGCTCGCCGTGCTCTGTCTCGAGCGCGGGGCGCAGGAGGAAGCACTGCGGTGGGCGGATATCGCGGGGGAGGCGGATGCCGCTGGCGCGCCCTCCGGCGGACTCCGGGAGGCGGCCGCGGCCTGGGTGCAGCTGCTCGAAGGAGGAGGCGCGCGCGCGGCAGATGTCGATCCGCACTTCCGGCGACTGCTTTCCGCGTTCGAGCTCGCGCTCGACGGGCGGGGCCAGGAGGGGATCCGCTTGCTCGTCGGCGGCGACGCCTGCACCGAGGACGGGGTGCTCAGCGGATATCAGAACTCCCCGTTGATGCGGGCGTACCGCGGGGTCGTCGAGGCGCTGCTTCGTACCTGGGACGGCGAGCTGGACGCCGCGCGCGAAACCCTCGAGCGCACGGCTCTGCAGGTGCCGCTGGCGATGCCGTTCGCCGGTCTCGCCGCCGTGATCGCCCGTCGTCTGGATCTCGCCTGCGTCGGCGAGCGCGGGGCGCTCTCCGACGCGCTGGTGAGTGCGCTGCCGCCGGGGCTGCACAACGACGGACTCGTGGAGCGCGGTATCGGCGCGTACCTCGCCGGACGCATCGACGAGGCGGCGACGCACATCGAGCTGTGGGCCGATCGCGGCTGCCCTGGCTCGCTCTTCGGTCTGCCCGGCCTCGATGAGGTGGGCCCGATCGAGCTTCCCGCCTTCGTCGAGCCGGCCGACATCCGCCGCGCCAGGGAGCTTCGCATATCGATCAGGTCGGCGAGGGCGGGTGCGTGGGCGCAGGAGCATCTCGTCGCCTCCGAGGCGAGCCGGACGATCGAGTCGCCGTTCGAGCGCGGCCGGGTCGAGGCGCTGCTGGGGGCGACGTGCATGACCCGAGGCGATCGCGCCGCGGCACTGCGTCACCTCAGGGCGGCCAGGAGCCTGTTCGCCGACGCCGGTGCCGGGGCATGGGAGGCATCCGTCGCCGCGCGCATGTCCCGCTTCGGCGAGGAGCTCTCGGCGACGGCTGCGACGCCCACCGCCCCGATCGTGATCTGCTCCGCCGACCCGCTGGCCGCCTGCCGTGCGGCGTGGGCGCCGCTGCTGACCGACCGCGAGCTGCAGGTGGCGATGCTCGTCGCCGACGGCCGGACCAACCGCGAGATCGCGACGCAGCTGCACATCGCCCTGCGCACCGTCGAAGTGCACGTCGGGCGGCTGTTCGCCAAGTTCGACGTGCGCTCGCGTGCCGAGCTCACCGTTCTCGCACACCGCACGAACCAGTACGCCTGAGCGCCGCCCGCGCATGTGGTTAACCACGATGCGACCGCACCGGGCCCGTCAATAGCGTCGGATCACGCGTTCACCCGGACGCGAGCATCCGTGCCACGACAGAACGGAACCCCCATGCGAACACAGCCGGCACCGACGAGAAGGCGGATGCACGCCCTCCTCGTCTCCGCACTGGTGATTGGCGGCTTCGCCGCCGCAGCCTCGCCCTCATCGGCCGCCGTCGAATGCGCCGCGGCATGGTCGCCGACGGCCACCTACACGGGAGGCAGCGTCGTCTCCTACGACGGCAAGAACTTCGCGGCGAAGTGGTGGACCCAGAACAACACCCCCGGCGCCGAGCAGTGGGGCCCCTGGCAGTCGCAGGGGGCCTGCGGCGGATCCACCCCCGAGCCGACGCCGACCCCGACGGATTCCCCGACTCCTGAGCCCACCGCGACTCCTGAACCCACCGCGACTCCTGAGCCCACACCGACCGCCGGGCCCACCGGCGAGCCGTGGACCTCGAACCCCGACGAGAAGTGCCGTCCAGACGGGCTGTACCAGACCCCCGGCGTCGACGTGCCCTACTGCACGGTGTACGACGAGCAGGGGCGCGAGAAGCTGCCCAACGGCCTCGAGAACCGCGTGATCGGCTATTTCACGAGCTGGCGCACGGGCGAGGGCGACCAGCCCCGTTACCTCGCCAGCGACATCCCCTGGGACAAGCTCAGCCACATCAACTACGCCTTCGCGCACATCGACGCGGCAGGCAAGGTCTCGGTGAACCAGGATGCCGCAGACAACGCATCGACGAAGATGACCTGGCCTGGCGTTGCAGGGGCCGAGATGGATCCGGCGCTGCCGTATCAAGGGCACTTCAACCTGCTCAACACGTTCAAGAAGCAGCATCCGGGTGTGAAGACCCTCGTCTCCGTGGGCGGATGGGCTGAGACCGGCGGCCACTTCGACGCCGACGGCAACCGCGTCGCAGACGGCGGCTTCTACACGATGACCGACTCGCAGGCGAAGATCGACGTCTTCGCGAACTCCGCCGTGGAGTTCATCCGCACGTACGGTTTCGACGGCGTCGACATCGACTACGAGTACGCCAACTCGAACGGCAAGGCGGGAAGTCCAGACGACTTCGCGTTCTCGGAGGCTCGCCGCGCGAAGCTGTGGTCGGGATACCAGGCGCTCATGAAGACCCTGCGCGAGAAGCTCGACCAGGCATCGGCGGCTGACGGACGTCACTATCTGCTCACCGTCGCAGCTCCGGCATCCGGCTGGCTGCTGCGCGGCGCCGAGGTCTACCAAGTCACCCCGTACCTCGACTACGTGAACATCATGAGCTACGACCTGCACGGGTCCTGGAACGACTACGTGGGCGGGAACGGCCCCCTGTACGACGACGGCAAGGATCCAGAACTCGCCGCAGGCGGCGTGTACGGCGCCTACAACGGCATCGGCTACCTCAACACCGACTGGGCGTACCACTACTTCCGCGGGGCGATGCCTGCAGGCCGCATCAACATCGGCGTTCCCTTCTACACACGCGGATGGGATGGCGTGCAGGGCGGAACCAACGGTCTGTACGGCAAGGCGCCGCTCGCAGATCAGACCAAGTGCCCAGCGGGAACGGGTCCATCGCTCGGCGGCACCTCGAAGTGCGGCAACGGAGCGGTCGGTATCAACAACCTCTGGCACGATCTCGACAAGACCGGCGCCGAGGTCGGCGCCGGTGCCAACCCGATCTGGCATGTGCTGAACCTGCAGAAGGGCGTTGTGGGCGACTACACCGCGAGTTACGGGGCACCTACCACGCTCACGGGAACGTACACGCACCACTTCGACGCCGTGACCAAGACCGAATGGTGGTGGAACAGCACGACCAAGACCTTCCTGTCCGGTGATGCGGACCAGGCGATCGCGGCGAAGGCCGACTACATCGCCGACAACGGCATCGGCGGCGCGATGATCTGGGAGCTCGCCGGCGATTACTCCTACAACCAGGCGAAGGGGCAGTACGAGATGGGCTCGACACTGGTCAGCCTGTTGCACGACCGCCTCGCAGCATCCACTCCCTACGGTGCCACCAAAGCCGATGTCACGATGCCGACCAAGGCGATCGATCTGCAGGTGACCTACTCGGACTTCGCGCTGGGTGACAACAACTACCCGATCAACCCGAAGGTGACGTTCACGAACCGCTCCACGGTTGCCATCCCTGCTGGCAGCACGATCACCTTCGACACCGGCACAAGCGACACCGGTGCCATGGGCGAGCAGAACGGGTGGGGCATCACCAAGATCGCCAGCGGCCACACCGGAGACAACGTCGGCGGACTCGATGGCGACTTCCACACCTACACGATCAAGGTGCCCTCGGGCGGAATCCCCGCTGGCGGCTCGGTGTACACCAAGCTCAGCTGGCGTCTGCCGATGACCGAGCTGTCGAACCTGCGGATCACGATCGGCTCGGAGACGTACGCCACGCTGTACGACCTGCCCCGCGGTGCCGTGCTCGTGCAGCCCTCCACCGGCACCACGCCGGGAACGGGGACCGGTGGCACTGGTAGCGGATCATGCTCTGCGGCCACGTGGAACGCGAGCTCGGTCTACACCGGCGGCGCGAAGGTCGTGTACCAGGGCAAGCAATACACCGCGAAGTGGTGGACGCAGGGCGACACACCTGGCACCGCATCGGTGTGGGGCGACGGCTCCACCTGCTGAGACCGGGTGGGGGCGGCTCCGGCCGCTCCCACCGTCCCCTCTGCCGCAGCACGCGGAGAGGGGAATGGATAGCGGATGCCGCGGCATCCGCCCGACGAAGGAAGAACATGTCGAGACACAGAAAGCACAAGCGCGGCATCGTCGCCGCTCTGGCCGGCTTCGCCACCGCAGCAACCATCGCGGCGCTCGCCGCGGTGTCCGCCGCGCCGGCGACCGCCGCGACAGCGACCGAGACGACGCCTGCGGCAACAACGGCGCCCAGCGGCATCAACGGCTACCGCAATGTGGGGTATTTCGCACAGTGGGGCGTCTACGGGCGCGCCTTCCAGGCGAAGCAGTTGGAGACCTCCGGCGCTGCAGCAGACCTCACCCACATCAACTACGCATTCGGCAACATCAACAACCAGACGCTCAAGTGCTTCATCGCCAATAAGGCGCAGGGCACGGGGCCGAACGGTTCAGACGGCGCAGGCGATGCCTGGGCCGACTTCGGCATGGGCTATACCGCCGCGAACTCGGTGGCTGGTGTTGCTGACACCTGGGATCAGCCGCTTGCTGGTTCGTTCAACCAGCTCAAGCAGCTCAAGCAGAAGCACCCCGGGCTCAAAGTCATGCTCTCGCTTGGTGGATGGACGTGGTCGAAGAACTTCTCGGCTGTGGCATCGACGGACGCCAAGCGCAAGGCTTTCGTCTCCAGCTGCGTCGACCTCTACATCAAGGGCAACCTTCCCGTGATCGACGGTCGAGGCGGAGCGGGAGCTGCGGCCGGCGTTTTCGATGGCTTCGACATCGACTGGGAGTGGCCCGGTTCGCAGAACGGTGAGGTGGGCAACATCGTCGATGAGGTGAACGACAAGGCGAACTTCAAGGCGCTGCTGAAGGAGTTCCGCACGCAGCTAGACGCGCTCACGGCCACGACGGGCAAGCAGTACCAGCTCTCGGCCTTCCTGCCGGCGAACCCGGCTGATATCGAGTCAGGTGGGTGGAACGACCCCGAGCTGTTCACCTATCTCGATTACGGCAACATTCAGGGCTACGACCTGCACGGCGCCTGGGACGCTTCGCTGAACGGGCACCAGGGCAACCTCTACAAGGACCCTGCTGACACGCGCGCTGCGAACCGTCAGTTCAGCGTCGACGCTGCAGTGAACGAGTACCTCAGTGCTGGTATCGACCCTGCACAGCTGGGGCTCGGGCTTGCCGCGTACGGCCGCGGCTGGCAGGGCGTCACATCCTCGGCGGCCTGGGGCACGGCGACAGGCGCCGCGCCAGGCACCTGGGAGAAGGGCAACGAGGACTACGACAAGCTCAAGAACCTCGGAACCGGCTACTACGACCCGAACATCGTCGCTTCGTGGCGTTACGACGGCAACCAGTGGTGGAGCTTCGACGACACGCGCAGCGTTGCAGCCAAGAGCGATTACATCACCTCCAAGCACCTGGGTGGAGGCATGTGGTGGGAACTGTCCGGCGACCGCCAGGGAGAGCTCATCGGAACTCTTGCCGACAAACTGCGTGCAGCGACCAAGGGCGGTGCGGTCGACCCAGTGACGCCGACCACCCCGACGAACCCGACCGACCCGACGACGCCGACCGATCCGACGACGCCGACCGATCCGACGACGCCGACCGATCCGACGACGCCGACCGGTTGCGCGGCTGCGTGGTCTGCTTCGGCCGTGTACACGGGCGGGGCCAAAGTCTCCTACGAAGGTTCCGAGTACACCGCGAAGTGGTGGACCCAGGGCGACAAGCCGGGTGTGAACGCGGTGTGGAACAAGGTGGCCTCGTGCGGAACGACGCCGACCGACCCGACGACGCCGACGAACCCGACGACGCCGACGAACCCGACGACGCCGACCGAGCCGACCTGCGCAGCGGCATGGTCGTCGGCCACCGCCTACATCGGCGGGACCACGGTGACCTACCAGGGGACGCAGTACAAGGCGAAGTGGTGGACGCAGGGCGACGTTCCAGGATCGTCGGCCTGGGGTCCATGGACGGCGCTGGGCACGTGCGGCTGAGTTGACCGGGTGAAGCCCCGTCGGAATATCGGGCAACCGATGCCGGCGGGGCTTTGCTAATCTCTAAGGCGCGGCGACGGCTTGCGCACAGCTGAGGGGGGATCGGCATCGAAGGGTCCAACGCGTCGGTACCGACGCCGGTCACGACCGCGTCGGTCGCGGGGCTGCTCGCCGCGCTCCGCCGGAAGGGTCTCGTCTGCGCGCCGCACGTCCTGGTGCGGATCATCACGGAGCTCGGCGGCGACCCGGTCGCGGTCCACGATGTGGTGGCGCTGCTGGATCAGCCGACCAGGTACGGGCTGCGCCCGCTGCCGCTGCCACTGCCTCTCGTCCCGTCGATTCAGGCGCGCTACGGCGGCCTCGAACTCGACGCCCGCGACCGGGACCTGCTCCTCGCCGTCTCCCTGTGCCTGGGCGACGAGCTCGAGCCCCTGCTGGAGTTCGACGGCCGCATCGCCGACGAGCTGATGCTCAGCGCCGTCGGCCCGCTGCTGGCGCTGCGCGCCGGGCGCGTGCGGTACGTCGATCCGATGCTCGACATCTGGGTTCGGTCGACGGCGGATGCCGCAGCAGAGGCCAGCGTGCACGAACGCCTCGTCGCGATCTTCGCCGCGCGCGGCGACGCGGTGAGCGCGGACTGGCACCGCTCGCGCGCGTCGCTGCGCGGACTGCCGGACGCCGCTCCGGAACTCACCAGGATCGCCCGCGAGCTCTCCGAGGCCGGGCACCCCGCCCGCGGTCTGCAGCTCGCAGGCGAAGCGGCGTCGCACGCCGTCGGCGTCGATCTCGACGAGGCACGACTGGTGTCGGGTGCGTCGGCGATCGCGGCCGGCCACGCGGCCGAGGCGGTGGCGTGGCTCGGTCCGCTCTTCCCCGACGGCTCCGAGAAGTACCGGCTGCAGGGGCTGAGCGCCCTGGTGGTCGCGCAGGCCCACCTGCAGGGGGCGGTGCCGGCGATCGACCCCGACTCCTTCCGCCCCAGCACCGACGACGCCGATGACTGGTACTCGTGGACTCGCGCTGCGGCGTTCGCCTCGATGCTGTGCGCAGAACGCGGGGATCGCAAGGGCATGCGGGTGTGGCTGGCGGCGTTGCGGGAAGGGGCCGCCAGGGTCGGCGCCGAGCGCGAACTGCGCGATCCCGTCGTCGCGCTGAGCTGGCTGCTCGTGGGGGAGCCCGACGTCGACGCCGCCGAGGGGACAGGCCCGATGAGCGGGAGCGTGCTCGGCGCGCTGCACGCCGCGTCGAGGGGAGACCTCGATACAGGGCTGCGGCTGCTCGCGGTCGCCGATTCGGGGCTCGGCGTCGTGGTCGACCCGTTCGTGGCGGGCTTCGAGCACAGCCCGGTGGTCGGCGCCTACCGTGCCATCGCCGAGGTCCTGCTGCTGACCTGGCGCGGCGAGATCCGCACCGCGCGCGACCGGTTGTTGCACGCGGCGATGGAGCTGCCCGTCTCGGTGCCGTTCGCCGGGCTCGGCGTCGTGCTGGCGCGTCGTCTGGATCTGGCGGTCCTCGGCAGGATCGGCCCGTTCGGCGAGGCGCTCACTGCGGTGCTCCCGCCGGCCGTCCGGCTCGACCAACTCGTGGACCGCGCCATCGAGGCGCATCTGAGCGGGTCGTTCGAGGAGGCCTCGTCGTTCATGAAGCTGTGGCGCGACCGCGGCTCACCGGGGACGATCGTCGCTGTGCCGGGCCTGGACGAGATGGCCGCCGTCGTGCCGGATGCGGGATCGTCGACGCCCGTGGTCGCGCCACCAGAGCTGCTCGAGGCGCGGCGACTGCGCGCGCGCATCGCCACCACCACCGACGCCCGCTGGCGGACGGTGCAGGACGAGGTGGTCGCCGCCTCCCGCGCGCTCGTGTCGCCGTTCGCGCGCGGACGCGTCGAGGCGATGATCGGCATCCTCGCCGTCGTCCGCAACGACCTCCGCGCCGCGAGCGAGCACCTGCGCGCCGCGGCGCGCCTTTTCGACCTTGCCGGCGCCGACGCGTGGGCGCGCATGGCAGGCGAGCGTCTGGCGCGCGTCGAGGAGGAGACCGCGGGGGCGGCGAGTGCGAACGAGACCCTCGCCACGTGCCGGCGTGTGTGGGAGCCGCTGCTGACCTCGAGGGAGCTCGAAGTGGCGATGATGGCGGTCGCCGGCAGCTCGAACCGCGAGATCAGCGACGCCCTCGCGCTCTCGGTGCGCACGGTCGAGGTGCATCTGGGGCGGGTGTTCGCCAAGCTCGACGTGCGCAACCGCGTCGAGCTGACGGTGCTCGCGCACCGCACGGAGCAGTATCTCTGAGCGCCGTTCCCCGATGCTCACGCGGGCAGCGACAGCATCTCGCCATCGGCTTCGGCGAGTCCGTCTGCGATGAGCGAGCTCACGGCGCGGTCGAGCTGCGCGGCATCTGGCCACCGCGGCTGCAGGGCGGCCAGCGGCACCGCGCGGGCCGGCGCTTCGCGCAGCATCCGCAGCACGACGCCCCGCGCCTGCCGGTCCGATCCCTCGTAGCCCGCCTGGCGGCGGCGGGTGTCGCCGGTGTCCGGCCGGCCGGCGGCGACCCACGCGCAGCCGTCGCGCAGCGGG
>NZ_JASGCY010000077.1:0-5907 GCF_047607465.1 Microbacterium sp. | reverse complement strand
ACGCGCATCTCAATCAGCAGTCAGGGTGCCCCGGAGAACCGGACGGCCACTCCTTCGGAGCCACTTGAGACAAGAAGCCATCAGCCACATCCGGCCCTCCCGGGCCGCTTAACAACTTACGGAGAAGCCATGAGCGATGCCATCCTGGTCTCGGTCGATGAGGGGATGGCTCGGCTCACGCTGAACCGCCCTGCGCGACTGAACGCCTTCAACGCCGACCTCGCCCACGCGTGGCGCGACGCGACCGCGGAGGCGGCCGGCCGCGACGACATCAAGGCGATCCTCATCGACGCCGCGGGGCCGGCCTTCTGCGCCGGCGGCGACGTCATCGACATGGCGTCGACGATGAGCTCTGGTGCCGACATCACCGCGCTCGCCGAGGTCATCAACGCCGGCATCCGCTCGCTGACGGAGTCGTCGATTCCCGTCGTCGCTGCCGCCCACGGCACCACTGCCGGCGGCGGCCTCGGCATCCTGCTGTGCAGCGACTACGCCGTCGTCGGCTCGCGCTCGAAAGTCGGCAGCCTCTACGCCAACATCGGCCTCACCCCCGACCTGTCGGTCTCGGCGCAGCTCGCGCAGGCCGTCGGCCAGCGCCGTGCGCTGCAGCTGGTGCTGCAGGATCGCCTGCTCTCGGCCGCCGAGGCGATCGAGTGGGGTCTGGTCGCCGAGGTGGTGGAGGGGACGGATGCCGCGGCCGAGGCCGAGCTGGTGCGGGCCCGCGCCGAGGAGGTCGCCCGGTTCTGGCTGGCCGGGGCGGCCGACGCCTACGGTCAGGCCAAGCGCCTCATCCGTTCGCGTCCGGAGCGCACCTTCGCCGAGCAGCTCGGCGAGGAGGCGCGTTTGATCGGCGCGATGATGGACACCGCCGATGCCAGGGCCCGCATCGCCGCCTTCGCCGCCGCATCGGCGCAGAAGGGTCGCTGATCTTCTCGTACCGATCGCCTCCGCTGCGGCCGGTGCTCGTGCGAGGATGAAGGCACTGCCCACTCCACGAGAGGACTGCCATGTCTCAACCTGACACCGCGACACCGGAGCCGAAGAACATGTCGCTCCTGATCAAGGGGTCGATCTGGATCGCGATCGGGGCACTCGTCGCCGCGGCCATCGTCTGCGTCGTGTGGGTGCTCATCGGCGATCAGGACGGCCTGATCGGACGCGCGTTCCTCACGATCCTGCTGCTGGCGGCCTTCGCGGGCGTCGCGATCCTCGAGGCGGGTCTCGCCCCGAACCGCCCCGACTGGCTGGCGCTGGCGAGCATGGTGTCGTGGATCATCGCGCTCATCGCCGGTGCGTTCAAGATCTGGCTGCCCGATGACGGGCAGTACCTCAGCGGCGGCGAGCGGTTCTTCCACCTGCTGCTCATCATCGGCATCCTGCAGCTCGCGCTGGTGCACGTGCGGTTGTTCACCCCGGCGGCGCGGCGCTTCGTGACGACGTTCACGCGCGTCATCTACATCGCGACCATCGTGTTCCTCATCGGGCTCGTCGGCATGCTCGTCTTCTACCTGACGTTCCCGCACAGCTTCGACTACGGCGACCTCTACGGCCGCATCCTCGTCGCGCTCACGATCCTCGTGGCCGTCGGCACGACCCTCATCCCGCTGCTGAACGCGCTGTTCGCGCCCAAGAAGGCGCCGCGCGCCGTCGTGCAGACTCCCGGGGTCGCTGCTCCCGCGGCCTGGCCGACCTTCGCCGATGGTCGCACGCCGCTGCCGGTGATGCCGGACGGCAGCCCCGACTGGAACGCCTACTACACCGGCGTGCCGACGGCGACCCAGTACGCCCAGGCGCCGGTGCCGCAGGTTTCGTTCCCGGTGCCGCAGGCCGCTCCGGTGCCGCCGGTGAGTCCCGCGGGTCCTGCCGCCACCGATCCGACCGCGCCCTCGGCGCCGATCGCGCCGCCGGTCGTCTCCCCTGTGCCGTCCGTGCCGCAGGCCGCCCCCGATCCGACCGTGCCACCCGTCGTCTCCCCTGCGCCGCCCGTCGTCCCGCCGGTGCCGCAGGCGCCGCCGGCGATGGAAGAGTACCCGCCGGCCGCACCCACGCCTCCGCAGTGACCGACGCGCTCGAACTCTCAGCCCTCGCCGCCGAGGTCGCCCGTGAAGCCGGGGCCCTCGCGCGTCGACGCCGTGACGAGGGGGTCACGCTCGCCGCGACGAAATCGACACTGGCCGACATCGTCACCGAGGCCGACCGCGAGGTGGAGGAGCTCATCCGTGCCCGGCTGCGCGCGGCGCGCCCCGGCGACGGATTCCTCGGCGAGGAGTCGGATGCCGAGCGCGGCGACACCGGCATCACCTGGGTCGTCGATCCCATCGACGGCACGGTGAACTACGCCTACGGGATCCCGTCGTACGCGGTGAGCATCGCGGCGGTGCGGGGCGTCCCTGAGCCGGACGAGTGGGAGGCGCTCGCGGCGGCCGTGTTCGCGCCGGCGCACGGCGAGCTCTTCGGGGCGGCGCGCGACGAGGGCGCGTGGCTCGCCGGCCGTAGGCTCGCGGTGACGGCGGAGACCCCAGCCGGCGCGCTGCTGGCCACCGGTTTCGGCTACGACCCGGCCACGCACGACGGCGACCTCGCGACCGTCCGGAGCGTGATGCCGATGGCGCGCGACCTCCGCCGTGCCGGTGCCGCCTCGCTCGACCTCGCGTACGTGGCAGCCGGACGACTGGACGGCTACTTCGAGCGGGGCCTCAAACCGTGGGACTTCGCCGCAGGGGCGCTCCTCGTGGCGGAGGCCGGAGGAGCGGTGACCCGCATCGACACGGCATCCGCTCGTCCGATGCTGATCGCCGGCGGCCTCGACGTGCACGCCCGGCTGTCGGACCTGCTGTCGGCTCCGCTCGAGCCAGCGCAGCGGGGTGAGGGATCGTGACGGATTCATGGCTTTCTCAGGCAGGGCAGGGTAGGGTTTATCCGATCGTTACTTTCCTTGCCTTCCATCGCCCGAATAGATGAGGCTTGCAGGCTCCCTGCGACTTGCCGTCCGACCCGAGAGAATCGCTTTGCCCTTCGACACCGCCCAGGCTGACACGGTGCCCACGCGCCGCTCCAGCCGGTACCGCGTTGCGGCCGTCAAGGCCCCCGCGGCGGGAGCGTCGGCAGCGGCCGGCGGGGTGACGACACCGCTCGTCGGCGCGCCGCTCACCCGCCGTTCCGCACGCGAGCGCCTCGGTGCCGCGGAGACCGCCGCGTCGATTCACGGCGAGGAGCGCGTCGACGCGTTCGCCCAGGCGGCGCGCGCCTTCGGCACCGCGCCGATCGCAGAGGCCGCCGATGCGGCATCCGCTTCGAAGGCTCCTGTCGACGACGCTTCCGCCGCCGGCAGCACCCACGATGCGGCTCCGGCGGGCACCGCGTACGTCGCGTCGCGCCGCCCCCTCACCCGCCGATTCCTCGCGTTCGGCGCGACGGTCGGCGTCATGAGCGTGACGGGCCTGCTCGCCGTCGGCATGACGGTTCCGCCCGAGGCCGTCGCCGCGTCCGGCTCGTTCGGCACCGCGCGCACCTCTCTCGTCGCGTCGGCGGCCCCCGTCGACAAGGGCGAGGAGGAGATCCAGGCGTTCGTCACGGCATCCGGTGTGCAGAACGAGCAGCTGGTGCGCTCCGAGGAGTTCTCGACCGTCTCGCTGGTCGACCTCGCCTCCGAACAGGGCATCAAGTTCTCCGACTCGGTGTTCACCAACGACCCCGATGCCGCGATCCAGTGGCCGTTCCTCGTGGGTGTGAGCATGAGCTCGGGATACGGTCTTCGCTGGGGCCGGATGCACGAGGGCATCGACTTCACCCCGGGTGAGGGAGCGCCGATCCAGGCCATCGCCGATGGCACCGTGCGCATCGCCACGGAGCAGGGCGGCGGCTACGGCGTGACCGTCTACATCGACCACGTCATCGACGGCAAGGTCATCACCAGCCACTACTCGCACATGCAGTACGGATCGCTGCAGGTCCAGACCGGAGACAAGGTCAAGGTCGGCGACATCGTCGGCCTCACCGGCAACACGGGGCACTCCTTCGGTGCGCACCTGCACTTCGAGATCATCGTGAACGGCTCGACGATCGATCCGCTCCCGTGGTTGCGCGCCAACGCCGGCCGGTCGTCTCTCGACTGATCCGCCGGGGCACGGCGCCGCTTCGGCGCTCGCGATGCCGCCGGCGCTCCTGATGCCGCCCGGGGTGGCAGATGTTCCGGACTTTCTCCGACGCGACTGGCGCAGCTGACACCTCCTGTGTCCCGGATGCCGGTTGTGCGGCTCGCCGCGGTGGGGCGGTGGCAGGAGTTCCGGGAATCCGTCTGACAGGTCCGGCGCGACGGCCACCTGGAGCGGCGTGAGCCCTGGCGCAGGGGGATCGCGCGGCGTGCCGACCGGTGGATCCGCTCCGTGGAGCCATGACGCGCCAGGGGGCATCCTGATTTCGTGAGGGCGCCTCGGGGATGGTAGGCTCATCTGGTTGCTCCGCGAGGAGCAGCGCGCCCCGATAGCTCAGTGGCAGAGCACTTCCATGGTAAGGAAGGGGTCGTCAGTTCAATCCTGACTCGGGGCTCACGGTGTTCGCATCTGCGATGCGGATGCAGTGCGGCAGGGTAGCTCAGTTGGTGAGAGCGCACGACTCATAATCGTGAGGTCGCGGGTTCAAGCCCCGCTCCTGCTACAAAGTAGGTCTTATTAGAACCAATGACCTGAGAGTGAAGTGATTCGCTCTCGACATCGAGATCCTCGGCAGGAATGCCGGGGATCTTTTTGCGTTCTGCGGTGGCTGGCGGGGTGCTCTCGAGGACGTGGTTGGAGAGCGTGTGGAGCGCTTCGTTCCCTGCCGTGCGCTGGGCGTCGGTGCGGGTGTCGGTGTCGGTGACCTTGGCGCGGAGTCGGCTGAAGAGGGCCTGGATGAGTTCGCGCCGCGCTGTCTCAGGGAGCGCGGCATAGAGCGCGCCGGGGTCGCGGATGAGGGCGACGGCTGCTTGGGCGCGTTCGGCACCGTGGCGGAGGGAGTCTTCGGTGCGCGCGAGGCGTTCTTGGATGGCTCCCTTCTGCAGCGTGAGTTGTTGCAGACGTTCTCGGAGTTGTGGCACGGGGAGGTCTCCGTCGGCGAGGGCGTCGATGAGGCGTCCTTCTTGCTGGCTGAGCTTGGCGAGCTGTTTGGTGAGGCCGTCTCGCGTGGTGCGTTCGGTGGATTGCAGGTCCGCGATGACGGCTTCGATTCCTTCCTCGATCTTGTCGAGGATCTCGGGAGCGATGCGTTCATCGGCGATTCGCTTCGCTACGGCCTGTTCGAGCTGTTCGACACGGATGCCTGGCATGGTGCATTGGCCTTTGAGCTTGGCTGCGCAGATGTAGTACTCGTAGGTGCCGCCGTTGCCGGAGTTCTGGCTGTAGACGAGGCGGCTATCTCTTCCTGCGTCGTGGCAGTCTGCGCAGTAGACGAGCCCTTTGAGGTAGTGGAAGTGGATGCGGTCGCGGTCGCCACGGCGGTTGCGGCTTCGGAGGATCTCTTTGACGCTGAGGTAGAGCTCCTTCGAGATGAGGGGCTGATGGCGGCCGGGGTAGAGCTTGCCTTTGTAGCGGATGACGCCGGTGTAGTACGGATCGCCGAGGATGACGCTGAGCGCATTGACGGAGATCGGCTTCGAGCGATACTTCCGCGATGTTCGTGTGACGAGTCCTTGTTCTTCGAGGGCCGCTGCGAGCTGGGTGACGGAGTACTCACCTGTGGCGTACTGTTCGAAGGCCCAGACGATCAGCGGTGCCCGGACGGGGTCGATGTCGATAGTGTTGACCAGGGTGACGTCCCGCTGAGTGGTGGAGTTTCTCAACACCGTGCGGGTCAGTTGTTCTTAGTTTAGGCGGCGGTGAGTTCGGGGAGGATCACCGCCTCTTCGACGGGCTCGGCGGGGTTGTCCATCGT
>NZ_JASGCY010000076.1:0-43964 GCF_047607465.1 Microbacterium sp. | reverse complement strand
GGCTGTGTCCGCATGAGCTTAGTGGGGCGTTTGCTGTCAGCATCCGCCCCTCTCTCACGATCCGGTACCCCGGCCTATCTCCTGTAATTGGGCGCCTCGACGACGATCTGCACATCGTGCGGGTGCGACTCCTTAAGCCCGGCCGGGGTGATCCGCACGAACCTGCCGCGCTGCTTGAGCTCCTCGATCGTGCGGGCGCCGACGTAGAACATCGACTGACGAAGCCCCCCCACGAGCTGATAGGCGACCGCCGAGAGCGGGCCGCGGTACGGGACCTGGCCCTCGATGCCCTCGGGGATGAGCTTGTCGTCGCTGGGGACGTCGGCCTGGAAGTAGCGGTCCTTCGAGTACGAGGTCTGCTTGCCGCGGGTCTGCATGGCCCCGAGCGAGCCCATGCCGCGGTACTGCTTGAACTGCTTGCCCGACTGGAAGACGATCTCACCCGGCGACTCGTCGGTGCCGGCGAGGAGCGAGCCGAGCATGACGGCATCCGCCCCGGCGACGAGCGCCTTGGCGATGTCGCCCGAGTACTGCAGGCCGCCGTCGGCGATCACCGGCACGCCGGCGGGGGCGGCCGCCAGCGACGCCTCGTAGACGGCGGTGACCTGCGGCACGCCGACGCCGGCCACGACGCGCGTGGTGCAGATCGACCCGGGGCCGACTCCGACCTTGACGGCGTCGACGCCGGCATCCACCAGCGCCTGCGCTCCCTCGCGGGTCGCGACGTTGCCGCCGATGATGTCGATATGCGCGAACGACTCGTCGGCCTTCAGCCGCTTGACCAGATCGATCACGCCCTGCGACTGGCCGTTGGCCGTGTCGACGACGAGCACGTCGACTCCCGCATCGCGCAGCGCCTGGGCACGTTCCCAGGCGTCGCCGAAGAAGCCGATCGCGGCGCCGACGCGCAGACGCCCCTGGTCGTCCTTCGTGGCGAGCGGATACTTCTCGCTCTTGTCGAAGTCCTTGATGGTGATGAGACCGGCGAGCCGGCCGTCCTCGTCGATGAGCGGCAGCTTCTCGACGCGGTGCTTCGCGAACAGGGCGATGACCTCCCCCGCGGCGACCCCGACGGGCGCGGTGACGAGGTTCTCGCTCGTCATGACGTCCTTGACGAGCGTGGTCTGGCGCTCGAAGCCCGAGACGAAGCGCATGTCGCGGTTGGTGATGATGCCGACGAGGCGTCCTTCGCCGTCCACGACGGGAAGCCCCGAGATGCGGTACTTCGCGCACAGCGCGTCGACCTCTTCGACGGTCGCGTCCGGCCTGGTGGTGATCGGGTCGGTGATCATGCCCGACTCGCTGCGCTTGACGCGATCGACGTGGGCGGCCTGATCGGCGATCGACAGGTTGCGATGCAGGATGCCGATGCCGCCCTCCCTGGCCATCGCGATCGCCATGCGCGACTCGGTGACGGTGTCCATGGCGCTGGAGAGCAGCGGCGTCGCCACCGAGATGCGGCGAGTGATGCGCGACGAGGTGTCGGCTTCGCTGGGGATCACGTCGGTGTGCCCCGGCAGGAGCAGCACGTCGTCGTAGGTGAGGCCGGTGAAACCGAACGGATCGTGCTGCGGCATCTGGTGTTCCTTACTGCATGCGGAAACGGCGAACTGATGACAATTCTAAACGTCGTCCGTCCTCAGGAATTCCCCGTCGCGACGGCCGCAACGCTCTGCACGGCGCCGACAGGGAGCCACGGAGGCGGGCGCGCCCGGAGAAGTCGAACCTTGGACGAAACAGTTTCGACACATTACGCTCGTACCGTCGTACACCGAGGTCGGCTTCTACTCACCGGCCCTGGTCTGCGAACCCGAACAGGAGGCCCTGTGAGTCCAACGACCTTGACCGCGCGCCGATCCGCCCCATGGCTGATCGCGCTGCTCGGTACGATCCTTGCGGCGCTCATGCTGCTCATCAGCGCACCGTACTCAGCGGCAGCGGCTGACGACGATTACGACTTCGCGATCGTCGTCAACGTGAAGACCTCGGGCGATCCGATCGCCGACGCCGAGATCACGGTGACGGGTCCGGATGACTTCAGCAATGAAGGAACCACGGACGAGACCGGACGCGCGACCATCGGGGTCCCATCGAAGGAGGGCACCTATACGGTCGAACTCGACCCGGACAGCCTGCCAGAGAGCGTGTCGGTCCCCGATGGTTTCGAGTTCACGCAGGAGGCGGAGTTCGGCCAGGGCTCCACGGTCGCGCGGACCTTCACGCTGGGAGCCGCCGAACGGAACACGACGAGCTTCTTCGATCAGCTGCTCTCGCGCGCTGTGAACGGTCTGAACTTCGGTCTCATGCTGGGCCTCGCCGCGATCGGCCTCTCCCTCGTGTACGGGACGACGGGTCTGTCGAACTTCGCCCATGGCGAGATGGTGACCTTCGGCGCGCTCGGGGCACTCATGTTCTCCACCGTCGCCGGCCTCCCGATCTGGGTCGCGATCCCTCTGGCGGTGGTGCTCTCCGGGGTGCTGGGCCTCGGAATGGATGCCGGCATCTGGCGCCCGCTCAGACGAAAAGGCGTCGGCACCGTGCAGCTCATGATCGTCTCGATCGGGCTCTCGCTCGCCCTGCGCTACGTCTTCCAGATCTTCGTCGGCGGCGGAACGACTCAGCTGCCCGACCGGTCGACGAAGAACATCGCGGGCCTCGGTCCGATCTCCCTCACCGTCACCGACCTCATCAGCATGGGCATCTCGATCATCGTGATCCTCGCCGTGGTCTGGTGGCTGATGCGCACCCGGGTCGGGCGGGCGACACGGGCCGTCTCCGACAACCCATCGCTCGCCGCCGCCAGCGGCATCGACGTCGACGCCGTGGTCAGGGTGGTCTGGGTCGTCGCGGCAGCGCTGGCCGGCCTGTCCGGAATCCTGTGGGCGTACTTCCGCCCCGGAATCAAGTGGGACATGGGAACGAGTGTTCTGCTGCTCATGTTCGCCGCTGTCACCCTCGGCGGTCTGGGAACCGCATTCGGCGCCCTGGTCGGATCGCTCATCGTGGGAATGCTGGTGGAGATATCGACGCTGTGGATCCCCTCCGATCTGAAGTACGTCGGCGCGCTCGTCGTGCTCATCGTCATTCTGCTGTTCCGCCCTCAGGGAATCATGGGACGCAAGGAAAGGATCGGTTGATATGGACGTCTTGCAGATTCTGAGCAACACGCTCGCGCAGATTCTTCAGCCGGCGACGCTCGGCTACGTGCTCGCCGCGATCGGCCTTTCGATGCACTTCGGATTCACCGGACTGCTGAACATGGGCGTGGCCGGATTCATGGCCATCGGCGCCTACGGCTTCGCGATCTCGATCGACACCTTCGGTGTGCCGTGGCCGCTCGCCGCACTGATCGGCATCATCGCGTCGATCATCTTCGCCCTCATCCTCGGCATCCCCACCCTGCGCTTGCGCGGCGACTACCTCGCCATCGTGACGATCGCCGCAGCAGAGGTGCTGCGACTGCTGTTCCTCACCTCGGCGTGGCGCGAGGTGACCGGCTCCTCCGATGGGCTCTCCGGGTTCCAACGCGGCTTCCGCGAGAGCAATCCACTGCCCCCTGGTAAGTACGGATTCGGTCCGTGGACCTACTCTTCGGATCAGTGGTGGGTCATCATCATCGGTCTCATCCTGATCGCGATCGCCGTGACACTCGTGTGGCTGGCGATGCGCAGCCCCTGGGGGCGCGTCATCCGCGGCATCCGCGAAGACGAAGACGCCGTGCGCTCGCTGGGCAAGAACGTGTTCTCCTTCAAGATGCAGGCGCTCGT
The DNA here is from genome assembly GCF_047607465.1 of Microbacterium sp. Classification (GTDB taxonomy): domain Bacteria; phylum Actinomycetota; class Actinomycetes; order Actinomycetales; family Microbacteriaceae; genus Microbacterium. The sequence continues at coordinate 40,197 of NZ_JASGCY010000076.1, read as the reverse complement.
CATCGGCGGTGTGATCATCGCCGCCGGCGGAATCGTCACCGCCATGGGCACGAACGTCAACCCCAACGTCTACGTCACATCGCAAACGTTCTACGTGTGGACGGCTCTGCTCCTCGGCGGCGCTGCGACGATCTTCGGCCCCGTTCTCGGCGCCGTGCTGTTCTGGGTGGTCCGCGCTCTGCTGTCGAACCTGCTGCCCGCGCTCTCGAAGATCGGATGGCTGCCTTTCCTCGACGCGCAGCAGTCGCAGATGCTCGTGTTCGTGCTCGTGGGCGTGGCGCTCATGCTGCTCGTCGTCTTCCGCCCGCAAGGCATCCTCGGAAGCAAGAAGGAGCTGACCTTTGTCCGCTGAGATCTCGCCCCCGCCCACCCGGTCGAAAACGACCGGCCTGCACATCGGAGACGCCGCTCCCGGCGTCAAGAAGGTCGACCCGATCATCGTCGCCGACGGCGTGAAGCGCGTGTTCGGCGGTCTCACCGCCGTCGATGTCGAGCATCTCGAGATACCCCGGGGCGCCATCACCGCACTGATCGGACCGAACGGTGCTGGTAAGACCACGCTGTTCAACCTGCTCACCGGCTTCGACAAGCCCGACGAGGGCAACTGGTCGTTCGACGGGCGTGATCTCGCCGGCATCCCCGCGTTCAAGGCCGCGCGAATGGGTCAGGTGCGCACATTTCAGCTGACGAAGTCGCTGGGGCTGCTGACCGTTCTCGAGAACATGAAACTGGGCGCCACGCACCAGACCGGCGAGCGTTTCTTCGCCGGCATCCTCCCTGGACTCTGGCGCTCCCAGGAGGCGGAGATCGAGGCGAAGGCCCGTGATCTGCTGACACGGTTCAAGCTCGACGCCAAGGCGGATGACTTCGCCGCATCGCTCTCGGGTGGCCAACGCAAGCTGCTCGAGATGGCACGCGCCCTCATGAGCGATCCGACGCTGGTCATGCTGGATGAGCCGATGGCCGGTGTGAACCCGGCTCTGACGCAGTCCCTGCTCGATCACATCCTCGATCTGAAGGATCTCGGCATGACGGTGGTCTTCGTCGAGCACGACATGCACATGGTGCGCCACATCGCCGACTGGGTCGTGGTGATGGCGGAGGGCCGCATCGTCGCCGAAGGCCCGCCGGACGTGGTGATGCAGGATCCGGCCGTGATCGACGCCTACCTCGGCGCGCACCAGGACGTCGACCTCGGCGTCGTCACTGGTCGCATTCCTGGTGAGCTCACCGGCGACGCCGAGGAGCTCATCGAGGCACAGCAGAGCCTCAGCGAAGCGGTGGAGACCGAGCAGGGCGAGACGGGAGAGGAGCAGCGATGACCACGACGACGGATGCTGCCGAAACGCAGGTGCCGCGGGAAACCCCCACGGCAGACAATGTCGTGTTCCTCGACGATGTCGTCGCCGGATACCTTCCCGGCGTGAACATCCTCAACGGCGCGACGCTGACGGCGGCGAAGGGCGAGCTGATCGGCATCATCGGCCCCAACGGCGCAGGCAAGTCGACCATGCTCAAAGCGATCTTCGGTCAGGTCAAGATCCGTTCAGGTCGAGTCGTGCTCAACGGCGAGGACATCACGGGTCTGCGCGCGAACAAGCTCGTCGCCAAGGGCGTCGGCTTCGTCCCGCAGACCAACAACGTCTTCCCCTCGCTGACCATCGCGGAGAACCTGCAGATGGGTGGCTACCAGGATCAGAAGAACTACGCCTCGCGCGTGGATTTCGTGACGTCGATCTTCCCCGATCTCGCCAAGCGCCTGCAGCAGCGCGCAGGCTCGCTCTCCGGCGGTGAGCGCCAGATGGTGGCGATGGGTCGTGCGCTCATGATGGATCCTCACGTGCTGCTGCTCGACGAGCCCAGTGCCGGTCTGTCGCCCTCACGCCAGGATGAGGCGTTCCTGCGCGTCTCTGAGATCAACAAGGCGGGTGTGACCACGATCATGGTGGAGCAGAACGCCCGGCGGTGCCTGCAGATCTGCGATCGCGGCTATGTGCTCGATCAGGGTCGCGACGCCTACACCGGAACGGGTCGCGAACTGCTGAACGACCCCAAGGTCATCGGGCTGTACCTCGGTACCCTCGGGGCCTGACCTTCACACGAAGAGAACCCCCGGTCAGCGACCGGGGGTTCTCTTTTGGGTGCTTGAAGTCCGACACGAACACTGAGGCTCCCGGCGCTTCGCGCCGGGAGCCTCAGTGTTGATCGAGATCAGCCGATGTGATCGAAGGTGTAGGTGTTGTCCTCACCGAACTTGAACACACCGATCGTCGCCTCCGTCGGGTCACCGGCACCATCGAAGGTGATGGGTCCTGTCACGCCGTCGTAGTCTGCGACACCGCCGCCGATGATGATGTCGGCGCAGGCTTCGAAGCTCGTGCACTTCTCGCCATCACCGCTTCCACCGGAGACCTGCTGCAGGTGTGCTGCGACATCGGCACCAGCCGTCGATCCTGCCTCAAGAGCAGCGAGCGCGAGCAGCACCATGGCGTCGTAGGACTCCGGACCGTAGGTGTAGTCCTTCAGCTCCTCGTTGCCAGCGCCGGTCCAGTACGCCTGAAGGTCTTCCTTGAACTGCGCGGTGAGCTCAGGATCCGCAGCCGGGGTCGTGCCCTGCGCGCCGGTCATGGTGCCCTCGGGCAGCTCATCGCCGAAGTTCGACAGGTTTCCATCGACGAGGTACATCTTGTCCGACGGGAAGTCGGCTCCGACGAGCTCGGGGATGATCGTCTTGACCTCTTCGAAGGTGATCAGCGCGATCGCATCCGGGTCGGCAGCCAGGACGTCCTCGACCTGCGAGGAGAAGTTCGAGTCACCGGTGTTGTACATCGCGGCCGAGACGACCGTTCCGCCCGCTTCCTCGAAAGCAGCCTTCGTGAAGCACGCGAGACCGGTTCCGTAGGAGTCGTTGAGGATGATCATGCCGAGCGTCTCATTGCCGTCAGCGGAGATCTGGTTGCCCAGAACAGCGCCCTGCAGCGTGTCGGACGGTGCGGTGCGCCAGTACAGACCGTTGTCCTCGTAACCCGTGAAGGTGGGCGAGGTGTTCGCCGGCGAGAACTGCACGGCACCGGCCGCGATCACCTGGTCGATGAACTGCAGCGAGACACCGGAGGATGCGGCGCCGACCACGGCCGTCGCGCCGGCGCTCAGGATGCGGGGCACCTCGGTCTCGTACGCCTTGTTGTCGGTGTCGCCCGAGTCGCCCTGAACGAGGTTGATCGTGATGCCCTTGCCTGCATCGTTGATCTGCTTGGCTGCGAACTCGGTCGCCGCGATCTCGGGCGGGCCGAGGAAGGCCAGGTTACCCGTCTGCGGCAGAGCCGTTCCGATGGTGAAGCTCAGGTTGTCCGCACCCGGCGTCGCCGAGTTCGTCGCCGTGAACTCCTGTTCGAATGGCGTGGGCTGTTCCGCATCGCAGTCGACCGGGAAGTCGACAGCGGCCGTGACGTCGCCTTCCGTGGTTTCGACGTCGTCGCCGGCGTTGCTTGCGCAACCGGCGAGGACGAGTGCGGCTGCGCCGACAGCGGCGATGCCGGCGGCGAACTTGCGCGCACGCGAGCTTGGGTAAAGGCTCATGCTGCTCCTTGCTTTCCGTTCATTGCAGAGGAGCTCATGCGCTCCTCTGTTCCCATAAACGTAGTCGCGAGCAGGTCTCATTAGTGTTGCGATGCGTTAACGGTGTGCAACAGGAGGGTCTCGGTTCGATCACGGCCTCCGTCGGCGCTGCAGCAGCAGGTCGACGACGAACACGACGATCGCGACCCACACGAGCGCGAAGCCCGCCCAGCGCTCGGGCGGCATCGGCTCGCCGAGGATCGCCCATCCGGTGAGGAACTGCATGACGGGGGTGATGAACTGGAACATCCCCACGAGGCTGAGGTCGATGCGCCGGGTTCCTGCAGCGAAGAGCAGCAGCGGCACGGCGGTGGCGACGCCGGTGAAGGCGACGAGCAGCGTGTGCACGGGACCGACGCTGCCGACGGTGATGCCGCCGCTGTGCCCGACGACGACGAGGATCACGACGGCGATCGGGATCAGCCAGAACGACTCGAGGGTCAGTCCGCTCGTGGCATCCACCGACGGCCCGATCTTCTTCTTCACGAGGCCGTAGGTGCCGAACGAGGCGGCGAGGGTGAGCGCGATCCACGGGAAGGAGCCGTGCGCGACGACGATGACGGCGACAGCGACGGCCGCGATGCCGACTGCTGCCCACTGGAGCCGGCGCAGTCTCTCGTGCAGGACGAACACGCCGAGCAGGACCGTCCCGATCGGGTTGATGAAGTACCCGAGGCTCGTCTCCACGACGTGCCCCGAGAGCGTCGCGAGGACGAACACCTGCCAGTTGACGTAGATGAGCAGCCCCGCGAGCCCAGTGAGCAGCAGGAGCCTGCGGTCGGCGATGATCGCGCCGAGGCGCCGCCAGCCGCGGGTGGCCGCCAGCAGCAGGAGGCAGAAGACGAACGACAGCAGCACCCGCCACGCGACGACCTCCCACGCCCCGGTCGGGGCGAGCGTCAGGAAGTACAGCGGAAGGATGCCCCACAGGAGGTACGCGCCGACGGTGACAAGGATGCCGGTGGACTTCTCGCGCGCCGCATTGGCGACTGGATCGGTGGCGGCACTCACGTTCCCACCCTATTGCCGGGCGGAGTGCCCAGGGCGCGGGCAGGCAGAAGGCCCGGGCGCCTGAGCACCCGGGCCTTGTGGAGCTGGTTCAGCGAACGACGACCGCGAGGACGTCGCGAGCCGACAGCACGAGGAACTCGTCGGCGCCGAACTTCACCTCGGTGCCGCCGTACTTGCTGTAGAGCACGCGGTCGCCGACGGCGACGTCGAGCGGAACACGGTTGCCGTTGTCATCGATGCGGCCGGGGCCGACGGCCACGACCTCACCCTCCTGGGGCTTCTCCTTAGCGGTGTCAGGGATGACCAGGCCACTCGCGGTGGTCTGCTCGGCCTCGACCTGCTTGATGACGATGCGGTCCTCGAGCGGCTTGATGGAAACCGACACGGTCTACCTCTTCTTTCTAGACGATGACACGAAAGACTCGTTCGCACTCTCAACCCGAGAGTGCTAATGCCAGTGTAGGCGCTCGATTGGCACTCACGCAATGCGAGTGCCAATCGAGCACCGCGTTCCGGTGGACCGCTCGCCTAAGCTGTGACGGTGGAGATGTCCGAGCTGCGCGCACTGCTCACCCCCGAGGGGCTCGCCCTCCTCGACGAGCTCGGGCCCGTCTCCACGACGGCCGATGCCGCCCGCGCGGTCTCGCGCCTGCGCGCGGCCGGCCACTCCCCCGACCTCGTCTCCGCCGTCGTCGGCCAGGCTCACCTGCGGTCGAAGGCGACGGCGAAGTTCGACGCGTTCGCCGGACGGATGCTGTTCACCCGCGCCGGCCTGGAACAGGCGACCAGACTCGGCGTCGCCGCCCGGCACGCGCAGCGCCTGCGCGCAGCGGGCATCACTCGGGTGGCGGATCTCGGATGCGGCATCGGCGGCGACGCGCTCGCGTTCGCCGGCGCCGGGCTCGAGGTGCTCGCCGTCGACGCCGATGAGGTGACCGCGGCCATCGCCGCATACAACCTCGCCCCGTTCGGCGCCGAGGTGCGTCACAGCACCGCCGAAGAGGCCTACGCACAGGGTGTTTCCTCTCTTCGCTCCGCCCCTCTCGGGGTGACCGACGCCCTCGCGATCTGGATGGACCCGGCTCGGCGCACCTCAGGCCACAGTGAGACCCGTCGAGTCTCGGCCGACGACTACTCCCCCTCGCTCGACTGGGCCTTCGACGTCGCCGCCCGGCATCCGACCGGCATCAAGCTGAGCCCCGCCCACGACCGCGAGGCGCTCCCCGCCGCATGCGAGACCCAGTGGGTCAGCGCCGACGGCAGCGTCGTCGAGCTCGTCGTCTGGACCGGCATCCTCGCCCGCCCCGGCATCCGGCGCAGCGCCCTGCTCATCCGCGGCGAGCGCTCGTTCGAACTCACCGGCGCCGCCGACGCCGATGATGCGCCGGTGCGCCCGCTGGGCGCGTTCCTGCACGAGCCCGACGGCGCGGTGATCCGCGCCCGCCTCATCGGCGACGTCGCCCGCAGCCTCGAGGCCGGCATGCTCGACGAGCGCATCGCCTACCTGACATCGGATGCCGCGCTCACGAGCCCGTTCGTGCAGTCGTTCCGCGTGCGCGAGACGATGGCGGCGAACCCCAAGGCCATCAGCACGGTGCTGAAGAAGCACGGCATCGGCACCCTCGAGATCAAGAAGCGCGGGGTCGACATCGATCCGGCGGCGTTCCGCAAGAAGCTCGCGCTGAAGGGCGACGAGAAGGCGACGCTCATCATCACCCGGATGGGAGACCGGCGGCTCGCGATCCTCGCAGACCGCGTCTGACTCACTCCTCGACGTCGGTCGGGACCTGGACCTGCTCACCGGCGTCGACATGCACCGTCGTCGACTCGCCGTGCTCCGTGACGGTGAGGTAGGGCGTGTTCCAGGCGCCGATGAACTTGAGGGTCACCACAATCGGCTGCCCGAGCTCGTTCTCGCCCACGACGGAGAGGCCGTTCTCGGCGACCGCGGCACTGTCATCGCAGGCCGTCGTCTCGAAGCCGTCGACGATGAGACACCTCAGCAGCTCCCCCTGCTCGCCGAAGCGGTCTCCCGCCCAGACCGGGGCGTCGAGCACCTCGCCGACGAGCGCGATTCCGGAGAGGTAGTCCTCGGCTGTGAGGAGCTCTTCGGCGCGGGTGCGATCGTCGCCCTCGAACCGATCGAGCATCATCTGATCGCTGTTCTCCCAGCGCTGCACGATGGCGACGGGCTCACCGGTCGTCGCGCGCAGCAGCAGCGCGTTGACGGAGGACCCGCTGTCGCCTTCGGGGGCATCGTCGGCCGGCGGCAGATCGACCGTCGCGTTCGGGCCGACGGAGCCCTCGCTGCCGACGGGCGCGCATCCGGTCTGCGAGTGCGCCCCGACGTCGAGCACGACGCAGTGCTGCGCGCCGTCGTCCTTCGTGGCGAACCACACCAGCGCGTCGTCGTCCCGGGCGATGGGCCGAAGACTCCCCTCGTCGAACCTCAGCTTCTCGTCGAGCTCGAGCCGGTGCGCGGCCTCGTCGGCGGTGAGGGCGACGGCGTCGCCCTCACGGGGCGCGAACAGCGCCCAGCCGGCGCCGAGTCCGATCAGCAGCAGCGCAGCGGATGCCGCGGCGGCGGGTCTCCAGTGCCGGCGGAGGACCGCGGGCCAGGCTGCGCTCTCCTGCGGGGCTGACCCGTCGCCCTCGAACGCCGAGCCCGATTCCTGAGTCGCCGAACCCTGGTCCTGGGTCTCCGGTCTTGCTGAAGCGCTACCGGCCCCGCCCGAGGGCCCTTCCACATGCTCCGGGACTCCGGCTTCCCGAGCCGCCGAGAGCTCTTCGGCGAGCCCAGAAGCCTGGGTTTCCCTGGACGCAGGAGCCGACATCCTGGCCGTCTCCAATTCGTCCAGGCGCGCCGCCTCCGCGGCAGTCAGACCGCCGTCGCGGCGGTACGCCTTGCGCTGCAGCATCCGCAGCTCGTCAGCATCCGTCATGTCAGCCCAACCGTTCGAACTGGAGACCGGCCCACACGAGCCAGCCGACGCTGTACGCGGTCGCGGTGAGCCCGAGCACGAGTGCCCACCGCGCGATCGCCCGGCTCTCCACCGGACGCCGCAACGACATGATCGCCGCGATCACGGCGATGATCGCGAGCGGCAGCCCCCAGCCGACGAAGAACGATGCGCAGAGGGCGACGATCGCCGCCAGCAACGCCCACGGTGCGAGCCGGGTGTCGTCGACCCGCGCGAGGGTGTCATGCGGCGACCACTCCTGGGTCTCGGCGGACGCGTCGAGGAGCGGACCGCTCGTCACGACCGGCTCGATGCCGACGGGCCCCGTCGGCAGCTTCGTGTACCCGTCCCGGCGGGCACCGGGAAGACGCGCCGTCCCGCCCGGACACTCGACCTCGCCGCTGGGACCCTCGATGCGGGGGCCGCGCACGTCGTCGGAGCTCGTCATGGCCGCTCAGCCACCTGGATCTCGGTGACCGGGAGAGTCGAGTCGGCGCCGAAGGACAGCGTCGAAGGCCGACGACCCGAGCTGATGAGCTCCGCGGCGAGCGCCGCGATCATCGCGCCGTTGTCGGTGCACAGCGACAACGGCGGGATGCGCACCGTCACGCCCGCGGCCCCGGCCCGTTCGAGCGCGATCTCGCGCAGCCGGCGGTTGGCGATGACGCCGCCGCCCAGGAGCAGCCTGGGCACTCCGAGGTCCTCGCAGGCGGCGAGGGCCTTCGTGACGAGCACGTCGACGACGGCTTCGCGGAAGCTCGCTGCGACGTCGGCGATCGGCACCTCGACGCCGTCGGCCTCGCACTTCTCGACCCAGCGCGCGACCGCGGTCTTCAAGCCAGAGAACGAGAAGTCGTAGCGGTGCGCGGCCATGTCGGACGCCTTCGACAGCCCTCGAGGGAAGCGGATCGCCTTCGGGTCGCCGTCGGCGGCCGCCCGGTCGATCTCGGGGCCGCCCGGATACGGCAGCGACAGCAGGCGAGCCACCTTGTCGAACGCCTCGCCGGCGGCGTCGTCAACGGTCTCGCCGAGGAGCTCGACATCCGTGGTGAGGTCGCGCACGTGCAGCAGCGAGGTGTGCCCGCCCGAGACGAGCAGCGCGATCGTCGGATACTCCAGCGGCTCGGAGCCGGAGGTGAGGATGTCGGCGGCGATGTGGCCGACGAGATGGTTCACGGCGTAGAGGGGCTTTCCGAGCGAGACGGCGAGCCCCTTCGCCGCGCCGACGCCGACCATGAGCGCTCCGGCGAGACCGGGGCCGCTGGTCACCGCGACGGCGTCGAGATCGTCGAGGGTCACGCGGGCTTCGGCGAGCGCCGCCTCGATCGACGGCTGCAGCGCTTCGAGGTGCGCGCGCGCCGCCACCTCCGGCACCACGCCGCCGTAGCGGGAGTGCTCGTCCATGCTGGAGGCGATCGTGTTCGACAGCAGCGTGCGGCCGCGGACGATACCGATACCGGTCTCGTCGCAGCTCGTCTCGATGCCGAGCACCAGGGGTTCCGTCATGGCTGTTCCCTTCGACGACGCCGTAGATCGAGCCTCATCACGATCGCGTCGACGTCGTCGGGCTGGTAGTAGCGGGGCCGGCGGCCGATCTCGACGAAGCCCTCGGAGACGTAGAGCCCGTGGGCGGTGTGGTTGTCGGCGCGCACGTCGAGGAACACCTCGCGGGCCCCCCGCTGCGCCGCGGCGTCCAGCAGCGCACGCAGCAGCGCCCGGCCGCGTCCGTGGCCGCGCCGGTGCGCCGCGAGCGCGATGGTCTGGATGTCGGCATCCGCGCCGCCCTGCAGCGCACGCACGCCGCCGTACCCGACGATCGCGCCGTCGACCTCGTCGACAAGATAGCGGCTGTGCGGCGAGGCGAGCTCGGCCGCCATCGACTCGGCGCTCCACGCGTCGGTCGGGAACGAGGCCCGCTCGATCGCCATGATGCCGTCGAGATCCGCCGGGGTCGCCGTGCGCAGGCTCACAGCCCCACCCGCTTCGGGGCACCGGGGACGACGACATCGGGGTGGCGCAGGTACAGCGGCTCGTCGCCCGAGAGCGCACGTCCGGCGGCGAGAGCGCGGGCGCCGACACGGGCGAGATCCGCGGCGGAGAGGGCGTCGACATCGAAGCGGCGGATATCGGAGAGATGAGCATCCGCCTCGGCGGCCGGCACGAGGACCGTGTCGGCGACGACGACGGGGAGCCCTGCGGCGTCCGCACCGTCGAACACCGTGATCGCGACCTCGCGGCGGCGTGCGTCCGTGACGATCGCGAACGGGCCGTCGCCGATGCGGGCGAGGGCGGCGGCGTGGTGGCTCGGCACCGGGATCACGGGGATCGCCCGGCCGAGAGCGAAGGCGCGCGCGGCGGCGATGCCGATGCGCAGGCCGGTGAAGGGGCCAGGGCCCATTCCGGCGACGACGTGCGTGATCTCCCCTGCGCCGGCGACGACCTCGGCGAGGAGGTCGCCGATCACCTCGGCGTGGCCGAGAGGGTCGGCGGCTGCTGCTTCGGCGCGCACGGCGCCGTCGGCATCGACGAGCGCCACGGCCGTGCCGAGAGAGGTGTCGACGGCGAGGATCACCCCTCCAGGGTAGTCGCGGATGCCGATGCCGGCCTCCCCGGCAGGGCGGCGGGCCTCAGGAGCCGCCGCGTGCGATCGTGACGATGCGCGGGGCGTCGGCGTCCAGCTCCGAGGGGTCCAGCTCCCCGCCGCCGCCGACCGGGCGATCGAGCTCGACGTCCCACCACGTCTGCGCGAGGTCCTCGGCGAGGCCGCGGCCCCATTCGATCACCACCACCGAGTGCGCGAGGTCGAGATCGAGGTCCTCCAGCTCCGCCCCCGAGCCGAGACGGTAGGCGTCGACGTGCACGAGCGGGGCGCGACCAACGAGCGACGGATGGGTGCGGGCGATCACGAACGTCGGACTCTGCACGGGGCCGCGCACCCCGAGCCCCTCGGCGAGACCGCGGGTGAACGTCGTCTTCCCTGCGCCGAGGGGCCCGGTGAGGATAAGCAGGTCCCCCGCCTCCAGACCCTCGCCGAGAGCGAAGCCGAGCCGCTCCATGTCGGCGGACGTCGCGACCTCGCGCCGCCCCAGCAGCGCGGGGTCGACGCTCATGAGGCCCTCCGCGGCACGCGGCTCCCGATGCGGGTGACGATCTCGTAGTTGATCGTGCCTGCGGCATCCGCCCATTCCGTCGCCGACGGCGCGCCCAGGGTCGGGTCGCCGAAGAGCACGACCTCGTCGCCGACCGAGACGGCGGTGTCGCCGACGTCGACGACGAACTGGTCCATCGCGATGCGGCCCACGTTGACGAAGCGACGGCCGTTGATGACGACCGGCAGGCGTCCTGACGCCGACCTCGGCACGCCGTCGGCGTACCCGAACGGCACGAGGACGAGCGTGGTGTCGCGCGGGGTGCGGTGGTCGTAGCCGTAGCTGACGCCGGCGCCGATCGGCACCCGCCGCACCGCCGCCACCGCCCCGCGCAGGGTCATCGCCGGGCGCAGCCCGAGCTGGGCGGAGGTGCGGTCGTCGAAGGGCGACAGACCGTAGAGCCCGATGCCGATGCGCACGGCATCGAGCCGGCTCTCCGGCAGGTCGATGGCGGCCGCGGTGGCGGCGATGTGGCGGACCTCCGCACGGATGCCGAAGCCCTCGGCCGCCGCGACGGCCTCGTGGAACCGCGCGAGGGCTTCCCGGTCGTGCGCCGGCGACGTGTTGGAGAGGTGGCTGAACAGCCCGACGATGCGCAGCCGGCCGATGCGCTCGAGGCGGGCTGCCTCGGCGAGCACGCGGTGCCAGTCGGCGGGGGCGATGCCGTTGCGCGAGAGGCCCGTCTCGAACTTCAGGTGCACCGGTACTGGACGGTCGACGCGTGCAGCGCGTGCCGCCTGCTCCAGCTGGTCGAAGGAGGAGATGCCGACCTCGATGCCGTGTTCCGCCGCGGCCTCGAAGCTCTCCCCCGGTGCGTGCAGCCACGCCATGAGCGGGGCGGTGATGCCCTGACGGCGCAGCTCGACCGCCTCGGGGATCTCGGCGACACCGAGTCGGGTCGCACCCCCGGCGAGGGCGGCCACCGCCGCCGCAGCGGCCCCGTGGCCGTAGGCGTTGGCCTTGACGACGCCGAACACCTGCACGCCGGTGAGACGGCGCAGATGCCGCACGTTGTCGCTGATCGCGGCGAGGTCGATCGTCGCCTCTCGGAACGGGATCACGGCTCTCCTTCGGCGACGACGAACGCGGCCGCGAGGCCCGCATCGTGCGTGAGCGTCAGGTGCAGCTTCGTGATGCCGCGCTGCGCGACCACATCGGCCGTGGTGCCGGAGAGCACGAAGTGCGGGGCGCCGGAGGCGGCCGAGCCGATCTCGATGTCGACCCAGTGCACACCGTCCGATCCGCCGAGCGTCTTGATCAGCGCCTCCTTCGCCGCGTAGCGGGCGGCCAGGGAGGAAAGGCGCAGCGTCTGCTCGGCCGGGGTGAACAGCCGTTGCAGCAGCTTCGGGGTCCGGGTGATCTGCCGCTCGAAGCGCGGCACGTCGACGAGGTCGATGCCGGTCCCGATGATCATCCGCTCAGCCTACCCGTCCCCCCGCATCCGCCTGATCCGGCCCCGGTGCCGTTCCGTCCGCATGCTGAGATCCCGCCTGCAGGGCGAGAGCCCCGATCCGGGCATTCAGACGGTTTCCGAGCCGACGGACGGCACGAACCACTCTTCCTGCACAATCACGGAATCGCTCGAATCCCTCCACAATCACGGCTTTCAGCCTCCGGCGACGCCGGGAAAGTCGGATGCTCATGACATGCTCACTCCAGCCGACCTCCTGACGAACACCGACGGCATCGCCCGCACCGCGTGGCTCACGAGCCACGGGTGCAGCAGGCGAGCGCTGACGGATGCTATGGGCACGGGCGAGCTGCTGCGGATCCGTCGTGGTGTCCTCGCCCTTCCCGACGCCGACCCCAAGCTCGTCATCGCGGCGCGGCACGGGGGCGCCCTCAGCTGCGCCGACGCCCTGCGCCACCACGGGATCTGGACGCTCCCCCGCCCCGATCACGAGGTGCACGTCTGGCTCGGCGGCTCCGGGCGTCGGCATCCGCACCCGCGGTGCGAGGAGCTCTGCACGACGCACTTCTCGCCAGGCACGGCGGTGCTCGGATACGCTCCCGTCGTCGACGCTCTCATCCACGCGCACCGGTGTCTGGAGCCCGAGGCGTTCTTCGCCGCCTACGAGTCCGCGTGGAACCAGCGGAAGATCTCCGCATCCGATCGCCGCCGGATCCGACGGGAGCTCCCCGCATCCGCGACGTGGATGCTCGATCTCGCCCGCCCCGATGCGCAGAGCGGACTGGAATCGGTGCTGCGGTTCCGGTTGCACCTGCTCGGTCTGACGCTGGAGTCGCAGGTTGCGCTCCCCGGTGTCGGCATCGTCGATTTCGTCGTGGGACGCGTGATCCTCGAGGTGGACGGCCGCGAGAACCACGCCGGGTTCGACCGGCGGCACAACGACCTGATGCGCGATGCCGCAGCATCCGCCCTCGGGTACGAGACCCTGCGGTTCGACTACTCGATGATCATCTACGAGTGGGATCGGGTCGTGGCGGCGATCCTGCCCGCGCTCGCACGTTCCGTGGCATGACGACGGCTCCGTGGCATGACGACCGCTCCGTCCGCATGCTCAGTATCCGTCTGCATGCCCAGAGCCGGGATCTGGGCATGCAGACGGATTCCGGACCGTCGGAGGGCACGGCGACGGATGCCGGCTCACTCCACGGTGACGGACTTGGCGAGGTTGCGCGGCTGGTCGACGTCGAGGCCCTTGGCGGTGGCGAGGGCCATCGCGAAGATCTGCAGCGGGACCACCGCGAGCACGGGCTCGAACACGGCCCCGGCGAGCGGGATGCGGATGACCTCGTCGGCGTACGGCAGGACCGCTGCATCGCCCTCTTCGGCCACCACGATCACCCGGGCGCCGCGGGCGCGGATCTCCTGGATGTTGGAGACGACCTTCGAGTGGATCAGTGCCGAGTGCCGCGGTGACGGCAGCAGCACGAACACCGGCTGACCGGGCTCGATGAGCGCGATCGGACCGTGCTTGAGCTCGCCGGCGGCGAAGCCCTCGGCGTGGATGTACGAGATCTCCTTGAGCTTGAGCGCACCCTCGAGAGCGATCGGATAGCCCACATGGCGGCCGAGGAAGAGCACCGAACGGGTGTCGGCCATCCAGCCTGCGAGCTGGGTGACGTGCTCCTGCTCCGTCGACAGGACGCGGGCGATCTTCTCGGGCAGCGTCTGCAGCTCGGCGACGTCGACGGATGCATCGACGACGGTGCCGCGGACACGGCCCATGTGCAGACCGAGCAGCAGCAGGGCCGTGATCTGCGCCGAGAACGCCTTGGTCGACGCCACGGCGACCTCGGGTCCGGCGTGGGTGTAGACGACAGCATCCGACTCGCGGGGGATCGTGGCGCCCTGCGTGTTGCAGATCGACAGGGTGCGCGCGCCGCGCTCTCGGGCGTACTTCACGGCCATCAGCGTGTCCATGGTCTCGCCCGACTGGCTGATCGACACGACGAGCGTCTCGGCGCCGATCACCGGATCGCGGTAGCGGAACTCGTGCGCGAGCTCGACGTCGACGGGAACGCGCGCCCACTGCTCGATCGCGTACTTGCCGACGAGAGCGGCGTAGGACGCCGTGCCGCATGCCGTGATGATGATGCGGTCGATGCCGGCGAAGAGCTCGTCGAGGCCGTCGAGCTCGGGGATCACGACCTGACCGTCATGGATGCGGCCGCGGATCGTGTTGGCGACGGCCTCGGGCTGCTCGGCGACCTCCTTGGCCATGAACGAGGGCCAGCCGCCCTTCTCAGCGGCTGCGGCGTCCCACGAGACCTCGAAGGGCTCGGCCTCGACCGGCGTGCCGGCGAAATCGGTCACGGTGACGGCATCCGGGGTGATCGACACGATCTGATCCTGGCCGATCGCGAGCGCCCTGCGGGTGTGCTCGACGAAGGCGGCGACGTCGGATCCGAGGAAGTTCTCGCCGTCGCCGAGGCCGATCACCAGCGGCGAGTTGCGCCGTGCGCCGACGACGAGTCCTGGATGCTCCTCGTGCATCGCGAGGAGGGTGAACGCGCCCTCGAGGCGGTTCACGACGCTGCGGAACGCGAGCTGCAGATCTCCGCCGTTGCCGCGGTACTCGCGTCCGAGGAGGGCTGCGGCAACCTCGGTGTCAGTCTCGCTGCGGAAGGCGACACCGGCCGCGGCGAGCTCGTCGCGAAGCTCGGCGAAGTTCTCGATGATGCCGTTGTGGATCAGCGCGAGCCTGTCGTCGTCCGCGAGGTGCGGGTGCGCGTTGACGTCGGTCGGGCCGCCATGCGTCGCCCAGCGGGTGTGCCCGATTCCGGTGCCGCCGTCTGGAAGGGCGTGCTCGGCGAGGGAGTCGCGCAGCATGCCGAGCTTTCCCGCCTTCTTGCGCATGCCGAGCGCACCGTCGGCACCGATAACCGCGATACCGGCGGAGTCATAACCGCGGTACTCGAGACGCGAGAGCCCTGCGAGCAGGACGTCCTGGCTGGGGCGCGGGCCCACGTATCCGACGATTCCACACATGGGATCAAGGGTAAGCGCCCTCTTTTGAGAGGGTTCCGAACGAATAGCGGATGCCGGGCCATGCCCCGCCGGTCAGAGCTTGCGCAGCAACACGCTCTCGACGGCGTGGTCGGCGCCCTTGCTCAGCACGAGCCGCGCGCGGTGCTTGGTGGGCATGACGTTCTCGATGAGATTCGGCATGTTGATCTCGTTCCAGTATCCGAGCGCCGTGGTGATCGCCTCGGCGTCGGTGAGATGCGCGAACACGTTGAAGTAGGAGTTCGGGTTCGAGAACGCGCCCTGCCTGAGCGCCAGGAACCGGTCGATGTACCACTTCTCGATGTGGGCGCTGTCGGCGTCGACGAAGATCGAGAAGTCGAACAGGTCGCTCACCGCGACGTCGTTCGGCGCGGCCGGCGGCTGCAGCACGTTCAGCCCCTCGACGATGACGACGTCCGGACGCCGCACGACGACGTGCGCATCCGGCACGATGTCGTAGCGCATGTGCGAGTAGAACGGCGCCCTCACCTCGGCGGCGCCGCTCTTCACTTCGGTGAGGAACTGGATCAGCGACCGGCGGTCGTAGGACTCGGGAAAGCCTTTGCGATCCATGAGCCCGCGGCGCTCGAGCTCGGCGTTCGGATAGAGGAAGCCGTCGGTCGTGACGAGCTCGACACGCGGAGTGCCCGGCCAGCGGCTCATCAGCTCGCGCAGCAGGCGCGCGATGGTCGACTTGCCGACCGCGACGGATCCGGCCACCCCGACGACGAACGGTGTCGTGGTGTCGTCCTCCTGCAGGAACGACGACGTCGCCGCGCCCAGCTGCTTCGTCGAGCTCGCGTACAGCGACAGCAGACGGCTCAGCGGCAGGTACACCTCGCGGACCTCGTCGAGATCGAGGCGATCACCGATGCCGCGCAGCTCGACGACCTCGGTCTCGCTGAGCGGCTGATCCAGCCCCGCCGCGAGCCGCGCCCAGTCCGAGCGATCGATCTTCCGGTACGGAGACAGGGGCAGCGTAGGGTCGGCGGCGGTCACGGGTTACATCGTATCGGGGCGCGCTCCGGCGGGATCAGCGCACCGACAGAGACGCATGCACCGGCAGGACGTCCGCCGAGGGGCCGGCGGCGATCCGATAGATCCCCGGCTGCACGCGCAGGGCGCCGGCGTGCACCCAATCCTCCACAGCGCCCTCCAGTCGCACCGCCTCGTCCCACACCGCGAACCGCTCCGTCTGGAACGGCACCTCGATCTCGCGCGTCTCGCCGGCCTCGAGCCGGGCTCTGCGGTAGCCGAGCAGCAGACGCCGCGCCGGCGGGATCGGCAGCCCCTCCGGAGCGAGCCCGTACACCTGCACGAGCTCCTCGGCGGCCCGGCTCCCCCGGTTGGCGACGCGCACGCGCACCACGACGGATCCCGCAGTTCCGAACGCCGGATGCCGGTGCGTCGGCGCCGGGGCATCCACCGCTTCGGCATCCAGCGTCACCTCCTCGTACGCGACGGACGAGTAGGTCAGGCCGTGTCCGAACGCGAACGCATACGGCTCCGGCTGGTGCCGGTATGTCGCCTGCTGACGCTGCGTGTCGTAGTCGAACAGGTCACCCGCCTGCGCCGGGTCCGCCGGCCACGACTGCGCCAGCCGCCCCCGCGGCTCCACGTCGCCGCTGAGCACATCGGCGATGCCGTGCCCCAGCTCCTGCCCCGCGTGGCTCGACCAGACGACGGTCGATGCGGCGGCAGCGTCACCGAGCACGTACGGGTAGCTGGAGACGATCGTCAGCACGGTCGGCGTTCCGGTCTCCTCGACGGCTCGCCAGATCCCGGTCGATGCCTCCGGAAGGAACAGGTGCGGACGGTCCTCGGTCTCCCGACCGGCCAGGTGCGGGTCGTTGCCGACCACGACCACGGCGAGATCGGCCGAGCGCGCAGCATCCGCCACCGCCTGCATGCCCGATCGCACCGTCCGCACCGCGAACCGCTCTGCACGATCCAGGGTGACGCCCTCGGCGAGGACGATCCCCACCTCGCGCGACACGCGCACCCAGCGACCGGATCCGAGGTGCAGCAGCGACCATGTCCCGTCGGGATGCACGTGCCGGCGGAAGCTCTCCTGCACCACCCAGCCGCCGACTCTCTCGGCATCGGCCCGCATCGGCCAGGCCCCGCCCGTCAGCAGCCGTCCGGAGGCGTGCGCCCGCAGCGTCAGGACGCCGTCGCCCCAGTCGGTCACATCCCACAGGGCGTCCTCCGACGCGCTGTCGGCGGTCGCCGCGACCACCGCCCCGGTCGGATCCGACCGGAGGTACGCGCCGTTGCTCGTGGCACGCAGCGCCACGGTATCGGCTCCGGTCTCGACCCGCACGTCGGCATCCGGGTAGCGATCCGCCAGCCCCTGGGCGACGCCCACGGCGTACGGGGGCGTGCCCGAGTACCAGTCCGTGAGCACGCGGTCGGCGAGCGGGCCGACGACCGCGATCGACCGCGGGGTCGTCAGCGGCAGCATCCCGGCATCATCGCGCAGCACGACCACGCCGGCCGCTGCCGCCTCGCGCGCCAGTTCGCGAGCGGCAGGGGTGTCCAGATCGCGCATGCCGATGCCTGCATACGGATCGGCGTCCGCGTCGAACTCGCCGCTGCGCACGCGCATCTCCAGCAGGCGCAACACTGCCCGATCGATGTCTTCGCTCGTCAGCAGCCCCGCCTCCAGCGCCGCTCGCAGATTCGTCAGCGTGGGCTGCGCATCGGCATCGTTGTCGGTGAAGGAGTCCATGCCGCTGCGCACCAGGGCGGCGGCGGCGTGGGTCATGTCGGGCTGGGCGCCCTGCACGGACACCACGAACGTCGGCGCCCCGGCATCCGACACGATCGCAAGCGAGCCATCCGTCCAGCTGCGCGCCTCAGCGACCAGCTCGGGCTGCGTATGCGCTGGCGCGCCGTTGACCTGGTTGTATGCGAGCATCATGCTCCCCGCGGCCTCGGACTCGATGGGTGCGCGGAAGGCCGGCAGCTCCTCTTCGTGCAGCGTGCGCAACGACATGTTCGAAGACGTCGCCGAGCGATCGGTCTCGTTGCTGTACGCCAGGAAGTGCTTGAGGGCCGGAACCGTCTTCCACACGCGCTCGTGCCGACCGCGAAGACCGCGTGCGTACGCGGTGCCGAAGTGCGCCGTCAGGTGCGGGTCCTCCGAGAAGCCCTCTTCGTTACGCCCCCACCCCGGGTGCCGCAGCGTGTTCACGACGGGCGCCCACACGTTCAGGCTGATCAGCGGATTCTCGGATCGTTTGGCGCGCACTTCGGTCGATACGACCTCGCCGACGCGCTCGATGAGCTCCGTGTCCCACGTCGCCGCGAGCCCGATCGGCTGCGGGAACACGGTCGCGACACCGAGCCAGGCGACACCGTGCAGCACCTCGCATCCCGTGCGGTACTCGGCGACGCCGAGACGCTCGATCGCGGGCGCCGCCTGATGCAGCATCGCCAGGCGCTCGTCGGGCGTGAGACGCGCGAGCAGGTCCGCCGCACGATCCGCAACCGTCGCATCGATGTCCCGGTACCGCATCAGTCCCCCGTCAGGACGATCTCGAGCTCGCCCGCACCGGCCGCGTCGAGGACTCTCCCGCCCGCAGCCAGCGACCAGCATGCTGTTGCATCCGTCGTCACTGCCACGATCCGCGCGCCTTCCCGGCGGACCCGGAAGCTCGTCGACGGTGCGCCGTCGAGACCGGGAACCGTGGTCACAGCGTCGTATCCGTCCGGGAGCTCGAAGCAGCGCAGCGTGACCCCGTCTGCCCAGGCGTAGTCCGGCCGGTCATCGACCGCCCCCCACGGCAGCACCGTGCCTGGTCGCGCCAGCAGCGGCACCGACAAGAAGTCGTGTGTCTCGCGCACCCAGCGCCGGCCGCTGGCGCGCGAGCCGTTCAGCACCGACGTCCATACACCGTCGGGCAGGTAGTACTCGACCTCGCCAGCGGCCTCGAACACCGGGGCGACCAGCAGGGCGTCGCCGAGCATGTACTGCGTATCGGCGTCGAAACCGCTGCGGTCCTCGGGGAACTCGAGCACCATCGGACGCATCATCGGGATGCCATTGGCGGCGGCCTGCTCAGCGGCGCCGGCCAGGTACGGCATGAGTCTCATCTTCAGCTTCGTGAAGCGTCGCGTCACATCGACGGATTCGTCATCGAAGATCCAGGGCACGCGGAAGCTCGTCGACCCGTGCAGGCGCGAGTGCGAGCAGAGCAGTCCGAACGCGAGCCAGCGCTTGAACACCGCCGGATCCGGGTCGCCCTCGAAGCCGCCGATGTCGTGGCTCCAGTATCCGAATCCGCTCAGCGCGAGCGAGAGCCCACCCCGCAGCGATTCGGCCATCGACGCGAATGACGAGTCACTGTCGCCGCCCCAGTGCACAGGGAACTGCTGGGTGCCAGCGGTCGCCGAGCGCGCGAACACCACCGCCTGTCCCTTGCCGCGGCGACGCTCGAGCGCACGGAAGACGACCTCGTTGTACAGACGCGGATAGTGGTTGTGCATGCGGGCAGGGTCCGACCCGTCGAACCACTCGACGCCCTCAACGGGGATCCGCTCCCCGAAGTCGGTCTTGAACGTGTCGACGCCCTGGTCCATGAGCCGTTCGAGGTGTCCGGCATACCAGTCCGCGGCATCCGGATTGGTGAAATCGACGATGCCCATCCCGGCCTGCCACAAGTCCCACTGCCAGACGCCGCCGTCCGTGCGCTTGAGCAGGTAGCCCTTCTCCGCCGCCTCGGCGAACAGCGCGGAGCGCTGCGCGATGTACGGGTTGATCCAGGCGGACACTTTGAGACCGCGCTCGTGCAGGCGGGCGAGCTGTCCCTCCGGGTCGGGGAAGGTGCGCGGATCCCACTCGAAGTCGGTCCACTGGAACTCACGCATCCAGAAGCAGTCGAAGTGGAACACGCTCAAGGGCAGATCGCGCTCGGCGAACCCGTCGATGAAGCCGTTCACGGTGGCCTCGTCGTACTCGGGTGTGAACGACGTGGTCAGCCACAGGCCGAACGACCAGGCAGGCACCCTGGCGGGCCGACCGGTGAAGGCCGTGTACCGCCGCAGCACGTCCTTGGGCGTCGGGCCCGCGAACACGTAGTAGTCCAGGGTCTCGCCCGGCACCGAGAACTGCACGCGGGAATTGACTTCGCTGCCCACTTCGAACGACACCCGATCGGGGCTGTCGACGAGCACGCCGTAGCCACGGCTCGTCAGGTAGAACGGAACCGACTTGTAGGACTGCTCGCTCGAGGTGCCGCCGTCGGCGTTCCACGAGTCGACGACCTGCCCGTTCTTCACGAAGGCGCCGAACCGCTCGCCGAAGCCGTACACCCGCTCGCCCGGCTCGATCGAGAGCTGCTGATGGACCCACGTGTCGCCGGCGTGCGCCTGCTGCCCGCCATCGGCACGGAAGGTGCTGTCGGCCGTGAAGTGGCCGATCGAGCGCGGCAGCGCTCGGGTGAGGATGCGCCCGCCCTGCTCGAAGCGCATGTCCCACGTCCCGGTGCGCGACACGACCACGCGGAGGTCGCCGCTGACGAGGACGCCCTCGGTCTCATCGGCCGACACGGACGGCACGAAACCTTCCTCGGGGAACGTCTCGAAGTCCGGTCCACGGTGCACGCGTCCGGCATGCCGCTGGACGCGCACGCGCACAACCCCGGATGCCGGGGAGGAGAGCGTCACCGTCAGCATCGGCCGGTTCAGCGTGTCGCCGCGATGCCGGATCGCGCCGGTCGGCGCGAAGACGGTCAGGGTTCCCGCAGACGCATCGACACGCATGTCGTCCACGTGCGACGCGTACAAGGGCGTCAGACCCGATCGGGTCAGCCAGAAGCCGTCGGTGAACTTCACAAGGTGCTCCTTTGCATTCGCTCCATCACCGCACGGACCTCGCCCGGCGCGATGCCGACGGTGCGGTGGATGCTCTCCTCTGTGAGCAGGTCGACGCGCACCCCGCCCTCTCCTAGATCGAGCTCGATGTGTCGATCGGCATGGTTCAGCAGGAACAGCACGTCGCCGCGCCGGACCGCCTCAATCCCGTCCGGCAGAAGGGCTGCGGGTCGGCCGAGCGCGTCGGTGACGCCGGCCTCACCGAGCACGTCGCCGAACAGCGACGACAGCGTGTCGTCGTCGACGATCGCACCCAGGTACCAGGCGGTGCGGTGGCGTGTGAGTGCGGGGATGCCGTCCAGCTCGCCGCCGCGGTACCAGGCGAGGACCTCGGCGCCCTCGCTGCGGAGTCTCTCGGCGAGGATCCCCGCCCGCGGTCGCCGCACGTCGGACCCCCAGCCGCCGTCGAAGGCCAGCGCGATGCCACTATCGGGGACACCCACCCATTCCTCGCCGCTGACGCCGAGCACCTCGCGCAGCAGCACGGGCGAGCGCCCTGTGAGGATCTGCGCATTGCGGTCGGCGACGCCGCTGAACGGGCCGATCACGACGTGGGCTCCCGCCTCGACGACCCCCGCCAGCGCGTCGGCGGTGGCCGACTCGATGATGTAGGAGTGCGGCACCAGGACGACACGGTAGCCCGACAGGTCGGACGACGAGGACACCAGGTCAGCCGCGACGCCGCGGCGCCAGAGCTCGCGATACCAGCGATTCGCCTCTGTCATCGTGCTCAGCCGCTCGGTCGGCCTGGCCGGCTCCTCGCCGGCCCACCACGACGCCCAGTCGAACAGGATCGCCACGTCGGCGTCGACGCGAGCGCCCGACGCCGGTGTGAGCCGACGCAGATCCCGTCCTTGGCGCACGACGCCCCGGAAGACATCGGAGTCCGCACCGGCGTGCGGCAGCATCGCGGAGTGGAAGCGCTCGGCCCCGGCACGTGCCTGGCGCCACTGGAAATAGCAGACCGCATCCGCGCCGCGGGCGATGGCCTGCAGCGAATCACGGCGGGCGTGCAACGGCGACTTGGGGAGGTTGTGGGTGCGCCAGGACGTCGCGCTGACGGCCTGCTCCATCAGCACCCACGAGCGCCCGCCGCCGAGCGATCGCATGAGATCCTGCACGAAGGCAGTCTGTGCAGGAGCGTCGACCGAGGCCGGGTCAGGGTACTGATCGTCCGAGACGACATCGACGTCGCCGGCCCATGCCCAGTAGTCGGTCAGCGCATGGAAGCCCATGAAGTTCGTCGTGATCGGCTGTGCGGCACCCGTCGCGCGGATGATGTCGCGCAGCTCGCGGTAGCAGGCCAGGAGCTGGTCGGAGCTGTAGCGGCGGAAGTCGAGCGCCTGCGTGGGGTTGACGAGATACGGCATGCGTCGCGGCGGCAGGATCTCGTCGAAGTCCTCGTAGTGCTGCGACCAGAAGGCGGTGCCCCAGGCCGCGTTGAGCTCGGCGATCGTGCCGTAGCGCTCGATGAGCCAGCGGCGGAACTCGCGGGCCGCCTCGTCACCGTGGTCGATCTGCCCGTACTCGTTGCCCACGTGCCACATCACCACGGCTGGGTGACCGGCATAGCGCTCGGCCAGGTCGCGCGTGATCGCCGCCGCATACTCGCGGTAGACGCGCGACGCCGGCGAGAACTGGTTGCGCGATCCCGCGATCAGGCGCACGCCGTCGCGATCGACAGGCAGGGTCTCCGGATAACGCAGGCCCAGCCACGGCGGCGGCGACGCGACCGGCGCGGCGAGGTCCACCGAGATGCCGGCGCCGTGCAGCAGATCCAGCACCTCATCCAGCCAGTCCCAGTCGCGCACACCAGGAGCGGGCTCGATCCGCGCCCAACTGAAGACCCCCACCGTGACGAGGTTCACGCCGGCCTCGCGCATGAGCGCGACGTCCTCGCGCCAGACGTCGGCCGGCCACTGCTCCGGGTTGTAGTCGCCACCGAAGCCCAGGCCTCGCCGGGCGATGAACGCGTCGAAGGCGCGTCGTGCGGAGGTCGTCGTTGACATGTTCTTCCGGTCGGAGTTGAGTTGTCGAAGCGTTTCAACAACGAGAACATATACTAACCACGTGCCGATGTCCATCGAGGTCGATGACAACCTCCGCTCCCGCCACGGCGGCCGCCCGTTCCCGGACGCGCTCCACGTGCTGCGCGACCATCGGCCTGCACAGCACTGGACGGACGCCTTCCCCGTCGGCGACGGCGTGCGGGGGGCGATGTGCGAGGGGCGAGCGGGTGGCGAGCGCCTGCATCTGAACGACATCACAGCGTGGTCGGGCTCGGCCGACCGTGATCCGCTCGAGGGGATCGTCGAGCGCGGCCCCGCTGCGCTCGACGCCGCCAGAGCGGCACTCGCCCGCGGAGATGCCGCCGAGGCGGAGCGCCTCGTGCGGCCCCAGCAGACGCCGTGGGTGCAGGCCTACCTCCCGCTCGGGCGCGTGGACATCGAGGTGCACGACACATCAGCCGACGCCGTGTCCGCCGACGCCGCCACGCTGCACCGCGAACTCGATCTGCGCACCGCGATCGCCGCGCACTCCTACGATTCGAATGCGGGCAGGGTGCGGCACGAGACCTGGGCGGATGCTGAGGCCGGCGCCATCGTGCACCGTGTGCTCGCCGAGCGCCCTGTGCGCCTGAGCGTCCGCGTGGACAGCGCGCTGCGCGCGCACCGCACCGGGCCAGCACCCGACACCCTCGAACAGGAGTGGCTCCTGCCCGTCGACGTCGCCCCCGGGCACGAATCTCCGCCGGAGCCGATCCGCTACGACGCCGAACGGGGGCGGTTCGGGGCTGTGTCCGTGCGGTCGAGTGCGCCATCGTCGGTGGAAGCCGGCGTGCTGATCACCGCTGCATCCTGCGAGCACGTGCTGCTCATCGGCACCGCCACAGCGCCATCGCTGCCGGGCTTCGAGGACGACGGGCGCGATGCGATCTCCCGCGCTGCTACGGCATCGACCGCGGACGTGGACCGTCTGCGCACCGCACACATCGCATCGCACCGCGCGTTGTACGAGCGCTGCGCGCTGGAGCTCCCCTGGCCCGACGACGTCGGCGAGCTCGCATCCGCACGGCGCGTCGAGAACGCGCAGGCGCGTTCGGATCCGGGCCTCGCGGCTCTCGTGTTTCACTATGGCCGATATCTGCTGATCTCCTCGTCGCGGCGCGCGGGTCTCCCGCTCACGCTCCAGGGCATCTGGAACGCCGAGCTGCCAGGGCCGTGGTCGAGCGCGTACACGACGAACATCAACCTCGAGATGGCGTACTGGCCGGCCGAGGTGACCGGGCTGCCGGAATGCCTGGATCCGCTGCGCCGATTCGTCGCGCGCGTCGCCATGACCACGGGTCGCACCGTGGCGCGGGCGCTGCACGGCGCCGACGGCTGGGTCATGCATCACAATTCGGACGCCTGGGGACATGCCGCCCCTGTGGGCGGCGGTGGCGGCGACCCGGCATGGGCCTTCTGGCCGCTCGGCGGGGTCTGGCTCAGCCTGCAGCTGTGGGATGCTTTCGACTTCGACGCCGACCTCGAGCGTCTGATCGCCGAGACCTGGCCGGCTTTGGAGGGCTCGGCACGCTTCGCCCTGAGCTGGATCCGCACCGACGGCGAACGCGCGTGGACATCCCCGTCCACCTCGCCTGAGAACCGCTATCTGGATGCCGGCGGCGAACCCCGTGCGCTCGGCGAATCCACGACCATGGACGTCACCCTGCTGCGCGAGCTGTCCGGAGCGTGCACGCGAGCCGCCGAGGTCCTCGGTATCGATCCGGAGTGGCTGGCCGAGCTCGAGCGCCTCACGGCGCTGCTGCCAGCGCCTCGCGTGCTGGCCGACGGGCGGGTGGCCGAATGGGACCGTGACCTCGTCGACGCTGAACCGGAGCACCGCCATCTGTCCCACCTGGTGGGGCTGTACCCCCTCGCGACGATCACCCCGCTGGCCACACCGGAGCTCGCCGCAGCCGCGGCGACGACCATCCGCTCCCGCGGTGCTGAGTCCACCGGTTGGGCGCTGGCGTGGAGGCTCGCGCTGTGGGCCCGACTCGGCGACGGCTCCGGGGTGCACGATCAGGTACGCATGTCACTGCGACCGGCGCAGTCCGGGGCCCGGCAACGCGGGGGGCTGTACGGCAACCTGTTCAGTGCTCATCCACCGTTCCAGATCGACGGCAACCTCGGCCTGACCGCCGGTATCGCCGAAGCGCTGGTGCAGTCCCACGAGCGCGACGGCGACGCGATCCGGATCCGCGCGCTGCCCGCTCTGCCTGCGCAGTGGCCAGAGGGCGCTGTGCGGGGGCTCCGCGCCCGCGGTGGGCTGCACGTGGACCTCGTGTGGGCCGCCAGCCGGATCTCGAGCGTGCGCCTCCGCGCCGAGCGCGCGGTGGCCGTAATGTTGTCAGGGCCGGGGCTCGCGGAAACCCGTGTGGGTCTCGCCGCCGGCGCGGAGCAGATCATCGAGCCGAAGGAGCAACCATGGTGACGATCACCGACGTCGCACGCGCCGCGGGCGTCTCCACATCCACGGTCTCCTATGTGCTCAGCGGAAAGCGGACCATCTCCCAGCAGACGAAGGAAAGGGTCGAGCAGGCCATATCGGAGCTCAAGTACAGCCCGCACGCCAGCGCCCGCTCACTCGCATCCCGGTCAACGAACGTGATCGGCCTGCACGCGCCGCTGCGCTCAGGGGTCGACGTGCACATCATCATGGAGATCGTCGCCGGCATGGTGCGCGAAGCCAGAGCCCATCACTACGACATCCTGCTGCTCACCAGCGACGATGCATCCGAGCTCAGCCGAGTCTCGCGCGCCTCCATGGTCGACGCCCTCCTCGTCATGGACGTCGAATCCGATGACCCTCGCATCGCCCTGTTGAAGGACCTCGCAACCCCCGCGCTCCTCATCGGACTCCCCGCCGGCGCGGACGGGGTCCCCTGCGTGGATTTCGACTTCGAGACGGCCGGACGGCTCGCCGCGTCACGGCTCGTCGAGCTCGGGCATCGCCGGATCGCGCTGCTCGGCGCCCCCGCCGAGGTCATGACCCGGCAAACGTCGTACTCCGATCGGCTGGGGCGCGGTTTCCTGACCGAGGCACAGGAAGCCGGCGTCGCGGCGAGCGTGCACGCCTGCCCGAGCACTGAGGACGCTGTCGAGGTCGTCGACCGCCTCCTCTCCGAGAATCCCGAGATCACCGGCATCCTGTTCCACAATGAGGGTGCGCTGCCACACGTGGCCGGACGGCTCAGCACCGAGGAGAGCGGGCGCGTGCTCGATGTCATCGCCCTGCGCCCTGCGGGAATGGCGCACACCGTGTCGCCCCTGACGGACAGCATCGATCTGCCCGCCGAGGAGCTCGGGGCTGCGGCCGCACGCGCGATCCTCAGATTCGTGGACGGCGAGGAGCAACCGCCTGTGCAACTGCTCGCGCCCCATCTGGAGTCTGCGCAGGCCCTGGACGACATCAGCCGCGGCGTGACGAGAAGGCAGCCGTGAAGATCGATCCGGAGAGCCGGGCGCTGCAGGGCATGTCGTCATTCCTGGCCTTCGTCGCGCTCAACGTCATCTACCTCGCGGCGTGCCTGCCTGTGGTGACGATTCCCGCGGCCACGAGCGCGTTGTACGAGGTGACGATGCGCTACTCGGACGATGAGAGCGGGCATCCAGTGAAGGACTTCTTCCCGGCGTTCGGTCGCAACGCCGGGCGCGCGACACTCCTCGGGCTCTGCCTGGCCGTGCCGATGCTGCTGCTCGGCGCGAGCGCGGTCTTCTGGGCTGCGCACCCCAGCGTCCTGGCCGCAGCCGCGGCCGTCATCGCGACGATAGCGGCCGTCTACCTCTTCGCCGCGTTCCTGTTCGCGATGGCACTGACCGCCGCGTACACGACCGCATTCCGCCAGGCGCTGAAGAACGCCCTGCTGCTGCCCGCCGCCGAGCCGGTACGCACCTTCGGCATCCTGCTCATCCCGGTCGCGCTCGTGTGCATCACGATCGTGCTCCCGATGTTCGGCGTCATCCTGGCGACGATCGGATTCTCGATCGCCGCCTACGCGACGGCATTCCTGTTCCGCAGCGTCTTCGCGCGCCGGAGCTGAGGGGGCTTCCCGCCCCGGCATCCCGCCCTGGCACGGAAGAAGGGGGCCGGGCATACGCCCGACCCCCTGTGCGGATGCCGCCTACTCGGCGAACTCCTTCGCGATCGCGACGCGAGCGTCGTTCTGCGCCTTTGCGCTCGCCAGGTCCACGTCGAGGACGTCCTGGTAGCCGAGCCCCTCCGCGGTCTCCTGCAGCTCGGACCAGAGCTTCTCGAAGTCGGCCTCGCTCTCGGCGAACGTCGCCTGCCACGAGTACTGCACGATCACGCCCTTGACCTGATTGCGCAGCGCCTCGGTCTGCGAGTCGTCGGTCGGCACGGTGTAGCTCGCACCGGGGGCGACCAGGAGCTGGTCGTTCGCCTTCAGGTACTCCATGGTCGAGGTGGCGTCGCCCATGTGCGCGGACCAGTCCGCCTTCAGCTCGTTCTGCGTCAGCGCCTGGTACGAGGGCCAGAACTGGTAGTTGTACTGCAGTCCGGTCCGCTCGTCGATGTCGTTCGGCAGCACCGCGCTCACGTTGAGCGTGGACGTTCCCTTGACGTAGCTGCCGCCGCCCCATTCATCCGGAACAGTGGCGTCACCGGTCAGGAACACCTCCTGGCCGAACTCGGTCAGCTGCGGCTGCCCGTCGGCGGCGAGCTCCCAGGTGAGACCTTCCGGCCCTGCGGCGCCCTGCGTCTGGCTGTTGTTGGCGTAGGTGCCCTCAGCGGAGTAGAGCCAGTCGATGAACGCGGCGATGCGCTCCGGGTCCTCGGCCTTCGAACCGATCGCGATGACCTGCTTGCCGCCGTACGCTTCCGCGCCGTACGAGAAGATCGTCTGGTCCTTGATCGGGGCCAGCATGAAGCCCGTGCCCGCGTTCATGTTGTCCTCGGTGTTGTAAGCGGCCTGACCGAGCCAGGGCCACCACGAGTACAGCACCTGACCGTTCTGGAACTTGGACCACAGCGTGTCGTAGTTCTGCGTCGTCGACTCCGGGTCGACCAGGCCCATCCGGTAGGCCTCGTTGTAGAACTTCAGCACCCGGTAATACTCGCCGTCGTCGTCGAGGAGGCCCTGATAGTCCGAGCCGTCCGCCTTGGCGAGAGCGAAGCCGAGCTCGTCGTAGCCGTAGTAGGTGATCGGCTGCTTGACGTTGTTCATCATGTTGCCGTCCCAGTCCTTGAAAAGGCTCAGGGCGTACGTCTGCTTGCCGTTGGGGGCGGTCGGCTGCAGCTCCTGCATGTCTTTCAGGATCGGAAGCAGGTCCTCCAGCGTGTTGATCTCCGGGTAGCCCAGCTGCCCGTACAGGTCCCAGCGCAGATAGGCGCCGAAGGTCGGTTCGAGACCTTCGCTCGGCTCGGTCGGCAGAATGCTGGAGACCTGACCGGGGAACGCGTACACGCCGTCCTTGCCGTCGTTGAGCTTGTCCACGGCTTTGTCGAATCGCTGCACGTTCTCCATCGCCGGGTAGAACCTCGACGCGTCGACCACGAGGCCGCCCTCGACGAGCTCGTCGAGCTTCTGCCCCTTGTCTGTGATGATGAGATCGCCGAGATCGCCCGCCGAGACACGCGTGTTGTACAGCGTGTCGCCGCCGCCGGCGACGTTCGGGGCGATGATGTTCAGCTTCATGTTGAACTTCTTCTTGACGAGCTCGCCGAACCAGCCCTCCTGAATGCCCATGTAGTTGGCGAGACCATCGAACACGTCGATCGTGATCTCGTCCTTCCATTCGGTGGGGAAGGCGTCGATTTCGCCCTGTTCGGCCTCGGTCTGCTCGCCGGTGCACGCGGCGAGGGTCCCGGTCGCGAGGAGCGTGATCGCTCCTGCTGCGATGATCTTCTTCAACTTCATTGCTTTCCTTTCTCGGTGCGCGAAGCGCTGTCAGCCCTTGACGGCGCCCAGCATGATGCCCTTCACGAAGAAGCGCTGGAACAGGGGGTAGATGAAAATGATCGGCAGGATGACGATCACCGACACGGTCATGCGAATGGAGGTGGGCGTCTGCGAGGTCGCCGCCGCCACGATGCCGCTGAGATCGCCACCGGCGTTCTGCGCGGCCTGCGCGAGACTGGACGCCTGGTTGATGAACATGTACAGCAGGTACTGCAGCGTGTACAGGCTCTGATCGGTGATGTAGATCAGAGTGTCCTGGAAGCTGTTCCACTGCGCGACCGCCGAGAAGATGGCCACGGTCGCAAGGATCGGCGTCATGTTGGGCAGATACACCCGGAAGAAGACCTGAACGATGTTCGCGCCGTCGAGCTCTGCCGCCTCCTGCAGCGACTCCGGCATGGACTCGACGAAGGTCTTCACGAGGATGATGAAGAACGGCTGCACGATGAAGGGCAGCACGTACACCCAGAAGTTGTTCGTGAGCCCCAGGGTCTTCATGACGATGAACACCGGGATGAGGCCGGCGCTGAAGTACATCGTGATGACGATGAACCGGTACCAGAACTGCCGACCCCACATGCGCTTCTGCGTGAACATGAAGCCGAGGAAGGCGGATGCGAGAACCGTCGCCGCCGTGCCGATGGCGGTGCGGGCGATGCTGACCACGGCCGCCATCGGCAGCCCGTTCAGCTCGAACACCTGGCGGTAGTTGTCGAAATGGACGTCGACGGGCCACCAGCGCACGTCGCCGAGGGCGGAGACATCGTTCGCGCTGATCGAGTTGATGATGAGGAAGTAGAACGGGTACGCGCAGAGCACGACGAGCAGCGCGAAAACCGTGTAGTTCACGATCGCGAAGATGATGTCGCCCCCGTGACGGGTGCTCGGCGCGGATGCGGGTGCGCTCAGGGTCGTCATGTCGTGCCTCTCAAACAATCGATTCGCCGCGGACGCGCTTGGCGATGCCGTTGACAGCGAACAGGAGGATGACGGAGACGATGCTCTTCAGCATCCCGATCGCGGTCGCCATCGACAGGCTGTTCCCTGTCATACCGATGTTGTAGACGTACAGGTCCAGAACCTGGATCCACTCCTTGTTGAACGCGTTCTGGAACACGTAGTACTGCTCCATGCCGTTGTTGAGGAGATTGGCGATCGACAGCAGCAGCAGCACGAGGTACGTCGGCATGAGCTGGGGAAGTGTGATGTACCACATCTTCTGGAAGCGCCCGGCGCCGTCGATCTCCGCCGACTCGTACAGGGACTGATCGATTCCGGCGATCGCCGCGAGATAGATGATCGCTCCCCAGCCGAGACCTTTCCAGATGCTCCACAGCGTCATCGTGAGCCAGATGTTCTGGTCGGTGTCGAGGAACTTGATCGGCGCGGTGATGAGGCCCCAGTCGCCGAGCACGTTGTTGACGAGACCGGAGCTCGAGAAGAGCGAGAAGGCGATCATGTACACGAGCACCCAGGAGATGAAGTTGGGGAGCGTCGTGAGGGTCTGAACGGCGTTGCGGAACCACGGGAGGCGGATCTCGTTGAGGAAGATCGCGAATCCGAGTGGCAGGACGCTGGTTGCGATCCCGAGGAAGCTGATGGCAAGTGTGTTCAGCATCACCTGGCCGACCTGGGCGATCTGCGTGGGCGAGCTCACGAGCATCTGGAACCACTGCAGTCCGACGAACTCGCTGCCGGAGAGGCCGAGCGCCGGTTTGTAGTCGTAGAGGGAATAGACCCAGCCGTACAACGGGAAATAGGAGAACAGGAACGCGAGGACGATGAACGGAAGGACCACCAGGAACATCGCATAGGACTTGCGCCCGCCGGTCTGCTGGTCGCCGCCGCGGCGGCGCCCCCGCTTCGTCGGGTTCCCAGCCTTGTCGAGCTGGGCGACCATGGTTTCGGTCAAGGGAGTGGTCATCTTCGTGCCGTTGCCTTGTGTCAGGGGCACCTTCGCCCGCAGAGTGTCGTCGAGATCGATCCCCGTCGAACGATGGAATCGAATCGCTTCGACAACACGATAAGCGCTCATCGCTCTCCTGCGCAAGAGCGAAGAGAAGCGTTTCGATATCGACCGCTGCAGCGGCTACGGTGTATCCGTGGCCTTGACCGATCTCTCGCTCGACGAGCTCGAGCAGTACCGCCCCGCCGTCGCCGAGCCCGCCGACTTCGACGATTTCTGGGAGCGCACCCTGACCGCAGCGCGCGCAGCGGCGACACCGCCGCAGCTCGCACCCGCCGACACCCCGATCTCCGAGTTCGTCGTCGAGGATCTGACCTTCAGCGGATTCGCCGGCGACCCGATCAGGGCCTGGGTCACGCGGCCGCGCGGCGACGACCCGCGACCGGCGGTCATCGAGTACATCGGGTACGGCGGGGGGCGCGGCATCCCTGGCGAGCGGCTGCAGTGGGCGTCCGCCGGCTACGTCCACGTGCTCATGGACACACGAGGACAGGGCGCGAACTGGGGGTCGGGCGGGCACACCCCCGATCCGCACGGCTCGGCATCCGCGTCGACGGGATTCATGACCCGCGGGATCGAGCATCCGGACACCTACTACTACCGGCGGGTGTTCACCGATGCCGTTCGCGCGGTCGATACCGTGCGGGAGCTGCCCTCGGTGCTGGCGGATCGCGTCTCGGTGACCGGCTCGAGCCAGGGCGGCGGCATCTCCCTCGCCGCGGCCGCGCTGCACCAGGACGTGTTCGCCGTGATGCCTGATGTGCCGTTCCTGTGCTTCTTCCGCCGGTCGGTCGAGCGCACCCCCGACCATCCCTACGCCGAGATCGAACGCTACCTCGCGGTGCACCGCGATCGCGTCGATCAGGTGTTCGCCACGCTGTCGTACTTCGACGGGGTCAACTTCGCTCGCCGCATCCGCCAGCCCGCGCTCTTCTCGGCGGCGCTGATGGACGCCATCGTGCTCCCCTCCAGCGTCTACGCCGCTTACAACCATCTCGCCTCGACGGATGCCGAGATGCAGGCATATGCCTTCAACGGGCATGAAGGCGGGCAGATCGCCCAGTGGGTGCGTCAGGCGCGCTGGCTCGCTGAGCGATTGCCGGGCGGTTCCGCCCTGCGCTGAAACCTCAGGAGCCGGCGTTCTGCTCCCGTGCACCTGAGGCCGGTATCCTCTTGCCGTGCGCCTGGGAGTCATCGACATCGGTTCGAACACGGTCCATATGCTCGCCGCCGATGTCCGCCCCGGCGGCAGGCCTCTGGCCACGACGAGCGACCGCACGGTCCTGCGCCTCATGCGCTACCTGACGCCGGAGGGCGCCATCTCGGAAGAGGGCGTGCGCACGCTCGAGGATGCCGTCGCGCGCGCACGCGCCGTCGCCGAGTCGGAGAACGTCGATGCGCTCCTCGCCACGGCGACGAGCGCGGTGCGCGAGGCGGCCAACGGCCCTGAGGCCATCGACCGCATAGAGGCCCTGCTCGGACAGCCTCTCCAGGTGCTCGACGGCGAGACCGAAGCCGAACTGACCTTCCTCGCCGTGCGCCGATGGTTCGGCTGGTCGGCCGGTCGGCTTCTGCTGCTGGACATCGGCGGCGGGTCCCTGGAGATCGCGGCGGGCGGCGACGAGGTCCCGGATGCTGCGGCATCCGTCCCCCTCGGCGCCGGACGCATGACCGTGGAGTTCCTGCCGCACGATCCGCCGGGAGAGGTCGACGTGGAGCGCCTGCGGGCGCACGCCTCGTCTGTGCTGGCGCAGGTGTCGCCGGCCTTCGACGCGCTCCCGCGCCCCGACCACGTCGTCGGATCCTCCAAAGCGATCCGTTCGCTGGCCCGCTTGGTCGGCTATCCGGTGCCTGGCTGGTCCGGCATCGATCGGATGCTCCTGCCCCGCGATGCGCTCGGCTCGTGGATCCCGCGGCTGGCGCGCATTCCGGCATCCGCTCGTCAGGAGCTGCCGGGGATCACCCCCGACCGGACCTTCCAGATCGTCGCGGCGGCCACGTGCCTGCACGTGGCGATGACGACGCTGGATGTCGACGAGCTCGAGGTCTCCCCTTGGGCGCTGCGCGAGGGCGTGCTGCTGCGGTACATCGAGCAGCTCCGCTGGGGCGATGAAGAACGCTGAACGCCTGACGCCCGACCCACGGCGCGAGGAAGGCGAACGGATGCTGCTGCCCGCAGCATCCGCCCGCTGACAACGATCCCTCAGAGCGCGAGGCGCTCCCGCACGACGTCGGCGAGTCGCTCGGCGTACGTGCGCACCGACTCGGCATCCGCCGCCTCGACCATGACGCGCACCAGCGGCTCCGTGCCGGACTTGCGCAGCAGCACACGCCCGGTGTCGCCGAGCTCCGCCTCGACCTCGCGCACGGCGGCCTGCACGCCCTCGTCCGCATCCACGGCGTCCTTGTCCACGCCGCGCACGTTGATGAGGACCTGCGGGTACACGGTCATGACGCTCGCGAGCTCGGCGAGCGACTTCTTCTGGCGTGCCATCTCGGCCACCAGATGCAGGCCGGTCAGCAGCCCATCGCCGGTCGTCGCGTACTCGCTCATGATCACGTGACCCGACTGCTCGCCGCCCAGGGAGTAGCCGCCCTCGTTCATGTCCTCGAGCACGTACCGGTCGCCGACGGCGGTCTGACGCACCGTGATGCCGTGCTCGCGCATCGCGACGTGCAGCCCGAGGTTGCTCATCACCGTCGCGACGAGCGTGTCGTCCTTGAGGTGGCCGCGTTCCTTCATCGACACCGCGAGGATCGCCATGATCTGGTCGCCGTCGATGACCCTGCCCTCGGCGTCGACGGCGAGGCAGCGGTCCGCGTCGCCGTCATGGGCGATGCCGATGTCGGCGCCGAGGCGCACGACGGCCTCGGCGAGGTTGTCGAGGTGCGTGGATCCGACGCCGTCGTTGATGTTGAGGCCGTCGGGGTCGGCGCCGATCACGGTCACGTCGGCGCCGGCGTCGCGGAACGTCTCAGGGGAGACACCGGATGCGGCGCCGTGCGCGCAGTCGAGCACGACCTTGATGCCGTCGAGCTGATTCGGCAGCGAGCCGAGCAGATGGACGACGTAGCGGTCCTCGGCGTCGGAGAAGCGGATGATCCGCCCCACGCCAGCGCCGGTCGGTCGCAGCATGTCGCCGCTCATCGCGGCCTCGATGCGCTCCTCGACGATGTCGGGGAGCTTCACGCCGCCGCGGGCGAAGATCTTGATGCCGTTGTCGGGCGCCGGGTTGTGCGACGCCGAGATCATCACGCCGAAGTCGGCGTCCCGGTCAGCGACGAGGAAGGCCAGCGCCGGCGTCGGGATGACTCCGGCTTCGAGCACGTCGACGCCGGAGGAGGCGAGACCGGCCGCGACGGCGGCCGTCAGGAAGTGACCCGAGACGCGGGGGTCGCGGGCGACCACTGCGGTGAGGCGCTTGCCTTCGGCCTTGCGGGCCTCCGCAGTACGGCCCTGGCCCAGGACGACAGCAGTCGCCTGGGCCAGGGTGAGTGCGAGATCAGCGGTGAGGGCGCCGTTGGCAAGCCCTCGCACGCCGTCCGTGCCAAAGATCGGCATCGGTCGGGCAGAACTCAACGCTTGGAGTACTGAGGTGCCTTGCGGGCCTTCTTGAGGCCGGCCTTCTTGCGCTCCTTCACGCGGGCGTCGCGCGAGAGGAAGCCGGCCTTCTTCAGAGCCGGACGGTTGTTCTCGGCATCGATCTCGTTCAGCGCACGGGCGATGCCGAGGCGCAGAGCGCCGGCCTGGCCGGAGTCGCCGCCACCCGAGATGCGGGCGATGACGTCATAGGCGCCGACGAGGTTCAGCGTGGTGAACGGGTCGTTGATCAGCTGCTGGTGCAGCTTGTTCGGGAAGTAGTCCTCGAGAGTACGACCGTTGACCGTGATGGTGCCCGAACCGGGGATCAGACGCACGCGGGCGATGGCCTGCTTGCGACGGCCCACGGCGGCACCGGGGACGCTGAGCACGGGGCGCGGAGCTGCCGTCTCGGTCTCGGCGGCCTCGGGGGTCGAGGTCGAGTAGTTCTGCGGGGTTTCGGTGGTGTCCTGGATGTCAGCCACGAGTATGTCCTTAAGTCTTTACGGCGCTTACTGCGCGACCTGGTCGAGAGTGTACGGCGTGGGCTGCTGAGCGGCGTGCGGGTGCTCGGCACCCGTGTAGACCTTCAGCTTGGCCAGCTGCTGGCGGCCGAGGCTGTTCTTGGGGAGCATGCCACGGATGGCCTTCTCCACCGCGCGGACCGGGTTCTTCTCGAGCAGCTCGGAGTAGGTGGTCGCCTTGAGGCCGCCCGGGTAGCCCGAGTGGCGGTAGGCGATCTTCTTCTGGAGCTTCTGACCGGTGAGGGCGACCTTGTCGGCGTTCACGATGATGACGAAGTCACCCGAGTCGATGTGGTTGGCGAAGGTCGGCTTGTGCTTGCCGCGCAGGAGCGCTGCGGCGTGCGAGGCCAGACGGCCGAGAACGACGTCGGTGGCGTCGATGACGACCCAGTCGCGCTGGACTTCGCCAGCCTTGGGAGTGAAAGTGCGCGTCACGATAGTGCTGCTTTCTTGTTCGAACGGAGAAGTTCGTGAATCCCACTCCGGGGTGGTTCTCGCCCTATCGGGAGGAACACGCCAGTGGAGGGCTCACGTTCGCGGCACTCGGCAGTCGAGCACCAAAGAAACAGCTTACGTCATGCGGGCCTGTTGACGCGAATCGGGATCGCAAGGCGTGGTGCCGTGCGGGGTCCGGCTGGCAGAAGATCCGGCCCGGGAAGGGCCCGGGTGGCAGAAGCGCCGGCCTCGGCCCCGGCAGAACGAAGCTGCGCGAGGCGGTCGAGCTGATCCGGGTGGGAAGCGCATCGCGACTGGAGACCGAGTATCGGATCGACGCCGCCGATTTCGGGCTGCCCGAGGCGGAGCTCGACATGGACTTACGGGACCAGGCGTATGCGGATGCCGGATGGCGCGTGATCCGCTTGACCTCGTCCCCTCTGGATGCGGCTCGCACCGGCATCCGAATGGTGGCGGCCACGTTGCGAGGACGTCGTTGGGGCGACGCAGCCGCAGGCGGCGGGTGACGGGCGGGGTCGGACAGGGGATGCTCGGCATCCGCCGGGCACGACGGGTATTCATCACCAGCGCACAGCGTCCGCGAGTAGCGTAAGAGGGTCATGAAGCTCATCTCCTACAACCTGCAGAAGCACCGCGCGGCGGGTGAGCTCGTGGATCTCGCGAGCGTGCACGATCCCGACATCCTGTGCCTGCAGGAATGCGACGTGCAGGATCTCCCCGAGCGCGTCGGCGACCTCGTCCTCGCCGACGCCACGCAGGGGAACCGCCTGGGTCTGGCGATGTTCTATCGTGCCAGCACGTTCCGGGTGGTGGCCGTCAAGACGATCGAGTTGAAGAAGTCCCTGCACGACCGCATCGCCAAACCGGCGCACGAACGCGTCCTCGGCGTGCGGCTGCACGACATCGACGAGGGGCGCGAGCTCATCGTCGCCTCGTTCCACGCTGCGCCCCTCACCGCCTTGAACTCGCTGCGCCGACACCAGATCCGCGCGGCGCTCACCCAGCTGGCAGCGCTCGGACCAGCACTGCCGCAGCTCATGGTGGGTGACTACAACTACCCGGTCTTCAAAGAGCACCTCGGCGATGCCGTCCGCGAGCAGGGGTACGCCCTGACCCTGAGCGACGACCACACCTACACCCGATACCGGGTTTTTCGCGGGCACTACGACTTCGTCACCTCGGCCGGAGTCGAGATCGAGAAGGTCACGACACTGCCCCAGGGGATGAGCGACCACAGGCCGATTCTGGTCACCGCGCGGTTCGACTGAGCCGAGGAGGGTTCCGCGCGGGCGCCGCGACGGGCGGGGCGGCCGCCCACCGCCTCAGTCGATCGACCGCCGGGCCCGCGTCTGCTCTGCGCGCGCCGACAGCAGGTCGTCGGCCGGATATCCGACCTCGGTGAGCGTCAGCCCGCGCGCCGCGAGCACCTTGAACGCGCTCGTGCGCACGATGGCGTCGCGCAGCCTCGCCACGTCGTCGACGTCGAGGCGGCCCTCCCCCACCGCGGCGCACGCGCCGACGAGCGCCCGCACCATGCTGTGGCAGAACGCGTCGGCCTTGAGCTCGGCGACGAGCGCACCCTCGGAGTCACGACGCCATCGGTACGACAGCAGCGTGCGGATCGTCGTCGCCTCCTCGCGCGGCTTGCAGTACGCCGCGAAGTCGTGCAGTCCGATGAGGGTCTGCGCCGCGGCATCCATCCGCTCGACGTCGAGCGAGCCGCGATGCACCGTCGTGTTCGCACGCCGCAGCGGGTCGTACCCCGAGACATCGTCGGCCAGCCGATAACGATAGCGCCGCCACACGGCGGAGAACCGGGCGTCAAACCCCTCCGGCGCGATCGACGTCCGCGTGACCGTCACGTCAGGGTAGGCGCCGAGCGCCCCGCGCATGCGTCCCGCCAGCGACCCTGCCGGATCGTGCGAGGCGCGCCCGTGCCGCGCCTCGACCCGCGCCCACTGCTCGTCGCTGAGGTCGACGTGGGCGACCTGGCCGGAGGCGTGGACTCCGGCATCCGTCCTTCCCGCGACGACAAGGCGCACCTCTGAACCGACGATGCGGCCCAGCGCCTCTTCGAGCGTCCCCTGCACGGTGCGCAGTCCCGGCTGCGTTGCCCATCCGCGGAAATGGGTGCCGTCATAAGCGATGTCGAGCCGGATGCGCACGAATCCAGATTAGGACAGCCGCTCGACCAGGATGCCGTCCTCATCGCTGTACAGGTGCGCACCCACCGCGAAGTCGACACCGCCGAACGACAGCGTGACATCGGCTTCTCCCGTGGAGAGCTTGGTGCTCTTTCGCGGGTTGGTGCCGAGCGCCTTCACTCCCAGGTCGAGCCCGTCGATCGCGACGCTGTCGCGGATCGCCCCGTTGATGACCACGCCGGTCCAGCCGTTCTCGACGGCGAGAGCCGCGATCACGTCGCCCATCAGCGCGCGGTTCAGCGAGCCTCCGCCGTCGACGACCAGCACGGCGCCCTCTCCCGGTGTCGACAGCACCGATTTCAGCAGGGCGTTGTCCTCGTGGCAGCGCACCGTGCGGATCTTCCCGTCGAAGGCGCGTCGCCGCCCGAAGGAGCGCAACTGCAGTGGCAGCGACTGGATGCTCTCTTCGAGCTCGTCGTACAGATCGGCGGTGGAAACCGCCATCAGATGCCGCCGTCGATCGACCGGATGAAGTCGCCCGGTTCGTCGGGCACCATCACCTCGGTGTCCCTGTTGAGGCTCTCCCCGCGGAAGAACCGCTTCGAGCGCGGGAACACGAACCACAGGAACATCAGCACCAGTCCGATAGCGAGCGAGCCGATTCCGACGACGAAGGTGCCGCCGATGCCCAACAGCTCGCTGTAGCCGTAGTCGACATCCCACATGTCGATCGCGGACTGCACGAACGCCGCGGTCAGCAGCAGTCCGCCCAGCAGCGGGAAGATGCCCTTGAAGAACAGGTCGCGAGTCGACCGCCCCAGATCCTTGCGG
Source organism: Microbacterium sp. (assembly GCF_047607465.1). Classification (GTDB taxonomy): domain Bacteria; phylum Actinomycetota; class Actinomycetes; order Actinomycetales; family Microbacteriaceae; genus Microbacterium. The sequence goes on along the minus strand of NZ_JASGCY010000076.1, from coordinate 1,641 downwards.
AAGTACCAGACGCAGGCGAAGCCGGTGATCGCGTAGTAGAACGCGATGGCCAGACCCAGCGACAGGATCGAGTCCTGCAGGATGTTGTCGCTGATCAGCGTCATGGTCACGTAATAGACCACCGCGACGATGCCCATGATGATCGTTGAGAACGAGGGCGTCTTGTACTCGGGGTGCACGTCCTTGAACTTCGCCGGCAGCGCCCGGTACACGCCCATCGCGAGCGTGCCGCGGGCTGTGGGCAGGATCGTGGTCTGCGTCGACGAGACCGCCGAGATGATGACGGCGACGACGAGCACCCAGCCGAACGGGCCGAGGAGTCCGTCCTTGATGGCGAGGAAGAAGTCGTCGGCGTGCTCCTCGTTGCCCAGTCCCGTCCCGGTCTCACCGAGCCCTGCATACATCATCGCCGCGATCGTCACCGAGACGTAAGTGAACAGCAGGATGACGCAGGTGAGAACTGCGGCGCGCCCTGGAATGCGCTTGGGATCCTTGGTCTCCTCGTTGAGGGCGAGGCAGGTGTCCCAGCCCCAGTAGATGAACAGAGCGAGCAGGATCGCCTCGGTGAATCCCGACCAGTCCGTGAAGCCGAACGGGTTCAACCACTCCCAGGAGAAGTCGATCGCGTCGGGAGCGTTGCCGCTGAGGATCTGCCAGAAGACGGCCACGATGAACACGACGAGGGCGAGGTACTGGACGCCGAGCAGGATGTTCTGAATGCGCTCGCCGATCTCGACGCCGCGCCAGCTGACCCAGGTCATCGATGCGATGAAGAGCACAGCGACGACGATGATGCGCCAGTCGTTGTTCTCGAAGTCGAAGCCGATCAACGACCATAGGTACACCGAGGCGATCTGTGCGAGGTTGGCGAGCACGACCATGCCCGCGACGGCGACTCCCCAGCCGCCCATCCAGCCGACCCACGGGCCGAAGGCCTTGGTGGCCCAGGTGAACGTGGTGCCGCAATCGGGCACGGCGTTGTTCAGCTCGCGGTACGCGAAGGCGATGAGCAGCATCGGGACGAAGGCGATGACGAAGGCGATGGGCGCCTGCGCACCGACCGCGATGACCACCCAACCGAGAGAGGCGACCAGAGAGTACACCGGTGCTGTGGATGCCAGGCCGATGACGGTCGATCCCCAGAGCCCCAGCGTCCCGGCCGCCAACCCTTTGCCGTCAGGTCGTTCCAGATGGATTGGCGTCGTAGACATACGAGAACAGTATTCTTGCCACGGTTATCGAGTCAAGAGGCATCTGTTAACAACGGATTACGCACCACAAGCCCTGGGCAAACCACGGAAACCGTGGCTACATGGCCGCCTCAGCATCCGCCGCCTTCGTTCCGGTCGCGATTTGTGCATCCTCGGAGCTCCAGAAGCGGCACAAATCGCGACCGGAGCAGTGCTATAGGCCCCCCCGATGCCGGGGGTTTCATCTGTGGACCTTGTCGGCCTCTATTCAAAGAATTCGGATGGCACGTCAGTAACCCCCGAACAACAGAGCCTCGATATTTCATTGGGAGGGTGAGTCCTCGCTCGCGGCGTCGTTGCCGGGCTCGTGAGGTCGATTTTGACATCGGGGTATGACATCGACCGCGATGCGTCGCGGTGGCGGGGTTCCAGTCCGGGGTTCCTGGTGTCG
>NZ_JASGCY010000075.1:0-95746 GCF_047607465.1 Microbacterium sp. | reverse complement strand
CGTCGTCGAGACGCGCCGCGCGTGCCAGGGTGCCGCACGGCGCTCCGGGCAGGCGTGCGCTGCGGTCCGCGCTCGAGCGCATCGCCGACGTGCTCGAGCGCACGCGCCTCGCCATCGTCGCCGTGCGCGATGGTCGGCGCCGACGTGAGCGCCTGGTGCCGAACTCGGTGCCGAACCAGGCGACGGCGGCGGCGACGACGGGCAGGCGCGTGCCGAAGCTGCTCGTCGCCGGGCTAGCCGCCGGCGCCGTCGTGGTCGGCGGCGTGCTCTGGCCGGGAGGGGAGACGGGACAGACGCCGGGGGCGTCGTCTGCGACAGTCGCCCCGACGTCGTCGTCCCAACAGGAGGCTTCATCGGAGACGGCCCCGTCGGCCACGGCCCCGTCCGACGCGGACGGTCCGCCGGAGTCCGACGTGGTTGCCGATCCCGGCGCGGCCCCTGCTGACCCGACATCCGCTCCCGAGCGGGCTGCCGACGAGGCGACGGTCGGGGCTGAGGAGGATCCGGTGAAGGCGGCGGAAGCCCTGCTCTCCCGTCTCGCTCAGTGCCGACGCGACGAGGACGCGGTCTGCCCTGAGGCGGTTGCCGAGGGCTCAGCGGGCGTCGTCGATGCGCTCGGCGCGTTCGACGAGAAGAAGACGACGGTGGATCTGGTCGACTCGTACGGAGATGTCGCCGTGGTCCGGCTGTCCCGCGGATCCGCCGACGCCGACGCCGAGAACCCGGACGAGTTCATGCTCGTGCTCGTGCGCCTCGAAGAGAAATGGCTGGTCCGCGACGTCTACGGCGTCGCGGACCAGCCGGGATGATCGTGCGATCAGGCTCCGAGGACGGCAGCGAAGTCCGCAGCCTCCAGGCGGGCCTTGATGGCGCCGAGGAAGCGTGCCGCGTCGGCGCCGTCGATGATGCGGTGGTCGTACGAGATCGCGAGATAGACGTACGAGCGCACGGCGATCGCGTCGACGCCGTCGACCGTGACCACGCCCGGACGCTTGAACACCGTGCCGGTGCCGAGGATCGCGGACTGCGGGAGGAACACGAGCGGCGTGTCGAACAGCGCGCCGCGCGAGCCCGTGTTGGTCACGGTGAAGGTGCCACCGGCGAGCTCGTCGGGCTTGAGCTTGTTGTCGCGCGTGCGGGCGGCGAGATCGGCGATCTCGTGCGCCAGCTGCGCGAGGTTCTTGCTCGCCGCGTCGCGGACGACCGGGGTGAGAAGGCCCCGCTCGGTGTCGACCGCGATCGAGATGTTCTCGGAGGCCGGATAGGCGATGCTGTCGCCGTCGACCGTCGCGTTGATGATCGGGAACGCCTGCAGCGCCTCGGCGGCGGCGAGCGTGAAGAACGGCAGGAACGACAGCTTGTCGCCGGTCTTCTGCAGGAACGACGTCTTCACGCTGTCGCGGTACTTCGCGAGCGCCGTGACATCGACCTCGACGAAGGTGGTCAGCTGAGCGGTCTGCTGCATCGACGCGACAGCGCGTTCGGCGACGACCTTGCGCAGACGCGACATCTTCTGGGTCGTGCCGCGCAGCGGGGAGACCTCGAGCGCGGGCGCGGCCGGAGCCGAAGGAGCGGCCGGAGCGGCGTCGGGTGCGGCAGCCGCGTTGAGGACGTCCTCCTTGCGGATCCGACCGCCGACGCCGGTGCCCTTGACAGATACGAGGTCGACGCCCTGCTGCGAGGCGAGGCGGCGCACCAGCGGCGTCACGTAGAGGTTGTCGCTGTCACCGGCGGCAGGAGTCGCAGAAGCCGCGGGAGCCGGAGCGGGAGCCTCGCTGACCGGAGCCGGAGCCGGAGCCGGAGCAGCCGGGACCGGGACAGGGGCGGCGGGAGCCGGAGCAGCGGGAGCTGCGACAGCGGGAGCCGGAGCCGGAGCCGCGACGGGTGCGGGCTCGGCGGGAGCAGCCGGAGCCGCTGCGGGTGCGGCTCCGGAGCCGACGCGGGCGAGCACGGAGCCGACGGCGATGGTCTCGTCCTCGGCGGCGACGATCTCCTGCAGGATGCCGGCGACGGGCGACGGGATCTCGGTGTCGACCTTGTCGGTCGAGATCTCCAGCAGTGCCTCGTCGACGGCGACGGTGTCGCCCACCTGCTTCAGCCAGCGGGTGACGGTTCCCTCGGTGACGCTCTCGCCGAGCTCGGGGAGCACGATGTCCGTCGCGTCGCCGGCGGCGGCCGCGGGGGCCGCGACGGGAGCAGCGGGGACCTCGGCGGGAGCCGGTGCAGGAGCGGCAGGCGCGGCCTCGGCAGGTGCGACGTCGGCCTGGGGTTCGGCGGCCGCCGGCGCGTCGGATGCAGGGGCGACCCCGCTGCCGTCGCCGATGCGGGCCAGCAGTGCGCCGACCTCGACGGTCTCGTCCTCGGCGACGAGGATCTCCTCGATGACGCCGGTCACGGGGGAGGGTATCTCGGTGTCGACCTTGTCGGTCGAGATCTCGAGCAGGCCCTCGTCCTCCTGTACGGTGTCGCCGACCTGCTTCAGCCAACGGGTGACCGTACCCTCTGTGACGCTCTCACCGAGAGCGGGGAGGACCACGGATGTGCTCATGACGGAGTCTCCTTCAAGAAGTTGTATGACGCGTGCCTAGCTTAGTGAACTGTTTGCCGATCGGCGTTCACAGCGCGTGCAATGGCTTTCCGGCGAGTGCCAGGAAGGCTTCGCCGAGTGCTTCGCTCTGCGTGGGGTGGGCGTGGATCAGCGGGGCGATGTCCTCAGGGTGCGCTTCCCACACGACGGCCAGCTGGCCTTCGGTGATGAGTTCGCCCACCCGGTCGCCGAGCAGGTGCACGCCGAGAACGGGGCCGTCCTTCAGGCGGACGACCTTTACCAGACCGCCCGTTCCGATGATCTCGCTCTTGCCGTTTCCGGCGAGGTTGTATTCGTAGGAGGTCACCGCATCCGCTCCGTGTGCCGTGACGGCAGCCTCCTCGGACAGGCCCACCGAGGCGACCTCGGGGCTGGAATAGGTGACCTTCGGGATCTGCGCGTCGGGGATGTCGACCGGGGAGAGCCCGGCGATGCGCTCGGCGACCGCGATGCCCTGCTGGAAGCCGCGGTGGGCGAGCTGGAGTCCTGGCACGATGTCGCCGACGGCCCAGACGCCGGGCGCGCCGGTGCGCAGTTCGGCGTCGACGACGACGAAGCCGCGCTCGAGCGCGACGCCTGCCTCCTCGAACCCGAGGTCGGCCGTGGCGGGCCCGCGCCCGACGGCGACGAGCAGGTAGTCGGCGGTGAACTCCTTGCCGTCCTCGAGCGTGACGGTGACCGCGGCATCGCCCTGGGCGGCGGAGGCGAATCTGGTGCCGAGCGAGTACTGGATGCCGCGACGCCGGAAGGCGCGCTCGAGGCCCTTGCTGAGTGCGACGTCCTCGTTGGGGACGAGATGCGGCAGGGCCTCGATGATCGTGACCTCGGCGCCGAAGGAGCGCCAGACGCTCGCGAACTCGACGCCGATGACGCCGCCGCCGAGGACCAGCACGCGCTCGGGGATGACGTCGAGAGCGAGCGCCTGCTCGCTCGTGAGGATGCGCCCGCCGATCTCCAGACCCGGCAGCGTGCGGCTGTAGGAACCGGTGGCGAGGATCACGTCGGAGCCGACGTAGACGTCGTCGCCGACGCTCACCGATCGATCGGGGTTGAGGCGGCCGAGGCCGGACACGGTGGTGATGCCGCGCGCCTTCACAAGGCCCTCGAGCCCCTTGAACTTCTTGGCGACGATGCCCTCGCGATAGGCGCGGACACCGGCCGCGTCGATCCCGTCGAGGGTCGCCGAGATGCCGACATGGGCGGCGCCGCGCACATGTTCGGCAACCTCCGCCGCGTGCAGCAGCGCCTTGGTGGGGATGCAGCCGCGGTGCAGGCAGGTGCCGCCGACCTTGTCCTTCTCGATCAGCGCGACCGACTTGCCGAGCTCGCTGGCGCGCAGGGCAGCCGCGTATCCGCCGCTGCCGCCACCGAGGACGACGATGTCGAAGGTGTGGGTTGTCATGGTCATGCCTCCGGGTGGGATGCGTCGGCGAAGGCGATGATCGATCGGACCATCGCCCCCGTCGGGCCCTTCTCGATGAAGCCGTACGGTGCGCCGTTGTGCTCGCTGGAGCCGGCGATGTCGAGGTGCACCCAGGGGATGCGCGGAGCGTCTTCGGCATCCGTCGTGCGACCGACGAAGCGCTGCAGGAAGAGGCCTGCGTAGGAGGCGCCGCCCATCCGGTCGCTGAGGTTCGCGTTCTGGAGGTCGGCGATGGGGGAGTCCATCATGTCCTCCATGTGCGCCGGCAGCGGCATGTGCCATGCCGGCTCGTCGACCGCGTCGGCCGCTGCCAGGAACTCGGCGACCGTCTCGTCGTCGCCGAACACGCCCGTGTAGCGGTGGCCCAGCGCGGCGACGATCGCCCCGGTCAGGGTGGCGACGTCGATGATGACGTCCGGATGCTCGCGGCTCGCGGCCACGAGCGCGTCGGCCAGGACCAGGCGGCCCTCCGCGTCGGTGTTCGTGACCTCGACGGTGGTCCCGTCGAGGATCCGGAGGACGTCGCCGGGGCGGATCGCGCGTCCAGAGGGCATGTTGTCGGTGATGCTGAGCCACGCCGTCACCCGCACCGGCATCCCGAGGGTCGCGATGGCCCGCAGCGCGGCGAGCACCGTGGCGGCGCCGGCCATGTCGAACTTCATGCCGTGCATCGACGTCGCCGGCTTCAGCGAGAGACCGCCGGTGTCGAAGGTGATGCCCTTGCCGACGAGCGCGATGTGGCGATGCGCATCGGCGGGGGCGTAGTCGAGACGCACCAGGCGCGGCGGGCGGTCCGAGCCCTGACCGACGCCGAGGATGCCGCCGAAGCCCTGCTCTGCGAGGGCTGTCTCGTCGAGCACCTCGACCGCGACATCGAGGCCGGAGACGCTGTCCACGGCGCTCTGGGCGAGATCCGCCGGACTCTGCCATTCCGCCGGCACCTGGACGAGGTCCTTCACGAGGGCGACGGCCTCGCCAACGGCGGCGGCGCGGGCGATCGCCTCGTCGGAGAGGGCGGCGTGCAGCACGACGGCCTGCGCCCTGGGCTTGGGCGGGTCGGCCTTGTACCCCGCGAATCGGTGACCGCCCAGCAGTGCGCCCTCGGCTGCGGCATCCGCGAACTGCTCGAGCCCGGCGGTCAGCCCAACGGCGACCGTCTCGAACCCGGTGAGGCTGCGCAGCGCCGTGCCGACGGCGGCGCGCACGGCGCCGGCGGTCGGGGTTTTGCCGACGCCGACGACGGCGAGCGGGAGGGCGGTGACCTCCGGGGCGTAGACACGGGCGAAAGCGGATGCCGAACCGGTGAACCCGATGGCGTTGAGGCTGTCGGCGAGTCCAGGGTGGCTCTCGATGGCTTCGGCCGACTCGCTGATGTCGGGCACGACGAGCACTGCGGCGTCGGCAGAGCTTCCGGGGAACGGATCTGAGGTGCGCGAGAGCGCGGGAAGCGTCATGGTCTCCATCCTAGAGAGGGCGCGCGCAACCTCCTCGGGTGCACCGCTGGCGTGTTCGCTGTGAGCGGCACCGCCGCGCCCCCTGACCGCGATGCGACTCGTAGCATGGAGGCATGCCCCATTCCGCCGAGATCTTTGAACGCGTGGCGAACGCCCCGGTCGTGCCGCGGGGCCTTCCGCTGGTGATACTGCTCACCGGGTTCACCGATGCGGGCAGCGCCGTCTCCGGCCTCATCGACCACCTCCGTGAGACGGCCGACCTCCAGCCGATCGTCGTCTTCGACAACGACGAGCTGCTCGACTACCGCGCGCGCCGTCCGATCATCTCGTTCGACCAGGACCACCTCACCGAGTTCCGCGCTCCGCGTCTCGAGCTGTCGCTGGGCGTTGACGCCCTCGGACAGAAGTTCCTGCTGCTGGCCGGATACGAACCCGATTTCCAGTGGAACCGCTTCGCCCGCGTCGTGCTCGAGCTCGCCGCCGAGGCCGAGGTGTCCGGCGTGAGCTGGGTGCACTCGATCGCGATGCCCGTGCCGCACACCCGCCCGATCGGAACCACGGTCAGCGGCAACCGCCGCGACCTCACTGCCGCCCATTCGGTCTGGCGGCCCCGCACCCAGGTCCCCGCGACCGCCGGCCACCTGCTCGAGTTCCGCTTCGCCGAACGCGGCGACCGCGTCGTCGGCTTCGTGCTGCTCGTTCCGCACTACCTCGCCGAGACCGAGAATCCCGACGCCGTGATCACGGCCGCCGAACGAGTCATGGCCGCGACCGGTCTCGTGCTCATGCTCGACGACGTGCGCGAGAGCCGTGAGGCGTACGTCGCCCGGGTGGACGAGCAGGTCCTCGCCAACGACGAGCTGCAGCAGATGGTGCACGGTCTCGAGCGCCGGCACGACGCGTACATGGCGGGTCGCAACCCGGAGGACGGCAGCTACGACGAGGGCGGCTTCAACGAACGCGACCTGCCCAGCGCCGATGAGCTGGCCGCCGAGCTCGAACGCTATCTCGCTACGCGCCCGTCGGCGGACGACGACAAGCACGGTCGGAGTTGATCGATCTTTCGTGGTGCATCCGTGGGGTGATACGTGTGCGATACTAGTTGTCTGACCCGTTGTCAACCGTTCTTCTCGGAGCTCGAACTTGACAAGGGTCTTACTAGTGTCCGAAAGTGCCGGGGCGTCGCAAGCGCTCCGTGAAAGGCAAAACGTGACTCCTGCCACGACCAAGAAGACCCGGACGAAGAAGACCGCCGAGGCTCCCGAGACCGACGTCAAGATCGAAGAGGTCGAAGAGAAGCCGGCGCCCAAGACAGCCGCGCAGCGCGCGGCCGCCAAGCGTGCTCCCGTCAAGAAGAAGAAGTCCGACGACATCGTCGAAGACGACGATGCCCCCGTCGCCGCCGCCGACGAGGCGGATGACGACGACGAAGACGACGCGAAGCCCAAGTTCACCGAGCCGCTTCCGACCGGTGCCATCGTCATCTCCTCCAACGACGACGAAGACGTCCCGGTGTACTCCACGCAGATCACCGGCGCCACTGCCGATCCTGTGAAGGACTACCTGAAGCAGATCGGAAAGGTCGCGCTGCTGAACGCGGCCGAAGAGGTCGAGCTCGCGATGCGCATCGAGGCTGGTCTGTTCGCCGAGGAGAAGCTGTCGACCATGACGGCGGCCGAGAAGACCAGCCAGCTGGGCCTCGACCTGCAGTGGGTCGCCCGCGACGGTCAGCGCGCCAAGAGCCACCTGCTCGGCGCCAACCTCCGCCTGGTGGTCTCCCTCGCCAAGCGCTACACCGGCCGCGGCATGCAGTTCCTCGACCTGATCCAGGAGGGCAACCTCGGCCTCATCCGCGCCGTCGAGAAGTTCGACTACACCAAGGGCTTCAAGTTCTCGACCTACGCCACGTGGTGGATCCGTCAGGCGATCACCCGCGCCATGGCCGACCAGGCCCGCACCATCCGCATCCCCGTGCACATGGTCGAGGTCATCAACAAGCTCGCCCGGGTGCAGCGCCAGATGCTGCAGGACCTCGGTCGCGAACCCACCCCGGAAGAGCTCAGCCGCGAACTCGACATGACGCCCGAGAAGGTCGTCGAGGTGCAGAAGTACGGTCGCGAGCCGATCTCGCTGCACACGCCTCTCGGCGAGGACGGCGACAGCGAGTTCGGCGACCTCATCGAGGACACCGAGGCGGTCGTTCCGGCGGATGCCGTCGGCTTCACCATGCTGCAGCGCCAGCTCGAGCAGCTGCTCGACTCGCTGTCGGAGCGCGAGGCGGGCGTGATCCGCATGCGCTTCGGCCTCGGCGACGGTCAGCCGAAGACCCTCGACCAGATCGGCGACACGTTCGGGGTGACCCGCGAGCGCATCCGCCAGATCGAGTCGAAGACGATGGCGAAGCTGCGTCACCCGAGCCGTTCGCGGTCGCTGCGGGACTACCTCGAATGATGGCGGGCGCACCTCAGGCGCGCTCGGCAGGCATCCGCTACGTCTTCCCCGTCCTCGCGGGCAAGCTCGCGCGATTCGCCACGCGTCTGCGCGGCGGCGGCTCGGCGTTCCCCGGGTACCTGACGAACCGGCTCGCGCCGACCCTGCTGCCCACGCTCGCCGACCAGTTCCGTTACGGCGTCATCTTCGTGCTCGGCTCCAACGGCAAGACGACGACGACGCACATGATCAGCGAGGTGCTGCGCTCGCACGGACTCAAGGTCTTCACGAACCCGACGGGCGCGAACCTCCCTCAGGGCGTGACGAGCGCGCTGCTCGCCGATGCCACCCTCACCGGCCGCATCAAGGCCGACGTCGCGGTGCTCGAGATCGACGAGGGATACGCCGCCGATCTCGCCGACCGGCTCTCGCCCGCTGTGATCCTGTCGCTGAACGTCCAGGTCGACCAGCTGTACCGCTTCTACGAGACCGAACGCGTCGCCGACATGATGCTCGAGGCTTCGAAGCGCGCATCGGCGCACGTCGTGGTGAACCGCGATGACCCCTACCTCAGTAAGATCGACGCCTCCGCGATGCGCGGCGAGGTGTCGTTCTTCGGCGTCTCCAGCGAGCTCGTCGCGGCATCCGCACACGGCCTCGCCAACGCGGCGGACACCCGCAGCGGCAACGCAGGCATCCTCGAGCGCGAGGCGTACGCCGAGGTCGTCAGCGCCTCGGGCCGCAAGGTCGTCGTGCGCGTGGACGGTGAGGATGCCGAGATCACGCTGCCCGCGCGCGGGCTGCACTACGCGGCCGACGCCGCTGCAGCCCTCACCGTGGCCTCCCGCGTGCTCGGCGCGGAGTTCTCCGTCGACAAGGCGGCGAAGGGCTTCGCGCAGATGGCACCGGCCTACGGACGCGGCGAGGTCATTCCGCTGCGCCGGGATCCGGCGGGCGAGCAGGTCGAGTTCGTGATGTTCAAGAACGCGCCGAGCCTGCAGATGAACCTGGACGCGCTCGAGAGCACTCCCGAACGCGCTCTCATCGCGATCGACGAGGGGACGCCCGACGTCTCCTGGCTCTACGACGTCGACTTCGACGCGCTGGCGCGCATCGACGTCGTCACGGGCGAGAAGGCGTACCAGCTGGCGCTCAGCCTCGAGCACGCCGGCGTCGAGATCGGCGTCGTCGAGCCCGACATGGAGAAGGCCGTTGCGCTCATGCGCGCGCTCGAGCCTTCGTCGTCGGGGCGTCAGACCTGGTTCGTCAACTACGAGCTGATGATGATCGGGCGTCGACTGCTCGGCCATGGAGACCAGGAGATCGCCCGCCGATGACCGACACCGTGCGCATCGTCCAGTTCTACCCCGTCGAGCTCGGCATCACCGGGGATCGCGGCAACGTCCGCTCCCTGCAGGTGCGTCTCGAACGGGCCGGCGTCCCCGTCGAGGTCTTCCGCGTCGGCATCGGCGATCCGATCCCGGCGGATTCCGACATCCTCGTCTTCGGCAACGGCCCGCTCTCCGCCATGCGCATCGTCGCCGGCGATCTGCGCTCCCGTGCCGCCGAGCTCGAGGTGTTCGTCGAGTCCGGCCGCTCGCTGTTCTCGATCGGGGCATCGGCCGAGCTGCTCAGCGAGGGGGTCGACCTGCTCGACGGCGAGAAGCTTGAGGGACTCGGTCTGTTCCCGTTTCGCGTCGCGCGCACCCGCGAGCGCAACGTCGGCTACATCATCGCCGACACCCCAGGGGGTCGCGTCATCGGCTTCGAGGACCACGCATCGCGCTGGACGCTCGGACCGGATGCCGTCGCGGTCGGCGAGGTCGTGGCAGGCAAGGGCAGCTTCGCCCGCGGCGACGGGGCGGGCGAGATCGTGCGTCGCGGCGAAGCCTACGCCTCGAACGTGCAGGGGCCCGCGCTGCCGCTGAACCCGCGCTGGACCGATGCGATCCTCGGCGCCACGACGGCTCGGCGCGGCATCTCCTGGCGGCTCGGCGCGGCGCACGAGAAGCTGGACGAGTATGCGGAGGGGGCTCGGGCTGCGATCGAGCACCTCGTCCACAGCAAGGACTTCCGCACGATCGGACTCTGATGCTCTCCAGCAGCGCTCTACCCCGTGCGATCATCTCCCGGTCCGCGCTCACGGCGTCGACCGCAGCGGCCGTGGCCGCGGGCGGTCGGGTCGCAGACCTCCGACACGATGCGTGGGGGCACGGGATACTGGCCGTCGCGCACGCCGCGCACATCGCGGGTGCCGAGACCGTGCTGGTCGATTCGGCCAGCGAGGTCGAGGCGCTGCGTTTCGAGGGCATCGACGCGACCGTCGACGGCGACGCCGACATCGACGCATCGCTGCTGTACGGGCTCCCAGACGCCGACGGCGTCCTCTCGAGTCGGCCGGTGCTGCGGCTGGCAGGACGGGTGATGTCGACGAAGCGGCTCAAGCCCGGGGACGCGGTCTCCTACGGATACATCCACCGCGCGACCGAGCACACCGTGGTGGCACTCGTCACCGGCGGCTACGCGCAGGGCATCGTCCGCGCTCTCGGTAACGCCGCGCACGTCGAGGTCGACCGCGTCGCGCGGCCCATCATCGGTCGCGTCGCGATGGACGTGTGCGTCGTCGACCTGCAGGGCGAGGAGGTGCCGGTGGGCACCGAGGTCACCTACTTCGGCGGGACCGGCCCCGCAGCTCCCGCGCTGGCGCGCTGGAGCGCCGTCACCGGCCTCACCGTCGCCGAGCTCGTCGCGGTCGCGGGTGCGCACGCGCAGCGGGAGTGGGAAGAATGAGCCGTCCCGAGCTGAGAATCGACGGCGAGCGCTTCGTCGCGAACCTCGCCGCCGTGCGCGCGCGCATCGCGCCGTCCGAGCTCATGCTCGTCATGAAGGACGACGCCTACGGGCACGGGCTCACCTGGGCGGTGGAGGCGGCCGAGGATGCCGGTGTGGGCTGGTACGGCGGTTACGACATCAAGGGTGCGCTCGAGATCCGCAGCGTGCTCGAGCGCCCGGCGCGGGTGTTCGCCTGGGCGACCTCGACGGATACCGAGATCGATGCGGCACTCCTGCAGCACGTCGACCTCGGCGTCGGCACGGCCGAGTACCTCTCCCGCGTCGTGCAGCGGGCGACCGTGCTCGGCGCGCGCGCCCGCGTGCACCTGAAGATCGACACGGGCCTGCACCGCAACGGCGTGCGTCTCGAGGACTGGAGCGCCTTCGTCGAGGATGCCCGTGCCGCCGAAGCGGCCGGTGCGGTCGAGCTCGTCGGCGTCTGGAGCCACCTCGCCGAGGCGAGCGATGCCGAGGACGACGACGCCCGCCGGGTGTTCCTCGACGCGATCGCCCTCACGAACCGCACCGGCGCCGCTGCGCAGTGGCAGCATCTCACCGCGTCCGCCGCCTCGTGGTGGCGTCCGGAACTGCGCGGATCCCTCTCGCGCATCGGCGCCTTCTGCTACGGCATCCGCTCGGCGGATGGACCGGTTCTGGAGGGCGTGGAGCCGATTGCCGAACTGACCGCAACCGTCGTCGCCGTCGACGGCGCCGCGGCCGTGATCGGCATCGGCTCGTTCGACGGCCTGCCATCGACGCTCGCGGGGCTGCCGGTGGGCACCGCGCACGGCGTGGCGGCGCTGAGCTCGATCAGGCACACGACCTCCGTCGTCACCGGCGCTCGTCTGGTACAGGGCGACACGGTCTGGATCTTCGGCCGCGGCGCGCACGGAGAGGCCGACGCGACGACGCTCGCGGAGCGTATCGGCACGGTCGGGGAGGAGATCCTCACCCGGCTCACCTCACGCGTGCGACGCGTGGTCGCCCGCTGATCCGCAGGATCTGGAAACCCTGAGCCGATCGGCCCGGATCCCTGCGTCTGTCGAAGGACTCAGGCCTCGATGAGGCGCGCGGTCTCGTCGTGCCAGCTGGTGGCGACGCTGCGGAGCTTCTCCTCGTACTTGCGGCCGTGGTGGGCGCAGAAGAGCAGTTCGGAATCGTTGACGACGGCGGCGATGTACGCCTGTGCGCCGCAGGAATCGCAGCGATCCACGGCGGTCAGCCGGAAATCGACGGCGGAGGCCAGGTGGTCGGTCGTTGCATTCATCTCGGTGCCTCCTTGAGTATCGGGTTCGCCGGCGGGCCGTGTTCAATACAACCACGCCGATGCTGGATGGATGCCCGGATGGCGGCGTGTTTCGCTCACCGCGTACGGGCACGGTACCAGGTGCGTCCCGCAGGGGAGTGTCTGCGGGGCGCGGGGCGCAGGCGCGAATAGACTCGGAGATTGTGACCGCCGAGTATTCCGCCCATCATCTCCAGGTGCTCGAAGGCCTCGAGGCCGTCCGCAAGCGCCCTGGCATGTACATCGGGTCGAACGGGTCGCCAGGGCTCATGCACTGCCTCTGGGAGATCATCGACAACGCCGTCGACGAGGCCGTCGCAGGCAACGGCACGAAGATCGACGTCATCCTGCACGCGGACGGCAGCGTCGAGGTGCATGACCGCGGACGCGGCATCCCCGTCGATGTCGAGCCACGCACCGGTCTCACGGGCGTCGAGGTCGTCTTCACGAAGCTGCACGCCGGCGGCAAGTTCGGCGGCGGCTCGTACGCGGCATCCGGCGGTCTGCACGGTGTGGGCGCCTCCGTGGTCAACGCGCTCTCCGAGCGCCTCGATGTGGAGGTCGACCGCGGCGGCAAGACCTACGCCATGTCGTTCCGCCGGGGCGAGCCGGGGGTCTTCGACGACGCCGGCGGCGAGAAGCGCCCGGATGCGCCGTTCACGCCCTTCCAGGACAAGAGCGAGCTGCGCGTCATCGGCAAGGCCCCCCGCGGGGTCACCGGCACCCGTATCCGCTACTGGGCTGATCGCCAGATCTTCACGAAGGACGCCGCCTTCCAACTCGGCGACCTGGAGACGAGGGCACGGCAGACGGCCTTCCTCGTGCCAGGGCTCGAGCTCGTCGTCCGAGACGAGCGCGCCGAGCAGACGAACGAGACCTCGTACCTCTACGAGGGCGGCATCTCGGAGTTCGTGGACTACCTCGCCACCGATGCCCCCGTCACCGACACCTGGCGCGTCCAGGGTGAGGGCACGTTCAAGGAGACCGTGCCGGTGCTCCAGCCCGACGGCCACATGGTCGCCACCGAGGTGGAGCGGGTCTGCGCGGTCGACATCGCGATGCGCTGGGGGACCGGCTACGACACGGCGATCCGTTCGTTCGTGAACATCATCGCCACGCCCAAGGGGGGAACGCACCAGCAGGGCTTCGAGCAGGAGCTGCTGAAGGTGCTGCGCGCCCAGGTCGAGCAGAACTCCCGCCGGCTCAAGGTCGGCAATGACAAGCTCGAGAAGGACGACGTGCTCGCCGGCCTCACCGCCGTGCTCACCGTGAACGTCCCCGAGCCGCAGTTCGAGGGGCAGACGAAGGAGGTGCTCGGCACCCCGGCCGTGCGCCAGATCGTCGCCCAGGTGCTGCGCAAGGAACTGGCCGAGCGCTTCGGCTCCACCAAGCGCGACGACAAGAGCCAGGCGAACCAGCTGCTCGACAAGATCGTCGCCGAGATGAAGGCCAGGGTCTCCGCCCGCGCCCACAAGGAGACCCAGCGACGCAAGAACGCTCTGGAGTCCTCTACGCTGCCGACCAAGCTCGTCGACTGCCGCACCAACGATGTCGAGCGCAGCGAGCTGTTCATCGTCGAGGGGGATTCGGCCCTCGGCACCGCCAAGAACGCGCGCAACAGTGAGTTCCAGGCGCTGCTGCCCATCCGCGGCAAGATCCTCAACGTCCAGAAGGCGTCCGTGGGCGACATGCTGTCGAACACCGAGTGCGCCTCGATCATCCAGGTGATCGGTGCGGGATCAGGCCGCAGCTTCGACATCGACGCGGCGCGTTACGGCAAGATCATCCTGATGAGCGACGCAGACGTCGACGGCGCGCACATCCGCACGCTGCTGCTCACGCTCTTCTTCCGGTACATGCGACCGCTGATCGAGCAGGGCCGCGTGTTCGCCGCCGTGCCACCGCTGCACCGGGTGATCGTGATGAACCCGGGCTCCAAGCCCAACGAGACGATCTACACGTACAGCGAGCAGGAGATGCACGCGCTGCTGGCGAAGCTGCGCAAGTCCGGCAAGCGCTGGCACGAGCCGATCCAGCGCTACAAGGGTCTCGGCGAGATGGATGCCGAGCAGCTCGCCTCGACGACGATGGACCGGGGCGGGCGTCTGCTGCGCCGAGTGCGCATGGAGGACGCCGAGGCCGCTGGACGCGTCTTCGAGTTGCTCATGGGCAACGAGGTCGCGCCGCGCCGCGAGTTCATCATCGACTCCGCAGGTCACCTCTCCCGCGAGTCGATCGACGCCTGAGCTGCCCATCGCCGGGGCCCTGCCCGGCGTGGCATGATGTGGCCATGCGGCAGTCGGAATCCTCGGGCCGTGGCGAGGCGAGCACCGAGCGGGTCTTCCGGGTGCCGCTGTGGCGTGTGCTGCTGACCGGTCTCGTGTCGACCTGTGCGCTCTGGGTCGTCGTCCTGGTCGCCGGCCGGAACTTCCTGCCGCGGACCTGGCCGCAGCAGACCCGGGCGCTCGTGCTGGTGGCCGGACTCGTGGTGGCGCTGCTCGCGGCGGCGTTCGCGGTGCTGTGGATGCGCAATCTCTCCGTTCATGTCACCGCCGCGCGGGTCGAGGTCCGCAGGCCGTGGCTGACGATCCGCTCCTGGGATCGCGCGCGGACGGCGTTCGGCTCGCAGGTGACGGCCCACTACAGCAACGGCTTCCGCTCGGCCACGACGCGCGAGCTCGTCGCGGTCGTCGGGGACCGCTCCGAACGGATCGTCCTCCCCGGGTTCAGCCGGTCGGACTTCAACGACCTGCTCGCGGTCCTGCAGTCGCCGGAGCCGGCCGATCCGGCCGGGAGCCCGGTCGATCGAGGGGACCTCGCCTTCCGCATCGACAGCGCGGCGAGCCGTACCCGCGTGCGGCGGCTCGTCATCGCCGGCGCCGTGGCCGCGGTGGCGGGGATCGCCGGCGGCGTCGCCGGGATGATGCTCCCGGACCTGATCGACCTCCTCGTCGCACTCGGGCTGCTGATCATCGCGCTGGCCGGGCTGGGTGCTCTCGTCGCCGGGCTGGCCAGCGCCGCGGTGCTGCGGCGCGTGTCGCGGGAGATCGTCGTCGGTGCACAGCAGCTGCGTGTCGACGATGCGCCGTTCGCCTACACCGGGCTGGAACGGATCTGGCTCTCCCCACCGGGGCGCCAGGGGCCGGAGCTGAGGATCGTACCGCGGCAGGGCTCCTCCCGCCGGTTCGCGCTGGGGGCGCCCGGCACGACGATCACGCCGGAATACGCGCTGCTCGCCGAAGCCCTGGACAGGCGCGCCGGGGCAGCGGATGCCCGCCTGGTGGCCTTCGACCGGGGGTAGGCGGCTGACGCGCGCTCCTCTCAGTTCCCCAGCGTGCGCCCGATCGAGCCGATGACGCCCTCGATGCTCTGACCGGAGGCGTCGCGGCGCGCACCCGGCTCGGGGAGCTTGCGCACGGCGCCGGTCGGGTCGACGGCGAGGGCGGGAGCGGGGCCAACCCAGGCGACGGTCAACCGATCCTCGCCCTTCAGGAACGCGTGCGCGCGAACCCCACCGGTGGCGCGGCCCTTGGCGGGGTACTCTCCGAACGCTGACACCTTGGCTCGCCCTGGGTCGGTTCCCGGCAGCACGCTCTCACTGCCGGAGACCGTCGCCACGACGGCATCCGAGTCCGGTGCGACCGCACCGAAGAACAGCACCGACGCGCCGGCGCCGAGTTTGATACCGGCCATGCCTGCCGCAGGGGCGCCCTGAGGGCGCACCGCAGAGGCGGAGAACCGCAGCAGCTGCGCATCCGTGGTGACGAAGACGAGCTCGGCGTCGTCACCGGCCTCGGCGGCGCCGACGACGACGTCGCCCGGCTTCAACCCGATGACCTCGACGTCCGCTCGCGCCGGGAGAGCGCTGGGGACGACGCGCTTGACCGTTCCCTGCGCGGTGCCGAGGGCGATCGGCGTCTCGCTGTCGAACCGCACGAAGCCGACCACGCGCTCGCCCTTGGCCGTGATGCCGAGGTAGTCGCGCAGCGGGGTGCCGGCGGCCAGCTGCACGGAGGTCGCCGGTACCGAGGGCAGATCGACCGGCGAGAACCGCAGCACGCGACCGGCGCTGGTGAGGGCGCCGAGCTCGGCGCGGACGGTCGTCTCGACGGTCGCGAGGATCGCGTCGTGCTTGCTGCGCCGCGCGGGGGCGGTGAGCTCCTGCCCCTCGGCGATGTCGACGCGCACGGCGCGGCCGGTCGACGACAGCACGAGCACAGTGGGGGCGTCCGCGATCTGCAGGTCCGCCGCGTCCTTCGCCGCACGGGGCTTGGGGGGAGCGGCGTTCATCAGCAGCGTGCGCCGAGGCGTGCCGTAGGCGTCGGCGACCGCATCCAGCTCGCGCGCAACGGCGGTGCGCAGCAGAGCCGGGCTGCCCAGCAGTTCTTTGAGAGAGGCGATGTCGGCGAGGAGCGCATCGCGCTCGGTCTCCAGCTCGATGCGGGAGAACTTCGTGAGGCGCCGAAGGCGCAGCTCGAGGATGTACTCGGCCTGCAGCTCGCTGAGGTCGAACACCGAGCGCAGGCGCGTGCGGGCCTGCTCGGAGTCGTCGGAGGAGCGGATGACCTGGATGACCTCGTCGATGTCGAGGATGGCGATGAGCAGACCCTCGACGAGGTGCAGGCGCTCCTCGCGGCGGGCGAGACGGTAACGGCTGCGACGCGTGATCACCTCGAGGCGGTGCATCACGTAGACGCTGAGCATCTCCTTGAGGCCGAGCGTGCGGGGCTGACCCTCGACGAGGGCGACGTTGTTGATGCTGAAGGAGTCCTCCAGCGGCGTCAGCCGGTACAGCTGCTCGAGCACGGCGTTCGGATCGAACCCGGTCTTGATGCCGATCGAGACGCGCAGGCCGTGGTTGCGGTCGGTGAGGTCGGTGACGTCGCTGATGCCCTGGAGCTTCTTCGCCTGCACCGCATCGCGGATCTTCTCGATGAGGCGCTCGGGGCCGACCATGTACGGCAGCTCGGAGACGATGATGCCCGTGCGCCGCGGCGCGATCTGCTCGACCGAGACCTTGCCGCGCACCTTGAGCGCTCCGCGTCCCGTCGTGTAGGCGTCCTTCACGCCGTCGAGACCCATGAGGATGCCCCCGGAGGGGAAATCCGGGCCGGGCACGAACTCCATGAGCTCCTCGGTGGTGGCATCCGGATGCTCGAGGAGGTGCGTCGCGGCGGCGACGACCTCGATGAGGTTGTGCGGAGCCATGTTCGTCGCCATGCCGACGGCGATGCCGCTGGCTCCGTTGACGAGCAGGTTCGGGAAGGCCGCAGGCAGCACGGCCGGCTGCTGGAACTGGCCGTCGTAGTTCGGCACGAAGTCGACGACGTCCTCGTCGAGGTTCTCGGTGAGCGCCATCGCGGGAGCGGCGAGTCGGGCCTCGGTGTAGCGAGCGGCGGCGGGGCCGTCGTCGAGAGAGCCGAAGTTGCCGTGTCCGTCGACGAGCGGCACGCGCAGCGCGAAGTCCTGGGCGAGGCGGACGAGGGCGTCGTAGATCGCCGAGTCGCCGTGGGGGTGCAGCTTTCCCATCACCTCGCCGACGACGCGGGCGCTCTTGACGTGCCCGCGGTCGGGCCGCAGGCCCATCTCCGCCATCTGGTAGAGGATGCGGCGCTGCACGGGCTTGAGCCCGTCGCGGGCATCGGGCAGCGCGCGGGAGTAGATGACGGAGTAGGCGTACTCGAGGAACGAGCCCTGCATCTCGCTCTCGAGGTCGATGTCCTGAATCCGTTCCGGGGCGAGCTCGGGCGGCGGGGTTTTCGGCATGGAGTTCCTGAGGGCAAACGGGAGCCTGTGACAGACTGGCTCGGATGTCCCTCATGCTACCTCCCGAGTCTGCGTCAGCCTGGAGCATCGTCGGGGTGGCGCACGACCTGCTCGCCGCGCTGCGGGGCGAGCAGGGGCTCCTGCCCCGCGCGGAGTCGGCGGTGCTCGTCGTCGTCGACGGGCTCGGAGCGATCGACCTGCGCGCCCACGCCGGGCACGCGCGGGCACTGACGGCCGGGATGGGCAAGAAGGACGTCGCCACCTCGGTGTTCCCGTCGACGACAGCGGCGGCGCTCACGAGCATCCTCACCGGCGTCTGGCCCGGAGCGCACGGACTCGTCGGATACAGCGTCCTCGACCGCGCCGGCGACCGGCTCGTCAATCAGCTCTCGGGGTGGAACGAGGCGGCGATCGACCCGGCATCCTGGCAGGTCGCCCCGACGGTGTTCGAAACGGGCCGCGACGAGGGCCGACCGGTGTTCGCCGTCGGCGTCGCCGCCTACGCCGGAAGCGGATTCAGCCAGGCGACGCTGCGCGGTGCTGACTTCGTTCCGGCGCCCTCGCCGGCGCAGCGCGTCGCCCTCGCCTACGACCTCGCCCATCGGCATCCGGGGGCGCTGGTCTACTGCTACCTGCCCGAGGTCGACAAGGCCGGGCACAAGCACGGCGTCGACTCCCTCGCCTGGGTGGCGGCCCTCGAAGACGTCGACGCCGCCCTCGCGACGCGGATCCCCCCGGGGGTGGGCGTGCTCATCACCTCCGACCACGGCATGATCGACGTGCCAGCCCATCGTCAGCTCGTCCTCGACGCCGACGACCTGCAGGGCATCGCGCACGTCGGGGGAGAGCCGCGGATGCTGCACCTCTACCTCGAGCCCGATGCCGATGCGGATGCGGTTCTCGCCGGCTGGCGGGAGAGGCTGGAGGGATCCGCCGACGTCGGCAGCCGGGACGAAGCGATCACTTCCGGCCTCTTCGGGCCGGAGGTGTCCTCGGCGGCGGCCGGTCGCATCGGCGACATCCTCGTCGTGGCGCGCGGGAACCGTGCGCTCTATGACGGCACGGCCGCCGACCAGCGCAGCCGCGGCATGATCGGACAGCACGGAGCGCTCACGGCAGAAGAGCGTCTGGTGCCGTTGCTGCGCCGTGGTGCGTTCGCGCTCTGACGGCGCGGATCACTCGTCGGTGCGTGCTCCGAAGACGATCTCGTCCCACGACGGCAGGGCGTTGCGCCGACGCCGTCGGTTGCTCTCCGGCGCAGATCCTGACGCCGCAGGCGCACCTTCGTCGGGGCCGTCGGCCTCGTCGTCGAGCTCCAGGCTCTCGAAGAGCGCGATCGGATTCGCGTCGCTCTCCGCGTCGTCGTCGATCAGCGGTGCGGACTCGCGCTGACCGCGACGGCGGCG
This sequence comes from Microbacterium sp., assembly GCF_047607465.1. GTDB lineage: Bacteria > Actinomycetota > Actinomycetes > Actinomycetales > Microbacteriaceae > Microbacterium. The sequence goes on along the minus strand of NZ_JASGCY010000075.1, from coordinate 76,563 downwards.
CAGCGCCTCGAGGAGATCAGCGGTCTCGGGGCTCGTCGTCGTCTCCTCCGGTGCGCGCTTGATCGCCGCATTCTGCACGGCGGCGCCGGAGCGCTCGGCGACGGCGGGATCCTCGGCATCCGCCTCGGGGGAGGGGACGAGACGCGGCCCGAAGGCGCCGGAGTCGAAGCGGCTGTCGTCCTTGTACGGGGAGGCGGGACGATCCGCCTCGACGGCGCGCAGACGAGGGATGAGGCCCTCAGGGAGATAACCCTGCCGGGAGAGCTGCGTGGCGTCGGCGTTGAGGGGCGCGAGGGCACTGCGACGGGGATCGAAGCTCCAGCGCGCGTCGTGCTCGACCTCGTCGGCGGTGAACTCGAGCTTCACGATCCAGCCCGACTCCTCCTTCCAGCTCGCCCAGCGCTCCGCGGTCGCCGCGAGATCTGCGAGCTTGGCCCGGATGGCCGTGCCGAAGGTGGGCTGCGCGTCGGGCTCGACCTCGCTGCCGATGAGCACGGGCACAGCGAGGGCCTGGCCGATGATGTGCTCGCGCTCCGCGAGCACCGGCCCCTCGAAGCGTTCGACGTCGGCGACCTCGATGCCGAGGAGCTCCGCCGTCTCTGCGGCGGTGAGACCCGCTCGGATCTGCGCCTGGATGTCGCGCGGGCTCGCGGCGAGCTTCTGGACGGCCGGTTCTGCGGCGGTCGTGGCGCGGCGGATCTCGCGGTGCAGGACGGCGTCGATGGGCAGGGCGAACCGCTCACCGGATTCGGTCGCGAGTACGAGGACTCCGGCTTCCGTGCCGACGATGGTGACGTTTTCCATGCGAATGCCCCTCAAGGATGGGTGTGCATTCATGGTGTCACGCTGCACGCGCCCTGGCAGGGAATACTCTGGGCGCGCCGCCGGTTTGCTCGGGCGCAGGCGGGACCATTTGCTAAATCGCTCGCGGTCGTGCAAACTATGCCCGCCGAACCCTGCGGCAAGATCCCAGCCACTCGCACCATGAAAGTGGAGATTCACCCCATGGCAACCGATTACGACGCTCCACGCAAGAGCGAAGACGACTCCGAGTCGATCGAAGCACTCAAGGAGCGTGTGCCCGACAAGCTGTCGAGCTCGACGGGCGACGAGGACTCGGACAATCCGTCCAGCTTCGACCTGCCGGGGGCCGATCTGTCGGACCTCGAGCTCGATGTCGTCGTGCTGCCTCCTCAGGACGACGAGTTCACCTGCATGGGCTGCTTCCTCGTGAAGCACCGCTCGCAGCTCGACCACGAAGACGCGTCCGGTCCGATCTGCAAGGAGTGCGCTGCCTGATCACGGCAGCATCCGTACGTCACGCGCTCGGGAACCGTCAGGTTCCGGGCGCGTCGTCGTCTTCGGGGAGCCGAGGCGAACGGCCCGCCGATCGATGCTCAGCGGGCGGCGTCGATCGCGGCGCAGAGCCGGTCGGGCGTGCGCGACGAGATCGTCCACGTCGTCACGGGGTCGTCGGCGTCGATGTTGGGGATCACGACGAGACCGTCGATGCCGCCGCGGATGAGATGCCACCCGCGTGCGGGAAGCGAGGGGCCGCGGGCCTGTTTGGCCTCGTCGCCGGTGAGCGCCACCGGCGCTCCGAGGTGACGGGTGTCGATACGGGCACGGCCGGCGCGCAGCACGGAGCCCTCCACCGAGACCACTGGGGCGAGCCAGATGAACAGCGCCACCAGCGCTGCGGAGACGGTGCCGCCGATGATCAGGGCGAACGTCGAACCCACCGGCACGAAGACGAGGGAGACCATGGGGCCCATCAGCGCCACCGCGGCCAGCAGGCGCAGGCTCGGCGAGAGCCGCTCCCGGTACGACGGGCGTGTGTGGGGGGCGCGCTTCTGCATTAGCCTCATGGGGTGACTGATTCGGTGGATGTTCCCATTATCGCCCCCGTGCTGGACGGATCCGCCGTCGTGCCAGGGTACGCGCATCCCGGCGACGCCGGTGCCGATCTCGTCGCCGCGGAGGCCGTGCGCCTCGAGCCCGGTGAGCGCGCGCTGGTCGGAACGGGCGTGCGCATCGCCCTCCCCGACGGCTTCGCCGCCTTCGTCGTGCCGCGCAGCGGTCTGGCCGCGAAGCACGGGATCTCGATCGTCAACGCTCCGGGCACCGTCGATGCGGGGTATCGGGGTGAGATCAAGGTGAGTCTGATCAACACCGACATCCGCAGCGCGTACGATGTCGCCGTCGGCGATCGCATCGCTCAGCTGATCATCATGCCGGTGACCCGCGCCGCCTTCATCCCCGTCGAGGAGCTGCCGGACAGCACTCGCGGTGAGGGCGGCTTCGGTTCCACCGGCTATCAGGCAGCACCCCCCCAGTAACGAAGCAGGACAGGCTGATGACTCTCAACAACGCCACCCCGTCGAAGTCCGCGCCGGAGAACCGCGCGACCGAGGGCCCCCTCGATGACTCCGAGGCGAACCCGGTGCGCCCGTACATCGATCTCGGAGGAATCAAGATCCTCCCGCGTGAGGGGCTCAACCTCCGTCTCGAGGTCGAGGAGCAGTCCAAGCGCATCGTGGCCGTCGGCCTCGACTATGCCGACTCCTCGTTGCAGGTGCAGCCCTTCGCCGCTGCGCGCTCGGGAGGCCTGTGGGACGAGACCCGCGTGCAGCTGCGCGATCAAGTGAAGGCCCAGGGCGGGCGCGTCGAGGAGCGCGATGGCCCGCTCGGCAAGGAGCTCCTCGCCGAGGTTCCCGCCGCGGCCAACGAGGGCTCTGGGCTGCGTCTCGCGCGCTTCGTCGGCGTCGACGGCCCACGCTGGTTCCTGCGCGGAGTGATCGGCGGCGCCGCGGCATCCGATCTCGACGCCGCAGCGAAGGTCGAGGATCTCTTCCGCTCGATCGTCGTCGTGCGTGGCAGCGCGCCGATGCCGCCGCGCGACCTCATCCCGCTGAAGATGCCGGCGACGCCGGGCTCAGCGTGAGCGCGCCGGAGCCCGACGCCGAGCGCGAGCCGTCGGCATCCGAGATCCTCAGCGCCGCGCTCGGAGGCGCGGCGCGCCGCGCCGGCATCGACCCGGAGGCCGATGTCACCACCGGGCAGATGGTCTGGGGCGTCATCGGGGGCTGGCGGGGCATCGTCGAGTCGGTGCTGCCGCTGCTCGCCTTCATCATCGCTTTCACCGTCACGAAGGATCTCGTCCTCGCCCTCGTGCTCTCGGTGGGGGCGGCGGCCGTCTTCACCGTCATCCGGCTGCTGTCGAAGTCACCGCCCGTCGCCGCGCTCTCGGGACTCGTCGCGGCCGTCGTCGCCGCCGGGCTCCCGCTGTTCACCGGGCGCGCCGAGGATCAGTTCGTCATCGGGTTCATCACCAACATCGCCTACGGGTCGGTGTTCTTCATCTCGGCGCTCGTGCGGTGGCCGTTGATCGGCGTGATCGTCGGCTTCCTCACTGGCGAAGGTGTCGCCTGGCGTCAGGATCCGCGCAAGCGCCGCACGTTCTTCTGGCTGTCGGTCGCGTGGGCGGGGCTGTTCTTCGCCCGTCTCGCCGTGCAGCTGCCGTTCTACTTCTCGGGCGATGTCGCCTCGCTCGGCACCGTCAAGATCGTCATGGGCATCCCGTTCTTCGCCGTCCTGCTCGCGTTGACGTGGATCGTCGCACGCCGGCTCCAGCCACCAGCGCAGGATGCCGGAGGCGACGCTCCGGCGTGATAGATTTATCTTGACATCAAGATAAATTGTGCGCTTCCGCTCACGGCTCCGGGGGAGCAGACTGGTTAGGTCTGCCTTGCTAGCCGACCGGGCTCGAGGGCGAGCAAGATGGAGGCGCCTGTCGCTCCCATCAGAACAGAAGGAGACGGAATCGTGTCCACGGTGAACAGCTTCGGTGCCAAGAGCACCCTGACGGTCGGCAGCACCGACTACGAGATCTTCCGCATCGACACGGTGCCCGGTTTCGACAAGCTCCCCTTCAGCCTGAAAGTGCTCCTGGAGAACCTGCTGCGCACAGAGGACGGCGCGAACGTCACCAAGGCGCAGATCGAGGCTCTCGGATCGTGGGATCCCGCAGCGGAGCCCAACACCGAGATCCAGTTCACGCCGGCGCGCGTGGTCATGCAGGACTTCACCGGCGTGCCCTGCATCGTCGACCTCGCCACCATGCGCGAGGCCGTGACGGCGCTGGGCGGCGACGCGAACAAGATCAACCCGCTCTCGCCCGCAGAGATGGTCATCGACCACTCCGTCATCGCCGACCTGTTCGGCTCCGAGAACGCCCTCGAGCGCAACGTCGAGATCGAGTACGAGCGCAACGGCGAGCGCTACCAGTTCCTGCGCTGGGGCCAGACCGCGTTCCAGGACTTCAAGGTCGTCCCGCCAGGGACCGGCATCGTGCACCAGGTGAACATCGAGCACCTGGCCAAGGTCATCTACGACCGCACCGTCAACGGCGTGCTGCGCGCCTACCCCGACACCTGCGTCGGCACCGACTCGCACACCACGATGGTCAACGGACTCGGCGTGCTCGGCTGGGGCGTCGGCGGCATCGAGGCCGAGGCCGCCATGCTCGGCCAGCCCGTCTCGATGCTCATCCCGCGCGTCGTCGGCTTCAAGCTCACCGGCGAGATCCCCGCAGGCGTCACCGCGACCGACGTCGTGCTCACCATCACCGACATGCTCCGCAAGCACGGCGTCGTCGGCAAGTTCGTCGAGTTCTACGGCGCCGGCGTCGCCTCGGTACCGCTCGCGAACCGCGCCACCATCGGCAACATGTCCCCGGAGTTCGGCTCGACCGCCGCGATCTTCCCCATCGACGACGTCACGCTCGACTACCTGCGTCTGACCGGTCGTCCCGACGAGACCGTCGCGCTCGTCGAGGCGTACGCCAAGGAGCAGAAGCTCTGGCACGACGCCTCGCACGAGCCCGTCTTCAGCGAGTACCTCGAGCTCGACCTCGGCACCGTGGTGCCGTCGATCGCCGGTCCGAAGCGTCCGCAGGACCGCATCCTGCTCTCCGAGGCGAAGTCGCAGTTCGAGAAGGACATCCTGGGCTACGCCACGCCGTCCACCAGCGACGACATCGTCGATCTCGAGTCGAAGCACTCCTTCCCGGCATCCGACCCCGGCCAGGTCCCCGGCGAGGAGGAGCCGACCACGCGCCCCGTGCACATCTCCAGCGGCGCCCCGGCCAACGCCTCCAAGCCCGTGCCGGTGACGACGCCGGCGGGGGAGAAGTACATTCTCGACAACGGCGCGGTCACCCTCGCGGCGATCACCTCGTGCACGAACACCTCGAACCCGTCGGTGATGATCGCCGCCGGCCTCGTCGCCCGCAAGGCCCTGCAGAAGGGCCTCAAGCAGAAGCCCTGGGTCAAGACCACCCTGGGCCCCGGCTCCAAGGTCGTCACCGACTACTACGAGAAGTCCGGCCTCGACAAGGATCTCCAGGGCCTCGGCTTCTACACCGTCGGCTACGGCTGCACCATCTGCATCGGCAACTCCGGACCGCTCATCGAAGAGGTCTCGACCGCGATCAACTCGCACGACCTCGCCGTGACCGCGGTGCTCTCGGGCAACCGCAACTTCGAGGGCAGGATCAGCCCCGACGTGAAGATGAACTACCTGGCGAGCCCGCCGCTGGTCATCGCCTATGCGCTGGCAGGCTCCATGCACTTCGACTTCGAGACCGACCCGCTCGGCAAGGACACCGAGGGCAACGACGTGTTCCTCAAGGACATCTGGCCCTCGCCCGACGAGGTGCAGGAGATCGTCGACTCGGCCATCTCGCGCGACCAGTTCATCAAGCAGTATGCCACCGTCTTCGACGGCGACGAGCGCTGGCGGAATCTGCCGACGCCCGATGCCGACAAGTTCCAGTGGGACGAGAACTCGACGTACGTGCGCCGGGCGCCGTACTTCGACGGCATGACGATGGAGCTGACCCCGGTCAAGGACATCACCGGCGCGCGCGTCATGGCGACCCTCGGCGACTCGGTCACCACCGACCACATCTCCCCGGCCGGCAACATCAAGCCGGGCACGCCGGCTGCGAAGTACCTCGAGGAGCACGGCGTCGACCGGAAGGACTTCAACTCCTTCGGCTCGCGTCGAGGAAACCACGAGGTGATGATCCGCGGTACCTTCGCGAACATCCGCCTGAAGAACCTGCTTGTCTCGGCCGTCAACGACGGCCAGATCGTCGAGGGCGGGTTCACGCGCGACTTCACGAAGCCCGACGGCCCGCAGTCGTACATCTACGACGCGTGCATGAACTATGCGGAGCAGGGCACCCCGCTCGTGGTGTTCGGCGGCAAGGAGTACGGCTCCGGCTCTTCGCGCGACTGGGCGGCCAAAGGCACGAGCCTGCTGGGCGTCAAGGCGGTCATCACCGAGAGCTTCGAGCGCATCCATCGCTCCAACCTCATCGGCATGGGCGTCGTCCCGCTGCAGTTCCCAGCCGGCGAGAGCTGGGAGTCGCTGGGCCTCGACGGCACCGAGATCGTCTCGATCACCGGCCTCGAGGCGCTCAACGACGGCGTCACGCCGAAGACCGTCCGCGTGACCGCGGCCCCGAGCGAGCACTCTCCCGAGGGCAAGCAGACCGTCGAGTTCGACGCGGTCGTCCGCATTGACACCCCCGGTGAGGCCGACTACTACCGCAACGGCGGCATCCTGCAGTACGTGCTGCGCTCGCTGGTCTGACCCGACGCATCGCAGCGCCCCATCCGGCCTCGGCCGGGTGGGGCGCTGCTGCGTGCAGGAGCAGGTCCAGCGCTCGTCACTAGGCGAACATCTGGCGCAGGATGCCGATGTCTCCTGCCTCGATCTTCTGCGTGTGGTTCATGAGCACGAGCTTCGCACGGATCGCCTGCCCGGCGCCAGGCTCTTCCCCTGGTGCGCGCGATAGGATCTCAGAGGCGCCCGAACCGGAGGGTCGGATGCCTCGACGGAGCCTGTGAGGAGGTGCAGATGCCGATTCTTCCGAGCATCTCAGGACCCCGTGACCTGGACGCCCTGTCCGTTGACGAACTCGTCGAGCTCGCCGGCGAGATCCGCGAGTTCCTTGTCGAGAACGTCTCCCGAACGGGAGGCCACCTCGGTCCGAACCTCGGCGTCGTCGAGCTCACGATCGCCCTGCACCGGGTCTTCTCCTCTCCCGACGATCCGTTCATCTTCGACACCGGGCACCAGTCCTACGTGCACAAGCTCCTCACCGGCCGCAAGGACTTCTCGCAGCTGCGGGTGCGCGGGGGACTGGCCGGCTACCCGCAGCGCTCGGAAAGCCCGCACGACGTCGTCGAGTCCTCGCACGCCTCGAGCTCGCTGAGCTGGGCCGACGGCATCTCCCGCGCGCTCACCGCCACCGGGCGCGGCGACCGGCACGTCATCGCGGTCGTCGGTGACGGCGCGCTCACCGGCGGCATGACGTGGGAAGCCTTGAACAACATCTCCGACGACAACGACCGCAACCTGGTGATCGTCGTCAACGACAACGGCCGCTCGTACGCCCCAACGATCGGCGGCATGTCGCGCTACCTCAACCGGGTGCGCACGGCCGCCGCCTACCGGGACCTGCACCGCAAGTCCGACCGGTTCTTCCGCTCCTTCGGCCCGGTCGGCCGCGCGCTGTTCCGCGGCGTCCGCGGAGGCACGCACGGGTTCCTCTCGCGGTTCACGAATAACGAGGCCCTCTACTCGAACCTCGATATCAAGTACCTCGGTCCCGTGGACGGGCACGACCTGGCGGCTCTCATCGAGACGCTGGAGCTCGCGAAGTCCTACGGCGCGCCGGTGATCGTGCACGCCATCACCGAGAAGGGCCGGGGATATCAGCCGGCGCGCGACGACGAGGCCGACCAGTTCCACGCGGTCAACAAGATCGATCCCGTGACGGGCGAGCCGCTGTCCACGAGCGGCCAGGGCTGGACGGACGTGTTCTCCGACGCGCTCGTCGAGATCGGGGAGCGCCGCACCGACGTCATCGCGATGACGGCGGCGATGCTGCGCCCCACAGGTCTCGCGCCGTTCGCCGAGCGCTTCCCCGACCGCGTGTACGACGTCGGCATCGCCGAGCAGCACGCTGTGGCATCCGCCGCGGGTCTGGCCTACGGCGGACTGCACCCCGTGGTCGCGGTGTACGCGACGTTCATGGGCCGTGCGTTCGACCAGGTGCTGATGGACGTGGCGCTGCACCGTGCTGGCGTGACCTTCGTGCTCGATCGGGCCGGCGTCACCGGACCGGACGGGCCCAGCCACCACGGCATGTGGGATCTCGCGATGCTGCAGATCGTTCCGCACATCCGCATCGCCGCCCCCCGCGACGGCGCGCGTCTCACCGAGGCGCTGGAGGAAGCGGTCCTCGTCGATGACGCGCCGACCGTCATCCGCTTCCCCAAGGGCGAGGTCGCACCGGACTTGCCAGCCCTCGAGCGGCTGGAAGACGGGGTCGACGTGCTCGCCCGCGGCGAGAGCTCCGATGTTCTCATCGTTGGGATCGGCCCCTTCGCCGCGCTCGGCTTGGACGTCGCTGCGCGCCTGCGTGCGCAGGGGATCGGCGCCACGGTGATCGATCCGCGCTGGGCCATCCCTGTGCAGCCATCCGTCCTCGCCCTGGCCCGCACGCACCGGCTGGTCATCACCCTCGAAGACGGCATCCGTGTCGGCGGCATCGGCACGCGCGTGCGCCAGGTACTGCGGGAGGCGGGCATCGACACCGCGGTGGACGAGCTCGGGCTTCCCGACGAGTTCATCGACCACGCGTCCCGCGAGCAGGTGCTGGCGGATGCCGGCCTGACGGTGTCGAAGATCGCGCAGGACGTCGTCGCGCAGGTACTCGGGACGCGCATCCCGGTCGCCAGGCACGCCGGCGAGACCGGAGCGATCGACCTGCCGCTGCACGAGCGCCGCTGACGATTCAGTTCAGCGCATGCAGGGCTGCGACCGCCGGCGCGCCCCGATCGCCGTCGCGCAGCGCCTCTGAGAGCAGGTATCCGTCGGTGAGCGCGTCGCCGGTGATCATGACACGCACGAGCTCGACGCCGCACGCGCGCCGGACGTCGTCGGCGCAGGCCGCGAGGACGCGATCGTTGATCTCGTCGTTGTGCGGAAGCCCGACGCCGTTGATGGTGCGGACGGCGTCGCGCAGGGCGGCGCCGACGATGTTCGCGGCCCGCTCGGCGACGTTCACGACATCGAGCTCGAACACGCGCAGGTCCCGCCCCGTGGGGAGGGGACGCCATTCGAACGACGCGTGCACCCTGTGCTGTCTGCCGTTCGCGCCGGAGAGCTCGCGCGCGGGCAGGTCGGTGGCGCGGCAGCGCACGTCGACGAGCTTGTACCAGTAGAACAGCGGGAACGCGCCGTGCGAGCCGGGATCGAGCACGACGACCTCGCCGACGGCGCCCCGTCCTGCCTGCGGACGCCGCGCAGGACGGGTGCGGATGATCGGCTTGCCGTTGCGGGTGCGGATCGCCGCCCAGCCCTCGTCGACGGTGACGACGAACAGCTTCAGGAGCGCCGGCAGGACCAGCAGCGTGGTGAGGACGGCGGTGCCGGTCTTCAGAAGGCCCGACACCCCCCTGCCGCCGAGCATGGTGAAGAGCATGTCCATGTCACCACTGTGCCCGCTCGCGCGCGTCGAGTTCTGCTCCACACGCGCGAGTTCATGCACTGTTCGTTCTTCGTTCGGGTCGCCGCCGTGCTCTGGCTCGCGCGATGTCGAAAGCCTCGTCCGCACAGGGTGCTGGGCGGACGAGGCTTTCGGCGGTTGCGGATCAGCGGTTGGCGATGCCGCGGATCTGCGGGGTGTGGAATGACCCGCCGAAGGCGCGCTCTGACGCACCCTCACGGTCCAGGTACGGCGAGGCGCCGCCGTCGATGAAGGGCCAGCCTGCGCCGAGGATGAGGCAGAGATCGATGTCCTCGACCTCGGGGACGACACCCTCGTCGAGCATCAGCTTGATCTCCTGGGCGAGCCCGATCTGCACGCGCTCGAGGATCGTCGCAGCGGATGCCGGTGAGGAACCAACAGCGGACTTCAGCACCTTCTCCGCGGCCTTCGTCCAGCCGACGACGCGCCCGCTCTTGTCCTTCTCCACGACGGCGTCCAGCTCGGCGAGAGCGTGGAAGTTCTCGTTCGCGTAGAAGCGGTCGGGGAAGGCGCGCACCATCGTGTCCTGCACGTGAGCGGCGACCTTCCAGCCCACCAGGTCGATCAGCTGGAAGGGACCCATCGGCAGGCCGAGCGGCGCGAAAGCCTTCTCGACATCGGCCACCGGCGTTCCCTCGTACACCGCGCGGGCCGCCTCGCCCATGACCTTGGCGAGCAGGCGGTTGACGACGAAACCAGGAGCGTCGGCGGTGAGCACCGCGTTCTTGCCGAGCCCCTTCGCGACGACGAAGGCGGTCGACAGCGCCGCATCCGACGTCGACGGCGTCTTCACGATCTCGATGAGCGGCATGGCCGCGACCGGATTGAAGAAGTGGAAGCCGACGAGGCGCTCCGGATGCTCGAGCTTCGAGCCGATCTCCTCAACCGACAGGGACGAGGTGTTGGTGGCGAGGATCGCGTCCTCGGCGACGATCTTCTCGATCTCGCCGAACACCTGCTGCTTGACGCCGACCTCTTCGAAGACGGCCTCGATCACGAAGTCGCAGTCGGCGTAGAGCGACTTGTCGGTTGTCCCGGTGACGAGCGCGCGCAGCTTGTTGGCGGTGTCGGCGTCCAGGCGCCCCTTCTCCTCGAGCTTGCCGATCTCCTCGTGGATGTACGACACGCCCTTGTCGACGCGCGCCTGGTCGATGTCGGTGATGAGCACCGGCACCTGCAGTTTGCGCACGAACAGCAGCGCGAACTGGCTCGCCATGAGACCGGCGCCGATGATGCCGACCTTGGCGACCTTCTTCGCGAGGGCCTTGTCGGGCGCGCCGACCGGACGCTTCGCTCGCTTCTGCACGAGGTCGAACGCGTACATGGACGCCGCGAACTGGTCGCCCGTGACGAGGTCGGCGAGCGCGTCGTCCTCACGGGCGAAGCCCTCGGCCCTGCTGCCGCTCTTCGCCTTGTCGAGGAGGTCGAGCGCGACGTACGGCGCCTTCGGGACGGTGCCGATCTTCGATTCGAGCATGCCGCGCGCGACCTTGACGGCGATGGGCCACTTCGTGAGGCGCTCGATCTTGCCCGGCTCGTTCTTGCGCTCCACCTTCTTGCCGCCGAGGACCGCATCGGCCCAGGCGAGCGAGTTCTCGAGGAAGTTCGCCGCCGGGAAGATCGCGTCGACGATGCCCAGGTCGAACGCCTGCTGCGGCTTCAGCATCCGGTTCTGCTTCAGGGGGTTCGAGATGACGACCTCGAGCGCGTTCTCGATGCCGATGAGGTTCGGCAGGAGGTAGGCGCCGCCCCAGCCCGGGATGATCCCGAGGAACACCTCGGGCAGTGCGATCGCCGCCGCGGACGCGTCGACGGTGCGGTAGGTCGAGTTCAGGGCGATCTCGAGGCCGCCGCCGAGCGCCAGACCGTTCACGAAGGCGAAGGAGGGCACCCCGAGTTCGCCGAGTCCGCCGAGCACCTTGTGTCCGAGTTGCGCGATGAGCTTGGCGTCGTCGCGCGAGCCGACCTTCGTGATGTCGGACAGGTCCGCGCCTGCGGCGAGGATGTACTGCTTGCCGGTGATGCCGACGGCGTGGATCTCTCCCGCGGCGGCACGGGACTTCAGGCCATCGAGGGTCGTTCCGAGCTCGGTGAGGGTCGCCGGCCCCAGGGTGTTCGGTCGCGTGTGGTCGCGGCCGTTGTCGAGGGTGATCAGCGCCAGCACCTTGCCGGAGGGGAGGCGGATGTCGCGCACGGGGGAGTGCGTGACCACCTCGCCCTCGGTGAGCGCCTGGATGGGTGAGAAGTCGACGTCTTCGTAGCTCACTTCTTCTTCTTTCCGTCGTAGTGCGGGTTCTCCCAGATGACAGAGCCGCCCTGGCCGAGACCGACGCACATCGCGGTCAGGCCGTAGCGGACGTCAGGGCGCTCGGCGAACTGCGCGGCGAGCTGGATCATCAGACGAACGCCGGATGCCGCGAGCGGGTGGCCCAGCGCGATGGCGCCGCCCCACTGATTCACGCGGGGGTCGTCGTCGGCGATGCCGAAGTGGTCGAGCAAGGAGATCACCTGGACGGCGAACGCCTCGTTCAGCTCGAAGAGGCCGATGTCGGCGATGGTGAGACCGGCCTTCTTCAGAGCCTTCTCGGTGGACGGGATCGGGCCGATGCCCATGATCTCGGGCTGTACACCGGCGAAGGCGAACGACACCAGGCGCATCTTCGGGGCGAGGCCGAACTCCTTGACGGCGCCGCCGCCGGCGAGCAGTGACATCGTCGCGCCGTCGGTGAGCGGTGACGAGGTGCCGGCGGTGACGCGTCCGTGCGGGCGGAACGGCGTCTTCAGTCCAGCGAGGTCCTCCATCGTGGTCTGCGGGCGACGCCCCTCGTCCTCGGACGCCAGCGCCCAGGCGCCCTCGGCATCCTTCACGGCGACCGGGACGAGATCCGGCTGGATCTTGCCTGCATCGTATGCGGCCTGCACCTTGTGCTGGCTCAGCATGCCGTAGCGGTCAGAGCGCTCCTTGGTGAGGTGCGGGAAGCGGTCGAAGATGCGCTCGGCGGTGACGCCCATGTTCAGGGCTCCGGGGTCGACCATCTTCTCGGCGACGAAGCGCGGGTTGGGGTCGGCGTTGCCGCCGATCGGGTGGTGGCCCATGTGCTCGACACCGCCGGCGAGGGCGAAGTCGTACATGCCGATGCCGATGGACGCGGCCATCGTGGTCACGCTCGTCATCGCGCCGGCGCACATGCGCTCGATCGCGAGTCCCGGCACGGTCTGCGGGAGGCCGGCGAGGATGGCCACCGAGCGTCCGAGGGTGAGCCCCTGGTCGCCGGTCTGACTGGTCGCGGCGATCGCGACGTCGTCGATGCGGTCGGCGGGGACCGCCGGGTTCCGCTCCATCAGGCCGATGGTCGCCTTCACGGCGAGGTCATCAGCGCGGGTGTTCCAGTACATGCCCTTTTCGCCGGCGCGCCCGAACGGGGTGCGCACTCCATCGACGAAGTAGACGTCCGAGATCTCGGCCACTCTGCCTCCAAGTTAATTGCGATGAACTCAGCTTAAGAATGGCCGGGGCGGCGGCGGAATCGGTTGGACTGAATCTACGAATCCGGCGCGGAGGGGTTGTGGGACGACTGCGTGGAGGCTACAAAAGCGTCTGCGATCTTCTGTGCAGTATGTGCAATCTGCCAACGGCGGGCGCCGAGAGCGCTCAGCGCGTCGCCGATCTCCTCGGCAGAGAGGCCGCGCGGCTCCCAGGCCACCCGGCGCAGGTGCTCCGGCGTCAGGAGGTTCTCCGTCGGCATCCCCAGCTCCTCAGCCACCGCCTCCACCACGGGACGCGCGGCCTTCAAGCGGGCGTCAGCCTCTGGATTGCGGTCGGCCCATGCGCGCGGCGGCGGCAGCGCGTCGCTGGGGACGCGCTCGCGGGGCAGGTCATCGCTCGCACGGCCGTCGACGATGGCCTGCCACCAGCGGTCGATCTGCGATCGGCTCGCACGGCCCTGGAAGTCCTTGAGCCCTGCCAGCGCCGCCTTGCTCTGCGGGTCGGCCAGCACAGCGGCGACGAGCGACCGATCGGGCACCAGACGCCCGGGGGAGATGTCCTGCTCCTGCGCGAACGACTCCCGAGCGCGCCACAGCTCCCGCGCGACGGCGAGGTTGCGGGCGCCGCGCACCTGGTGCAGCCCGCTGAGGCGGCGCCATGGATCCTCGCGCGGAGGCTTCGGCGGGCGGCTCAGGGTGGCCGCGAACTCCTCGGCGGCGATCTCCGTCTTGCCCTGTTCTGCGAGTTCGGCGAGCAGCACGTCCTGCACGTCGATGAGGTGCAGCACATCGAGAGCAGCGTAGTCCAGCCACGCAGAAGGCAGCGGCCGGGTCGACCAGTCGGCCGCCGAGTGCTCCTTCTTCAGAGTGATCCCCAGCGTGTCCTCGACCACGGCGGCGAGACCCACCCTCGTGTGGCCGAGCAGACGCGAGGCGAGCTCGGTGTCGAAGATCGTCGCCGGCTCCAACTCCAGCTCGCGCAGCGACGGCAGGTCCTGGCTCGCGGCGTGGAACACCCACTGCGCATCGCCGATCGCGTCCTGCAGCGCGGCGAAGCCGCCGAGCGCGGGAGGATCGAACAGGAAGACGCCGGCGTCGCGTCGGAAGACCTGCACGAGGTAGGCGCGCTGCGAATAGCGGAAGCCGGACGCCCGTTCGACGTCGACGGCCACGGGGCCCGTGCCGGCGGCGAGCGCCGCGCAGGCCGCGAGGAACTCCTCGCGGTCGGAGATCACGGAGTATTCAGTCACGTACGGCCTTTCGCGCACCGAGCACGGCGATGCCCTCGGAACCAGGCGGAAGACCCGCCAGCATTCCGACCAGTTCGGCCCATGCTTCGACATGCGGACGGAACGGGCCGGACGGGGTCCAGGACGCCCGCAATTCTATCTGTGCGCCGTCGCCCTCGGAGGCAAGGCCTCCGAAACCCTTCGACAGGGTCTTCGTCGAGGTGCCGGATGCCGCGCGGTGGCGGGCGCGACGTGACTCCAGCGCGTCCATGAGCCATGACCAGGTGACATCGGCCAGCAGCGGGTCGGTACCGATCTCGGTCTCCAGCGGCGCCTGGGCGAACAGCACGATGCGCCAGGCGCCGTCCCAGGCGGCTGGTTCCTCCGGGTCGTGCAGCAGCACGAAGCGTCCGGTGCCGTAGACGGAATCGCCGGACTCGTCGGGTCGCACGTCGGCGGCGAGGGCGATCGCGCGGGGCGCGAGGCTCTGCGGCGCCGGGATCTCCCGGACGGTGATGTCCGCGCGGAACGCGGTGGCTCGCAGTTCTGCCACGGCGGCTTCGAAGTCGCTCCCGGCGCTGGACTGTCCTGTCACGGCAACAGGCTAGAGTCAGGAAACGATGAAGAGTCTCAGGCACGCCGTTGCGCTCGTTGTCCCTGCGCTCCTGGCCCTCGCAGCGGCGAGCGCCCTGGTGGTGCTCGGCACCGCCCGTCGGGTCGTGAGCATCGGCCGTCGCACGCCGGACGTCGTGATCCGCGCGGTCGACACAGGGGCGCAGACCATCGAACTGCAGCGGACGGCCGACACCGAGCTGCCGGGACGCTACGGGCTGTTCACCACCGGCACCCACGGCTATGTCAAGCTCGGCGCCGTGCTGAGCGCCGACGCCACGACGGTGCGCCGCAAGCTGCTGACGCAGATCGAGCCGGGCGCCAAGGTCGACCGCGAAGCCGCCTTCAGCGGTTGGTACTACTCGGCGCCGAGTGAGCTGCACCTGCCATGGGAGAACGTGCTGATCGGGTCGGCGTCCGGCCCCTGCCCGGCGTGGTTCTTCCCTGCTGAGTCCTCGACCTGGGTCATCCAGGTGCACGGCCGAGGCGGCATGCGCGCCGAGTGCCTGCGGGCCGTTCCTGTGCTGCACGCGGCGGGTCTGCCGAACCTCGTCGTCTCGTACCGCAACGACGGCGAAGCGCCGCGCAGCCGTGCGGGTGCCTACGCGCTGGGGAGCGCTGAATGGCGCGACATCGATGCGGCGATCTCCTACGCGCTTCGCCACGGCGCCGAGAGGGTCATCCTGATGGGATGGTCGATGGGCGGCGCCATCTCGCTGCAGGTCGCAGTGAACTCGGGCTCGCGCGACCGGATCGCGGGGCTGATCCTGGAGTCCCCGGTTGTGGACTGGCGGACCGTGCTGCGGTTCCAGGCGCGGGAGTCGGGTCTGCGGGCGCCGCTGCCCGACCTGGCGATGGGCGCGCTCCAGGTCCCGCTGACGGCCCGGCTCAGCGGTGCCGACGACGCGATCTCCTTCGACCGGCTCGACATGGTCGCCAGGGCCGAGGAACTGGACGTGCCGATCCTCATCCTGCACAGCGACGACGACGGCTTCGTGCCGGCCGACGCGTCGCACGCGCTGCAAGCGGCGAGACCCGATCTCGTGACGATGCCGCATTTCACGGGGGCCCGCCACACCAAGCTCTGGAACTACGACGAAGCGGGATGGTCCGCGGCGATCGACGGCTGGCTGCGCGAGCAGGGCCTCAGCGCTTCTGCGTGACCTGGTTCTTGGCGCGCATCAGCATCCCGGTCATCCCGCCGAGGCGCAACGGCGACACCGCCCGGGTGAGTCCGAGGGTCTGCGGGTAGTCGGAGGGGATCGCGAGGACCTCGTCGGCCGTGAGACCGGTGATCCCCTGGACGAGGATGCTGGCGAAGCCGCGGGTCGTCGGAGCTTCGGCCGGCGCGGTGGCGTGCATCGTCACGAGGTCGTCGTGCACCTCGAGGTGGATGAACACGGGCGACTGGCACTCGGCGACGCGTTCGTACCTCTCCGGGTGCGCGGCGACCTCGTCGGGTGTCGCCGGAAGCTCGTCGGCGAACTCGAGCAGGAGGAGGAGCCGATCGGCCTCGGCGGTGTCGAGGAACGCGTCGCGGATCTCGGCGAGGGAAGCGGGAACGTGGCTGGTGCTCATCCCCGACATTCTCACACGGTCAGAGCGACCCCGGCTCCGTGCCGGTGACGATCGGGACGCGCACGGCGCTTCCCCATTCCGTCCACGATCCGTCGTAGTTGCGGACGTTCTCGAACCCGAGCAGATGCTTCAGCACGAACCACGTGTGACTGGAGCGCTCGCCGATGCGGCAGTAGGCCACGACGTCATCGCCGTCGGTGAGGCCGGCGCCGTCGCGGTAGATGGCATCGAGCTCGGCGCGGGTGCGGAAGCCGCCGTCCTCGGCGACGGCACGGCCCCACGGGACGGACTGCGCGGTGGGAATGTGGCCCGCACGCAGCGCGCCCTCCTCGGGGTAGGCGGGCGCCGTCGTGCGCTCACCGCTGTACTCCTCGGGGGAGCGCACGTCGATGAGCGGGTTGCCGAGGTGGGCGAGGACGTCCTCCTTGTAGGCGCGGATGGCGGAGTCGTCGCGTTCGACGACGGGATACTCCGTCGCGGGGCGGTCGGTGGGCTCCCGGGTGATCTCCCGGCCCTCGGCGATCCAGCGGTCGCGGCCGCCGTCGAGCAGACGCACATCCTCGTGTCCGAAGAGGGAGAACACCCACAGTGCGTAGGCCGCCCACCAGTTGTTCTTGTCTCCGTAGATGACGACGGTGTCGTCGCGGGCGATGCCCTTGCGGCTGAGCAGAGCCGCGAAGCCGGCGCCGTCGACGTAGTCGCGCACGACCGGGTCGTTGAGCTCCGTGTGCCAGTCGACCTTCACGGCCCCAGGGATATGACCCGTCTCGTAGAGGAGCACGTCCTCATCCGATTCGACGACCACGAGACCCGGCGCGCCCAGGTGCGCGGCCAGCCATTCGGTGCTGACGAGGCGGCCGGGCTGCGCGTACTCGGCGAACTTCGGTGAAGACGAATCGAACTCGATGGTCACAGGGGTCTCCTCAGACGGTGAGCAGGCGATGCCGGGCGCTGACGGCGTAGTGTGGAGCCGTCCCTTCGACGATAGATCCCCGCTGCGCACCCGGCACCGGATTCGTAAGACTTCGACACAGGAAAATCCGATGACCGATTCCGCGAGCAGCACCCGCGTCGTGCACCTGACCGATCGCCAGCCGACCGTCACCGGTCCCGAGATGCTGGCGAGCCTCGTTCCGCCGCCGCAGTTCGACGGCGCCACGTTCGAGAGCTACCGCGCCGACGATGCGCATCCCTCGCAGGAGGAGGCGAAGCAGACGCTGGTCCGCTTCGCCGGACGCGGGGCACCGGTCAAGCGCGGCGGGCTGTTCAGCCGGGCGAAGAAGGAACCCGAGATGAAGCCGGGCGTGTACCTCGACGGCGGCTTCGGCGTGGGCAAGACGCACCTGCTCGCCTCGATCTACCACGCGATGCCGGCGCGGCGGAAGTACTTCGGATCGTTCATCGAGTACACGGCGCTCGTCGGTGCGCTCGGCTACAAGAACACCGTCGACCTGCTCAAGGGCGCGGATCTGCTGTGCATCGATGAGTTCGAGCTCGACGACCCCGGCGACACCATGGTGATGACTCGGCTGCTCGGCGAGCTCGTCCCCACCGGTACCAGGCTCGCCGCCACCTCCAACACGCCGCCGAACGCGCTGGGGGAGGGGCGGTTCGCCGCGCAGGACTTCCTCCGCGAGATCCACGCGATGTCGGACAGCTTCCAGACGCTGCGCATCGACGGCGTCGACTTCCGTCAGCGGGCCATCGACGGGCACGCCGTCGTGTCTACTCCGGACGAGTACGAGGCGGCGATCATCGCGGCGCAGGGGGCGACGGCATCCGACGACTCCTTCGGTGAGCTGATCGCGCACCTCGCCCTGGTGCATCCTTCGCGCTATCTCCGGGTGATCGCCGGCGTCGAGCGGATCGGACTGCGCGATGTGCACGTGCTCACGGACCAGTCGGAGGCGCTGCGTTTCGTGGCCTTCGTCGACCGCGTGTACGACGCCCAGATCCCCATCGTCGCCACCGGCGTCGGCCTCGATCAGGTCTTCGCCGAGGAGATGCTCGGCGGAGGCTATCGCAAGAAGTACCTGCGGGCGATCTCGCGCTTGAACGCGCTCACGCACGCTGAGCGCTGACACCGCGCCTCGTAACGCGATGTTCACATGACGGGGCTTTGTGTAACCTCACCGTAACAATCTTCACGATCACCGGAAATCGGCCCTGGCCACACTGAACCTTACAGTTCCCTGAATGTGAGGTTTACCCATGGACGCACCCGGCAACATTTCCTGGGCGATCACAGCAACGGCCCTCGTGCTGCTGATGACCCCCGGTGTCGCCTTCTTCTACGGCGGTCTGGTGAAGGCCAAGAGCGTCGTCAGCATGATGATGATGAGCTTCGGCTCCATCGGACTGGTGGCGGTGCTCTGGATCCTGTTCGGATTCTCGATGAGCGCGGTCGACAGCCCGACGGCCTTCGCCGGCAACCCGTTCGCCGACTTCGGCCTCAGCTCGCTCGCCAGCGGCGAGGGGTCGAACGTCGCCCTGCTCGGCGTCGCCTACGGCGCGACCTTCGCGATCATCACCGTCGCCCTGATCTCCGGCGCCATCGCAGACCGCGCGAAGTTCGGCTCCTGGCTGATCTTCGCCGGTGTCTTCGCCACGCTCGGCTACTTCCCGGTCGCGGCCTGGGTCTGGGGCGGTGGCTGGATCATGAACCTCGGCACCGCCCTGTTCGGTGAGGAGAGCGGCATCGCCGTCATCGACTACGCCGGTGGCACCGCGGTGCACATCAACGCGGGTGCCGCGGCCCTCGCCCTCGCGATCGTCCTCGGCAAGCGCATCGGCTTCCAGAAGGGCATCCTGAAGCCGCACAACGTGCCGCTGACGCTCCTGGGCGCAGCTCTGCTGTGGTTCGGCTGGTTCGGATTCAACGCCGGAGCGGAATGGCTCGCCGAAGACATGGGCGGCGTCGGCCTGATCGGCCTCAACACCCTGGGCGCCACGGCGGCGGCTGTTCTCGGCTGGATCCTCATCGAGCGCATCAAGGACGGCAAGGCGACCTCGGTCGGCGCGGCATCCGGCGCGGTGGCTGGCCTGGTCGCGATCACCCCGGCCTGCGCCAACCTGACGCCCGGCTGGTCGCTGCTGCTCGGCGCTCTCGCCGGCATCATCTGCGCACTCGCGGTCGAGCTGAAGTTCCGCCTCGGCTTCGACGACTCTCTCGATGTGGTCGGCATCCACCTCGTCGGCGGTCTGTTCGGAACCCTGTACCTGGGTCTGTTCGCGACCGGCAGCGGTCTGTTCGTCGGCGGCGACTTCCGTCAGCTGGCGGTGCAGGCGATCGCCGCCTTCGGAGTTCTCATCTACTCCTTCGTCGTCGCCTTCGTCATCGGCATCGCGATCGAGAAGACGATCGGCTTCCGCATCGCGAACGAGGATGAGATCGCCGGCGTTGACCTTGTGGTGCACGGCGAGGAGGGCTACGCGCTCGCGGAGTGACCTCGCACGCTCCACAGGGGCCCGACATCCCAACGGGGGTGCCGGGCCCCTTCGGTGCGCGGCGCTATCGTGAGCGGGTGGCTAGATCGAACGGCATCCTCTCCGCTCTTGTCCAGGTCGTGCGCGCCGTGGTGAGCGCGCAACGGCAGACGTCCGCACCGGCGCAGACGCCAGCGCGCCCCAGGGCGCGCCTTCGTACGAGCGCGGAAGGCGAGACGGATGCCGGTCTAACGGTCACGGCAGGTCGCGATGCGGGTTCTCAGACCGTGCGCATCGATCCAGACGGCATCCGCGATCTGCGCATCGCCTACGCTCCCGATCGCGACGGCGCGCCGGACGCGGGAGAGGTCATCTGGACCTGGGTGCCGTACGAGGAGAACGACGGCCGCGGCAAGGACCGGCCGGTGCTCGTGATCGGACGGCAATCCGCAGATCGCGTCTACGCCGTACGGATGACGAGCAAGGCGCACGATGGCGACCGCGACTACCTCTCGATCGGCAGCGGGGCGTGGGATTCTCAGGGCCGCGAGTCATGGGTCGACATCGAGCAGCTGTACAGCGTGCACGAGAAGGGCCTGCGCCGGGAGGCGGCGGTGCTCGACGCGAAGCGATACGGAAGGGTAGCGAAGGCGCTGCAGGAGCGGTACGGCTGGAAGAGCGCCTGAGGTCCAGACCTCGGCGGCCGCTGCGGCCCGTGCAGTCGGCGCGTCGTCACCCGGCGATGTCCGCGTCGTGCGGCGTCCCGCCCGCATCCGTCTCGAGCACGATCGTGTGCCCCCAGAAGAGATCGTCGTCGTCGAAGCACGCCGTCATCGAGCCATCCGAGGCGATGGCGAGTTCGCTCAGGCGGATGCGCTCGGCGAAGGCCTCGGGGGAGATCTCGGCGAGGGGCTCGTCATCGGACGCTTCCTGCCGCCAGTCGTTCGCGAGCTCGGTGAGCTGCGCGGCGGCGAAGGCGCGCCAGCGTGCATCGATCGTGTCGGCATCCGACAGGCGCCGCTCCAGCGCGCGCAGGGCGACGGCGCAGGTCTCGGAGCCGGTGACGGAGTCGTCGTCCGCGTGCAGCAGCGCCTGCACATCGCTGCCAGCCCATGCCACGACGCCGGAGAACCAGCCGAAGGAGCGCTCGAGCTCGAAGGAGCCGAGGCCGGTCGCGAGCGTGAGGGGTCTGGTCCAGTTGTCGCGGCGGTCGACGAGGGCGGGGACGTGCACATCGCGCTCGATCACCTCGTCGAGCGCGAAATGGTGTGTGAGGTCGGGGATCGGGATGCCGAGCCTGACGAATCTCGCATAGTTCTCGGGATCGGCGGGTGCTGCGCGGCGCACGCGGACCACGTACTGCGTCAGCGGTGCGAGATCGTGGATCCAGGTGCTGTTCGTTCTGTTCGCTCCGTTCGCGTCCTTCGCCACGAGCCAGGACAGGCGCCCCTTCTCGACGATCTCCGCGCCGTCGGCGTCGACGTATCCGAGCAGCCCGACCGACGCTGTCCACAAAGATTCCTCTGGGGACTTCGAACCGTTCGCGCCGTGATCGCCGACGAGCACGGTGATCTCGAACTGCCCTGGATCGTGGCGGTGATCGAACGCTTCGCGATCCTGCTGCTCCGTCATGGTCAGAGCATAGGGAGCGGGCCACGACGGCGATCTCGTCCGGCAGCTTTCGCGTAGAGGCCCGTGCTACCGATCTGCTCGTGCGCAACCTTGGCTGACGCCGAACGCAGGGGAGTGCGGCGGGGATCGGATGCCGAGCCCCGCCGCCTGGCCCATGATTCCCTGTGTCGCCTCGTCTGACTGCCCGGCTTCACGCGGTCATGCTGTTTCGGCGGGGAGCGCGGCTACGGCGTCGATTTCGACAAGCGCGCCCGGCCGGGCGAATCCGATGACTCGCAGCACGGTGATCGCCGTCGGATGCATCCCCCAGGTTTCGGCTGCGGCCGCGAAGGCCTCGCTCACATCGGCTTCGGCGGCGAGGTGGATCGTGAGCTTCGCGACGTTCTCGACGCCTGCACCCGCGGCGCTGAGAACGCTGAGGACGTTTCGGAGTGCGAGTGCGGTTTGTGCCGCAGTTCCCTCGGCGAGCGAACCATCGCTGGCGGTTCCGTTCTGCCCTCCGACGTAGAGCGTGCGCCCCGTCGGGACGAGCGTTCCTTGTGAGAACGCGGGCGAGGTGTGCAGGTCAGCCGGGTTGAGGTGGGTGACGATGGTCATGATCTGATCTCCTTCGTGCGGTTTCGGTGGGTGCGGACTTTGGTGCGATTGCCGCAATGCTGCATGGAGCACCATCGACGGGAGTTCGGGCGTGATCCGTCGAAGAACACGAGGCCGCAGTCGTCTGAGGCGCATCGTCGGATGCGGCTGGGGCCCTGGGCGAAGACATCGACGGCATCGCGGGCGATCGTCGCGAGAGCCCGTGCGACAGTCGCCTGCGCCGGGGCGACGGTGCCTCCGGCAAGGGTGGGGGGTATATCGGGGTGAGCCGCCCAAGAGTTCAGTGCGTCCACCTGAGACGGCGCCGGCGCTGTGTCATCGGCGCGAGCGCGGGCGATCGCCGTGATCGTGCTCCGCAACTCCTTCGCCCTCGACAAGGCGTCGGAGTCGGCGGTGTCCTGGAGCGGGCCGTACCGCTCGACCAGCCAAGCGCTCAGATCGGTCGGGGAGTGCAGCCGCTCCCATGCGGGGTTGTCGTAGCCGAAGTCGCCCGTGTAGGCGAAGTCGAGACAGAGCGCGCCGGAGTCGAAGTGCCAGCGCGCGCCGATGCTGTCGACGAACCATTGACCGGAGACCATGTAACCACTATAACTAGTTTCATGATTGATGCAACAGGACTCACGAAGGACTCCGGCTGGCAGATGGGCGTCCGTCGCACTTTTCCGATCCCTCCCGCGTTCGCCTGGGAGTTCCTGATGGGCGACGGGCTGTCGCTGTGGCTCGGTCGCACCGCACTCGGGCGAGTGCCCGGCGAGGCGTACGTCACCGACGAAGGCGTCCGCGGCGAGCTGCGCAGTCGAAGCGAGGGGCGCAGGGTCCGGTTGACCTGGAAGCCGGGGGAGTGGTCGCACGACGCGACACTGCAGCTCACGGTGCTGCCCGCGGCGACCGGGACGACCATCGCCTTCCACCAGGAGCGGCTTGCGGACGCGGCCGAACGCGAGCAGATGCTCGCGCACTGGACGGCAGTGCTCGATGACATCGGGGCGGCCATCGCGCCGTAGAGCCGGCCGCGATTCATGGCGGACTCGAGTTCGATCGGGGTCAGGCCACCGACGCCTCGAGCCTTCGCGATGTCGGCGAATCGTTGCGGAGTCTTCCCGGCCTTCTCCTCGGTGGTGTTGCGACCGGAGAAGGGATCACACAGCGTGCGCCGGGGCGCGCGATGGCGACAACAGGGGGCGAGGCGGCGGGATGACGGCAGCGAAAAGGCCTCCTGCCAAGCGACAGAAGGCCTCTCCGGGTGGTGGGCGATACCGGACTCGAAC
The DNA here is from genome assembly GCF_047607465.1 of Microbacterium sp. GTDB lineage: Bacteria > Actinomycetota > Actinomycetes > Actinomycetales > Microbacteriaceae > Microbacterium. The sequence goes on along the minus strand of NZ_JASGCY010000075.1, from coordinate 53,128 downwards.
CGATGACCTCTTCCGTGTGAAGGAAGCGCGCTACCAACTGCGCCAATCGCCCGTACCTTGCGGGTACGTCAACCGATACTACCCGACGCTCGGAGCCGCCGATGACCAGATCGACGGACACGCGCGAGATTCTCCGCTGGTTTTGACAACGGCCGATCGTCGGCTAATGTTTATCAAGTGCTCGGGGCGGCAAGCCACCGGGAACAACGCGGATGTAGCGCAGTTGGTAGCGCACAACCTTGCCAAGGTTGGGGTCGCGAGTTCGAGTCTCGTCATCCGCTCAAGTGCAGGGGCCTTCTTCGGAAGGCCTTCAGCACGTGGGGTCAATCCACACGGTGGCGTGGCCGAGCGGCTAGGCACCGGCCTGCAAAGCCGTTTACACGGGTTCGAATCCCGTCGCCACCTCACACAAACTGAATAGCCCACTCGGGCGCGATTGGCGCAGCGGTAGCGCGCTTCCCTGACACGGAAGAGGTCACTGGTTCGATCCCAGTATCGCGCACAGACGAGAACCCTCGGCTCAGCCGGGGGTTCTTTTCGTTTCCTTGAAGATGTCTGGGGGGCACCGTTCGACGGCGGAAAGACGGCCGCCCGCTCACCGCCGCCGCGCGGCTGCCTCTGACACACTGTCGTCATGACTGTCCTGCGCATCAGCATCCTCTTCGTCCTCGCCGCCGCAGCGGAGATCGGCGGGGCCTGGCTGATCTGGCAAGCGGTCAAAGAGGATCGCGGATGGCTCTTCGCCGTGCTCGGCGTGATGGCGCTCGGCGCGTACGGATTCATCGCGGCGCTGCAGCCGGACGCGAACTTCGGCCGCGTGCTCGCCTCGTACGGCGGCGTCTTCATCGCCGGCTCCCTCGCCTGGGGCATCATCGTCGACGGCTTTAAACCCACGGCCTGGGACTGGATCGGCTCGGTCATCGCGCTCGTGGGCGCGGCGATCATCATCTTCGCGCCCGCAGCCTCGTCCGCCGAAGCCGGCGCCTGATCGGCCCCGCGGTTCCAGCGAGTAATCTGGAACCGAACCCTGGATGGAGATTCTGTGCCTGTTGACGCCCAGCCGAAAGACGGCTTCGCCCTGTTCCCCGATCGATCCGTCGTCGCGATGCGCGTGAACGGCGTCCTCAAGGACCTCGCCGCCAGCGTGACCGACGCCGACGAGGTCGAGCCGGTCACGATCGACAGCGCCGACGGGCTCAGCATCCTCCGTCACTCCACCGCCCACGTCCTCGCACAGGCGGTGCAGCGGATCAACCCGCAGGCGAACCTCGGCATCGGTCCTCCCGTCACCGACGGCTTCTACTACGACTTCGGCGTCGAGACGCCGTTCACCCCCGAGGACATCAAGGCGATCTCGAAGGAGATGCAGCGCATCGTCCGCGAGGGCCAGCGCTTCGTGCGCCGCGTCGTCACCGACGACGAGGCGCGCGCCGAGCTCGCCGACGAACCGTTCAAGCTCGAGCTCATCGGACTGAAGAGCCCTTCGGCAGGCGCAGGGATTCAAACGGAGATCGCCGAGGGCGCTTCGGTCGAGGTCGGCGAGGGCGAGCTGACGATCTACGACAACACCACGCGCGACGGCGAGGTGGTCTGGAAGGACCTCTGCCGCGGGCCGCACCTGCCGAACACCCGCATGATCGGTAACGGCTGGGATCTCACTCGCATCGCTGCGGCCTACTGGCGCGGCAGCGAGAAGAACCCGCAGCTGCAGCGCATCTACGGCACGGCGTGGCCCTCAAAGGAGGAGCTGCGCGCCTACCAGGAGCGCATCGCCGAAGCCGAGCGCCGCGACCACCGCAAGCTCGGCGCCGAGATGGACCTGTTCTCGTTCCCCGATGAGATCGGGTCGGGACTCGCGGTGTTCCACCCCAAGGGCGGCATCATCCGCTACGAGATCGAGGAGAACCTGCGCAAGCATCTGCTGCGCAACGGCTACGACCTCGTCAACAGCCCGCACATCACGAAGAAGGACCTCTTCATGACGTCGGGCCACCTGCAGACCTATGCCGACGGGATGTTCCCGGCGATGCACCTCGACGAGACCGTCGACGACGAGGGCAACGTCACGCGTCAGGGGCAGGACTACTACCTGAAGCCCATGAACTGCCCGTTCCACAACCTCATCTTCCGCTCGCGCGGACGTTCCTACCGCGAGCTGCCGCTGCGGCTGGCGGAGTTCGGCACCGTGTACCGCTACGAGAAGAGCGGCACGCTGTCCGGGCTAACGCGTGTGCGCGGACTGACGCAGGACGACGCGCACGTCTACGTCGCGCAGGACCAGGTCAAAGAAGAGCTCACGACGAACTTGAACCTCGTGCTCAACCTCTTGCGCGACTACGGTCTGAACGACTTCTACCTCGAGCTGTCGACGAACGAAGAGGGCAACCCGAAGTTCCTCGGTGAGCCGGAGCAGTGGTCGACCGCGATCGACACGCTGCGCGAGGTTGCCATCGCTTCGGGTCTCGAACTCGTCGCCGATCCGGGAGGCGCCGCCTTCTACGGCCCGAAGATCTCGGTGCAGGCGCGCGACGCGATCGGCCGCACCTGGCAGATGTCGACGATCCAGCTCGACTTCAACCAGCCCGACCGCTTCGAGCTCGAGTACACGGGCCCTGACGGACTGAAGCACCGCCCGGTGATGATCCACCGCGCCCTGCTCGGCTCGATCGAGCGCTTCTTCGCGATTCTGCTCGAGCACTACGCCGGCGACTTCCCGCTGTGGCTCGCCCCGAGCCAGGTCGTCGGCATCCCTGTCGCCGAGCAGTACGGCGAGTACCTCGACGAGGTCATCGGGCAGCTGCGCGCCGCAGGGGTGCGGGCGGAGGTCGATCACTCCGACGACCGCATGCAGAAGAAGATCCGCAACCACACGACGGCGAAGGTGCCGTTGATCCTCATCGTCGGCGAGCAGGACCGCACCGCCGGCACCGTCTCCTTCCGCTTCCGTGACGGCACGCAGGAGAACGGCGTGCCCGTGGCGGATGCCGTCAGGCGGATCACCGCGGCCATCGCCGCGCACGCGCTGGTGCTGAAGGCGGGCGATCTCGCGTGACCGATCGGCGCGAGTCGTTGGAGGACGCCGCGCATCTCGTCGGGGTCCCCGACGAGTTCCAGCGGCTGTGGACCCCGCATCGGATGGCGTACATCCAGGCGGGGCCGGAGCCCCTGCGCGAGGAATGCCCCTTCTGCGAAGCGCCGAAGCATGCGGATGCCGATCGGCTGATCGTCGCGCGCGGTAAGACCGCCTATGTGCTGCTGAACCTGTTCCCGTACAACTCCGGTCACCTGCTCGTGTGCCCCTACCGGCACATCGCGACCTACGATCAGGCCACCGCTGAAGAGGTCGCGGAGATCGGCGCACTGACGCAGACGGGCATGCGCGTGCTCAGCCGGGTCTCGCGGTGCGATGGCTTCAACCTCGGCATGAATCAGGGCGCCATCGCCGGTGCGGGCGTCGACGCGCATCTGCACCAGCACATCGTTCCCCGGTGGCAGTCGGACTCGAACTTCTTCCCGATCATCGCCAAGACCAAGGCCCTGCCGCAGCTGCTGGGCGAGGTGCGGGAGACCGTCGCGAACGCCTGGCCGGCGGTCTGATCGCGCTTCGCCCCGTCAGCGCACCTGCTTCGCTTCGAACTGCAAGCGCGGGTTGGCGTAGAACTCCTGCGCCTCGATGAGCGCCAGCTCGCGCTCGCCCGATTCGAGGGTCAGCGAGAGCAGGTCGAAGACGCTCGACGCGGTGCGCTCGAGCGCCGTTTTCGCGCTGCCGGTGGTGACGTAGTGCGCCGTGAACAGCGCCGCGGTCACATCTCCCGAGCCGTTCGCCTTCATCGGCAGTCGCGGGGTCTGCACGATCCAGGCTCCCGACGCATCCGCGACGAGCATCTCGATCGTGCCCTCCGCGCGGTCGGGCCGCTCGACGCTGGTGACGAGCACCGTCTTCGGCCCCATCGCCATCGCGAGGTCCACGGAGGCGAGGGTCGACTCCAGCGTGTCGGGCTCGGTCTCGGTGAGGAAGCCGAGCTCGAACTGGTTCGGCGTGATGATGTCGGCGACCGGCACGACCTTGTCGCGGAGCAGGATCGGGATGGCCGGGGCGACGAAGCATCCGCTCTTCGCGTTCCCCATCACGGGGTCGCAGGCGTAGAGGGCGTCGGGGTTGACGGCCTTGACGCGCGCCACGGCGTCGATGATGACGTCGCCGATGCCCTCGCCACCCTGGTAGCCGCTGAGCACCGCGTCGATCTGGCCGAAGACGCCGCGTTCCTCGATGCCGGTGATGACCTCGGCGACGTCGGACGGAGCGATGAGCGGACCGCGCCACGCCCCGTAGCCGGTGTGGTTAGAGAAGTTCACCGTATAGACCGGGAGCACCTCGACCCCGATGCGTTGCAGCGGGAAGACGGCGGCGGAGTTGCCGACGTGGCCGTAGGCGACGGCGGACTGGATGGAGAGGACCTTCATTCCTCGATCCTTTCGTTGGGGGCGGGGCGGGCGCCTGCCCGCTCTGAGCGATCATCGCAGAGCTGCGACGAGATCGGCGACGAGCGCGTCGGCGTCGTCGTCGGAGAGGTCGTGCACCGTGAGGCGCAGATGCCGCGATGGCTCGCTGCGCTCGGCGAGGGCGAACTCGTCGCCGGTGCGGGCGAGCCACCCCCGGCGCATCAGCCGTTCGACGACCTCGCGGGCGGGGCGGGGCAGCGGCACCCAGAGGCTCAGACCGTCGGATGCCGGTACATCGACGCCGTGCGCGCGCAGGCGCGCGGCGAACGCCTCGTTGCGGTCGGCGTAGTGCGCGGCCGCGGCGGCGATCTGCGCGCGCACCTCGGGGTCGGTGAGCTGGGCGAGGGCGAGCCGTTGCAGGAGGTGGCTGACCCAGGTGGTGCCGGGGCTCAGCCGCATGGCGAGCCGTTCGGCGGTTTCGGGGTCGGTGGCGGCGATCGCCAGGCACATGTCGGGGCCCAGGAACTTCGACACCGAGCGTACGAGGGCGAACCTGCGGTGCGCGGGGCCGATCAGCGACTCGTGCCGGCGCTGGGAGAGCATCGAGAAGTGATCGTCCTCGATGAGGAGGACGTACGGATGCTCGGTGAGCACCGCCCGCAGCTCGGCGGCGCGGCGTGGGCTGAGGCTCGCCCCGGTCGGATTCTGCGCCCGCGGCGTGCAGATGACCGCCCGCACTCCCGCGTCGAGGGCGGCGCGCAGGCCCTCGACCGTCATCCCGTCGTTGTCGACCGGCACCGGGATCGCACGGTAGCCGCCGAGACGGACGGTGTGGATGCTGGCGAGGAAGCAGGGATCCTCGAGGGCGACGGCGTCGTCGCGCATCAGTGCCTGTGCGAGCAGGCGCTCGACGGCGTCGACGGCGCCGCTGGTGATGGTGATCCTGAAGTCGGCGGTGAGATCGGCAGCGACCCATTCCCTGGCCCAGGCGTCGAGTGCCGCGTCGATCACGGGCTCGCCGTACAGCACCGGACGACCCGTGACGGTGGCGAGAGCGCGGGAGGGGTCGGGGATGAGACGCGGGTCGGGGTTGCCGGTGGCGATGTCGCGCAGTACGGTGTCGGGGGAGTAGCCCTCCTGCGGCACGGACTCGATGCCGGCGACGATCGTGCCGGCCCTGCCGCGGCTGACGACGAGCCCCGCCTGGGCGAGCTGGCGGTAGGCGGCGACCGCCGTGTTGCGATTGACGCCAAGGGTCGCTGCGAGCTCGCGCACCGGGGGCAGGGCGCTGCCGGCGCGCAGGACGCCCCGATCGCGCAGGCCGCGCACACAGTCGGCGATCTCCGCCGCGGTGGTGCCTGTGATGTCGTCGCTCATGTGCCCTCGCCACGATTCTAGGTTGTTCCGCACGATGCTAGTGTTTGGCATAGATCAATATGTGTTTGGTTTCACCCGAGGAGCTTCCATGACCGAACAGACCACCACCGGATCGTCGCGCGTCAAGCGCGGCCTGGCCGAGATGCTCAAGGGCGGCGTCATCATGGACGTCGTCACCGCAGAGCAGGCGAAGATCGCCGAAGACGCCGGAGCCGTCGCAGTGATGGCACTGGAGCGGGTGCCCGCCGACATCCGCGCCCAGGGCGGCGTCTCGCGCATGAGCGACCCCGACATGATCGACAGCATCATCGACGCGGTCTCCATCCCCGTCATGGCGAAGGCGCGCATCGGCCACTTCGTCGAGGCGCAGGTGCTGCAGGAGCTCGGCGTCGACTACATCGACGAGTCCGAGGTGCTCTCGCCCGCCGACTACGTCAACCACATCGACAAGTACGACTTCACGGTGCCGTTCGTGTGCGGCGCCACCAACCTCGGCGAGGCGCTGCGCCGCATCAACGAGGGCGCGGCGATGATCCGCTCCAAGGGAGAGGCCGGCACCGGCGACGTGTCGGAGGCGATGAAGCACATCCGCAAGATCCGCGGCGAGATCGCCGCGCTCACCGCCCTGCCCAAGGACGAGCTGTACGTGGCCGCCAAGGAGCTGCAGGCCCCGTTCGAGCTCGTCGCCGAGATCGCCGAGACCGGCAAGCTCCCCGTCGTCCTCTTCGTCGCCGGGGGAGTGGCGACACCTGCGGACGCCGCCATGATGATGCAGCTCGGCGCCGACGGCGTGTTCGTCGGATCCGGCATCTTCAAGTCGGGGAACCCGGCAGAGCGCGCCAAGGCGATCGTCAAGGCGACGACGTTCTACGACGACCCCAAGGTTATCGCCGAGGTCTCGCGCGGGCTCGGCGAGGCGATGGTGGGCATCAACGTCGCCGATCTCCCCGCCCCGCACCGCCTCGCCGAGCGTGGCTGGTAGCCCGAAGGTCGGCGTCCTCGCGCTGCAGGGCGACGTGCGCGAGCACGCCGCCCTGCTCGCGGGGCTCGGCGCCGATGTCGTGCTCGTCCGCCGCCCTGAGGAGCTCGCCGAGGTCGCAGGCCTCGTGATCCCCGGCGGCGAGTCGAGTGTCATCGACAAGCTCTCGCGGACCTTCGGTCTGCAGCATCCGATCCGCGCCGCGATCGCCGAAGGGATGCCGGTGCTCGGCACCTGCGCCGGGCTCATCATGCTCGCCGACCGTGTCGTCGACGCGATCGAGGGGCAGGAGTCGTTCGGCGGGCTCGACGTCGTCGTCCGCCGCAACGCCTTCGGACGGCAGGCCGAGTCCTTCGAGGCGGAGCTCGAGATGCCGGAGCTCGAAGGAGGACCCGTCAGAGCCGCCTTCATCCGGGGCCCTGTGGTCGAGAGCGTGGGACCTGCGGCATCCGTGCTCGCCGCTCTCGGGGACGGTCGTGTCGTCGCTGTCGAGCAGGCGGGCCTGCTCGGTCTGAGCTTCCACCCGGAGATCACGGGGGAGACCCGGTTCCACGAGCGGTTCCTCAGCGCGGTGTCGCAGCGGAGATGACCCGTCCGCCGAGCGCGCGCTCTGGCGGATGCCGCGGGTTCCCGCTTCCTCTCCGACGGCTCGTGGCCGCTCGACGAGGGGTGGGACAGCTGGCGGCAGACATCGGAGGCGGATGCTCCGCTGAGGCTCCCGGATCACCCGCTCGTGCGCGAGCTGCAGGCGCTCACCGGCGAGGACTGATCAGTCGCGCCGCTGCGACCCGCGCCGCCCGGTCGCCGCGAGGGTCTGCGCCGATTGGATAGACTTGACGATGCCCTGCGGGACGTTCCGCCGGGGTGAACACGAGCGGGAGACTCTATGTCCGGGCATTCCAAATGGGCCACGACCAAGCACAAGAAGGCCGTCATCGACGCGCGGCGTGCGAAGTCGTGGGCGAAGCTCATCAAGAACATCGAAGTGGCGGCCAAGCTGGGCGGCCCCGACCAGGCCGGCAACCCGACGCTCTTCGACGCGGTTCTCAAGGCGAAGAAGACCTCGGTCCCGAAGGACAACATCGATCGCGCGATCAAGCGCGGCGCCGGCATCGGTGGCGAGGCCGTCGAGTACACGTCGATCATGTACGAGGGCTACGGCCCCAACGGCGTCGCGCTCATGATCGAGTGTCTGACCGACAACAAGAACCGTGCCGCCGCGGAGGTCCGCACCGCGCTGAGCCGCAACGGCGGAACCCTCGCCGACCCCGGCAGCGTCGCCTACAACTTCAGCCGCAAGGGCGTCATCGTCGTCGGCTCCGATGGCACGACCGAGGACGACGTCATGATGGCGGCGCTCGAGGCGGGCGCTGAGGAGATCGAGCCGCACGCCGAGGGGTTCGAGGTCATCACCGAGGCCTCCGACCTCGTCGCCGTGCGCAGCGCTCTCGTCGACGCCGGCATCGAGTACGAGTCGGCCGACGTCGAGTTCGTCCCGAACCTCAAGGTCGAGATCGACGCCGACACCGCGCGCAAGGTGTTCCGCCTCATCGACGCGCTCGAGGACAGCGATGACGTGCAGAACGTCTTCAGCAACTTCGACCTCACCGCCGAAGTGCAGGCGGAGCTCGAGAACGACGAGTAAGCCAAGGTTCGCCAAACGCACTCACCTGTGATCGTGCGCGTCTGCGCGGTTCCAGTGTGTCGGTGACTCGTGGCGCTTGCCCAGGCTCTGGCTTCGGCGACGCCGTCGTGCTGCTCAGTCGTTCAGTCGGTGGAGTCAGTAGCCCGGCTCTCGGCGCTCGTGGGCGTAAGCGAGGATCAGGATCGTGTCCGGCTCCACCGTGTAGACGATGCGGTACGGGTATCCGCGAACAGCCTTGCTGCGGATCACGGCGCCATCGTCAGCGGTCGTGAATGGCGGTGCGGCGTTCGGCCACTGGTCGAGGTCTTTTCGGGCTTGCCGCGCTCGGTCGATCAGCGCAAGGCCGATCCCTGGTTCCTGCTCTTCAAACCAGTGCACGGCGGCGTCGAACTCGGCGACGGCCTCCGGGTGCTCCCGCTGGGGCAGGATCATGCGGTGAGCGAGGCCCGCAGACGCTCGTAGTGCTCGTCAGCATCCATCAGCTCGACCGCACCCTCACGTACCTCGGCCAGTCGCCGGGTGGCCTCGGCGCGCCAGGCCGCATCGACCTCGCCCGCGTCGCCTGCATCATGGAGGCTTTCGAGCAGGGCGTTAGCGACGACCGCGCGCTGATCGGCGTCGAGCGCGAGGCCGTCTCGGATCAGCGCCCGGGTGTCGGGTGTCATGTCTGCAAGTGTACGTCCAACGGCCGATAATCGCCCTGAGCGTCTGTGTCTCGGGTTGCGGGGCTGCTGTGAACGTCCCGCTGACGCGACGTGCTGCCGATGCCCATAGGCCGCGTGCTGGCCCGTCGCGTCGTGGGTCGTGGCGGTGTGGGTCGCGTCCGGTCGGGTCGCTGAGTCGCCGTTCGCGTTCGGTGAGTGCCTGCTGCCGCTGTTCTTGCTCGGCGCGGGCCTTGCGTCTGCCGAGCCTGCCGATGGCGGCGAGTCGGCCACTGGCATCGGCCTCGCGCTCGACAGCGGCGAGATAAGCCTCGATCCGTAAGTTGTTGTGTGGCCGTGGTAGGCCGGGTGTGGCAGAGCCTTGATTGCCTGTTGGTGGCTCCGAAGGATTGGCCGCCCGGTCCTCTGGGGGCGCCTCGGCTGCTGATTGAGAAGCGCGTCCTGGTCGCTGTTGCCGCACCTCGGCTAAGCCAACAGGGCGTGCCTGCCCTGCGGTGTCGGCGCTGACGCCTAGCCTGGAGCGGTGACCTCCTCCTCGTTGCGCGTGCTCGGCATCGACCCCGGCCTCACCCGCTGCGGCGTCGGCATCGTCGACGTCGATCGCGCCCGCCGCGGATCGCTCGTGCACGTCGGAGTGATCCGCACCCCGGTCGATGAGCCGATCGGCGAACGGCTCGCACAGATCGCCGCAGGCATCCGCGAGGCGATCTCAGTGCACGCCCCCGATGCGGTCGCCGTCGAGCGGGTGTTCGCGCAGCAGAACAGCCACACCGTCATGGGCACAGCGCAGGCGAGCGGCATCGCGCTGCTCATCGCGGCCGAGGCCGGTCTTCCCGCCGCGACCCACACCCCGAGCGAGGTGAAGGCGGCCGTGACGGGCTACGGATCGGCCGACAAGCGGCAGGTGCAGGCGATGATCGCTCGCATTCTGCGCCTGGATGCGCCGCCTCAGCCTGCGGACGCTGCGGATGCGCTGGCGATCGCGCTGTGCCACGCCTGGCGCCGCGGCGCCCCCGCCGGCGGCGGAACGGACGCGCTCACGCCCGCGCAGCGCGCCTGGGCCGATGCCGAGCGTGTCGCTCGAACGTATGTACGAGCGCGCGTCTAGGCTGAAGGCATGATCTCCTCTCTGCATGGCGTCGTGCTGCACGCGACGTCCGATCAGATCGTCCTCGACGTGGGCGGGGTGGGCTTCTGTGTCGCCGTGCCCGGCGACGTCGCTCACACCGCTGCGGTCGGCGAGCGGATGCTGCTGCACACCAGCCTCATCGTGCGCGAGGACGCCCTGTCGCTCTACGGCTTCGCCGACCGCAGCGAGCTGGAGATCTTCGGCCTGCTCATCAGCGTCACCGGCGTCGGCCCGAAGTCCGCCCTCGGCGTGCTCTCGCATCTCACCGTCGACCAGATCGCTGAGGCGGTGACGGCTGAGGACGACGCCCCGTTCCGGCGCGTCTCGGGAATCGGCCCGAAGACGGCGAAGCTCATCGTCGTGCAGCTCGCCGGCAAGGTGCAGGCGACGGCGCCGAAGCGTACTGCCTCCGGCGGGGCTGCGAACGACGTGGTCGACCAGCTGGCCGCAGCCCTCGTCGGCCTCGGCTGGTCGGAGCGGGTCGCCGCGGAAGCGGCCGCGCAGACGGCATCCGATGCGACCGAGGCCGAACGCGCCTCCGTCGCCCCGCTGCTGCGCCGTGCGCTGGCGGCGCTGGGGCCGGCCCGTGTCTGACGCGCGCGACGCCACCGAGCCCGTCGACGAGACCGAGCTCGCGATCGAGGGCGCGCTGCGCCCGAGCAGCCTCGACGAGTTCGTCGGGCAGTCGAAGGTGCGAGGGCAGATGAAGCTCCTGCTGGAGGCAGCGGCGATCCAGGGGCGCACGGCCGATCACATCCTGCTGGCAGGGCCTCCAGGGCTCGGCAAGACGACGCTCGCGATGATCGTCGCCCACGAGAGCGGCCGACCGCTGCGCATGTCCAGCGGCCCGGCCATCCAGCACGCCGGCGACCTCGCAGCCCTCCTGTCGAGCCTCATGCCGGGGGAGGTGCTCTTCATCGACGAGATCCACCGGATGGCGCGATCCGCCGAGGAGATGCTCTACCTCGCGATGGAGGACTTCCGCATCGACATCATGGTCGGCAAGGGCGCAGGAGCCACCAGCATCCCCTTGGAGCTGGCCCCGTTCACCCTCGTGGGCGCGACGACCCGTTCCGGGCTGCTGCCGAACCCGCTGCGCGATCGCTTCGGCTTCACCGGCCATCTGGAGTTCTACGACCAATCCGAGCTGGAGCAGGTGATCGCTCGTTCGGCGATCGTGCTCGGCGTCGACCTTCCGCCGGACGCTCTCGCCGAGATCGCCCGGCGCTCGCGCGGCACTCCCCGCATCGCGAACCGGCTGCTGCGCCGGGTGCGCGACTACGCGCTGGTGCACAGCGGGGGAGCGGCATCGCTCTCCGGTGTCCGCGCGGCGCTGGAGCTGTACGACGTGGATCCGATCGGCCTCGACCGTCTTGACCGCGCCGTGCTCGAGGCGCTCGTCAAACGCTTCCGCGGAGGGCCTGTCGGTCTCAGCACGCTGGCGGTGGCCGTCGGCGAAGAGGCGGAGACCGTCGAGAGCGTCGTCGAACCCTACCTCGTGCGGATCGGGTTCCTCGGGCGCACCCCGCGCGGCCGCGTGGCGATGCCCGAGGCCTACGCCCACCTCGGCGTGGTCCGCCAGGCCGAGGACGCGCTGTTCGATGACTTATAATCGCTGAAGACTTCCGTCACATCCCCCGAAGTGCAGGCCGCAGTTGGCGTGTGCGCGAATGAAAGGCATCCGTCATGGTGGATCCCACACTGCTCATGCTGCCGGTCCTCGGTGTTCTCATCGTCTTCATGTTCATCAACAGCCGCAAGCGGCAGAAGCAGCTGAAGGCCGATCAGGAGGAGAAGGCGACCAAGACGGTCCCTGGTGCCAAGGTGCTGCTGCAGGGCGGTCTGTACGGCACGATCGTCGCGTACAACCCCGATGACCTCGACGAGCCCGCGCTTGTGGAGATCGCTCCCGGTACCGTCATCGAGGTGCACAGCCAGGCGATCCTGCGGATCGTCGAGCCGAAGGATGCCGTCACCGAAGAGGTCGCGGACGACGTGACGGATGCCCTGGACACCGAGGCAGAAGCGGACCAGGTCCCGTCCATCGAGACCGCCGAGCAGACGCGGGCGCGTCTCGAGCGCGGCGCGGACGACAAGTAATCCCTCTCATGATGTGCGCGCCGCGTCGGTGCGCACGCACGTCAGAAAGCTGAGCACGTGGCTTCTTCCTCACCGGTCCGTCATGCGTGGCGGGTTCTCATCGGTCTGCTCGTGGTGACCGCCGTCTTCTTCGGCATCAACGCCCTCGGCGTGTACGTCTTCCAGGACGACGCAGGCAAGCCCGCCAGCTCCTGGGCGCCGGAGCTCGCGCTCGACCTGCAGGGCGGAACGCAGATCATCCTCGAGGCACAGAGCGCCGACGGCGCCGCGCCCTCGCAGGAGCAGCTCGACCAGGCCGCCGCGATCATCCGCCAGCGCGTGGACGCCTCGGGTGTGGCCGAGGCGGACATCACGACCGAGGGCGGCAAGAACATCGTCGTGCAGATCCCCGGTCGCGCCGACGAGGAGACGCTCAACCGCATCAAGTCCAGCGCGCAGCTCGAGTTCCGCGCCGTGCTCGCGACCACGGCCGCCGCAACCGCGTTCACCGGAGAGGACGGCAACACGACGCCGTATCCGACGCCGGACGCCTCGATGAACGCGACGCCGACGGCGACGCCGACCGACGCGAGCGACCTGTCGTGGATCACCGACAAGCTGCAGGCCGAGTTCCTGTCCTACGACTGCGCGAATCCGTCGACGGGCGCTGCCCAGGCGCCGAAGGACGAACCGATCGTCGCCTGCGACCCCACAGGGACGGCCAAGTACCTGCTCGGCCCTGCCGAGCTCGACGGCACGGCGATCACCGACGCGACTGCCGGGCGCGACCAGACCTCCGGCGCGTGGGTCGTGAATCTCACCATGAACGCCGACGGCGCCGAAGCCTTCGGCAAGGTCAGCATCCGCCTGTACCAGAACAAGCTCGACGGACTCTCGCCGCGCGACCAGTTCGCGTTCGTGCTCGACGGCTCGGTGATCAGCGCCCCGCAGATGAACGGGCAGATCCTCGACGGCCGCCCGAGCATCTCGGGCAGCTTCAACCAGGAGAGCGCCACGACTCTCGCCGACCAGCTCAAGTTCGGCGCCCTGCCGCTGAGCTTCGACGTGCAGAGCTCCGGAACGGTCTCGGCGACGCTGGGAACCCAGCAGCTGCAGATCGGCCTCATCGCTGGCCTCATCGGCCTCGCGCTCGTCGCCGTGTACTCGCTGTTCGCGTACCGCGCCCTGGGGGCCGTGATCGTGGCCTCCATCGCCGTGATGGGCGTGCTCACCTACATCGTGATCTGCATCCTCGCCTGGCGCATGGGCTTCCGCCTCTCGCTCGCCGGTGTCGCCGGACTCATCGTGTCGATCGGCTTCGTCGCGGACTCGTTCATCGTGTACTTCGAGAGGATCCGGGACGAGCTCAGAGACGGCAAGTCGATCACCGCGGCCGTCGAAGACGGATGGGGTCGAGCCAAGCGCACGATCTACATCTCGAAGTCGATCAACATCCTCGCCGCCGTCGTGCTCTACATCCTCGCGGATGCGACGGTGAAGGGGTTCGCCTTCACCCTCGGACTCACGACCATCATCGACGTGTTCATCTTCGTGATCTTCACGCACCCGGTGATGCAGCTGCTCGGCCGCACGCGCTTCTTCGGCGAGGGGCACAAGCTCTCCGGCCTCGACCCCGAGTCGCTCGGCGCCGTCTACCGCGCGCGCACCCAGTACCGCAGCGTCGTCACAGCCTCCAGCGGACGCGGCGCCAAGAACGCCCGCGCCCGCGGCGAGGCCGAGCGCCGCCAGACCATCGCCGAGCGCAAGCGCGCAGAGGCGCAGGCCGGCGCCGGCGGCAGTACCGACACCACGAACGGGGAGGGGGAGAACTGATGGCCTCCATGAACGAATTCGGCAACAACCTCTACTCGGGCAAGACCTCGTTCCCGTTCGTCGGCAAACGTCGGCTGTGGTTCATCATCGCGATCGCCCTCGTCGCGGCATCCGCTCTGGTGCCGTTGCTGCGTCCGATCCAGTTCTCCATCGAGTTCACCGGCGGCTCGCAGTTCACAGTCTCGTCGCCGTCGAGCACGGACCAGGAGAAGGCCTCCGACGTCGTCCACTCGGTCGTCCCCGGCGCCACCGCGAAGGTCGTGACGGTCAACAACCAGGATCTGCGGATCCAGACCGACCAGATGACCGAGAACGAGACCGAGCAGGTGTCGATCGCCCTCGCCGAGGCCTTCGAGGTCGACGTCAAGAAGGTGACCTCGTCGTTCATCGGCCCCGCCTGGGGCGAGAATGTCACCAGGCAGTCGCTCTGGGGCCTGGCGATCTTCCTCGCACTGACCTTCCTCATCCTCGCGCTCTACTTCCGCACCTGGAAGATGTCGGCCGCGGCCATCATCGGCCTGCTCGACGTGCTCGTGATCACGATCGGCGTCTACGCGCTGGCCGGCTTCGAGATCTCGCCCGCCGCGGTGATCGGGTTCCTCACGATCCTTGCGTACTCGCTGTACGACACCACGGTCGTGTTCGACAAGATCCGCGAGAACACCACGGAGGACGGCGACCAGTCCGGTCGCACCTTCGGCGAATCGGTCAACCTCGCCGTCAACCAGACACTCATCCGCTCCATCAACACCTCGGTGGTCGCAGCGCTCCCGGTCGGTGCGATCCTCTTCATCGGTGCGTTCTGGCTCGGCGCGGAGACTCTCACCGACATCTCGCTGTCGATCTTCGTCGGCATCCTCGTGGCCACCTATTCCACGCTGTTCGTGGCGGCACCGCTCTACTCGCTGTTCCGCGAGGGAGAGCCGAAGATCGCCGCGCGCGATGCGAAGATCCTCGAGGCACGCCAGAAGGCCACTACCGCCGCCGTGTGATCCCCGTCGTCGTGCGGGGCCCCCCCCCCCACGACGCGCGTAAGATGTTCTGATCGGTGAGAAGGAGAGCGGATGGCGGAACCGCATTCGACGTCGCAGGGTTCGAGTCTGCGACGGCTGGTTCCCCGCATCTTCTCGCGTGCGCCCAGGATCAACGATCTCGACAACCTGATCCGCACCGTCCGCGTCAATCACCCCAAGGGCGACTTCGCCGTCATCGAGCGCGCTTACGCCGTCGCGAAGGAGAAGCACGAGGGCCAGAAGCGCCAGAGCGGCGAGCCCTACATCACCCACCCGCTCGCCGTCGCGCAGATCCTCGCCGAGCTCGGCCTGGGTCCGCGCGCGATCGCCGCGGCCCTGCTGCACGACACGGTCGAGGACACCGGCTACGCGCTCACCGACCTCACGGCTGAGTTCGGCGACGAGGTCGCCATGCTCGTGGACGGCGTGACGAAGCTCGACAAGGTCAAGTACGGCGAGAGCGCGCAGGCCGAGACCGTCCGCAAGATGATCGTCGCGATGTCGAAGGACATCCGCGTGCTGCTCATCAAGCTCGCCGATCGCCTGCACAACGCCCGCACCTGGGGATTCGTCCCGCCCGAGAAGGCCGCCAAGAAGGCGAAGGAGACGCTCGAGATCTACGCGCCGCTGGCGAACAGGCTCGGCATCCAGGCCATCAAGTCGGAGCTGGAGGATCTGTCCTTCGCGGTGCTGCATCCGAAGATCTACAACGAGATCCAGAGCCTCATCGCCCAGCGCACCCCGCAGCGCGAGACGTACCTGCGCCAGGTGGTCGAGGAGATCGATGACGATCTGCGCGATCTGCGCATCCGCGGCAATGTCGTCGGCCGGCCCAAGCAGCTGTACTCGGTGTATCAGAAGATGGTCGTGCGCGGTCGCGAGTTCGATGACATCTACGATCTCATCGGCATCCGCGTCATCGTCGCCTCCGTCCGCGACTGCTACGCCGTGCTCGGCGCGATCCACGCCCGCTGGACCCCGCTGCCCGGTCGGTTCAAGGACTACATCGCGACGCCGAAGTTCAACCTCTACCAGTCGCTGCACACGACGGTCATCGGCCCGTCGGGGCGGACGGTCGAGATCCAGATCCGCACGCACGAGATGCATCAGCAGGCCGAGTACGGCGTCGCCGCGCACTGGATGTACAAAGAGCGCATGAACGGCGGCAAGGCCGAGATCCGGGCCTCCGACGCCGACATGGCTTGGCTCGCGCACATTTCGGACTGGCAGGCGGAGACGGCCGATCCCGGCGAGTTCCTCGATTCGCTGCGCTTCGAGATCGGCGCGAAGGAGGTCTACGTCTTCACCCCGAAGGGACGCGTCATCGGACTTCCGGCGGGGGCGACCCCGGTCGACTTCGCCTATGCCGTGCACACCGAGATCGGCCATCGCACGATGGGATCCCGCGTGAACGGGCGTCTCGTGCCGCTGGAGTCGGAGCTCAAGAGCGGTGACGTCGTCGAGGTCTTCACCTCGAAGAACCCGGATGCCGGTCCCAGCCAGGACTGGCTCGGATTCGTGAAGAGCACCCGTGCGCGCAACAAGATCCGCGGGTGGTTCACCAAGGAGCGCCGCGAGGAGGCGATCGAGCAGGGCAGGGAGGCCATCGCGCGCGCGATGCGCCGTCAGAATTTGCCGCTGCAGCGCCTGATGAGCCAGGACTCGTTCGCGGAGGTCGCCCGGCAGCTGCGCTACGAGGACGTCTCCGCGCTGTATGCCGCGGTCGGCGAAGGCCACATCTCCACGCAATCGGTGCTCGAGAAGGTCACCGCGCTCGTGGCGGCCGAGGACACGGCCACCGGAACGATCGAGATCCCCGGGCGCATTCCGTCGCGCGAGCCGCGATCCGGCGACTCCGGCGTACTCGTGCGCGGGGCGGCCGACATCCTCGTCAAGCTGGCCAAGTGCTGCACCCCCGTCCCTGGCGACCCCATCGTCGGATTCGTCACCCGCGGCAGCGGAGTGTCGGTGCACCGCGCCGATTGCGTCAACGCGAAGGCGCTGAGCACCGAGGACCAGCAGGATCGCTTCGTGGAGGTGTCCTGGGCGCCCACCACGAAGAGCGTGTTCCGGGTGCAGATCCAGGTCGAGGCGCTGGACCGCTCTGGCCTGCTCTCCGACGTCACCCGGGTGCTCAGCGAGCACCACGTGAACATCCTCTCGGCGACGGTCTCGACGACCGACGAGCGCCTGGCGCTCAGCCGGTTCGTGTTCGAGATGGGAGATGCCGTGCATCTGGATCGCGTGCTGAACGCCGTGCGTCGCATCGACGCCGTCTACGACGTCTACCGCGTCACGTCGTCCTGACCGGCCCCGCGTCGCGGAGCGCGTCGAGAGCACGCAGCGCCGCGTGCAGACCCGGCACCCGCCGACGCGTGTTGAGTGCCAGGCCGGCGTACTCGACGGTCGACGGCGCGATCACCGCCAGTCCGCGGATCCAGGGCTCGAGCCCCGGGTCGCGTCCGCTTGCCAGGAGCATGTCGCACAGTGTCCGCTCGGGAGTGGTGACGGCCACGCCGCTGAGGATCACGACATCCTCCGCGGCCAGACACCGGTCGTGGTACACGAGGCGCCGGTGACGGGCGACTCTCGGCCTGTGCGGCGTGGTGCGCTGCACGTGATGGCGGGTCGGCGGGGCATCGCCCGCACCGTGGATCCAGGCCGCCGTCGGGCCCGCCGCCGCGGTGCCAGGGGGCATCATCGGGAGAACCGCGTGCGCGCGGAGGGTGGCGCCCTCCACGAGATCAGCCGGCACGTAGAGCTCGCCGAGCTCGACGACGTCACCGTCGATGCGGGCGGCGCTCAACTCGCTGATGCTCAGCCGACGACCGGGCAGATAGAGGAACGCGGGGTGCATCAGGCCAGTGTGGCCGATGCACCCCGCGTCCGGGTGCGTTCATCGCGATCTGTGGAGAACCGCTCAGCCGCCGAGGGCGCTGAGCCAGGCGCGACGGGCTTCGAGCGCATCCGCCGCGGCTTTTGCCGCCTTCTTGTCCCCGGACTTCTCGGCCGCGGCGAGTTCGGCCTCGAGCTTCTCGATCGCTTCGACGAGCTGCGCGCTCATGTCGTTGGCACGTGCCTTCGTCTCGGGGTTGTTCTTCTTCCAGTCGACGTCTTCGCGGGCCTTCAGCGCCTGCTCGATGACGCGGAGGCGATCATCGAGGGCGCGCTCCTTCTCGCGGGGGGTGATCCGGCCGACCTCGTCCCACTGGCGCTGGATACGGGTCAACAGGGCCCGGGCGCTCTTGATGTCCGGTTCGTCGGCGACGGCCTTCGCCTCTTCGAGCAGCGCCTGACGGGCCTCGATCCTCGGAGCGGAGTCGGCCTCCTCGGCGGCGGCCTGCTCGGCACGGGCCGAGTACAGCGCGTCGCCGGCGGCCTTGAACCGTGCCCAGAGCGCATCGTCGGCCTTGCGGCCTGCACGGCCGGCATTCTTCCACTCGTCGAGGAGCGTGCGGTACGCGGGGATCCCGTCGACGCCTCGCGAGGCCAGGGCCTCGGCGCGCTCGACGAGGCGGGTCTTGGCGTCGCGCGCTGCCTTGTGCGCGTCGTCGAGCTCGGAGTAGAACGCACGGCGGTGCTTGTCGATCGTGGAGCGCGCGTCCCGGAAGCGCTTCCAGAGCTGCTGGGCGACGCCCTTGGGCAGACGCGGACCGGTCTGCTGGTGCGTCTGCCAGGCGTCGAACAGCTCGCCCATCTCGCTGGTGACCTGCTTCCACTGCACCTTCGACAGGTCGCGAGCGGCCACAGCCTCTGCGCGCTCGACGAGCGCGGTGCGCTCGGCGATCGCAGCGTCGACGAGCTCCTTCGCCGCCTGGGCTTCGGCGGCGGTGGCCTCGGCCAGCGAGCCGATGAGCGCGTTCAGGCGTTCGCGAAGACCCGCGAGATCGCCGACGGCGGCAGCCTCGGTCGCCTCCTCGAGCACGTGACCAGCCTGCGTTGCCAGCTCGCTCGCCGAAGCGCCACCGGCCTGATGGCGCTGCTCGAGAGCGTGCACCTTGAACGCGATGTCGTCGTACTTGCGCACGAAGTAAGCGAGAGCCTCATCAGGGGTGCCGTCCGGGAACTGCCCGACGACGCGCCAGGTCTCGCCCTCGAGCACCTCGACGGTGCCGTCATCGGAGACGCGGCCCCACTTCGCGACCTCTTCCGGGGAGGAGGTGGGGGCGACCGGAGCCGCAGCGGCGACCGGGGCGACGGGCTGCGCCGGGAGCTTGCGCGGCAGCGGCGCTACCGGTGGTGCGGGGACGGGGGGAGTCGGCTTCGAGGGCTCGGTGGCAGACACGATGATTCTCCTTGCGCGGACGACCGCGGGAGGCGGAAAGGACGAGGCTCAGCCTAGTACGACGGCGCCCGTGTGTCGTGGCAGGGCCGTGCGCATCGCGCTACCCGGCCGGCGGGGTCGTCGCCTCATCGGACGGCACCGGGGTGACGGCATCCGTCGGAGAAGGCGTTGGCGCCACATCGGGGGTGACCGTCGAGGTCGGCGTCGGCGACGGCACGGGTGCGGTGACCTGCGCGTGGACCACCTGGCTGGCGAACGCCGCGATGACGATCACGGCGCCGGCGATGCCGACGATCGTGTTGTCGCGCACCCGGCGGCTGATCTGCCGGTCGTGCCAGGCCTTTCGCGCCTCGTGCAGTCGGGCGCGCTCCGCCTGGGCGCGCGCCTGCTGTGCGCTTTTGGAACCGCGTGCAGCCATACCTCAGTGCTCCCTACCGGATGTGAACGGCGACGTCGCCTGAAAGCCTAGCGTCGCCGACGTCCGTGCTCCGCATTAGCCTGGAGCGATGACCTCTGCAGCAGCGCTCCTCTCCGGGCAGACCCCGCTCGCGGTGCGCATGCGACCCGTCTCGCTAGCCGAGGTCGCCGGGCAGAAGCACCTCCTGCGCGCAGGCTCCCCGATCGTCGCTCTGGCCGATCCCGCGGCGACCGCGCCCGGCGCTGTGTCCATCATCCTGTGGGGGCCGCCCGGTACCGGCAAGACGACGCTCGCGCAGGCGATCGCGCGCTCGTCTGGGCGCCGGTTCGTGGAGCTCTCCGCGATCACCGCCGGCGTCAAGGACGTGCGCGAGGTCATGCAGGAGGCGATCACCCAGCGCGACCTGTACGGTCAGACCACGATCCTCTTCCTCGACGAGATCCACCGCTTCACCAAAGCGCAGCAGGATGCGCTGCTGCCCGGCGTCGAGAACGGCTGGGTGATCCTCATCGCGGCCACCACCGAGAATCCGTCGTTCTCGGTGATCTCGCCGCTGCTGTCCCGATCGCTGCTGCTCACGCTGCAGCCGCTCACCGACGACGACATCGGCGTGCTCGTCGACAGGGCGGTCGCCGACGCCCGCGGACTCGCCGGCGCCGTCGCCCTCGCCGACGACGCCCGGTCCGCTCTCGTCCGCCTCGCCTCCGGCGACGCGCGCCGGGCGCTGACTGGGCTCGAGGCCGCCGCCGCGGTCGCGCTCTCCCGCAACGGCGCCGGCGACGACGACGAACCCGACGACGACAGCGACACCGACGGTGAGGCGGCTGCGGCCGAGGTGACCGCCGACGATGTCGCCCAGGCTATCGACAAGGCGCTGCTGCGCTACGACCGGCAGGGCGACGAGCACTACGACGTCATCAGCGCCTTCATCAAGTCGATCCGCGGATCCGATCCCGATGCGGCCCTGCACTACCTCGCGCGCATGATCGAGGCCGGAGAGGATCCGCGCTTCATCGCGCGGCGCCTCGTCATCTCCGCCTCCGAGGACGTCGGTCTCGCCGATCCGCAGGCGCTCGCGATCGCCGTCGCCGCGGCCGATGCCGTCGCGTTCATCGGGATGCCGGAGGGGCGCATCCCGCTGGCCGAGGCGACGGTGTACCTCGCGACGACGGCGAAGTCGAATGCGGCGTACATGGCGCTGGACGCCGCCATCGCCGACATCCGCGCCGGCGGCTTCGGCCGGGTGCCGATCCACCTGCGCGATGCGCACTATCCGGGAGCCAAGCGACTCGGGCACGGCCGCGGCTACGCGTACCCGCACGACAGCGAGCACGGCATCCTCCCGCAGCAGTATCTGCCGGACGAACTCGACGGACGCCGGTACTACCAGCCGAAGAACCTCGGCGCCGAGCGCGACATCACCGTGCGGCTCGAGAAGATCCGCCGCATCCTCGACGATCGGTGACAGCGGGGCCGTTCGCCGGTCTGTTAGACTTGAGCGGCTCGAAACCGAGTTTTCGGGCATCTCCTCGTTCACACCCCACCTCGACGGCGCCCCGGCGTGCGCCTCGAGGCAGAACGCGGCGATACGTCCGCGAGTCGCGAGAGCCGCGACCGCGTCATCGGAAGGACAGCTTCGTGACCACGAAGTCCCAGGACCGCCGCAAGGTCCGTCTCAGCCGCGCCCTCGGCGTCGCTCTCACCCCGAAGGCCGCCCGCTACCTCGAGAAGCGTCCCTACGCTCCGGGCGAGCACGGCCGCACCAAGCGCAAGGCCGACAGCGACTACGCTGTGCGTCTGCGTGAGAAGCAGCGTCTGCGCGAGCAGTACGGCATCCGCGAGAAGCAGATGCGAAACACCTTCAACGAGGCTCGCCGCACCGAGGGCCTGACGGGTGAGAACCTCGTCGAGCTCCTCGAGATGCGTCTCGACGCCCTCGTGCTGCGTTCGGGCTTCGCCCGCACCACCGCACAGGCTCGTCAGCTCGTCGTGCACCGTCACATCCTCGTCGACGGCCAGCTCGTCGACCGCCCGTCGTTCCGCGTGAAGCCGGGCCAGCTCATCCACGTCAAGGCCAAGTCCGAGAGCACCGAGCCGTTCCAGGTCGCAGCAGCCGGCGGTCACGCCGAGGTCCTGCCCCCGGTCCCGGGCTACCTCGAGGTCGAGCTCGACAAGCTCCAGGCGCGTCTCGTGCGTCGCCCGAAGCGCGCCGAGGTCCCCGTGACCTGCGAAGTGCAGCTCGTCGTCGAGTACTACGCAGCTCGCTGATCCAGCGTTCAGTGCAGGAGGCGTCGGGGCGACCCGACGCCTCCTGTCGTTTGCGCATACGATGGAGTCACCGCGCCCTCGCGGGTCAAAGGCAAGGATGAACGCATGAAGAGCATGCTCTGGTTTCTGATCGGCGTGATCGGCGGTTTCGTCGCGGCCCATTTCATGAACAAGGACCCGCGCGGCCATGATCTCCTCGCCGAGCTCGACGCGAGGATCAACCGCTTCACGGGGATCGTCGGCGACGCGTACCGCGAGCAGGAGGCCCGGCTCACCGAGCCCGCCGACGACTGACCCGCAGCCCTTTCACCGTTCACACGCAAGGACACCCGGCACACCTATGAACACTGCGGAGATCGCGCAGCGCTACCTCGACTACTTCGAGAAGAACGACCACCTCATCGTCCCCTCGGCCTCGCTCGTCAGCGACGATCCATCGCTGCTGTTCACGGTCGCCGGCATGGTCCCGATGATCCCGTACCTCACCGGGGTCGTCCCGGCGCCGCATCCGCGCATCGCCGATGTCCAGAAGTGCATCCGCACCAACGACATCGAGGAGGTGGGCCGCACCGCTCGCCACGGCACGTTCTTCCAGATGCTGGGCAACTGGTCCTTCGGCGACTACTTCAAAGAGGGTGCGATCCGCTACGCCTGGGAGCTGCTGACCTCCTCGGAGTCCGACGGGGGCCTGGGTTTCGACGAGAAGGACCTCTGGGTCACCGTCTACGAGACCGACGACGAGGCCGAGGCCATCTGGCGCGACATCATCGGCCTGAAGCCGGAGCGCATCCAGCGCCTGGGGCGCGCGGACAACTACTGGAACACCGGTCAGCCCGGCCCTGGTGGACCGGACAGCGAGATCTTCTTCGACCGCGGCCCGGCCTACGGCAAGGACGGCGGCCCCGCCGTCGACGACGCGCGGTACCTGGAGATCTGGAACCTCGTCTTCATGCAGGAGCTCGTCGCCGACGTGCGCAGCAAGACCGAGTTCGACATCGTGGGGGAGCTCCCCATGAAGAACATCGACACGGGCATGGGGCTCGAGCGCGTCGCCTTCCTCAAGCAGGGCGTCGAGAACATGTACGAGACCGACCAGGTGCGTCCGGTGCTCGACCGCGCGGTCGAGCTCTCCGGCCGCACCTACGGCAAGGTCCACGAGGACGACGTGCGCTTCCGCGTGATCGCCGACCACGTGCGCTCCTCTCTCATGCTGCTCTCCGACGGTGTGCGCCCCTCGAACGAGGGCAGGGGCTATATCCTCCGCCGCCTCATGCGCCGCACCGTGCGCGCCATGCGCCTGCTCGGCGTCGACGACCCGGCGTTCCCCGAACTGTTCGCCGCCTCGCGCGATGCGATGAAGTCGGCCTATCCCGTGCTCGAGTCCGATTGGTCGACCCTCTCGGCTGCCGCGTTCGCCGAGGAGGAGGCCTTCCGGCGCACTCTCGCGCAGGGCTCCACGATCCTCGATCTCGCCCTCGACGAGACCAAGAAGAGCGGCGGCTCGCAGCTCAGCGGCTCGGAGGCCTTCCTGCTGCACGACACCTACGGCTTCCCGATCGATCTCACGCTCGAGGTCGCCGAGGAGGCCGGTCTCCAGGTCGACCGCACCGCATTCGACGCGCTCATGCAGGAGCAGCGGCAGCGCGCCAAGGCCGACGCCCGCAGCCGCAAGCGCCAGCTCGCCGACGTTTCGGTGTACCGCGACCTGCGCGCCCTCGGCGAGACCGGCTTCGACGGCTACACCGCGCTCGAAGTCGAATCGCGCGTGCTCGGCATCCTCATCGACGGCCAGCCGGCGCGCACCGCCGTGGAGGGGCAGATCGCCGAGGTCGTGCTCGCCGAGACGTCGCTCTATGCCGAGTCGGGCGGCCAGGTCGCCGACAAGGGAACCATCGTCGGCCCCGGGTTCGAGCTCGAAGTGCTGGACGTGCAGCGCCCTGTCCCCGGCCTCATCAGCCACACGGTGGAGGTCAGCCGCGGCGCCGTCGCTGTCGACGATGCGGCGACCACGATCGTCGACGCCGCCAACCGGCGGGCCGCGCGCCAGGCGCACTCCGCGACGCATCTCGTGCACGCGGCGCTGCGCGACACCCTGGGCAAGACCGCCACACAGGCGGGTTCTCTCAACCGCGCCGGATACATGCGCTTCGACTTCTCGTGGTCGCAGGCCCTGTCGGAGCAGACCCGCACCGAGATCGAGGAGATCACGAACCACGCGGTGCAGGACGCGCTCGAGGTGACCACCCGCGTCCTCTCGCTGGACGAGGCCAAGGAAGCAGGCGCCATGGCGCTGTTCGGCGAGAAGTACGGAGACGTCGTGCGCATGGTCGACATCGGCGGCCCGTGGTCGCGCGAGCTCTGCGCGGGCACGCACGTGACGAACAGCGCCGAGATCGGTCTCGTCAGCATCGTCGGCGAGTCGTCGGTCGGTGCCTCCAACCGCCGCATCGAGGCTCTCGTCGGGCAGGAGGCGTTCCGCTCACTGGCCGCCGAGCGCGCACTCGTCTCGCAGCTGAGCACGTCGCTGAAGACACCTCGCGAGCAACTGCCGGAGCGCATCGCCGATCTCGCCGCGAGCCTGAAGGCGGCGGAGAAGCGGATCGCCCAGTTCGAGGCGAAGGAGCGCGCAGGACAGGTGCCGGCGATCGCCGACGCCGCCGTGCGCGTGGGCGATTTCCTCCTGGCGTCGACGTCGCTCGGAGAGGTCGCCTCGGCCGACGACGTGCGCGACATCGTGCTCGGCGTGCGGGAGCGGCTCGGCTCCGCCGCAGCGGTCGTGGCCCTCGGCGGCGTCGTCGACGGCCGGGCGGTCGTCGTCGTCGCGACGACCGAAGGTGCTCGCTCCGCCGGCGCCAAGGCGGGCGTGCTCGCCAAGCGCGCGGCAGGCGTGCTCGGCGGCGGAGGCGGCGGTCGCGACGATGTCGCTCAGGGTGGAGGCACGGATGCAGCCGCCCTCGGCGCCGCCCTCGACGCCGTCTCGCAGGAGCTGCAGTCAGCGTGAGCGCATGGCGTCGCGGTGTCCGTCTGGGCGTCGACGTCGGCAGGGCACGGGTCGGGGTCGCACGCTGCGATCCCGACGGCCTGCTCGCGGTTCCCGTGGATACCGTGCCGCGCGACGAGGCGTCGATCGACCGCATCGCGCAGCTCGCCGCCGAGTACGAGCCGATGGAGTTCGTCGTCGGCCTTCCCGTGAACCTGCGCGGAACCGATACGGCCTCGACCGCCGACGCGAGGGATTTCGCGGTGGCGCTGCTGGCCCGCACGGGCGTTGCGGTGCGCCTCGTGGACGAGCGGCTGAGCACCGTGACCGCGCACGCCGCGCTGCGCGCTTCGGGCAGGACTCAGAAGAACTCTCGTAGCATTGTGGATCAGGTCGCCGCGGTTGTGCTGCTGCAGCAGGCGATCGACACCGAGAAGAGCATCGGGAACCCGCCCGGCGCCCTGGTCTCACTCGATGAGGAGCCCCCCTGAGCATGCCCGAACGCGACAGCGCCTCCCCTCAGCACGATCCGGACGCCCGCCTCGGCGCCCTGTTCGAGAATCTCCCCGCTCCGGCGCATCGGGTCCCCACGGTGGACGATGCCCCGCCGGCACCTGGATCTCGCCGAGCCGCGCGTGAGGCGGCTGCCGCTGCGACGACACCGGCCTCCCGCTACCAGCCCCTCTCGACCGAGGCCCGCTCCGCCGAGGATCCGGCGGTCGAGGATCCGGCGGCATCGATGGACTCCGCGCTCTCCGAGACCGAGCAGCAGGAGCTGCAACCCGAGGTGGCCGGAGCCGCAGAACCGGGCGTTCCCGCGCTCGGCGGGGGACTGGACGATCTCTTCCGCAGCGAGCATGACGAGCATCGGGCCGCGCCCAGGAAGAAGCGCCGCACCGGATGCGTCGTCGCCCTGATCATCGTCCTCGTGCTGCTCGGCGGCATCGCGGCCGGTGGCGTGTGGGTGTGGAACACCTACGGCGACAAGATCAGCGACGCGATGGGCTGGGGAGAACCGAAGGACTGGGAAGAGGGGCAGGCCGGCGCCGAGGTGTTCGTGACCGTGTCCGAGGGGGACAACGGCCAGTCGATCTCCACGACGCTGTACGAGTCCGGAGTCACGAAGACGAAGGAGGCGTTCTACGAGTATCTGATCTCGTCCGGGAACAACCCGACCTTCTATCCCGGCGTCTACCGGATGCAGGAGAAGATGAGCTCTGCCGCGGCGCTCGCTGCGATCACCGACGAAGCCAATCGCGTCGAGAACTCCGTGACGATCCCCGAGGGATACACCGCGGCGCAGGCCATCGCGGCGGTCGCACTCGCCACAGGCATCCCCGAGGCCGATTTCACCGCTGAGGCGGCGAACTACACGCAGTTCGGCATCCCCGCCGAGGCGCCGAGCATCGAAGGCTATCTCTTCCCGGCCACCTATACGTTCGACCCTGATGCGACGGCGAAGGCCGTCCTCCAGCGCATGGTCGACGAGACCTATACCCGGCTCGATGCGCTCGGCGTCGCCGAACAGGATCGGTTCCGCATCCTCACGCTCGCAGCTCTCGTGCAGAAGGAGTCGGGGCCGTCGGCGGAGGACATGCGCAAGATCGCCCGTGTGTTCCTGAACCGCATCGACATCGACATGCTGCTGCAGTCGGACGCCACGGTCGCGTACGGCGCAGGCATCACCGGCACCGTGTGGACGACGCCGGAGCAGCGCGAAGACGCGTCGAACCTCTACAACACCTATGTGCATCATGGGCTTCCTGCGGGGCCGATCTCGCTGCCGGGCGAGGAAGCGCTCAAAGCCGCCATCGACCCTGCCGACGGCTCGTGGCTGTATTTCGTCGCCGTGGATCTGCGCACCGGAGAGACGCTGTTCTCGGACACCTACGAGCAGCATCTGGACGCCGTCGATCAGCTCGATGCCTGGTGCCGGGTCGATGAGAACAAGCCGTACTGTGCCTGAGTCGCATCTGGCGGTGTGGGGTGACCCGATCGCCCACTCGAAGTCGCCCCAGCTGCATGCGGCCGCGTACGAGGTGCTCGGCTTCGACTGGCAGTACGACCGCCGTCAGGTGACCGAGGCGGCCTTCGCCTCGACCGTGCGCGCGCTCGACGACTCGTGGCGCGGGCTGTCGCTCACGATGCCGTTGAAGGAGCAGGCGTTCCGCATCGCCGACATCCGCGACGCCCACGCCGGGCTCACCGGCGTCGCCAACACCCTTCTGCTCGGAGAGCGGATCGCCGCGTTCAACACCGATGTCGGCGGCATCGTCGACGCACTGGCGGAGCACCGCATCGTCGCGCTCGAGCGGGTGCGCCTCCTCGGCGCAGGCGCGACCTCGGCATCCGCTCTGGTGGCGGTGTCGGATCTGGGAGCAACGCACGTCGACGTGCGCGCACGGCGCCCCGAGCGCGCCAGGAGCCTCGCAGCCCTGGGGGAGCGGCTCGGCGTCGCCGTGACGATCGCGCCCTTCGACGCGGCATCGGATGCCGTCGACCTCACGATCGCCTCGCTCCCCGGCGGCACGGTGCTGGACGAGGCGGTCGTCGGCCCGCTCGCCGCTCGCGGCGGGGCGCTGTTCGACGTCGCCTACTCGCCGTGGCCCTCGGCGCTGGCGGCATCGTGGACCGGCGGGGAGGCCATCGCAGGGCTCGGGATGCTGCTGCATCAGGCGGTGCGCCAGATCCGCATCTTCGCGCACGGCGATCCGTCGCTCCCGCTCGCCGATGAGGCCGCGGTGATCGCGGCGATGCGTGCCGCACTGTAGCGCGTCGAACGTCACGGAGACGAGGAAGCTCCGAACGCATGGGAGACTGGAGCAATGCTCCGCGTGCTCACGGCCGGCGAATCGCACGGCCCAGAACTCATTGCCGTCATGGAGGGACTGCCCTCCGGCGTCCCGGTGTCATCCGCCGCCATCCAGGCCGATCTCCTGCGCCGCAAGCTCGGCTACGGGCGGGGCTCTCGGATGAAGTTCGAGCAGGACGAGCTGACGATCTCCGGCGGCGTCCGTCACGGCAAGAGCCTCGGCAGCCCCATCGCGCTGCGCATCGGCAACACGGAGTGGCCGAAGTGGATCGAGGTCATGAACCCCGAACCGGTCGAGCTCACCGACAAGTCGCGCGGTCGCAGTGCGGCGCTGACCCGCCCGCGCCCCGGCCACGCCGACCTCGTCGGCATGCAGAAGTACGACTTCGACGAGGCCCGTCCCATCCTCGAGCGCGCGAGCGCCCGCGAGACCGCCGCCCGCGTCGCGCTGGGCGCCATCGCGCGCTCCTTCCTCGGCGAGCTTGGCATCCGCCTCGTCAGCCACACGCTGTCGATCGGACCGGTGCAGGTGCCGTACGGCTCGCCGGTGCCGACCCCGGACGACGTCGACGTGCTCGATGCCGATCCGCTGCGCTGCTTCGACCCGGCGACCTCCGCGCTCATGGTCGCCGAGGTCGACGACGCGAAGAAGGACGGCGACACGTTGGGCGGCATCGTCGAGGTGCTCGCCTACGGGCTGCCGCCCGGGCTCGGATCGCACGTGCAGTGGGACCGGCGCCTGGACGCGCGTCTCGCGCAGGCCCTCATGAGCATTCAGGCGATCAAGGGCGTGGAGGTCGGCGACGGCTTCGAGACGACGCGCCGACGGGGTTCGGCGGCCCACGACGAGCTCTTCGCCACCGAGGGCGGGATCACGCGCGGTTCCGACCGTGCAGGCGGCACAGAAGGCGGCATGTCCACCGGTACCGTGCTGCGGGTGCGGGCCGGCATGAAGCCGATCGCGACCGTCCCGCACGCGCTCCGCACGATCGACGTCGCCACCGGCGAGGACGCCACCGCCCACCACCAGCGCTCTGACGTCTGCGCGGTGCCCGCCGCCGGCGTGGTCGCGGAGGCCATGGTGGCGATCGAGATCGCGAACGCCGTGCTCGAGAAGTTCGGCGGCGACAGCATCCGCGAGACGAAGCGGAACCTCGAGTCCTACCTCGTCGCCATCCCCGCCGAGCTGCGCACCGCCCCGGCATCCGAGGCAGCGCTCATCGCGCATGACGAGCGCGGCTGAGCCGCTGACGCTGGTGCTCGTCGGCCCGATGGGTGCAGGCAAGACCAGCGTCGGACGACGTGTGGCGCGGCTCCTGGGCATCGCGTTCATCGACACCGACAAGCGCATCGTGCAGACGCACGGCCCGATCCCCGCGATCTTCGACGAGCACGGCGAGACTCATTTTCGTGCGCTGGAGCGCGAGACGGTCAGGGTGGCACTCGAAGAGGGCGGTGTCGTCTCGCTCGGCGGCGGGGCGGTGACGGATGCCGGCACGCGCGAGCTGCTGCGGCGGCATCCCGTGGTCTACCTGACGGTGACCCCGGAGGCGGTCGCCGAACGCATCATCGGCGGAGGCAGGCCGCTGCTGGCCGGAGAGGACCCGCTGGCACGCTGGACGGAGATCTTCGCGCAGCGGCGCGACCTGTACGACGAGGTGGCCACGGTGACCTTCGACACGTCCCGCCGCCCGATGCAGCGGATCGCCGAGGAGATCGCGGCATGGAGGAGAGAACAGCGATGAGCACGACGACCATCAGCGTGACGGGCACGGATGCCTACGACATCACGATCGGACGCGGCATCCTCGACCGGGTGTCCGAGGCTCTCGCCCCGACGGTGCGCAAGGTCCTCGTCGTGCACCCGCCGACGCTGGCCGCTCGTGCCGCCGAGCTCCGTGAGCGCCTCCTCGCCGATACCGCGAACGGCCAGCGCGAGGTGCTGCTGGCCGAGATCCCCGACGCCGAGCAGGGCAAGCGCATCGAGGTCGCGGCCTTCTGCTGGCAGGTCATGGGGCAGGCCGACTTCACCCGCACCGATGCCGTCGTCGGCTACGGCGGGGGCGCGGTGACGGATCTGGCCGGCTTCGTCGCGGCGACCTGGCTGCGGGGTGTTCAGGTCGTGCAGGTGCCGACCACCGTGCTCGGCCTCGTCGACGCCTCGGTGGGCGGCAAAACTGGGGTGAACACCGCCGAGGGCAAGAACCTCGTCGGCGCCTTCTGGGCGCCGCGCGCGGTCATCGGCGATCTCGACGAACTCGGCAGCCTCTCGGCGAACGAGGCCACCGCCGGGTTCGCCGAGGTCGTCAAGGCCGGATTCATCTGGGCCCCGGAGATCCTCGACATCATCGAAGCCGACCCCGCAGCGGCCGTCGACACGACCACGCCCGGGTTCCGCCGCGCCGTCGAGCTCGCCATCGACATGAAGGCGCAGGTCGTCTCCGACGACTTCCGCGAGGCCGGGCAGCGCGAGATCCTCAACTACGGGCACACTCTCGGCCACGCCATCGAGCACGCCGAGCGCTACAAGTGGCGTCATGGCGCCGCGATCTCGGTCGGCATGATGTACGCGGCCGAGTTGTCGCGTCTGGCAGGCAGGCTCTCCGACGTCTCCGCGGAGCGGCACCGCACCATCTTCGAATCGCTGGGGCTTCCGACCACCTACCGGGCCGGCGCCTGGCAGCAGTTGCTGGCGACCATGCAGCGGGACAAGAAGAGCCGTGGCGGAATGCTGCGCTTCATCGTGCTCGACGAGATCGGCAAGCCCACCGTGCTCCAGGCGCCAGACGAGTCGTTGCTGTTCGCCGCCTATCAGGAAGTGGGCGCGTGAGCTTCACCGTCCGGCGGATCACCGCCGACGACTGGCGCGAGGTCAAGGCGCTGCGGCTGCGGGCGCTGGCCGACGACGCGGCGCCCATCGCCTTCCTCGACACCGCGGAGAACACCGCGGCCCAGCCCGACCGCTTCTGGCAGGAGCGCGCGGCGAGCGCATCGGGCGATGCGCCCGCCGCGCAGCTGGTCGCGGTGACGGATGCCGGCGAGTGGGTCGGCACCGTCACGGTCCTGCCGCGCCACGATCACGCCGACGCGGGGCTCGTCGTGGGCGTGTACGTCGCCGACGGCCACCGCGGCACCGGCATCATCGACGCGCTGTTCGCGGCTGCGGCCGAGTGGGCGCGGGAGCGCGGGCTCTCGGCGCTCGTCCTCGAGGTCCACGTCGACAACGCGCGGGCCGAGGCCGTCTACGCGCGCAACGGGTTCGTGCGCGACGGCGAGGTGATCACCGAGGGATTCGGCCGCGAGCACGTGATGCGGCGGCCGCTGCTAGAGTGCGGGACGTGACAGCCCCTCGCCGCCTTCTGCTCGTCAACGGTCCGAACCTCAACCTCCTCGGCACCAGGGAACCCGGGATCTACGGGTCCGCCACGCTCGCCGACGTCGAGCGGCTGACAGCCGAGGCCGCGGCCTCGGTCGGGTTCGAGCTGCGGGCGGTGCAGAGTAATCACGAGGGTGTGCTGATCGATGCGATCCATGCCGCCCGCGCGGACTGCGCGGGCGTCGTGATCAACCCAGGCGGCCTCACCCACACCTCGGTCTCGCTGCGCGACGCGCTCACCGGCATCGGACTGCCCTTCGCCGAGGTGCACATCTCCGACGTGTACGCGCGTGAGGAGTTCCGGCACCATTCGTACCTGCACGACGTCGCGGCGGTCCGCATCATCGGGCGGGGCGTCGACGGCTACGCCGACGCCGTGCGGGAGCTGGCCGCGCTCATCGCGTAGAATCGACTGTCGGCTCCTCCGAGCCCCGCAGACTCAGAAACGGAACTCCTCTTCGCATGGCATCTACCGCAGACATCAAGAACGGCGTCGTCCTCAACCTCGAGGGCCAGCTCTGGAGCGTCGTCGAGTTCCAGCACGTCAAGCCGGGCAAGGGCGGTGCGTTCGTGCGCACCAAGCTCAAGAACGTCCTCACCGGCAAGGTCGTCGACAAGACGTTCAACGCCGGCGCCAAGGTCGAGATCGAGAACGTCGACCGCCGCGACTACACCTACCTGTACACCGACGGCGACGGCTACGTCTTCATGGACCAGACCGACTTCGACCAGATCACGGTGGGGGCGGCGACCGTCGGCGACGCGAAGAACTTCCTGCTCGAGAACCAGCAGGTCACGATCGCCCTCAACAACGGCAACCCGCTGTACATCGACCTGCCGGCATCCGTCATCCTCGAGGTGACCTACACCGAGCCGGGCCTCCAGGGCGACCGCTCCTCGGCCGGCACCAAGCCCGCGACCCTCGAGACCGGCTACGAGATCCAGGTCCCGCTGTTCCTCGAGACCGGCACCAAGGTCAAGGTCGACACCCGCACGGGTGACTACCTCGGTCGCGAGAAGTAAGGCGTGAGCGCCCGGACGAAGGCGCGCAAGCGCGCACTCGACATCATCTTCTCCGCCGATGTGCGCGGGGACGAGCTCGCGACGACCCTGGCCGCCGAGGCCAAGCGCGCGGCCAGCGAGCCGGCTCGCCAGGCGTCGTGGCTGTACGCACGCGAGATCGTCGACGGCGTCATCGACCACCGCGACGAGATCGACGAGCACATCACCACGCACAGCCGCGACTGGAAGCTCGAGCGCATGCCCGCCGTCGATCGCGCCCTGCTGCGCATCGGCGTGTGGGAGATCGTGTACAACGACGCCGTGCCCACCGCTGTCGCGATCGACGAGGCCGTGGAGCTCGCCAAGGAGTTCTCCACCGACGACTCCGGCGCTTTCGTGCACGGCGTGCTGGCCCGGGTGGCCCGCGCCAGCTGAGACCGGCCCCTCGGCGCAGATCCGGCGATGTCGGATGCTGCGGGAAGGATGTGCGCATGCCCGCTCCCCATGTCGACCTCCGCGATCTCATGCAGATCACGGATGCGGGCGGATACACGCGCGGCTTGGGGTACTTCCGCGAGGGCAATGTGCTCGACCTCGTCTGGCACGAGGAGCGCGAGGAGCTCGAGGCCTACGTCCGGGGATCCGGGAATGCCCAGTACGTCACCGTCATCGTGTTCACGGCGTCCAGCGGCAAGCGCCGGGTGCGCTCGACCCGGTGCAGCTGTCCGGTCGGATCCGGTTGCAAGCACGTCGTGGCGGCGCTGCTCGCGTCGAACGTCCGCGAGTACCGGCGGCAGGAGGGGGCTG
Organism: Microbacterium sp.; assembly: GCF_047607465.1. GTDB lineage: Bacteria > Actinomycetota > Actinomycetes > Actinomycetales > Microbacteriaceae > Microbacterium. The sequence goes on along the minus strand of NZ_JASGCY010000075.1, from coordinate 20,020 downwards.
TAGCACCGAGAGCCGACCCCGCGCTCCCGCCCGCGGCTCCGCCGCCCAGGGCGCCCTCCTGGCGGTCGCTCACCGCGGCTGCGCCCGCCTCGCACGCGCAGGCGCTGGCGCTCGGCTTCGAGCTGCGCCATCGTGAGGCCCGCCCCGGCAACCACTGGGCGCCCCGCGTCGTGCGGGCGGCGACGCCGCGCGATCTGGCAGGGCCCACGGGCGAGCTGCAGCTCGCGATCCGGCCGCTGATGCGCAGCGCGCAGACCGGCGCCTGGATCCAGGGGCACGCCGGATGGGACGCCGTGCGGCGCGACGCCGGCACGTTCGCCCGCGCCCAGAGCCGTTGGTTCGGCGACCTGCTCAGCATCTCGCGCGACGCGCTGCTGTCGACGGCAGCCGGCGAGTGGCTCACGCTCGACCGCGTCGAGTCGACGCTGCTGTGGGCGCACCTGCGCACCGGCGCCGCCCTCGGGATCCCGCTGGTGAGCGTGCAGAAGAACACCGCGGTGCGCCTCGCCGACGAGGCGCAGCTCGAGGTGCGGATCAGCCGCGATGCGACCGGGCGGCTGTCCGTCGCCGCCGAAGCCGTCGTCGACGGCGTCCGGTTCCCGCAGTCCGACGTGCACCCCGTCGGCCACTGCGGGCTCTACACGGCGACCCTCCGCGGGCGTGAGATCGAGATCGTCCTCGCCGAGGCAGCGCTGTCGACGCCGGTGCACGCGCTGCTGACTGCGGGAGAGCCCATCGCGGTCCCCGCCGACGAGGAGCGCGCGTTCACCGTCGACGCCTACCCGCTGCTCGCGCGCAGTTCGCCGGTGCGCACCGACGGGTCCGTCGAGCTGCCTGCGATCCCGGCGCCGCGCCCGCTGCTGCGTGTGGTGTTCGAACGCGGCGACGTCGTCAGCTACGCATTCGAGTGGGATTACCAGGGCTTCGGCACCGTGCCATTCGAATGGAACGCGGCCGCCGTGCGCGACGCCGAGGGCGAGGCCGCAGCGCGGGCCGCGCTCGAGACGGTCTGGCAGGAGCACAGCGCGACGCGCCTGCGAGCATCCGGCTCCTTCCACGACGTCGACGCCGCCGCCTTCGTCGTCACCGTCGTGCCCGCGTTCGAGGCGATCGGGGTCACGGTCGCGACCAGCGGGCGGCGCAAGGAGTACCGGGAGCTCACCGGAGATCCGGAGGTGAAGGTCACCACCGTGGAGTCGACCGACGCCGACTGGCTCGATCTCGGCATCATCGTCACGATCGACGGCCGCAGTATCCCGTTCGGTCCGCTGTTCAGCGCACTGAGCACAGGCAAGAAGAAGCTCCTGCTCTCCGACGGCGGCTACTTCTCCCTCGCCCATCCGTCGCTCGATCGCCTGCGCGAGCTCATCGATGAGGCGGGGGAACTCGACGAGTGGGAGACCGGCCCTCGTATCAGTCGCTACCAGATCGACCTCTGGGAGGAGTTCGAGGACCTCGCCGACGAGTCGGAGTCAGCGGTGGGCTGGCGCACGCTCGCCGAGGGGCTCCGCCAGGCGACCGGAGTGCCGGCCACCGCGCTGCCGACGGGACTGCGCGCGCAGCTGCGCCCCTATCAGAAGACCGGCTACGACTGGCTGACGTTCCTCTGGCGCCATCGGCTCGGCGGCATCCTCGCCGACGACATGGGACTCGGCAAGACGCTGCAGCTGCTGAGCTTCGTGCAGCACACCCGCGAAGCGGGGGAGACCCGTCCCTTCCTCGTGCTCGCGCCGACGTCGGTGCTCAGCACCTGGCGATCAGAGGCCGCACGGTTCACCCCTGAGCTGCGCGTCGCCGTCGTCGAGAGCACTGACTCCCGCCGCGCCGGAGGGGTGCGCGATGCCGCGCGCTCCGCCGACGTCGTGGTGAGCTCCTACACGGTGGCCCGGCTCGACGAGAAGCGCTTCGCCGAGATCGAGTGGGCAGGCATCATCCTCGACGAGGCGCAGTTCGTGAAGAACCCGAAGACGAAGCTGCACCGTGCGATCTCGACCTTCCGGGCGGATGCGACCTACGCCGTCACCGGCACGCCGATGGAGAACAGCCTCTCCGAGCTGTGGTCGCTGCTCAAACTCGCAGCCCCCGGCCTGTTCCCGTCGGCGCGGAAGTTCCGCGAGTGGTACATCCAGCCGATCGAGAAGGGCAAGGTCCCCGAGAACGAGGAGGGCGGGGAGTACCGGGCCCGTCGCCTCGCGCAGTTGCGCCGCCGCATCCGCCCGCTCATGCTCCGCCGCACGAAGGAGCTCGTCGCCGCCGACCTGCCGCCCAAGCAGGAGCAGCTGCTCGAGGTCGAGCTGAGCCCCGCGCACCGTGCGAAGTACGACGTGGTGCTGCAGCGCGAGCGGCAGAAGGTGCTCGGGCTCATCGATGACCTCGACAAGAACCGCTTCATCGTCTTCCGCTCGCTGACACTGCTGCGGATGCTCAGTCTCGCGCCGGCCCTCATCGACGAGGACGACGCGGAGATCGGCTCGAGCAAGCTCGACACCCTGCTTGAACGGGTCGTCGAGCTGCAGGCCGAGGGCCACCGCGCCCTCGTGTTCAGCCAGTTCACGTCCTTCCTCGACCTGGCCGCGGCGCGTCTCGACGACGCCGGCATCCCGTACGCCCACCTCGACGGCTCGACACGCCGACGTCAGGAGGTCATCGACGGGTTCAAGACGGGGGAGCAGCCGGTGTTCCTCATCAGCCTCAAGGCCGGCGGGTTCGGCCTCACCCTCACCGAGGCCGATTACGTCTTCCTCCTCGACCCGTGGTGGAACCCGGCCGCAGAGGCTCAGGCGATCGACCGCACGCACCGGATCGGGCAGACCAGTCAGGTGTTCGTCTACCGGATGATCTCCACCGGCACCATCGAGGAGAAGGTGCTCGAACTGCAGCAGCGCAAGGCGCGGCTGTTCACGGCCGTGATGGACGACGACGAGCTCTTCGCGCAGTCGCTCACCGCAGAGGACATCCGGGGCCTCTTCGAGGAATAGCAACGGGATAGTCACGGCCGGTCTCCGGATGCGTCCAGGCGCCGCCGGTAGACTCGAGTGGTCCACTTCGGGAGGAATGCGCAATGCGGATCACTGGGCTCGGCCACGCGGGTATGTTCATCGAGACGCTCGGTGGCAACATCATCTGCGACCCCGTGCTCGGCCCCTCGTTCTTCGGCTCCTGGTTCCCGTTCCCCGACAACCGTGGGCTCGACTGGGAGCGCTTCGGTCGCGAAGCGGACTTCCTCTACGTCTCGCATCGTCATCGCGACCACTTCGACCCGCGACTGCTCGAGCGCTACATCCGCAAGGACATCGAGGTCCTGCTGCCGGAGTACCCCACCGACGACCTCGAACGCGACATCCGCGCGCTGGGGTACGAGAACATCACCAACGCGCCGGCTGGCGAGATCATCGAGCGCGGCGAGCTGAAGCTCATGATCACGCCGCTGCGTGCACCAAGCGACGGCCCCATCGGCGACTCCTCGTTGAGCGTCGACGACGGCACGGGCTCCGTGCTCAACCAGAACGACTCGCATCCGCTCGATCTCGACGCGCTCGCCCGGTTCGGCACGCCGGACGCCTACTTCACGCAGGTGTCGGGGGCCATCTGGTGGCCGATGGTCTACGATCTGCCGCTCGACGCCAAGCAGAACTTTGCCCAGCTCAAGCGCGAGGCCCAGAACAAGCGTGCGATGTTCTACATCGAGAAGGTCGACGCGCCGCACGTCTTCCCGATGGCGGGCCCTCCGATGTTCCTGCGTGACGACCTCTTCGATTTCAACGGCACCGGCCGCAACGGCGAGTCGATCTTCACCGATCAGAAGCAGTTCCTCGCGCACATGAAGGAGCTCGCCCCGCAGTACGACGGGCAGCTCTTCATCCCCGGCACCGTCGTGACGGTGGAGGGCGGCGAGGTCACCACTTCGCAGAGCCTGTACACGGATGCCGAGATCGCGCACATCTTCGACGAGAAGTGGGACTACCTCGAGGAGCAGCGCGCCGCGCGTCAGCAGGAGATCACCAACGAGATCGCCTCGCGCGCCGAAGTCCTGCCCGCCGATGAGATCCTCGCCGCGATCAAGGCGTGGTGGGAGCCGTTGCTGAAGAAGTCGCGCACGATCCGCCTGGGCGTCGGCGGCAACGTCCGCTTCAAGATCGGCGACCTCGACATGGTCGTCGACTTCCCGCGGGCGAAGGTCCGCGAGTACGCGGGCGAGGAGTGCATCTACTGGTACACGATCCCCGCCGATCTCGTGTCGACGAACATCCGCGATCATGAGATCGATTGGTCGAACTCGATCTTCCTCTCGATGCAGTTCTCCGTCGGGCGCAGCGGCAAGTTCAACGAGTTCCTCACGACCTTCCTCAAGTGCCTGTCGGTTGACCGCATCGAGTACGTCGAGAACTGGTACTCCGAGCAGACCGACCAGACCGAAGACGCGCAGATCGGCGACTGGGTCGTGCAGCGGCGCTGCCCGCACCTGCGCGCCGACCTCACCAAAACCGGCAAGGTCGACGAGGACGGCATCCTCACCTGCTCCATGCACGACTGGAAGTGGGACCTGAAGACCGGCAAGTGCCTCTCGACCGCCGGGCATCCGATCCGCGCCGAGCACTGCCCGCTCACCGAAGAGGCGCTGCGCGAGGCCTCCTGACGCCGAGAAACCACTTCCGGCGCCAGACACCACCTCTCACCTGGTGACTCATGATGGAAGTGGTTTCTCACGAGCGGATGCTGATACCTGTACCACTATGGCATACGGCGGTACACTCGATGCATGGCCACGACCCTTCCACGCATCCAGGTGACGCAGACCCCTGAGCTCGCCGCCGGTCTCGAACTGGCGGCGAAGGAGTGGCCGGGCGCGTCCCGCTCCGAGCTGGTCGCGCGTCTCGCCGAGAGCGGCATCGAAGCCCTCGCCGCGAGACGCGCCGCGCGTCGGGCTGCGCGGCGGAAGGTGCTGGAGGAGACCCGGGGCACGTATGCCGACGCGTACCCTCCGGGCTATCTGGAGGAGCTTCGGAAGGACTGGCCGGAATGATCGTGCTCGACGCGAGCGTCTTGATCTCGTATTGGGCCGGATCCGATGCGCATACCGAGGCCGCCTTCGGCATCCTCGACACCGAGGAAGACCTGATGCTGCATCCGGTGACTCTTGCCGAGTCCCTGGTGGGACCCGCGCGGGTGGGCGAGGAGCAGCGAGCGCTTGATGACTTTGCGCGGCTGGGTGTGGAGCGTCACCGTCAGCTGATCGACGAGCCGCTGCGCGTGGCACGCCTGCGCGCCCGGACCGGGCTCAAGCTGCCCGACGCCTACATCCTCGCAACGGCCGTCGAGCTCGGCGCGACGCTCGCGACCTTCGACCGCCGTCTCGCCGACGCCGCCCGCGAGCGGGGCGTCGCCGTCGTCGGCGCCTGACCCAGATGCCGAGAAACCACTTCCGGCGCCAAACACCACCTCGGACGTGGTGTCTCATGGCGGGAATGGTTTCTCACGAGCGGATGCTGAGCAGCAACCGCTTCGCCTCCTCGGGGAGCAAGTTCAGCGCAGGCAGGTCGTCCAGCCGCACGTGCTCGACGGTGTAGGCGCCACGCGACGGATCATCGAACTCGGGGCCGCATCGCCGACCCGGATCGATCGTGCGCAGGGCGGCCCGATAGATCCACTGCGGTCCGCTCTCTCCGGATGCCGGGATGATCAGCATCCGCTCGCCAATGCCGGCCTCGACGCCCAGCTCCTCGCGCAGTTCACGGCGCAGGGCATCGCCGTCGTCGGAGCCTGACCCCAGGCGTCGAGAAACCACTTCCGGCGCCAGACACCACCGCAGGGGTGGTGACTCATGACGGAAGCGGTTTCTCGGGCGGGATCCGGGGCGGCTAGACTGGACGCATCCACACCACCTTTAACACCGTCCTGTGAGGCGGAGAAGGGAGTGGCGAATGGCTGCACGCACCGTGCTGCAGGACGCCGACGTGTCGCGGGCGCTGACCCGCATCGCGCACGAGATCCTCGAATCCAACCGAGGGGCTGAGAACCTCGTCCTGCTGGGCATTCCGACCCGCGGCGTCACTCTCGCCCGGCGCCTGGCCGCCCTCGTCAGCGAGATCGCGCAGACGCCCGTCCCCGCGGGGGCCCTCGACGTCACGCTGTTCCGCGACGACCTCGCCAAGCATCCGACCCGCTCGCCACATCCGACCGACATCCCCGCCGGGGGCATCGACGGCAAGACCGTGGTCCTCGTCGACGATGTGCTGTTCTCCGGGCGCAGCATCCGCGCCGCCCTCGACGCCCTGCAGTCGATCGGACGCCCGGCGATCGTGCGCCTGGCGATCCTCGTCGACCGCGGCCATCGCGAACTGCCGATCCGCCCCGACTTCGTCGGCAAGAACATCCCGTCCGCACGCGCCGAGCGCGTGAACGTGCGCCTCGTCGAGGACGACGGCGCCGAGGGGGTGACGATCGAGGCATGAGGCACCTCCTCGATACCCGCACCCTGGACCGCGCCACGGCGCTGCGCATCCTCGACGTCGCCGAGGACATGGCCGACACGCAGTCGCGCGAGGTCAAGAAGCTGCCGACCCTGCGCGGCAAGACCGTTGTCAACCTCTTCTTCGAGGACTCCACCCGCACGCGCATCTCCTTCGAAGCTGCAGCCAAGCGGCTCTCGGCCGACGTCATCAACTTCGCCGCCAAGGGCTCCAGCGTCTCCAAGGGCGAGAGCTTGAAGGACACGGCGCAGACCCTCCAGGCGATGGGGGCGGATGCCGTGGTGATCCGGCACTCCGCATCGGGGGCTCCGCAGACGCTCGCCACCAGCGGCTGGATCTCCGCCGGCGTGGTGAACGCGGGCGACGGCACCCACGAGCACCCCACGCAGGCGCTGCTCGACGCGTTCACGATCCGCAAGCGGTTCTTCGGCGCCGACAGCCGCGGCCGCGATCTTGCGGGCCTGCGCATCGTCATCGTCGGCGACGTGCTGCACTCGCGAGTGGCGCGCTCGAACGTCTGGCTGCTCACGACGCTGGGCGCCGAGGTCACGCTCGTGGCCCCACCCACGCTCCTGCCGCAGAACGTATCGCTGTGGCCGGTGCGCGTGGTCTACGACCTCGACGATGCCCTCGCCGAAGGCCCGGACGCGGTGATGATGCTGCGCATCCAGCTCGAGCGCATGAACGCCGCGTATTTCCCCACTGAGCGGGAGTATTCGCGCCGATGGGGCCTCGACGCCCTGCGCGTGCAGTCGCTGCCGAGCGGTAGCATTGTGATGCACCCCGGACCCATGAACCGGGGGCTCGAGATCTCCTCAGAAGCCGCCGATTCCGAGCGCTCAACGGTGCTCGAACAGGTCGCGAACGGCGTGTCCGTGCGCATGGCCGTGCTGTACCTGCTGCTGGCAGGAGAACGAGACGACGAACGAGGGGGAGACCTGTGAGCGAGACTCTCGTCATCACCGGCGCACAGCTTCTCGGCGCCGAGAGCGCCGACATCATCATCGAGGACGGCGTCATCGCCGAGATCGGCGCCGGCCTCAGCCGCGCCGGCGCGCGGGTCATCAACGCCGAGGGCCTCGTGGCACTGCCCGGCCTCGTCGACCTGCACACGCATCTGCGCGAGCCCGGCTACGAGGCATCTGAGACGATCCTCACCGGAACCCGCGCCGCAGCATCCGGCGGCTACACGGCCGTCTTCGCGATGCCGAACACCTCGCCGGTCGCCGACACGGCCGGCGTCGTCGAGCAGGAGCTCGCGCTCGGCGAGGCGGCCGGTTACGCCACCGTGCAGCCGATCGGAGCCGTCACCGTCGGGCAGAAGGGCGAGCGCCTCGCCGAGCTCGGCGCCATGGCGACCTCCCGCGCGCAGGTGCGCGTCTTCAGCGACGACGGCTCCTGCGTCTGGGATCCGCTGATCATGCGCCGCGCGCTCGAGTACGTGAAGTCCTTCGACGGGGTGATCGCGCAGCACGCGCAGGACCCACGTCTCACCGAGGGCGCCCAGATGAACGAGGGCACGGTGTCTGCCGAACTCGGCCTCGCCGGGTGGCCGGCCGTCGCCGAGGAGTCGATCATCGCCCGCGACGTGCTGCTCGCCGAGCACGTCGGCTCGCGCCTGCACGTGTGCCACCTGTCCACCGCCGGATCGGTGGACATCATCCGCTGGGCAAAGAAGCGCGGGATCGCGGTGACCGCCGAGGTCACCCCGCACCATCTGCTGCTGACCGACGAGCTCGTGCGCGGCTACGACGCGCGGTTCAAGGTCAACCCGCCGCTGCGCCGCGAGGAGGACGTGCTCGCCGTGCGCGAAGGACTCGCAGACGGCACGATCGACATCGTCGCCACGGACCACGCGCCGCATCCGAGCGAGCACAAGAGCTGCGAGTGGCAGGCCGCGGCCAACGGCATGGTGGGCCTGGAGAGCGCGCTGCGGGTCGTGCACCAGTCGATGGTGCAGACGGGGCTGCTCGGATGGGCGGATGTCGCCAGGGTGATGAGCGCGGCGCCTGCCGCCATCGGACGCCTCGCAGGGCACGGCACGCCGATCGAGGTCGGCCGCCCTGCCCACCTCGCGCTCTACGACGCCTCCGTCGCTGGCGTGTTCACCGAAGGCGACCTCCACGGCCGCAGCGTGAACTCGCCCTACCTCGGACGCGACCTCCCCGGCCGCGTGCAGTACACGCTGCACGGCGGGGTGCTCACGGTCGACGACGCCGCGGTGGTCGCGGAGCTGGACCGTCCGACCCGGAGCGGGCAGCGGTGAGCCGCGAGGTCGCCATCGGGGTCATGATCGCCCTCGCAGCGCTCGTGCTCGTCGTGATCCTGCTCGCCTGGCGCGCGCGCCTCCGACGCGACGCGACGCTCTCCGCCCCGCTCGGTGTGCCCGAGCACGCCGAGGTGATGGATCGGCGCGATGTGCTCTACGTGTCGACCACGAGGCACGACGAGCCGCTGGAACGGCTCACCCTGTCGCCGCTCGCGTACCGGGCGAAGGGCGAGGCCGCCGTGACGGACCGCGGTCTCGCGCTCTGCCTCGACGGCGCCCCGACGGTGTTCATCGCCGCCTCCCGTCTCGTCGGCGTCGACCGCGCGAGCGTCACCATCGACAAGGCCGTCGAGCCCGGCGGGCTCGTGCGGGTGGCGTGGGCCGCATCCGACACGGCCGTCGTCGACTCGTACCTCCGCGTCGCCGGCGGCGACCCGAAGAACTTCATCGCAGAACTGCAGCGGCTGGTACCGGTCGCTGATGACACAGGAGCCGCTTCATGACTCTCGAAAAGGCTGTACTCGTCCTCGAAGACGGGACCCGCCACGTCGGCCGCGCCTACGGAGCGCGCGGCACCACCCTGGGCGAGGTGGTCTTCGCCACCGGTATGTCCGGGTACCAGGAGACGCTCACCGACCCCTCCTACGCAGGCCAGATCGTGCTGCAGACCGCGCCGCACATCGGCAACACCGGCATGAACGACGAGGACCCCGAGTCCCGTCGCATCTGGGTGTCGGGCTACATCGTGCGCGACCCCTCGCGGGTCGTCTCGAACTGGCGCGCGAACGCCTCTCTCGACGAGATCCTCGTGCGGGACGGCATCGTGGGCATCAGCGCGATCGACACGCGCTCGATCACCCGGCACATCCGCTCCGCCGGCTCCATGCGCGGCGGCGTGTTCTCCGGCGAGGCCGCAGGCCTCGACCCCGAAGAGCAGCTGCGCCTCGTGCGCGAGGCCCCGGAGATGACCGGGCAGAACCTGTCCGCCGAGGTCTCGGTGGACGTGCCGACGGTCACGACGGCCGTGGGGGAGCGCATCGGCAACCTCGCCGTGCTCGATCTCGGCGTCAAGCAGGCCACGATCGACAACCTCGCCGCCCGCGGCTTCGAGGTGCACGTCCTGCCGCAGTCGTCGACCTTCGCCGACATCCTCGCCATTGATCCGGTTGCCGTCTTCTACTCCAACGGCCCCGGCGACCCCTCGGCCTCCGACGGACAGGTGGCGGTGCTGCGGGAAGTGCTCGACGCGAAGCTGCCCTACTTCGGCATCTGCTTCGGCAACCAGCTCTTCGGCCGCGCGCTGGGCCTCGGCACCTACAAGCTCACCTTCGGTCACCGCGGCATCAACCAGCCGGTGCTCGACAAGGCCACCGGCCGGGTCGAGATCACCGCGCATAACCACGGCTTCGCCGTCGACGCCCCCATCGAGGGGACCTTCGAGAGCCCGCACGGCTACGGCCTCGTCGAGGTCAGCCACGTCGGCCTCAACGACAACGTCGTGGAGGGCCTGCGCGCCCTCGACCTGCCGGCCTTCTCGGTGCAGTACCACCCCGAGGCGGCAGCCGGGCCGCACGACGCCAACTACCTCTTCGACCGGTTCCGCGACCTGGTCATCGCCAGCCAGAAGGACGCCAAGTAATGCCCAAGCGCGACGACATCACCTCCGTCCTCGTCATCGGCTCCGGCCCGATCGTGATCGGCCAGGCCTGCGAGTTCGACTACTCCGGAACCCAGGCATGCCGCGTGCTGCGCGAGGAGGGTGTGCGGGTCATCCTCGTCAACTCCAACCCGGCGACGATCATGACCGACCCGGACTTCGCCGACGCCACCTACATCGAGCCGATCACCCCAGAGGTCATCGAGACGATCATCGCCAAGGAGAAGCCGGACGCGATCCTGCCGACCCTCGGCGGTCAGACGGCCCTGAACGCCGCGATGGCTCTCGATGAGCGCGGCATCCTCGCCAAGTACGGCGTCGAGCTCATCGGCGCCAAGGTGGACGCCATCAAGAAGGGCGAGGACCGCCAGATCTTCAAGGAGCTCGTCATCGAGGCGGGCGCGGACGTCGCGGCATCCGTCATCTGCCACTCCATGGACGAGCTGCTCGCCGGTGCCGAGCAGCTGGGCTATCCGCTCGTCGTCCGCCCGTCGTTCACGATGGGCGGTCTCGGCTCCGGCTTCGCCTACGACGAGGCGGATCTTCGCCGCATCGGCGGCGCCGGCCTGCACGATTCGCCCACGAACGAGGTGCTCCTGGAGGAGTCGATCCTCGGCTGGAAGGAGTACGAGCTCGAGCTCATGCGCGACACGGCCGACAACACGGTCGTCGTCTGCTCGATCGAGAACGTCGACCCGGTGGGCGTGCACACCGGCGATTCCATCACCGTCGCCCCCGCGCTGACCCTGACCGACCGCGAGTACCAGAAGCTGCGCGACATCGGCATCGACATCATCCGCGCGGTCGGCGTGGATACCGGCGGCTGCAACATCCAGTTCGCCGTGAACCCCGACAACGGCCGCATCATCGTCATCGAGATGAACCCGCGCGTCTCGCGCTCGAGCGCTCTCGCCTCGAAGGCGACGGGCTTCCCCATCGCGAAGCTCGCAGCCAAGCTCGCCCTCGGCTACCGGCTCGACGAGATCCCGAACGACATCACCGGCGTCACTCCGGCGAGCTTCGAACCCACGCTCGACTACGTCGTCGTCAAGGTGCCGCGGTTCGCCTTTGAGAAGTTCCCGGCCGCCGACGCCACGCTCACGACCACCATGAAGTCGGTGGGCGAGGCGATGGCCATCGGCCGCAACTACGCCACGGCGCTGCAGAAGGCGCTGCGGTCGCTGGAGAAGCGCGGCTCCAGCTTCCATTGGCGTCAGGAGGATCGTTCGGTCGAGGAACTCCTCGAGATCTCGAAGACGCCCACCGACGGCCGCATCGTCACGCTGCAGCAGGCGCTGCGCAAGGGCGCCACGATCGAGCAGGCCTTCGACGCGACCGCGATCGACCCCTGGTTCCTCGACCAGATCGTGCTCATCAACGAGGTCGCCGAGACCCTCCGCACGGCGGCGGAGCTGGATGCCGACACCATCCGCTACGCCAAGGAGCACGGGTTCTCCGACGCGCAGCTCGCCGAGCTCCGCGGGATCTCCGAGCAGGAGGTCAGAGGGCTCCGTCACGGCCTCGGCATCCGTCCCGTCTACAAGACCGTCGACACCTGTGCCGGCGAGTTCCCGGCGCTGACGCCGTACCACTACTCGAGCTACGACTTCGAGACCGAGGTCGCCCCCTCCGAGCGCACCAAGGTCGTCATCATCGGCTCCGGCCCCAACCGCATCGGCCAGGGCGTCGAGTTCGACTACTCCTGCGTGCACGCGTCCTTCGCGCTGTCGGATGCCGGTTTCGAGACCGTCATGGTCAACTGCAACCCTGAGACCGTGTCGACCGACTACGACACCTCCGACCGCCTGTACTTCGAGCCGCTGACGCTCGAGGACGTCCTGGAGGTGCTCGACGCGGAGGCGGCCAGCGGCACGATCCTCGGTGTCGTTTGCCAGCTCGGCGGGCAGACTCCGCTCGGACTCGCGAAGGGCATCGAGGCCGCCGGCTACACCGTGCTCGGCACGAGCCCCGCGGCGATCGACCTCGCAGAGGAGCGCGAGCTGTTCTCGCGCCTGCTCGACGAGGCCGGCCTCGTCGCCCCGCGCAGCGGCACCGCGATCGACGTCGAAGGCGCAGTGCGCATCGCCGAGGAGATCGGCTACCCGGTGCTCGTGCGCCCGAGCTTCGTGCTCGGCGGCCGCGGCATGGAGATCGTGTACGGCACCGAGGCGCTGCGCGACTACTTCGTGCGCACCGCGGGCGAGGTCATCATCGAGGAGGGCAAGCCGCTGCTCGTCGACCGCTTCCTCGACGATGCCATCGAGCTCGACGTCGACGCGCTCTACGACGGCGCCGAGCTGTACATCGGCGGCGTCATGGAGCACCTGGAGGAGGCCGGCATCCACTCCGGCGACTCCAGCTGCACCCTGCCTCCGGTCTCCCTGGGCCGCACCGACGTCGACCGGGTGCGCGACGCGACCCTCGCCATCGCGAAGGGTGTGGGCGTCCGAGGACTGCTGAACGTGCAGTTCGCGATCAGCGCGGGCGTGCTCTACGTCATCGAGGCCAATCCTCGGGCGAGCCGCACGGTGCCGTTCGTATCGAAGGCCCTGGGCATCCCGCTGGCGAAGGCGGCCAGCCGCATCATGGCCGGCTCCACCATCGCCGAGCTGCGCGCTGAGGGGATGCTCCCGCAGCAGGACGGTTCACGGGTGCCCCTCGGCTCGCCGGTGTCGGTGAAGGAGGCGGTGCTGCCGTTCAAGCGGTTCCGTACCGCCGACGGCAAGACGGTCGACTCGATCCTCGGCCCCGAGATGCGCTCGACGGGCGAGGTCATGGGCATAGACCGCGACTTCCCGACCGCCTTCGCGAAGAGTCAGGCGGCGGCATACGGCGGCATGCCGACCTCGGGAACGGTGTTCATCTCGGTCGCGGACTCGGACAAGCGGGCCGTGATCCTCCCGGCGCATCGCCTGCAGCAGCTCGGCTTCACGATCGTCGCGACCGAGGGCACCGCCGAGATCCTCTCGCGCAACGGCATTGCGGTCACGGTCGTGGAGAAGTTCAGCGACACCCAGGAGTCCGGCGCGAAGAACGTCGTCGACCTCATCGACGAGGGCGCGATCGATATCATCGTGAACACCCCGTCGGGAGGCGCGGCCCGCGCCGACGGATACGAGATCCGCGCGGCGGCGGTGGCCGCCGACAAGGCGCTGTTCACCACCATGGCGGTGCTCGGCGCCGCGGTGAGCGGAATGGATGCTGCACACGAAGGGTTCGACGTGAAGAGCCTGCAGGAGTACGCGATCGATCGGCTGGCCCAGGTATGAGCTCAGGCTTCGGTGAGCGGGTCCGCGCGGTGCTCTCCGCGCGGGGCCCGCTGTGCGTCGGCATCGACCCGCATGCGGATCTGCTCGATGCCTGGGGCCTTGGGCAGGATGCGGCGGGCGTCCGGGAGTTCGGGCTGCGCACGGTGGATGCCGCGGCTGATCGCGTCGGCGTTGTCAAGCCGCAGGTGTCGTTCTTCGAGCGCTTCGGCTCGGCGGGCATCGCCGCGCTCGAGGAGGTCATGGCCGCAGCGCGTGCGGCCGGCCTCCTCGTCATCGCCGACGCCAAGCGGGGCGACATCGGGACGACGATGGACGCGTATGCGGCGGCCTGGCTGACACCGGGCGCGCCGCTGGAGGCCGACGCCCTGACGGTGAACCCCTTCCTCGGCGTCGGCGCCCTCGCCGACGCCTTCGACCTCGCGGCGGCGACGGGCAAGGGCGTGTTCGTCCTTGCGTCGACGAGCAATCCCGAGGCCACGGGGCTGCAGCGCTCGCTCTCGCCCGCGGGCGAGACGGTGTCTGCGGGCATCATCTCCGAGGTGTCCGTCCGCAACAGCTCCCTCGTCGCACCGGGGGAGTGGGCGCCGTTCGGCTTCGTGATCGGGGCGACGGTCGACTGGCCTGCGGCCGGCATCGATGCCTTCTCGCCGTTCGCGCCGATCCTCGCGCCCGGTTTCGGGGTGCAGGGCGCGACGCCCCGCGACCTCGACGGCCGTTTCGGTGCCATGGGGCCGGCCGTCATCGCGAGCGAGAGCCGGAGCATCCTCTCGGCGGGCCCCGACGGCCTCGCCGCCGCCATCGACGCGCGCGTCGCCGAGTATTCGGAGGCCAGAAGTGCCTGAGCACCGTTCCGTTCCCGAGGTCGACCGGGTGGCCGCGGCGCGACGCGCCGTGGAGCGCCGCAGGGCGCGCGCCGCGCTCAAGCGCGATCTCACCACGAGGGTGGTCACCCCGCAGCGCGTGCTCGCGCGGGCGACGGACGATCCGGAATCGGTGGATGGGTCGATGCGGATCACGGACTTCCTGCTGGCGCTGCCGGCGATCGGCGAGGGCAAGCGCGATCGGATCCTCACGGACCTGCAGATCTCGCCGGTGAAGCGGCTCGGCGGCCTCGGCGTGCGCCAGCGCGCCGTGCTGAAGGCCTGGCTCGACGGGCGCTTCCCGCCGCTCGAACCCCGCGGCGGACGCAGCAACCTGCTGGTGCTCGCCGGGCCCACCGCCGTCGGCAAGGGCACGGTCGCAGGTTACATCCGTGAGCACAACCCCGAGATCCACCTGTCCGTCTCGGCGACCACCCGGGCGCCGCGCCCCGGCGAGATCGACGGCGTGCACTACTACTTCGTCAACGACGCCGAGTTCGACCGCCTCATCGCCGACGGCGAACTGCTCGAACACGCCGTCGTGCACAACAAGTCCCGCTACGGCACTCCGCGCGCGCCCATCGACCGCGCCCTCGCGGAGGGGCGGACGGTGCTGCTGGAGATCGACCTGCAGGGGGCCAGGCAGGTCCGAAGGAGCGAACCTGACGCCACCCTCATCTTCCTGCTGCCGCCGAGCTGGGACGAACTGGTGCACCGGCTCGTCGGCCGGGGCACCGAGGACGCGGAGGAGCGCGCCAGGCGCCTGCGCACGGCGAAAGTCGAACTCGCGGCGCAGAACGAGTTCGATCACCTCATCGTCAACGAGGACGTCGCCGCCGCCGCCGCGGAGGTCGTAGGATTGTCTACAGGCTCTGCGCGCTGACGCGCGCCCCCAGCATTGTCTTCGCGACGCATCCGTCGCCTGATTCAGGAGGTCCACCATGGCCGGACATCACACCAACGGCATCATCGATCCCCCCATCGACAACCTGCTCGACCGCGTCGAGTCCAAGTACGAGCTCGTCATCTACGCGGCCAAGCGCGCGCGCCAGATCAACGACTACTACTCCGACCTCCACGAGGGCAACCTCTTCGACAACGTCGGCCCGCTCGTCGACTCGTCCGTCGACGACAAGCCCCTGACGATCGCCCTGCACGAGATCAACGAGGACAAGCTGCGCCTGCGTCACGCGGAGTGACCTCCCGGGACCGCACCTCCGCGATGTCGGAGGTGCGGTCTACTCTGCAAGCGACCACCTTCTTCCGTCCCGTCATGGAGCCCCGATGAGCGCGCTGCGTCTGTTCACGTCCGAGTCCGTCACCGAGGGCCACCCCGACAAGATCTGCGACCAGATCTCCGACAGCATTCTCGACGGGCTCATCGGCGAAGACCGCGGCTCGCGCGTCGCCGTCGAGACGCTGGTCACCACGGGCCTCGTCCACGTCGCCGGCGAGATCCGCACCGAGGCCTACGTCGACATCCCCACCATCGTGCGCGATGTCGTCAACCGCATCGGCTACACCTCCAGCGACACCGGCTTCGACGGCTCGTCGTGCGGGGTGAGCGTGTCGGTCGGCGAGCAGTCCAGCGACATCGCCAGCGGCGTCGACAACGCCCACGAGCACCGCGAGGGCTCATCGACCGATCGACTGGACGCGCTCGGCGCCGGCGACCAGGGCATCATGTTCGGGTTCGCGACCAATGAGACGCCGCAGCTCATGCCGATGGCCGCCTGGACGGCGCACCGGCTCGCCGAGCGGCTCACCGACGTCCGCCGTTCCGGTCTGCTCGATTTCCTCCGTCCCGACGGCAAGACCCAGGTGACTCTGGGCTACGACGGCTTCACGCCGAAGACGATCGACGCGGTGGTGCTGTCCACCCAGCACAACCCCGACATCGCCCTGGACGATCTGCGTGCCCAGGTGCGCGAGCACGTCATCGACCCGGTGCTGGCGACGACCGGGCTCGACCTCGCGCTCAGCGACGCCGACTACTACATCAACCCCGCAGGTCCCTTCGTCATCGGCGGACCGAAGGGCGATGCGGGTCTCACCGGCCGCAAGATCATCATCGACACCTACGGCGGCGCCGCACGGCACGGCGGCGGCGCCTTCAGTGGGAAAGATCCGTCCAAGGTCGACCGCTCCGGCGCCTACGCGATGCGCTGGGTCGCGAAGAACGTCGTCGCCGCGGGGCTCGCCGACCGCGCGGAGGTGCAGGTCGCGTACGCGATCGGCGTCGCCCGCCCCGTCGGGCTCTACGTCGAGACCTTCGGCACCGCAGCGGTGGCGGACGACGTGATCACCGCAGCCATCGAGAAGGTCTTCGATCTGCGCCCGCAGGCGATCATCGAGGAGCTCGATCTGCTGCGACCGATCTACGCGCAGACCGCGGCCTACGGCCACTTCGGCCGCGAGCTCGCCGACTTCACCTGGGAGTGCACCGACCGCGCCGAAGAGCTGCGCCGCGCCGCCGGGGTCTGATGAGCACCGAGAGCCGGCGCATCGCGCGCGTGCTCCTGGAATCGTCGCTGCCCCAGCTCGACCGCCTCTTCGACTACGCGCTGCCTGCACACCTCGGCGATGTGCCGCTCGGCGTGCGGGTCAAGGTGCCGTTGCGCACCGCAGGCCGTGTCGTCGACGGGTACGTCGTGGAGATCGACGACGAGGACGACGCGGATCGCCCTCTGTCGGAGGTCGAGACGGTGGTTTCTCCGGTCCCGGTCCTTCCGGCCCGCCTATACACCCTGGCTCGACGCGTCGCCGACCGCGCGGCGGGATCGGCCTCCGACGTCTTGCGTCTGGTGATCCCGAAGCGCCAGGTGCGTGTCGAGAAAACGTGGACGGCTGAGTCCGCCGCGCCGGAGGTGGCCGACGGGTGCGCGGCGGCTGCGGAGGAGACGATCGGCGAGTATGAAGGGCTCGCCGAGGTGCTCGACACACGAGCCCGCGCAGCCGTCGAAGCGATCCCGCAAGCGTGCGGGGGCGTTCCGGGATGGGCCGGGCTCCTCGCCGCGGCGGCGGTGCGGATGCTCGCGAGAGGCACCTCGAGCGTGCTCGTCGTTCCGGATCACCGTGACCTGGACCGCCTGCTCTCCGCGCTCAGTGGGATCGCGCCGGTGGGGAGCGTGGTGCGCTTCGACGCGCGCCAGACGAACCCCGAGCGGTACCGCGCCTTCCTGCGGGCGCTGGAGGGGGCGCCGTGCATCGTCGTCGGCAATCGATCGGCTGTGTACGCTCCGGTGCGCGCGGGCCTCGTGGCGATCTGGGACGACGGCGACCCGCTTCTCGGTGAACCCCTCGCCCCCTATGTCCATGCGCGCGACGTCGCTCTGCTCCGTCAGGGCGAGGAGGACTCCGCGCTGCTCTTCGTCGGTCATACGCGCACGACCGACATCGAGCGGCTCGTCGCGATCGGGTGGATGCAGGAGGTGACCGCCGTGCGTCGCGTGCTGCCGCGCGTGGTGCTCAGCACGCCACAGGAGATGGAGCACCCCACCGCGCAGCGCCTGCCCTCGTCGGCCTTCCTCTCGGCGCGGGCGGCGGCTGCCGAGGGGCCGGTGCTCATCCAGGTCTCGCGGCCCGGCTTCGCGCCCTCGCTGGTCTGCGCCTCGTGCCGTGCCCCGGCCCGATGCGCGCACTGCGCCGGTCCCCTCGGCGCGAAGCAGCGCGGTGCCCTCCCCGTGTGCGGCTGGTGCGGCAGGGGCGCGCGGGCGTGGTCGTGTCCCGCCTGCTCGTCGACGCAGCTGCGCCTATCCTCCTCGGGCAGCGAGCGCACCGCCGACGAACTCGGCCGCGCATTCCCGAAGGTGCGGGTCATCGTCGCCGACGGTGCGCACCCGGTGGAGCACGTGCCGGACAAGCCGGCGCTGATCGTGGCGACGCGGGGCGCGGAACCGCTCGCCGAAGGCGGCTATCGCGCGGTAGTGCTCCTTGATGGCGCCCGGATGCTGCAGGCGCCCGATCTGCGTGTGGGCGAGTCGTGCCTGCGGTGGTGGTCGAATGCGGCGGCGCTGGCCGCCCCTGGCGCGCCGGTGCACCTCGTCGGCGTCGACGGCCGCGTCGCCCGTGCCCTCGCGACCTGGAGCCATCCCGCTTATGCGCGCAGTGAGCTCGCCGAGCGCGCACCTCTGCATATGCCTCCTGCCGCGCGAGTCGCCCTCGTCGAAGGGACCCGCGAGGCGGTGGCGCGGGCGCTGACGGCGCTGGGCGCGCTCTCCCTCCCCTCCGATGCCGTCCTCGGCCCGGTGCCGGTCGAATCCGACGACGTCCCGCCGCGCGTCCGCGCGCTCGTCCGCTTCGAGTACGGCATCGGAGCGGCCGTGGCGGCGACGCTGCGGGCCGCGGTCGTGGCCGAGGCGGTCGCCGCGCGTCGGGGCAGAGGGCGCACGTCGCGCATCGCGCTCACGGTCCGCCTCGATATCCTCGATCCAGAGCTCTGACCATCCGGAGAACCTTCATGCGCCTCGTCTTCGCCGGCACGCCGTTGGCCGCCGTCCCCACGCTCCGCCGTCTCGCCGCCGACCACGATGTCGCCGCGGTCATCACGCGACCGGATGCGCCGCTCGGGCGCAAGCGCGTGCTCACCCCGTCGCCGGTGGCCCAGGCCGCCGCAGAACTCGGGCTGGCGGTGCTCAAGACGGCACGCCTCGACGATCAGGCGACGACGAGGATCGCGGCCCTGGAGGCGGAACTGGGAGTCATCGTGGCCTACGGCGGACTCGTCCGCGAGCCTCTGCTCTCGACACCGGCCCACGGCTGGATCAACCTGCACTTCTCCCTCCTGCCTGCGTGGCGCGGCGCCGCCCCCGTGCAGCGCGCACTCATCGCCGGCGATCCGCAGCTCGGCGCGAGCGTCTTCCAGCTCGTGCCGGCGCTGGACGCCGGCGACGTGTTCGCGTCGCGCACCGTGGCGGTCGGAGCGGATGCGACCGCCGATGCCGCGCTGGAGACCCTGGCCGTCGACGGCGCGGAGCTCACCGCCGAGGTCGTCGCGGGCATCGCGGCGGGCACAGCGAAGGCTGTGCCGCAGGTCGGAGAGCCCACGATCGCCGCGAAGCTCACCCTCGACGACGGCCGCCTCGACTGGAGCGAACCTCTCGAGCGCGTCTACGCCCGCTACCGCGGCGTCACCCCGGAGCCCGGTGCGCACACGAGCATCGGCGGCATCCGGGTGAAGGTGCTCGAGGCGGCGCCCAGCACCGCGCAACGGCTGGCGCCGGGTGAGATCGCCGCCGCGAAGACGGCGGTCCTCATCGGCACCGGCACCGGACCGCTGGCGGTCACCCGGGTGCAGCCGGCGGGCAAGGGGCCGATGAACGCCGTCGACTGGTGGCGCGGCCAGCGCACCGAGGGTCTGCGAGCGGGCGCATGAGCACACGGGCGGAAGGATCCGGCGGACGCCGGCCAGAACGCCGCGACGGCGGGGCGCGGGGTGGCGGTGCGCCAGACGGCAGGGCGCACGACGCCGGTGCGCGGCGCGCCCGCCCGCAGCG
>NZ_JASGCY010000074.1:0-6543 GCF_047607465.1 Microbacterium sp. | reverse complement strand
GAGTCGCGCGGGGCCGGGGCGGCGCTGTGCGGGGCAGGGGCGGAGTCGCTGCACGTGCACGGGCCGGTGCCCGGCGCGCGGATCATCGGCTGAAGGCCCCGGATGCGCGCATCGCGCCCTCCTCGGGATTCGGGTTCCCGGGAGGACGCGATTTCTCCGCGATGGAGGTGTTGCATCAGCTGCCGGATCCCCAGAATCGGCAGACAGCCCCAGCTGCGATATCGAGACTACCGCGACTCTCCTTGTCCCCCAAACGGGGGACAAGGATTTCTGCTCTGAGGCTGCTAGGAATCGTGGACGAGAACAGCACGCACCCTGAACCGGCGAGAAACGCTACGAGAAACGCTAGACCGAAACGCTAGAACGGTGCACGGACGCTGTCGGCGAAGTCCTCGAAGGACGTGAACGACGGCGGATGCGATGGTGTGAACACGACGGTGTTCTGCGGCGGAGGCTCGTCGATGTAGGTCCGGCCCGTCGGGCTCGTCCATTCGAGAACTCCGCCGGGCTTCTGCTGCGCGTGCCACGGTGACGCGTGCTTCAGCGTGTGATGCCGTCGGCAGAATGCGCTGAGGTTGTCCTCGCGAGTCGCGCCGCCGGTGGCCGCATCGTGATTGTGGTCGAGGTCGCACCTCCTGGCCACCAGACCGCAGGTCGGGAACCGGCATCGCTGGTCGCGGGCGCGGAGGCGGCGCCTCAACTGCTCGGGCGGGCGATAGCGATCCGCGGCGAGCACGACGCCGGACAGCGGATGCGTGAGCACGCGATCCCAGCCGGTCACGGCGCCCGCCAGCATCCGCGCGGTCTCGGCATCGATGGGGATCGTGCCGTCGAGAAGCGCGGGAGGATATGCGATCGACGATGACGGAAGATCTGCGCTCATGAGCGTCGTGACGGGGACGGTCACCTCGACCCGGCCACGGATCTCGGCGAGTTGTCCGTCGGCGCTGTCGTGGCCGGTCGGAGCGCCCGTGAGCACGAGGTCGGCGAGCAGATCGGCGCGGATCTCGTCGACGCACCGGGCATCGGGCTCGATGTCGACCCCGGCGGAGCGCGCCTCACGCGCCTCGCGGAGGTTCTCGGTACGGATCCGATGCGCCATCTGCGAGAGCCGATCCATCATGGCGTGCACGATGACCGCCGGCCCGTGCAGCGTCAGCTCGGCCATCGCGTCGTCGCCATCGCGCATCCACACCCGTCGATGCTCGCGGGCCCGGCGATGGCGTTCGTCGATCGATGTCTCCTGGAACCTCTCGGCGATGCGCTTGGCGAGCGCCCGCAGCCGATTCGGCGACTCGACCTCGGCCAAGGGCAGCACGGCCTCGAGATAGGCGTCGTGCAATGCGGGATCGGCCAGATGCGCGCCCGCCTCGATGATCACGTGGGAATGCGCGGCCGAGATGCGCCCGGCGCCCTGCGCCGTCCACACCGCGGGGTTCGCCTGCACGAGCACCGAGGCCTCGGCGATCCTGCGTTCGATGGTGCGATCGCTGAGCCGCAGGCGCTGGCCGATCTCGGCGGCGACGGCTCGCAGGTTCATATCGCCCTTGTCCTGGTGATCGCCCTGTCTGGCGATGGTCACGGCGATGTCGCCCGCGATCGCGAGCAGCCCGTCGCGTGCGGCCATCATGGCGTTCAGGGTCGCCTCGGCGGCCGCGAGCGAGTCGACCAGGCCGGCGAGCGCGGCCATCTGCGAGTCGGTGGCATCCGTGAGTGCGTCCATACCTTCAGTACACCAGAGGCCTCTGACATTCGAAGAAGAATTCGAAGGGATCGAGGTGGTGAAATGTCACGAATGGATAACGACTATCGTGGAGCGATGCTGCTGCACGCACTCGACACCGG
Source organism: Microbacterium sp. (assembly GCF_047607465.1). Taxonomy (GTDB): domain Bacteria; phylum Actinomycetota; class Actinomycetes; order Actinomycetales; family Microbacteriaceae; genus Microbacterium. Next base: position 4,698 of record NZ_JASGCY010000074.1, on the reverse strand, counting down.
CGACGGCGACGGCGGCGCCACGGTGCTGGCGGCGGCCGGCCTCGACGCCGAGGTGACCGTCCACGTCGATTCGGCGCTGTCCTTCACCGGCGGTGCCGATCGCGCAGCGCTCACCGCCCAGTACGAGAGCGACCGCGCCCGCAGGCAGGATCCGGACCAGCTCCGGCGATCGCGGCCCTTCTGCTCCGCCGCGGACGCCGAGGTCGAAGCCCGCGCCGCGGCCCGCTTCGACCCGGCCACCAACGCCTCGATCTCCTGCGACGGCGACATCGACCTCGTGCCGCGTCGCGGCGACATCCTCGTGCACGCCGAACCGAGCGCCTGGGTCAGCGACGACGACAAGAGGCGGTTCGCCGACGCCGGGGCGCGCGTGCGCGGCATCCGCTCGGCCGCCCACACCGTCTGGTACAGCCACTTCGACGAGTTCACGGCATCCGTTCCCGAGATGTTCGGACAGTACCCTTGAAGCAACATGGCACATCTGCTCGGGGCTGAAGCGCTCCACCTCGAATACCCCACCCGCATCGTCTTCGACTCCGTCACCCTCGGCATCGAAGAGGGCGACCGCATCGGCATCGTCGGCCGCAACGGCGACGGAAAATCGAGCCTGCTCGGGATGCTGGCGGGGATCAAGGAGCCGAACTCCGGACGCGTCACCGTCCGCGGCGGCACGACCATCGGCGTGCTCAGCCAGGCCGACACGCTGCCCGACGACGTCACGGTCGCCCAGGCCGTCGTCGGCGACACCCCGGAGTACGAGTGGGCGGGAGACGCGCGCACGCGCGACGTGATCGCGGGGCTGCTGCAGGATCTTCCCTGGGATGCCGAGATCGGCTCGCTCTCCGGCGGTCAGCGCCGCCGGGTGTCGCTGGCGAAGCTGCTCGTCGCCGACTGGGACGTTATCGCCCTCGACGAGCCCACCAACCACCTCGACGTCGAGGCGGTCACCTGGCTCGCCGGACACCTGAAGACCCGCTGGCCCGCGAACGCCGGCGCGCTGATGGTCGTCACCCACGACCGCTGGTTCCTCGACGAGATCTGCACGGAGACGTGGGAGGTGCACGACCGCATCGTCGAGCCGTTCGAGGGTGGGTACGCGGCGTACATCCTCCAGCGTGTCGAGCGCGACCGGATGGCGGCGGCGACCGAGGCCAAGCGGCAGAACCTCGCCCGCAAGGAGCTCGCCTGGCTGCGCCGCGGCGCGCCGGCGCGTACGAGCAAGCCGAAGTTCCGCATCGACGCCGCGAACGAGCTCATCGCCGACGTCCCGGAGATCCGCGACAAGGTCTCGCTGCAGTCGCTCGCCGTCTCGCGGCTGGGCAAGGACGTGGTGGACCTCCTCGACGTCAGCGTGTCGTACGGAGAGAAGCAGGTTCTCCGCGACGTGGAGTGGCGCATCGCGCCGGGGGAGCGCACCGGCATCCTCGGGGTCAACGGCGCCGGCAAGTCGACGCTGCTCGGACTCATCGCCGGCACCGTCGAACCGACCAGCGGCCGGGTCAAGCGCGGGACGACCGTCAACGTCAAGACCCTCACCCAGCGCCTCGACGAGCTCGAACAGCACTGGAACGATCCGGTGCGGGTCGTCATCTCGGGGCTTCGCACCTCGTACACGCTGGGTGCGGGGTCCAAGGCGCAGGACCTCACGCCCGGTCAGCTGCTCGAGCGGCTCGGGTTCTCGTCGGCGCAGCTGTCGACGCCCGTCAAAGACCTCTCCGGCGGACAGCAGCGCCGCCTGCAGCTGCTGCTGGTCCTCCTCGAGCAGCCCAACGTGCTCATCCTCGATGAGCCCACCAACGACATGGACACCGACATGCTCGCGGCGATCGAGGATCTCCTGGATTCGTGGCCGGGGACGCTGCTCGTCGTGAGCCACGACCGGTACTTCCTCGAGCGCGTCACCGACCAGCAGTACGCGATCCTCCCCGGCCCCGACGGCGCGGGGCGTCTGCGCCACCTGCCCGGGGGCGTGGACGAGTACCTCCGGTTGCGTGCGGCGTCCCCGGTCGTGGAGCGAGCGAAGCGGGACGAAGCGCCCGCGCCCACGGCGCCCGCCCTCGCCGGCGCAGAGCTCCGCGCGGCCGAGAAGGAGCTCGCCGCCCTCGAACGGCGGATGCAGAAGCTCAACGGCGACGTCGATCGGGCCAAGCACGCCCTCGCCGATCACGACCAGTCCGACTATGCCGGTCTCGGCGAGAAGATGAAGGCGATCAGCGCGCAGGAGGCGGAGATCGAGGAGCTCGAGCTGCGCTGGTTCGCGCTCACCGAGCAGATCGGCTGACGACGGGGGAGTGCTGTCGGAGCGCCGTCAGGGCGCCCCGCACCAGCACGGCCGATGCGACGCACGCCCCGCCGAGGAGCAGCCAGGGCAGCCACGACCAGGCCTCGGGCAGCGCGTCCAGCAGAAGGCCGCCGCCGACGTTCCCGGTCAGCACCGCCGCCCCGCCGGCTGTGGCGAGGAGCCCGAAGGAGGCGCCGATCGCCCCGGGCCGGGCGACGGCGGGGATCAGGTGCAGGGCGGTCGGGTTCGCCGCCAGATGGCCGAGGATGAAGGACGTCGTCGCTGCGAACACCAGCATCGTCCGGGTGGGGTCGGGGGCGGTCGACGCCGCGGCGATCAGGGCGAACCCGGCGGCGCTGCACAGGTAGGCGACGCGCAGGGCGCGGGAGGCGCCGAGCCGGGCGGTCCAGCGCGCGACCGGCAGCTGCCCGACGAGCGTCAGCGCCGAGGCCCAGGCGAAGACCGCCGCCGTGGTCTGCACCGCGGCGGCGCCCCCGGCGAGCACCAGCGGCACCGCGAGATACAGCTGGTTGTAGGCCAGCAGATCCACGGAGTGCAGGGCGGCGAACCGGCGGAGCGCCCGGTCGCGCAGCGCGGAGCGCAGCGGCGTCGGGTTGCCGCCCTCCGTCCGGCGGGCCCGGGGGAGGAGGAAGGCGAGAGTGATCCCGATCGCGGCGAAGTACGCGGCTCCTGCGGCGGCGGCGACGGCGAAGCCGAGGCCGAGCAGGGCGGCGCCGAGGAGCGGACCCAGCACCGCGCCGAGCTCCCCGGCGACGGTGAGCCACGCGAACAGCGTGACCCGCCCGCGTGCCCCTGCACCCTCGGCCGCGGCCACCAGCGTGTTCAGGCCGGGGGAGAACAGCGCGCCGCCGATGCCGGTCAGGACGGTGCCGGCGAGGAACAGGGCGAAGGACGGCGCCGGGGTCAGCAGGGCGCCGGACAGCAGCAGGAATCCCGTCACGCGGATCGCCACCCCGGCGAGGATGATCGTCCGGGCGCCGGCGCGGTCGGCGAGGGATCCGCCGACGACGAAGAGGCCCTGCTGCGCGAAGGTGCGGATGCCGAGCACCAGGCCGATGGCTGCGGCGGCCAGTCCGAAGTCGCGGCTCAGCACGAGCGCGAGGAACGGGACGACGGCGTAGAAGCCGATGTTGAACATCGCCTGGGTGGCCAGCAGCACCGGCGCCGCCGGCCGTCCTCGGTCGATTTGCGTCGAGCGGCGACGATTACTGATAATGATTCTCATTATGGTTAACAAGGATACCGACGACGCCGTGCTCTCCCTGCGCGACGCCGCCGTGCGCGCCGAGGGCGACAGCAGACCGCTTCTCGAGATCGCCGCGCTGGATCTCGCCGCCGGCGAGCGCGTCATCGTCACCGGGCCGTCCGGGAGCGGGAAGTCGCTGTTCCTCAGCACCATCGCGGGCCGCTGGGCGCCGGGACTCCGCTTCTCCGGCACGCGCATCGCGCGCTTCGTGCGCCTGGGCATGATCCCGCAGCGCGGCCTCGACGCGCTGCATCCGCTCACGCCGCTCGGCCGGCAGCTGCGCCGGGTCACCGGTTCGCGCTCCGACCGGGTCGCCGAGGTGCTCGCAGCGGTGGGCCTCGACGACCTCGAGCTGCACCGGAGGCGTCCGGCCGAGCTGTCCGGCGGCCAGGCGCAGCGGGCGGCCGTCGCCCTCGCCGTGCTCACCAGGGCGCCGCTGATCCTGGCCGACGAGCCGACCAGCGCGCTCGACCACGACTCGCGCGAGCGGACGCTCCGGATGCTGGACGCGGTCATCGGTCCGGAGCAGACCCTCGTCGTCGTCACCCACGATCCCGCGGTCGCCGAGGCGCTCGCGACCCGTCACCTGACCATCGACGCGGGCGTCGTCAGCGAGCACCCCGTACGCGAACGAGCGCACCTGTGAGCGCCGGCGTTCTCGACATCCACGAGGTCACCGCGGTGCACGGCCGCGGTGCACAGCAGCGGACGGTCCTCGCACCCACGAGCCTCGTCGTGGAGGCGGGGGAATCCGTCGCGGTGATCGGCGCCTCCGGCGCGGGCAAGTCGACGCTCGCCGACATCGTCCTCGGATTGCGAACACCGGCCGGCGGCAGCGTCTCGGTGCTGCAGAGCGTCTGGGCGACGCCCGCGCAGAGCCCGGACGCGCGCCGTCGGAGCCTGGTGCAGGGCGTTCCGCAGGACCCGGCGGCCTCCTTCGTGCCGCGCTGGAGCATCCGGCGCTCCATCGAGCAGGCCGTCCGCCGGCTCACCCCCGATCGCGACGCCGCCACCCGTATCCGCGAAGCCGCCGAGCTCGCGCACCTCGACCCCGCGCTGCTCGACCGCCGGCCGTCGGAGGTCTCCGGCGGCCAGGCGCAGCGCGCCGCGATCGCCCGCGCCCTCGCCGTCGGCCCGGCGGTCCCCGTCG
>NZ_JASGCY010000073.1:0-10726 GCF_047607465.1 Microbacterium sp. | reverse complement strand
TCACCTACGAGATGTCCTTCCGGACTGGCAAACATTGACCTAGACAATCAATATTTTCCCAGACCAGAAGGACATTTCACTTCACAACACGCAGCCCGCCACCCACCCAACACGGTGGATCAGGGCTGAATCCGCCGGTCTCGAGGAGACTCCTGGTGATGTCGTTCGTCGGGTTCCGGAATCCCAGGGCCGAGCCGCGGAGGTGTTCGAGGCGAGCAGCCCTAACGGGACGTTCCGACTCGCTTCGCTCGCGGGGCGACCGGAGAAGGCGATGTCGCCTGTTCCCGTAAGACACTTTGGGTGGGCCTTCCCGGGCGATTCTCAAACTCGCGTCCGGCGCTGAGAACCCTGATTTCCCGTGTTCTCAGGGGCTCCGCGGGTCGCGGTCGCGGACGCCTGATAGGCACGATACACGCGGTCCGGTCGCGAAAAGTCCGGCGAAGTCTCAAACTCGGTTGAGCCCGGAGAAGCGCGCCGAACTGGTCGCCGCCTACCAGGCAGGTGAGCCGGCGCGGACCATCGCGGCGAGATTCGGGGCGCACCGCGGCACCATGCCAGTGTTCGCCCGGCCGGCCGGTGTCCCCTCGAGGGAACCCGGCGCGGATGCTGACGGTCGCGCTCACGCGGCGGCGCTGTATGAGTCGGGCCTGACGCTCGCGCATGTCGCCCATCAGATGACGGTGAGCGTGGAGACGGTGCGCGCCGCGGTGCTCGCCGACGGCGGCACGATCCGTCCAAAGGGGAGAATGCCGCGCGTGACCCGGTGACGCTCCGGCTATCGCCCGGTCACAGGTCGCGCGGCAACGAGGTCCGCGACGGTCGAGTGTTCCCGGATGTAGGCGCGGAGCTGCGGGTCGAGCAGGGCGGCGACATGGAGCAGGTCGCCGTGGCGGGCGGTGATGTCGATGCCGAGCAAGGGTTCGTGATGCGCGACCCTGTTTCGCAGCTCGTGGAGCCGGCCGACGCGGGTATCGACATCGGGCCGGCTGGTGCCGGGCGGGAAGGCGTGGTGCAGCGCGGGACGCCACAGCGTCACCTCGTGCGCCGCGGAGGTCAGGTAGCGCCAGAAGCCAAAGGTGAGCTGCGCGATCACCTTGCCCGGCGGTGCTTTGCGGCCGCCCGCTTCGCGGATCGCGCGTTCCAGCGAGGCGCGGGACTTGGCATTGATGTCGACGGTGACCTTGCCGTGCGGGCCGCGCTTGCGGACGCGCAGCACGGGCGCGAACACCTGGGTTCCAGCCGCGGTCCAGTGGGTCGACAGACCCAGGTGCTCGGTCAGGGCGCGGTCATAGGCGTTGCGGAGTGCGACTTCCAGATGGGCGAGGTCGTGCCCGAACGCGGCGCCCAACCGGGCATTCCACTCGTACAGGTCGAGTGCGGCTGTGTGGTCGCCGCCGGTAGCGTTGAGGTACACGCCGAGCCGTGGCGGGCTCAGCCAGCGCTCGACCCACTCCCGCGAGGAGTCGGTGGCGTCATTTGCTGGCATAGTCAATTGTCGCGTAGAATGAGCGTCAGAAAGCCCCGGTGGACCTCTGACCTCGGTCACGTCACCGGGGCTCAGTCTTTCCCCCGACACCCCGCGCGGCCTCGGACCGGCACATCTCGCGCGGTTCGTCCGGGCGGCGCTCCATGTGGCTGCGTCCTGTCTCTTGCAGGGTCAGCCGGATCATGACTTCACAGAGCTTGCGCAGGTCGGGCGGGTCCCGGTGCGCCGCGCGCATCGAGAGGCACCGCTGGTTGGAGGGTGCGCGGCGAACGCATTTAAATGTGACCAAACAGTCACCTAATATGCGGCTGTGGACGACGACGCGGTCTTCAAGGCACTTGCCGATGAAACGCGTCGCGCACTCCTGGATCGGCTGTTTGCGCATGACGGCCTGACCCAGGGCGAGCTGGAAGCTGATTTCCGGCTCAGCCGTTTCGGCATCGCCAAGCACCTGCGCGTGCTCGAAGATGCCGGCCTGATCACCGCCCGCCGCTCAGGGTGCCGCAAGCTTCACTTCCTCAACCCTGTTCCGATCCGGCAGATCCATGACCGCTGGATTACCAAGTACACCGAGCCGCGCGTCCGTGCGCTCACCGACCTGAAATCTCAACTCGAGGAGTCGCCATGAGAACGACCGAGGCCGACTCATCGGCCACCGCCACCGCCCCGCAGGTCTACTGCATCTTCATCAAGGCGTCCGCCGACACCATCTGGGACGCAATCGTGAAGCCAGAGTTCACAGCACGGTACTTCTATGGCTCACGAGTGGAGACCACGGCCGAGGTCGGCACGCCGTTCCGGTACCACTCGCCCGACGGCAACTCGCTCTGGGGAGACGAGACCGTGCTGGAATCCAACCGCCCCCACCGCCTGGTCGTGGGATGGCGTTCGCTGTTCGGCCCGAAGACCGACGTCGAGCCCGCAAGCCGGGTCACCTGGCAGATCGATGACCAGGGAAACGGCACCTGCATGCTCACCGTCATCCACGACAGGCTCGGGCAATCCCCGAACACCGCAGCCGGCGTCATCGGAGCCGGATGGATGTACGTCCTCAGCGGCCTCAAGCCCCTGCTGGAGACCGGTGAGCAACTCGCACCGACGCGCTGACCTATTCAGCTCCGCGAAGAACCGCACTCCTGAGACGTCAGCACGATAAGCAGGGAGTCAGCTTTGGCTCGGCAGCAGAGGGGCAACATTCACTCGGCATAGCCACCGACCACGGCGAACCCTTCGACGTGCTGTTCGACCCGGCGCTGCACGCGGACGCGCTCACCTACGAGCAGACCCGGCAGGCGGGGTTGGATGCTCACACCGTTCTTGCTGGAAGTTTGAACATCCAACGTTTGGTGGGCCCTGCCGGGATCGAACCGACGACATCCACGGTGTAAGCGTGGCGCTCTACCAGCTGAGCTAAAGGCCCTGGTCCATCCACTCTACCGACTCCCGCGATGCGCTTCGCCCCTCCGACAGGACTAGGCTGAAGGCGGCGCGCGTTGTGCACTACCGACAAGGCTGCCCGCGTCGCCCTCCGATTCTTGGCGAGACCCGCCAGCTTGACGAAAGGTTCCACCCCGTGACCGTGCACGACCAGGATCCGTACTCCCAGGGCCCCCTCGACAGCGATCCGGAGGAGACCGGCGAATGGCAGCAGTCGCTCGACGAGCTCGTCGACGCGAAGGGCCACGGACGTGGCCGCGAGATCATCCTCAGTCTGCTCAAGCGCTCCAAGGAGCTGCACCTGGGCGTGCCGATGGTCCCGACCACCGACTACATCAACACGATCGCCCCGGAGAACGAACCGGAGTTCCCCGGCGACGAGGAGGTCGAGCGCCGCTACCGCGCCTGGATCCGCTGGAACGCCGCGGTCACCGTGCACCGCGCACAGCGCCCCGGCATCGGCGTCGGCGGCCACATCTCCACCTATGCCTCCTCTGCGGCACTCTACGAGGTCGGCTTCAACCACTTCTTCCGCGGCGCCGACTATCCAGGCGGCGGCGACCAGATCTTCATCCAGGGCCACGCCTCCCCCGGCATCTACGCCCGCTCGTTCCTCGAGGGCCGCCTCACCGAGCAGCACCTCGACGGCTTCCGCCAGGAGCAGTCACGCGCGCCCTTCGGCATCCCGTCCTACCCGCACCCGCGGCAGATGCAGGACTACTGGCAGTTCCCCACCGTGTCGATGGGCCTCGGCCCGATCAACGCGATCTACCAAGCCATGGCGAACCGCTACCTCGAGAACCGCGGTATCAAGGACACGTCCTCCTCGCAGGTGTGGGCGTTCCTCGGCGACGGCGAGATGGATGAGGTCGAGAGCCGCGGCCAGCTCCAGGTCGCCGCTAACGAAGGCCTGGACAACCTCAACTTCGTGATCAACTGCAACCTGCAGCGTCTCGATGGGCCCGTCCGCGGCAACGGCAAGATCATCCAGGAGCTCGAGTCGTACTTCCGCGGCGCCGGCTGGAACGTCATCAAGGTCGTCTGGGGCCGCGAGTGGGACGACCTCCTCGCCCGCGACACCGACGGCGCGCTGCTGAACATCATGAACTCCACCCCCGACGGCGACTACCAGACCTTCAAAGCCGAGTCGGGCGCGTACATCCGCGAGCACTTCTTCGGCAAGGACGAGCGCGCAGCGGCCCTCGTCGCGGACTACACGGACGACCAGATCTGGCGTCTGCGCCGCGGCGGCCACGACTACCGCAAGGTGTACGCGGCGTACAAGGCGGCATCCGAGCACAAGGGCCAGCCCACCGTGATCCTCGTGAAGACGGTCAAGGGCTACGGCCTCGGCCCCCACTTCGAGGGCCGCAACGCGACCCACCAGATGAAGAAGATGACGCTGGACAACCTCAAGACGTTCCGCGACACGATGCACATCCCGATCACCGACGCGCAGCTCGAGGAGAACCCGTACCTGCCCCCGTACTACAACCCGGGCCCGCAGGACGACACGATCCAGTACATGCTCGAGCGCCGTCGCGCGCTGGGCGGCTTCCTGCCGGAGCGCCGTTCGACGCACGTCGGTCTTTCACTGCCGGATGACTCGGCGTACGCCCTGCCCAAGAAGGGCTCGGGCACGCAGGAGATCGCCACCACCATGGCGTTCGTGCGCCTGCTGAAGGACCTGCTGCGCTCGAAGGACTTCGGCCACCGCATCGTGCCGATCATTCCGGACGAGGCACGAACCTTCGGCATGGACGCGTACTTCCCGACGGCGAAGATCTACAACCCGAACGGCCAGCACTACACCTCGGTCGACCGCGAGCTGCTCCTCGCCTACAAGGAGAGCCCGCAGGGTCAGATCGTGCACGTCGGCATCAACGAGGCCGGCGCCCTCGCCGCCTTCACCGCGACCGGCACCTCGTACGCCACGCACGGCGAACCGCTGATCCCGATCTACATCTTCTACTCGATGTTCGGCTTCCAGCGCACCGGCGACGCCCAGTGGGCCGCCGGCGACCAGATGGCGCGCGGGTTCATCATCGGCGCCACCGCCGGACGCACGACGCTGACCGGCGAAGGACTGCAGCACGCCGACGGCCACTCGCACCTGCTCGCCTCGACCAACCCGGCCACCGTCTCGTACGACCCCGCCTACGGCTACGAGATCGCACACATCGTGCGCAGCGGCCTGGAGCGGATGTACGGCGGCGAGCACCCCGACCCGAACGTCATGTACTACATCACCGTGTACAACGAGCCGATCGTGCAGCCTGCCGAGCCCGAGGATGTGGACGTGGACGGCATCGTCCGCGGCATCCACCGCGTCTCCGTAGGCGAGGGCGATGGCCCCCGCGCCCAGTTGCTCGCGTCGGGCGTCGGCCTGCCGTGGGCGCTCGAGGCGCAGCAGCTGCTGAAGAACGACTGGGGTGTGATCGCCGATGTCTGGTCGGTCACCTCCTGGACCGAGCTGCGCCGCGACGGCCTCGCCACCGACGAGCACAACTTCCTGCACCCGGAGGAGGAGCCGCGCACCGCGTACCTCACCCGGAAGCTGGAGGGCGCAGAGGGCCCGGTCGTCGCCGTCAGCGACTTCATGCACGCCGTGCAGGACCAGATCCGCCCGTGGGTGCCGAACCGCTACGCGACTCTCGGCGCCGACGACTTCGGCTTCTCCGACACGCGTGCCGCGGCGCGCCGCTACTTCAAGATCGACGGCCCGTCGATGGTGGTGCGCACGCTCCAGGCCCTCGCCGAGGACGGCAGAGTCGACCGCGCGCTCGCTGCGCAGGCGATCCAGAAGTACCGCCTGCACGACGTGAACGCCGGCACCAGCGGCAATGCGGGTGGCGAAAGCTGAGCCACCGGTGACAGAATCGTCTCCCACCGGCATGGACAAGGCCGCGACCCTCGCCTGGTTGCGCCGGATCTCCGGCGACATCGCCTCGGTGACGATCAAGCGGCTCGAGGACACGCTCCCGTGGTACGCCGACATGCCACCGGCCCGCCGTTCGGCGGTCGGGCTGGTGGCCCAGGCCGGCATCACCTCGTTCATCCAGTGGTACGACGACCCCACCTCGACCCCGTGGATCGCGGCCGACATCTTCGCCGCGGCTCCCCGGGAACTGCTGCGCAGCGTGAGCCTGCAGCAGACGCTGCAGCTCATCCGCGTCACGGTCGAGGTCACCGAAGAGCGCGTCGCCGGCAAGGGCGACCTGCTGCGCGAGGCGATCCTGCTGTACTCGCGAGACGTGGCCTTTGCCGCGGCCGACGTCTACGCCCGTGCAGCCGAGGCCAGGGGTCTCTGGGACGCGCGGCTCGAGGCGCTCGTCGTCGACTCCATCCTCACCGGTGAAGCCGACGAGGAGCTCCCCAGCCGCATCGCGGCCCTCGGCTGGCACGGTCACGGCGAGGTCGCGGTCCTCGTGGGGACCACGCCTGCGCAGTTCGACGTCGACCAGGTGCGCCGCACCGCGCGCAAGCTCGCCGTGGACGTGCTCATCGGCGTGCAGGGCTCGCGCCTCGTGCTCGTGCTCGGCCGCGCCCGCATCGCGGGTCAGGAGCGCGATGACGAGGAGCTCGGCTTCCTCGAGATCGCGTCCCGCCTCGAGCCCTCCTTCGGCCCGGGCTATGTGGTGCTCGGCCCCGCCGTCGCTGCCCTCGTCGATGCCAGCCAGAGCGCCAGGGCGGCCCTCGCCGGGTTCGCGGTCGCCCGAGCCTGGCGCAACGCGCCGCGGCCGGTCGAAGCCGACGACCTGCTTCCGGAGCGCGCGCTGGCCGGAGACCCGCTGGCGAAGCAGACGCTCATCGAGCGCATCCATCGCCCACTGCAGGCGCACTCGACGGATCTCCTCACGACGCTGTGGAGCTACCTCGACAACGGCCGCTCGCTCGAGGCGACGGCACGCGAGCTCTTCGTGCATCCGAACACCGTGCGCTACCGGCTCAAACGGGTCAGCGAGGTCATCGGCTGGGACGCCACCGGCCCTCGAGAGGCGCTGATCCTGCAGACCGCGCTGATCCTCGGCTCCATCGGCACCACCGATCAGCTGCGCCGACGGCCTCCGGCACGACGCATCGCGCGCTGAGCCGGGCAGATGTGCGCCACACACAAGCGTTTCCCGGAATCTTGTGATGGATCATCCACCGAATGCGCCGGATCGTTGGCAAGATGGTGAGGTGATCGTCTACGCGTGCCCCGGTCAGGGTTCTCAGACCCCGGGCTTCCTCTCCCCCTGGCTCGAGCTCGACGCGGTGCAGGAGCAGCTCGCCGCCTTCTCCGAGGCCGCCGGTGTCGACCTCGTCCTGCACGGCACCGTCTCGGATGCGGACACGATCCGCGACACCCGCATCGCGCAGCCGCTCATCGTCGCGGCATCCCTCATCGCGGCCGACCAGCTCTCGAAGCGCGCTGGCCGCGGCCCCGACGGCATCGCCGGGCACTCGGTCGGCGAGCTCGCCGCCCTCGTCGGCGCCGGCGTCATCGACGCCGAGACGGCCATGCGGCTCGTCGGGGTGCGCGGACGCGCGATGGCGGATGCCGCCGCGCAGACGCCCACGGGCATGAGCGCCGTGCTCGGCGGCGATGAGAACGCCGTGCTGGCCCGTCTCGCAGAGCTCGATCTCACCCCTGCGAACTACAACGGCGGCGGACAGATCGTCGCCGCAGGCGCCCTGCCCGCCCTTGCCGCTCTCGCGGAGGAGCCGGTGCGCGGCACCCGCGTGATCCCGCTGCAGGTGGCCGGAGCGTTCCACACCTCGTACATGGCCTCCGCGGTCGCCGCGCTGCGCGACGCCGTCGCCGATGTCGAAGCCGGCGATCCGCAGGTGACCCTCTGGACCAACCGCGACGGCTCGACGGTCGCCGATGGCACGACGGCGCTGGGCTACCTCGTCGACCAGGTCGCCTCGCCCGTGCGGTGGGATCTGTGCATGGCCTCGTTCGCCGAACAGGGCATCACCGGCCTCATCGAGCTCGCCCCCGCCGGCGCCCTCGTCGGTCTCGCCAAGCGCGGGCTCCGCGGCGTTCCGACCGTCGCTGTGAAGACCCCCGAAGACCTCGACGCAGCGGTCGCGCTGCTGAACGGAGAAGCCGCATGAGCGTCACGCTGAACCAGACCACCGGCCCGGCGTACACCCGCATCTACGCGTACGGCGCCGCCCGGGGGGAGAACGCCGTGCCCAACGAGGACCTCGTCGGCCCCATCGACTCCAGCGACGAGTGGATCCGCCAGCGCACCGGCGTCGTCACGCGCGTCCGCGCGGACAAGGGCACCACAGCGATCGATCTCGCCACCGCCGCCGGCATCGAGGCGATCGAGAAGTCGGGCGTCGCCGCTGACCAGATCGACGTCGTGATCGTGGCGACCATCAGCAACCCGAAGCAGACGCCGTCCGTGTCCGCCATCGTGGCCGACCGTGTCGGCGCCAATCCCGCTGCGGCCTACGACATCAACGCCGCGTGCGCCGGCTACGCCTACGCCGTGGCGCAGGCGGATGCGCTGATCCGCGCCGGCGCCGCCCGTCACGCCCTCGTGATCGGGACCGAGAAGCTCTCCGACATCGTCGACCCGACCGACCGCAGCATCTCCTTCCTGCTCGGCGACGGCGCCGGCGCCGCTCTGATCGGCCCCAGCGACACCCCCGGCATCGGACCGGCGGTCTGGGGATCGGACGGCGCGAAGGCGGATGCCGTGGGCATGAACCACGCCCTCACCGAGTTCCGCGACGGTGAGTCGCCGTGGCCGACCCTGCGTCAGGAGGGGCCGACGGTCTTCCGCTGGGCTGTGTGGGAGATGGCGAAAGTCGCCCGCCAGGCGATCGAGAAGGCGGGCGTCACCCCGGAGGATCTCGCCGCGTTCATCCCCCACCAGGCGAACATGCGCATCATCGACGAGTTCGCCAAGCAGCTGAAGCTCCCGGAGAGCACCGTCATCGCACGGGACATCGAGACGACGGGCAACACCTCGGCCGCCTCCATCCCTCTCGCCAGTCACCGCCTCATGGCGGAGCACCCCGAGCTCTCCGGTGGCCTCGCCCTGCAGATCGGCTTCGGCGCGGGGCTCGTCTTCGCCGCTCAGGTCGTCGTCCTCCCCTGAGATCGACCCGACCTTCTCTAGACTGTTCCACGGTTCCGAAAACAACCCGCAAGAAAGAGGAAGACCACATGGCTTTCACCAACGATGAGGTCCTCGCTGGCCTCGCAGAGCTGATCACCGACGAGACCGGCATCAACGCTTCCGAGGTCGCCCTCGAGAAGTCGTTCACCGACGACCTCGACATCGACTCGATCTCGATGATGACGATCGTCGTCAACGCCGAGGAGAAGTTCGGCGTCACCATCCCCGACGACGAGGTCAAGAACCTCAAGACGGTCGGCGACGCGGTCGACTTCATCGTCGCGGGCCAGGAGTAAGCCCCGGCTGGAAGCCACCCCCGCCACCGCGGGGCGTGGCATCCTCCATTCTGCCCGTATCGCACGCACCTCGTACGACAAGGAACCACACATGACCAAGCGCATCGTCGTCACCGGCATCGGTGCCACGTCCGCCATCGGCGGCACCGCCCCCGACAATTGGAGCAACCTGCTCGCGGGCCGCTCCGGCGCGCGTGCGCTCGAGCACGACTGGGTCCAGCAGTACGAGCTGCCCGTCACCTTCGCCGCGGAGGCGATCGTGCGCCCCGAAGAGGTGCTCCCCCGGCACGAGGCGAAGCGGCTCGACCCGTCGTCGCAGTTCGCGCTCATCGCGGCTCGCGAGGCCTGGGAGGATGCCGGCTCCCCCGAGGTGGCTCCCGAACGCCTCGGCGTCGACTTCGCCACCGGCATCGGCGGTCTGTGGACCCTCCTCGACGCGTGGGACACCCTGCGTGAGAAGGGGCCTCGTCGCGTCATGCCGCTGACGGTTCCGATGCTCATGCCGAACGCGGCTGCCGGCAACCTGTCGCTGCAGTTCGGGGCCCGCGCGTACGCCCAGACGGTGGTCAGCGCATGCGCGTCGAGCACCGAGTCGCTCATCCACGCCTTCCACCACCTGCAGGAGGGCCTCGCCGACGTCGTGATCGCCGGCGGCACCGAGTCGGCGATCCACCCGATCACCATGGCCTCCTTCGCCTCCGCTCAGGCGCTGTCGCGCCGCAACGACGACCCCGCCACGGCATCCCGCCCTGGTGCCATCGACCGCGACGGCTTCGTGATGGGCGAGGGCGCAGCGGCGCTCATCCTCGAGACCGAGGAGCACGCGAGGGCCCGCGGCGCCAAGATCTACGGCTACATGCTGGGCGGCGGCGTCACCGCCGACGCGTACCACATCACCGGCAACGACCCAGAGGGCTCGGGGGCGGCGCGCGCCGTCGTCCAGGCGCTCGAGGAAGCGGGACTCACCGCCGACCAGATCTCGCACATCAACGCGCATGCGACCTCGACCCCGGTCGGGGACCCGAACGAGTACGTGGCCCTGGAGCGGGTCTTCGGCGAGCGTCTGCGCGAGATCCCGGTCTCCGCGACCAAGGCGTCGACGGGACACCTGCTCGGCGGCACGGGCGCGCTGGAGGCGATCTTCGCACTGCTCGCGCTGCGCGACCGCATCGCACCGCCCACGATCAACATGACCGAACAGGACCCGGCCGTCCCGTTCCGGCTCTCCGGCAGCGCGCAGCCTCTCGGGGACGGCACGCTCTGCGCGATCAGCAACTCCTTCGGCTTCGGCGGGCACAACGCGGTCGTCGTCCTCGCCGGCCCCGAGAGCTGAGAAGCCGCCCTTCGCGCCGAGACCCCGTCCTGCTGGCAGGACGGGGTCTCGG
>NZ_JASGCY010000072.1:0-91426 GCF_047607465.1 Microbacterium sp. | reverse complement strand
GACCACGGGCGGCGATCCGACACGTGAGCACGTGTTCGCGATCACCTCCCTGACCGCCGCTGACACCACGTCGGCGACGCTCGCAGCGCTCATCCGCGGGCACTAGGGCATCGAGAACCGGCTGCACTGGGTCCGAGACGTCACCTACGACGAAGACCGCTCCCAGATCCGCACCGGCCCAGGACCCCGAGTGATGGCCACGATCCGGAACCTCGCCATCACCATCCACCGCCTCAACGGCGCGACCAGCATCACCAAAGCCACCCGCCACGCCATGCACAACCCCGAACACGCCCGCCACCTCACCAGACTTCGAGAAAGCCATGCGCACGCGCCGGGTTCTGAACTGAAGTGCAACGCTCCCGACTTGATGGCGGCGGTCCGCGGAGGGGAGGCGGGAGCGCGACACGCGTGATCGGTCGCGCCCCCTCGACGGTCTCTCGCGAGCCGTGCGGGGGCGGGCGGCCATCGGATGAGAGCGCCGCGCATACGCCGTACCGGGATCTCGCCCTACGGCTGCTATGTCGAAGTCGCCTTCGAGCGAGAGACGCTGGGTCTTGTGGAACGAGGCGGGCAGATTGGTGCCGAAGCTGTTGTTGCCCTTGGCGTCCAGGACGATGTTCGGCAGCGGGCGATGCGGCTGCACCGCCATCCGCTCACGGTCACGACCAGCGCGACGACCCCGGCGCCGACGATCGCGGCGATCACGCCGGCGAAGAGCGACCAGCCGGACGGGCGCAGCCAGCTGCGGGCGCGCAGGTGGCGGGCACTTTGTCGGGCCGATTGCCGAATGTCGGGCCGATCCGGCCCGACACGCCGAGGCACCGGCATCCGCACCCGACAAACCGACCACCGACCACCCCGCAAACCATTCGAATCCGACGCAGAAGGGCGTTCATCCAGGTGGTCTGGCTACGATGTCCCTACCAGCCGCATGCCCAGAGGAGCCCAGTGGGACTACTTGACAGCTTTGAGAAGGGTCTCGAACGCGCCGTGAACGGCGCGTTCGCGAAGACCTTCCGCAGCGGCATCCAGCCCGTCGAGATCGCATCGGCGCTTCGCCGCGAGGCCGACACCAAGGCGTCGGTCGTCAGCCGCGAGCGCATCCTCACCCCCAACAGCTACGTCGCGCGCCTCAGCCCCGACGACGCGGAGCGGATGCGGGGACTCGGCGGCGCCCTCACCGACGAGCTCCACGCGCTGCTCACGAAGCACGCGAAATCGCAGGGTTACAGCTTCGCCGGCCCCCTCTCCATCGCCCTCGAAGCCGATGACAAGGTCGCCACCGGCACCGTGCACGTCGACTCTGGCACGGTCGAAGGCCGTGTCAGCTGGCGGGCCGTCATCGACGTCGGCGGCCGCCGCCACCCGATTGCGAAGGCCCGCACGATCATCGGACGGGGATCGGATGCCGACATCACGATCGCCGACGCCGGATCGAGCCGCAAGCACGTCGAGATCCTCTGGGACGGCGAGCGCGCCATGCTCCGCGACCTCGGATCGACCAACGGCACCAAGGTCGCCGGTCGCAAGGTGAGCGAGGCGCCGCTGCCCAGCGGCACGACCATCACGATCGGCCGCACCGACCTCGTCTTCACGATCGTGCCGACCGCGGCGAGGCCTCACCGCGACGACGACGCGACCCGCGTGTTCGGGGTGATCTGATGCCCGCTCTTCGTCTCGCTGCGCTCGCTCAGGAACCGGGAGGTCTCGCTGCGCGGTTCCTGAGCGAGGAGCGCAGCGACGAGACGAAGGGCGCTCAGGAACCGGCCGCAACCTCTCTCGCGCGAGGGGAGAAGCACTGATGCCCGAACTGCCCCTCCTCCTGCTGCGCATCGGGTTCCTCCTGCTGCTGTGGTTCTTCGTGTTCGCCGTCGTGTACTCGCTGCGCGCCGACCTCTTCGGCGTGAAGGTGCGAAAGCTCCCCGCCGAGCAGGCCGCAGGCGCGGCATCCGCTCCCCCCGCGGCGAGCGCGGCCGCACCCGTACCGCCGAGGCCGGCGGCCCCCGCCCCGGCGTCGGCGAAGCCATCGACGGGGCCGGCGACCACCGCGAACGCCAAGCGCCTGGTGATCACCTCGGGTCCGAAGGCGGGGCTCGAACTCGCCCTCACCGGCGACAGCCTCTCGATCGGCCGCTCGAGCGAGTCGGCGCTGGTGATCCGCGACGACTACACCTCGAGCCACCACGCCCGCCTGCAGGTGCGCGGCGACACCTGGACGATCCAGGATCTCGACTCGACCAACGGCACGTTCGTCGACGGCAAGCGCGTCTCGGGCGCCGCCGTCTCCCTCACGCTCGGCAGCCCCATCAAGGTGGGCGCCACGACCTTCGAGCTGCGGGCATAAGGCGCGCATGGTCTTCGAGGGCTCGAGCGCCGCGATCTCCCACACCGGGAAGGTCCGCTCCAACAACCAGGACTCCGGATACTCCGGCGCGAACCTTTTCGTCGTCGCCGACGGCATGGGCGGCCACGCCGGCGGAGATGTCGCCTCGAGCCTCGCGATCCAGCGGCTGCAGCCCCTCGATCGCCCCTACCGGTCGACCGACGACGCCCAGGCGTCGCTGCAGGCGGCGACGACCACCGCGGCCGGCGACCTCATCCGCGCCGCCAAGGAGCGCCCGGAGCTCGCGGGCCTCGGCACCACCCTCAGCGCCATCATCATGGTCGACGACTACGCCGTCATCGGCCACATCGGCGACTCGCGCATCTATCTCTACCGCGACGACGCGCTCACCCAGATCACCACCGACCACACCTTCGTGCAGCGCCTCGTCGACTCCGGCCGCATCACCCCCGAAGAGGCCCGCTACCATCCGCGCCGCTCGGTGCTCATGCGCGTGCTCAGCGACATGGATGCCGACCCCGAGCTCGACATGTTCGTCATGCACACGCAGCCCGGCGACCGCTGGCTGCTGTGCTCCGACGGGCTCTCCGGTGTCGTCGACGAGGCGCACATCCTCAAGGCGATGCGCCTGGGCGCGGCCCCCGGACGAACCGCCGACAGCCTCCTCAAGCAGGCTCTCGACGGCGGCGCCCCCGACAACGTCACCATCGTTATCGTCGACGTCGGCGGGGCGCACGCGATCTCGTCCGGCACCCCGACGATCGTGGGATCGGCGTCGAACCCGACGAACGTGGTCGTCCCCGCCGCCCGCACCTCGCTGAGCAACTGGCTGCACCCGGTGCGTCAGGCGGCGAACGAGCCCACCCATTTCGAACCGGCGGCCGAGTACCTCGAAGAGCTCATCGAGGAGGACCGTCGGCGCGCGAAGCGCCGCCGCCTCGGTTGGATCGCCGGGATGCTCGTGGTGCTCCTCATGCTCGGCTTCGCGGCCTTCGCCGCCTACAGCTGGACGCAGACCCGCTACTTCGTCGGTGCCGACGAAGACAGTGTGACGATCTACCAGGGCGTGCAGCAGAACATCGGTCCGATCACTCTGTCGACGCCCCTGCTCGACACCGACATCCTCCTCGCCGACCTGCCCGAGTACCAGCGCCTCTCGGTCGAGCGCACGATCACCGCCCGCTCGCTGTCGGATGCCGAGGCGATCGTCGCCCGCCTGCAGGCCGTCGCCGACGCGAACGCCGTGCCCACATCACTGCCCACGGCCACGCCGACCACCGAGCCGACGCCGGCGGAGGATGCCGGATGAGCACCGACGTCGCCGCCGACACCAGCGTCATCAAGGCGCTGCGCAAGCTCCGGATGCCGCAGACGCAGCGCAACCGGGAGTTCTGGCTGCTGCTGTTCGCCACGGCGATCAGCGGCGGCGCCCTGACCCTCGTGCAGCTGGGGGCGCTGGGCACGATCGACCCGATGATCCTCGCCATCGGCGGGGGACTGGCCGTGCTCGCCTTCGCCCTGCACGTCGTGCTGCGCATCGTCGCCCGCGACGCCGACCCGTTCGTGGTGCCCATCGCGACGCTGCTCACGGGCCTCGGCATCGCGATGATCTACCGCATCGACATCGCCAAGGCCTACACCGGCTGGGCCGCGTATTCGACGAAGCAGCTCGCGTGGACGGCGATCTCGCTCGCCGGCGCGATCGCCGTGGTGATCCTGCTGCGCAACTACCGGGTGCTGTTCCGCTACACGTACATCTTCGGCCTCTCCGGCATCGTGCTGCTGCTGCTGCCGCTCGTGCCCGGTCTGCGCGTCGACGAGGCGAACGCGGCGGTGTGGGTGTCGCTGGGCGGGTTCATCTCGTTCCAGCCCGGCGAGATCGCCAAGCTCTGCCTCGCCGTCTTCTTCGCCGGCTACCTCGTCCGAACGCGCGAGAGCCTGGCGTCGGTGGGAACGAAGTTCCTCGGCATCACCTGGCCGCGCATGCGCGAGCTCGGGCCGGTGCTCGTGGTCTGGGTGATCTCGCTCGGCATCATCGTGTTCCAGCGCGACCTCGGCACCGGAACCCTCATCTTCGGCATGTTCGTGGCGATGCTCTATGTCGCCACCGGCAAGACGAGCTGGGTGCTCATCGGCCTGAGCCTCGTGCTCGCCGGCGCCGCCGTCGCCACCCAGGTGCTCAGCTACGTGCACGGCCGCTTCATCAACTGGCTGTTCCTCTTCGACCCGGATCAGGTCGACCCCGACGGCGCAGGGTTCCAGCCCATGCAGGGTCTGTTCGGCCTCGCGCACGGCGGTCTCGTCGGCACGGGCTGGGGCCAGGGCCGCCCCGAGGTGACGCCGCTCGCGCAGAGCGACTACATCATCACCAGCCTCGGCGAGGAGATCGGCCTCATCGGCCTGTTCGCGGTGCTCTGCCTGTACATGGTGTTCGTCAGCCGGGGCCTGCGCATCGGGCTCGCTGGTCACGACGACTTCGGCAAGCTGCTCGCGACCGGCCTGTCGTTCACGATCGCGCTGCAGGTGTTCATCATGGTCGGCGGCGTCACCCGGGTCATCCCGCTGACGGGTCTGACCACGCCGTTCCTCGCGGCGGGCGGGTCGTCGCTGGTCGCGAACTGGCTGATCGTCGCCCTGATGCTGCGGATCTCGGATGCCGTGCGCTCCCAGCCGAGGATGGTGATCGGATGACCCGAGAACTGCGACGGATCAGCATCGTCATGCTGTTCATGTTCCTCTCGCTCTTCGCCGCGACGAGCTGGATCCAGGTGATCGACGCCGACGCTCTCGGACAGCATCCGAACAACAAGCGCACCCAGCTCGACAGCTACGAGATCCAGCGCGGCGCGATCATCGTCGACAACGTGGCGATCGCGTCGTCGACCCCGAGCGGCGACAAGTACCAGTTCCAGCGCGTGTACGCGGACGGCGCGATGTGGGAGCCGGTCACCGGCTACTTCAATGCCGCGCTGCAGTCGTCAACCGGTATCGAGCAGGCCCTGAACACGGAGCTCGCCGGCACCGGGACCAACGCCTTCTTCGCCGAGGTCGAGCGCATCGTGTCCGGCCAGCCGCAACACGGCTACAGCGTCGAGCTCACCCTGAACACGGCCGCACAGCGCGCCGCCTACGAAGCGCTGCAGGGCCTCGAGGGCGCCGTCGTCGCGATCGAGCCGAAGACGGGCCGCATCCTCGCCATGGTGTCCACGCCCGGCTTCGACGCGAACCTGCTGGCGACGCACGATGCGGATGCCGCGAACAGCGTGTACGACCAGCTGGTGGACGACCCGGTGAAGCCGCTGTACAACCGGGCCATCGCCGGCGACCTCAACGCTCCTGGATCCACCTTCAAGATCCTCGTCGCCGCCGCCGCCTTCGCCAGCGGCGACTGGACCGGCGAGTCGACCCTGCCGAACCCCGCCCGCTACCAGCTGCCGCAGTCGGACGACACCGTGTCCAACGCCTGGGGCGGCACCTGCGGCGACGGCGACACCGTGACGATCGCCGAGGCTCTCCGGCTCAGCTGCAACATCCCGATGGCCGAGCTCGCCGTCGAGCTCGGCGACGAGAAGATCCGCGAGATGGCCGAGAAGTTCGGCTTCAACCAGAGCTTCGAGATGCCCCTCGTGTCGACGCCGTCCAGCTATCCCCGCGGCCTCGACGACGCGCAGACCGCGCTGACGGGCTTCGGCCAGGGCACGGTCACAGCGACCCCGCTGCAGATCGCGATGGTCGCGGCGGGCCTGGCCAACGACGGCGTGGTGATGAACCCCCGCATGGTCGACGCCGTGATCGGCAACGACCTGTCGGTGGTGCGCTCCTACGAGAACACCGAGTTCGCCACGGCGACCGATGAGGACGTCGCCGACGAGGTCACCGCCGCGATGGTCGCGAGCGTGGCTACGGGCGCGGCGCAGGGTGCAAGAATAGACGGGGTCGACGTGGCCGGCAAGACCGGCACCGCGGAGAACGGAACAGATCCGTACACGCTGTGGTTCACCGGCTTCGCGCCGGCGGACGATCCGGCCGTGGCGGTAGCAGTCGTCGTCGAAAACGGCGGCGGTAAAGGGCGATCCGGGAGCGGTGACACCATCGCCGCTCCGATTGCGAAGAAGGTCATAGAGGCGGTGCTGGGCAGATGAGACCGACGCAGGGTGTGTCGTTCGGTGGTCGCTACGAGCTGCTGTCGCGTATTGCGATCGGCGGCATGGGCGAGGTGTGGGAGGCGACGGATCACGTCATCGGACGCACCGTCGCGATCAAGATCCTCAAAGACGAGTACATGGGCGATCCGGGGTTCCTCGAGCGCTTCCGCGCCGAGGCGCGCCATGCCGCGCTCGTCAACCACGAGGGCATCGCCAGCGTGTTCGACTACGGCGAGGAGAACGGCTCCGCCTACCTCGTCATGGAGCTCGTGCCGGGCGAGGCGCTGTCGACGATCCTCGAACGCGACGGCGCGCTGAGCGCTGACAAGACACTCGACATCGTCGCCCAGACGGCCTCCGCGCTGCAGGCCGCGCACGCCGCGGGCCTCGTGCACCGCGACATCAAGCCGGGGAACCTGCTCATCACCCCCGACGGCCGGGTGAAGATCACCGACTTCGGCATCGCGCGCATCGCCGACCAGGTGCCGCTCACCGCGACCGGTCAGGTCATGGGCACCGTGCAGTACCTCTCGCCCGAGCAGGCGTCCGGTCACCCGGCGTCCCCCGCGACCGACACGTACTCGCTCGGCATCGTCGCCTACGAATGCCTCGCCGGCAAGCGCCCGTTCACGGGCGGGTCGCAGGTCGCGATCGCGATGGCGCAGATCAACGAGCAGCCGCCGCCGCTGCCGCCGACCGTCCCTGTGCCGGTGCAGAACCTCGTCATGGCGATGATCGCGAAGAAGCCAGGCGACCGTCCGTCGTCATCGGCGACCGTCGCGCGTGCCGCCCAGGCGCTGCGGCGCGGCGACCTGAACTCCGCGGCGATCGCCGTCCCCGCCATCGCCGCAGGCGTCGGCGCCGACGATGCGACCCGCATGCTGTCGGCATCCGGCGATGAGGGCGCCACCCGCATCCTCGCCACCACGGCGACGCTGCCCACCGAGCGCGACGTCGTCGAGGAGCCCGCCGAGAAGAAGAAGCACAGTCCGTGGACGTGGCCGCTCGTCGCTCTCATCACGCTGCTGGTGATCGTGCTGGGCGGAACGCTGTGGGCGCTGCTCGCTCCGAGCAGCGCCGGCGACGCCGAGAAGACGACCCCGCCGCCCTCGACGAGCCAGTCCCCCGCGCCGACCGCGTCCGACACCCCGACGCCGGAGCCGACGCCGATCAACGTCGACGCGCTCGGTCTCATCGGCCTGTCGTGCGACGAGGCGCTGCAGATCGCGACGAATGCCGGACTCGTGCCCTCCTGCAAGGAAGGCACGACCCCGGCGTCGACGGAGGAGCAGGTCGGCACGGTCGAGAAGCTCGACCAGCGCGGTTCGCTCCAGAAGGGCGACTCGCTCACGCTGATCCTGTTCACCAGCCAGGTCACGATCCCCGCTCCTGAGAACGCGCCCACCTTCGCCGGCGACATCGTCGAAGGCGAGGAGGCGACGCTCAACTGGACGAACTACAACTGCCCGAACGGTGCAGACACCCTCGTCGCCTACGAGGTCACGCTCACCAACGGCACGTTCTCCGACGGCAGCACCGTGCGCAACTTCGACGCCGACACGCGCACCAGCACGTTCACCGTCAAGAAGGGCACCGTCGGCCAGGTCGTCACCGCGACCTACCAGGCCTTCTGCGGCGAGCGTGCGTCCGGAGCGTCCCCGCAGGGACAGTCCACCGCGATCAAGGCCGCCGACAGCGGCTCGACAGACGCAGACGCCGACAGCAGCGGAAGCGGCGAATGACGCGAAGGCGTCATAGGCTGATCGAACCGTGATCGTCTGTCATCCGAGGGGGTTGTGAAGCTGTGTCCACTGAGCCACGTGTTCTCGCGGGTCGATACCGCGTCGACGAGCTCATCGGTCACGGCGGCATGGCCAAGGTGCACCACGGGTACGACCTGACCCTCGGGCGCGACGTCGCCATCAAGATCCTCGATCCGGAGCTCGCGCGCGACACCGCCTTCCGCACCCGCTTCCGCCTGGAGGCCCAGGCCGCATCGCGCATGTCGCACCCGTCGATCGTGCGGGTGTTCGACGCGGGCGACGACCTGTCGACGAACTCGGGTTCTTCGACGGGCTCCGGCGCACACGACACCGTCACCCCCTACATCGTCATGGAGCTCATCCACGGCACCCTGCTCAAAGACATCATCGCGACCGGCCCCGTGCCAGAGGCCGACGCGGTGAGATACGTCGACGGCATCCTCGAAGCGCTCGACTACTCGCATCGCGCCGGCGTCGTGCACCGCGACATCAAGCCCGGCAACGTCATGGTGACCGACAAGGGCCAGGTCAAGGTCATGGACTTCGGCATCGCCCGCGCCGTGTCCGACTCCTCGTCGACGGTCGCCGAGACCACGCAGATCATCGGCACCGCCGCGTACTTCTCACCAGAGCAGGCCAAGGGCGAGCCCGTCGACGCGCGCACCGACATCTACTCGACGGGCGTGGTCCTGTACGAGCTGCTCACCGGACGCCAGCCCTTCCGCGGCGACTCGCCGGTGGCTGTCGCCTATCAGCACGTGAGCGAGACGCCGCTCGCACCCAGCGAGGTCAACGAGGACTCGCCCGCCGCTCTCGACCCTGTCGTGCTGCGCGCGCTCGCGAAGGATCCGTACCAGCGCTTCCCGGATGCGGCGAGCTTCCGTTCCGCCCTCGATGCCGCGGTGGACGGCCGCGCCCCCAGCCGCAAGGAGATCGGCGCCCTCACCAGCGAGCTGTACGGGCCGAGTCCGCGCCAGGCGCAGGAGACCGCCCGGTCGCTGCGCCAGCTCTCCACCGACACGACGATGACCCGCACCCAGGCGGGTCCGCCCGCGGCCTGGATCTGGGCGGGCGTCGCGCTGCTCGCCGTGCTGCTGGCGTCGGTGCTGTTCTGGGTGATCTCGATCAGCCGCATCGACAGTGTCCCCTCGGGCTCTCCCACCGTCCCCAACATCGTGGACGTGTCGGCCGATCGCGCCCAGCACACCCTCGACGAGCTCGGGCTCACATCAAAGCTCGTGCTCGAGTCGAGTCCCGACATCGCCGAGGGCAACGTCATCCGCACTGATCCTGCCGCCGGCGTCTCGGTCGCCAAGGGCGACGAGATCACGGTCTACATCTCCTCCGGCAAGGAGACGGTGACGGTGCCGCCGCTCGTCGGGCTGCCGCTCGCCGAGGCCGAGGCGGCCCTGAAGGCGGCCGGCCTCAAAACCGGCACGATCACACCGCGAAACGACAAGGACCTGGCCGCCGACACCGTCATGGAGGCGAGCGAAGAGGCCGAGAGCGAGGTCGCACCGGGCACGGTCGTGAACCTCTTCGTCGCCAGCGGCCGCGTCGCGCTCGAGGACATGACCGGCTTCACGCTCGATGCCGCGACGCGCAAGCTCGAGGAGCTGGGGCTCGTCGCCCAGCCCGAAGCGCTCGAGGACTGCCCGGCGACGGACCCGGCGACCGTGGTGTCGATGTCCGTCGCCCCCGGTGACGTCGACGTGGCCTCGACCGTCGGCCTGCGCTACTGCACCGGATCCGCGGACTGACGGCTCCGCGCACACGGATGCAGCCGCTCCGCGCGGGCGACGGCATCCGTCCCACCGATCGAGGCGAGCCAGTTCGCGAGCAGGCGATAGCCCCCATCGGTGAGCACGCTCTCGGGGTGGAACTGCACCCCGACGACCGGCAGCCCGGTGTGCTCGAGCGCCATCACCGTGCCCGTCTCCGTCCGCGCTGTCACCCGCAACTGCGCGGGAAGAGCGGATGCCGCGACCGCCAGCGAATGGTAGCGGCCGACGTCGAAGGGCGAGGGGATGCCGTCGAAGAGCCACGATCCGTCGTGCTCGACCGATGACACCATGCCGTGCATGAGCTCGGGGGCCTCGGAGACGGGGGCGCCGAAGGCCTCGGCGATGCACTGGTGGCCGAGGCAGACGCCGAGGAGCGGAATGCGGTGCTCGGCGGCCAGGCGCACGATGTCCAGCGACGCTCCGGCATCCGTGGGGGAGCCGGGCCCTGGGGAGATCATGATCGCATCCGGGCTCCGCACCAGGCCCAGGGGGCCGAGGGAGGTCGCGTCGATCGCATCGGCTTCGACGATCTCCGTTTCGGCGCCGAGTTCGTGGAGGTACCCGACGAGGGTGTGCACGAAGCTGTCGTGGTTGTCCACGACGAGCACGCGCGTCATTCGACGTCGACCTCGCCGGGGGCGATGATGGGGCTCACCCACGGGAACACGTACCAGAACAGCGCGTAGAGGATCGCGGCGACGAGCACGAGCACGATGAACAGCTTCAGCCACCACGGGCCAGGCAGCAGTCGCCAGATTGCGGCGTACATGGTCTCATTCCTCCTAGAGCGACGGCGCCGCGGGTGGGGGCGGGGGATCGGTGAGCGCCGCGGGCGGGCCCTCGGCGCGCGGCTGGAAGCTCTCGAACACCCCGTAGGCGACGATGCGCTCGGCCAGCGAGTACAGCGGAGAGCAGGCGGTGAGGGTGATGTACTGCTCTCCGGTCTCGGCGCCGGGCATCTGCGGCACGTCGAGCAGCACGTCGGTCTGGTTGGGCTTGACGTACTCGAGCGTGCGGAACCGGTAGGTGAACCAGCCGTCGGGCGTCTCGACGACGATCGCGTCGTTCAGCTGCAGCTTGTCGAGCTGGTTGAAGGGCTTGCCCCAGGTGGTGCGGTGCCCCGCCATCGCGAAGTTGCCCGGTTCGCCTGGCATCTTCGAGTTCGTGTAGACCCCGATGCCGAGCTTGTCGAGTGTGCCTGCGCGCGTCGTTCCGCCGTAGATGCCCTTGTTGTAGTCGGCCCCGAAGCGCGGAATGAGCATGTTCGCCATCCACTGACCCTCGATCGGGGCGACGGGCACCACCGGCTGGTAGACGACGGTGCCGTCTTCGGTGGTCTCCGACGGCGGGAGCGCCGGAGGCGGCGAGGAGGCGAGCTCGCGCGAGATCGCCGCGCCCTCCTCGTTCTTCTGCGCGTTGATGATGATGTCGCCGATCCACATCTGCCAGGCGACGAACAGCAGCACGATCACGCCCGCCGTCAGCAGGAGTTCGCCGAGGACGCTGGTGAACGTCGCGCGAGGACGCGGGCGGCGGCGTCGCTGACGCCGGGTCGCCAGCGCGGCGGATGCACTCATGGCGCTGATCCTATCCGGCATTGCTGTACGGCGTCCCGCGCTGCACGGCATCCGCTGTTCCTGAGTCCGAGGGGTGTCCGGGTAAGATGTC
This sequence comes from Microbacterium sp., assembly GCF_047607465.1. Classification (GTDB taxonomy): domain Bacteria; phylum Actinomycetota; class Actinomycetes; order Actinomycetales; family Microbacteriaceae; genus Microbacterium. The sequence goes on along the minus strand of NZ_JASGCY010000072.1, from coordinate 79,719 downwards.
GGCATGGCACGAGACCGCAAGACCGAAGAAGCCGAAGTGACGCGCGCCGAAGGCGACGCCGCGCCCAACGCCGTGTGGTTCAAGCCGGTGATGATCGGCTTCATGCTGCTGGGGCTCGTGTGGATCCTCGTGTTCTACATCTCCGGCACGACATTCCCGATCCCCGGGCTCGGCAACTGGAACCTGGCGATCGGCCTCGGCATCGCGCTCATCGGCTTCCTCATGACCACGCGCTGGCGCTGACCGGCATCCGCTTCTTCAGGCCCCTCGCTCCGGCGGGGGGCCTTTGCTTTCATCCGGGCCCGAGTTATCCACAGGTCTTTCCACAGCTGGGGAGAATTACACCGGTGTTATTCACATCAGCGCACAACCCTGTTAACAACGGATGATCAGCCCAAAAGGATCAGTGGGGGAACGACGAACACGACCACCGTCAACCCGATGGTGATGACGGCGAGCCACACGATCTGCCAGACCCGCTGTTCGCGACGCCGGGTGCGCGTGTACACGAAGGCGACCAGTGCCCCCGCGATGACGCCGCCGAGGTGCGCCTGCCAGGAGATCCCTCCGACGAAGACGCCGAAGAAGAAGTTGATGCCGAGGATCACGAGGATCCCGGTGACGTTCGCCCCGATGTGCCGTCCGATGATGAGGAGGGCGGCCATCAGGCCGAAGATCGCCCCGGATGCGCCGACGACCGCGGTCAGCGGTGCCAGGCATGCGGCCACGACCGAACCGCCGAGCCCGCTGATGAGGTACAGGGCGAGGAAGCGCGTGCGTCCGAGCATCGGCTCGAGGATCTGTCCCAGCATCCACAGCGAGAGCATGTTGAGCCCGAGGTGGACGACCCCGCCGTGCACGAAGAGCACGGTGAGCAGGCGCCACGGCTCGAAGGGGTACGGCGAGAAGCTCGGATACAGGTAGGGGGAGGCGAAGCGCAGCTGCTCGGTGATGAGATCGCCGGCGCCGGGGATCAGCTGCAGCAGACCGATGAGCACGGTGACGGCGAGCAGCGAGTAGGTGACCACGGGGCGCCCGCTGCGCACGACGGTCGCAGTCTGTCCACCGCCCCAGCGACGGGCCGCCCGCTTCTGCGCTGGCGTGCGGTTCTTGCGATCGGCCTTCATGCACTCGGGGCAGATCACCCCGACCGCGGCCTGGGTCTGGCACTCGGGGCAGATGGTGCGCATGCACCGCTGGCACAGCGCGAAGCTCTGCCGATCCGGATGCCGATAGCAGTAGTTGTCGCGATTGCTCGTGAACTCGGGGCTCGTCATCCGGATCGGCTCACTCGGCCTCAGGCAGCGACGATGTCGATCGACTGCAGCACGACCGGCTCGATCGGCCGGTCGCCGGCAGCGGTCGGGACGGCGGAGATCGCGTCGACGACGGCCTTGGACGCGTCATCGGCGACCTTGCCGAAGATCGTGTGCTTGCCCTGCAGCCACGGCGTCGGGTCGGTGGTGATGAAGAACTGCGAGCCGTTGGTGCCCTCGGCCTGTCCGGTGATGGCGTTGCGGCGCAGGCCCGCGTTGGCCATCGCCAGGACGTAGGGCTCGTTGAAGTCGAGCTCAGGGTGGATCTCGTCGTTGAAGGTGTAGCCGGGGCCGCCGACACCCTGACCGAGCGGGTCGCCGCCCTGGATCATGAAGTTCGGGATGATGCGGTGGAAGACGACGTCCTTGTAGAGGGGGCCCTCTCCCGGCTTGCCGGTGGCGGGGTGCGTCCACTCCTTGGTGCCGTCGGCGAGGCCGACGAAGTTCGCGACCGTCTTCGGGGCGTGGTCGCCGAAGAGGTTGATGACGATGTCACCGTGGTTGGTGTGCAGAGTTGCGACATGAGAAGCGTGAACCATGCCTGTATTCTCGCAGAGCTTGCCGATGAGCAGCCCGTGCAGGGCACGATTCGCACGATGGCGCACGGCGGCGATTCCCTCCCGGCATCCAGCGAGGCGTGGCAAGATGGGGAACCCGTACTCCACATCGACAGGAGAGCATCGTGAGCCTCAGCCGCAAGCGGAAGAAGGAACTGCGTCGTCTTCAGGAAGACGCGAACCAGCTCTGGGAGAACCAGCAGGTGCTCGTCGGCCACGCCGCCGACGTCGCCCGCGAAGCCGGCCGTCAGCTCGGCAACTTCAATCGTGAGCAGGTCGTCCCTGTCGTGCAGGACGCCTACAACCGCAAGGTCGCACCGGTCGTCGACCAGGGCGTGCGCTTCAGCCGGCACGTCGTCGACGACAAGGTCGTCCCGATCGTCGGCGGCGTCGTCGGCACCGCGCTGAGCGCGTGGGACATCGCCAACGCCAAGCGCCAGGGCATCGCGCCGCGTTCGCGGGTCGTCGTCCCCGAGAAGAAGGGTCCGGGTCTCGGCTCGGTCATCGCCCTGGTCCTCGGCGCGGCGGCGGCGGTCGGCGTGCTATACGCCGCATGGCAGGCGCTGCGCGCCGACGACGAGCTCTGGGTCGCCGACGACCCGCTCGCCGCCCCCGACGCGTGACGGACGGACCGCACGACCCGCACGCGCGGGTTCGGGATGCTGCGGCATCCCGCGGTCTCGACATCGAGATCAGGAAGCGGCCCGAGGCGAAGAGCCTGCACGAGGCGGCGGCGGCGCTGGGGCTGGACCCATCGGACATCGTGAAGACCCTCGTGGTGAAGACCCGTTCGGCGGCGCACCCCGAGTACCTGTTCGCGCTCGTCCCGGGCGGCCGGTCGATCTCGTGGCCGAAGTTGCGCGCCCTGCTCGGCGTCAACAAGCTGCGCCTGCCCGAACCCGAGCTCGCCCTCGCGGCGACCGGATACGAACGCGGAACCATCGTGCCGATCGGCAGCGCGAACGACTGGCCCGTGTACGCCGATGAGTCGATCGTCGGCCGCCGCATCGCCATGGGCGCCGGTGCGCACGGCTACAGCCTCTTCGTCGACGCCGACGACCTCCTCGCCGCCTACGGCGCGACGGTGGCTGACATCTCGGTGCCTGAGGAGCGGTAGCTCCTCGTCTGGGTTCGCTCGGTCAGAGCCCGGCCATCCCCAGGGCGATGTCGACCAGCTTCACGCGCTGCAGATCCGCGATGGCCGCCCGCGGGAACCACTGGGCCATGTCGGTCGACCCCTCCGTCTCGTACCGCAGCCGGCCCCCGATCACCTCCGCCCGGTAGACGATGCGCAGCGTGTGCAGCGGGACTGGCGACTTCTGCACACGGCGCCGCGCGGGGATCACGCTCGAATGGATGCCGAGCAGCTCTGCGACCTTGACCGCGTACCCCGTCTCCTCGCGCAGCTCGCGGCGCACCGCATCCTCCGGCGCCTCTCCGGGCTCCAGGCCCCCGCCTGGCATCGTCCAGGCCGCCCGCCTGCCCTCGATCCACCGCGCCAGCAGGATGCGATCTTCGTCATCGGTGACGACGGCATATGCCGCGACGCGCATGTCCATGGCTCACACCATAGTCCGCACGGGCGAGCGGCGGCGGCCGGGTCACGCGTGGGGCTCTCGCGGCAGGCTCTCGCGGCAGGCTCTCGCGGCAGGCTCTCGCGTCCGTCTCTCGCGTCCGTCTCTCGCGTCCGTCGACGACGGCCGGATGGGGTAGGGTCGTCTGCATGACCCGCTGGTATGCGTATTTCGAGTCGGCTCTGGAGGGGCCGTCGCGACACTGACGCGCACCAGCATCCCTTCAGAGCCGACAAGCCAGAGCATTCGCTCTGGCTTTCGCCGTTTCGGCGGGCTCTGCACCGGGTCCGCCCCGCACCGGACAGGACCCTCATGAACGACACCACCGCCCTCGAGAGCACCAGCGACCTGCACGTCGTCGGTTTCACCGAGCTCCCCTCGCCCGCCGAGATCGCGGCCACCCTGCCCGTCGGGGAGGAGCGCGCAGCGCTGGTCTCGCGCACCCGCGACGACGTGCGCCGCATCATGGCAGGCGACGACGACCGTCTGCTCGTCGTCGTCGGGCCGTGCTCGATCCACGACACGGATGCCGGACTGGAGTACGCCGGACGGCTGGTGCGCGAGGCCGAGAAGCACCGCGACGAGCTGCTGATCGTCATGCGCACGTACTTCGAGAAGCCCCGCACGACGGTCGGCTGGAAGGGCCTCATCAACGACCCGCACCTCGACGGCAGCCACGACATCGCGGCGGGGCTCCGGATGGCGCGCGCGTTCCTGCGCGACGTGACCGCGCTGGGGATGCCGTGCGCGACCGAGTTCCTCGAGCCGATCAGCCCGCAGTACACCGCCGACCTCGTCAGCTGGGGCGCGATCGGGGCGCGCACGACCGAGAGTCAGATCCATCGTCAGCTGGCGAGCGGCCTGTCGATGCCGATCGGCTTCAAGAACGGCACCGACGGGGGCCTGCAAGTGGCGCTGGATGCCGCAGCCGCGGCATCCGCTCCGCAGGCGTTCCTCGGCATCGGCGCCGACGGGCGGGCGAGCCTGGTGACGACGACCGGCAACCCCGACACGTCGGTGATCCTGCGCGGGGGAGCGGACGGCCCGAACTACGGCGCCGAGCATGTGCGCCGCGCGTCGGAGCGCCTGGCGGCCGCAGGGCTCACGGCCCGCCTCGTCGTCGATGCCAGCCACGGCAACAGCGGCAAGGACCACGTGCGGCAGTCCGAGGTGGTTACGGAGATCGCGGGCCAGCTCGCCGACGGCGGCCGAGCGATCGCCGGCGTCATGCTGGAGAGCAACCTCGTCGCCGGAGCGCAGAAGCTCGACGTCGCGGAGGGACCTGCGCGCCTCGTGCGCGGTCAGAGCGTGACGGATGCCTGCATGGGCTGGGACGCGACCGAGGTCGCCCTGGAGCAGCTCGCCGCCGGCGTCCGGCGGCAGCGCTGACGCGGCCTGCGCGCGTTCCGGTCGCGATTCGCGCCGCTCACCGGCTGGGCCTATCCGTTCCGGTCGCAGTTCGTGCCGGTCACACGGGCTCGAGGCGGCACAGATCGCGACCGGAACGAAAGACGACCCGCTCGTAACGGCACAGATCGCGACCGGCACGCGGGCTGAAGGGTCGCACGACTTGTCCGCTCCCGTCGCAGTTCGTGCCGCTCACCCGCTGGGCCTATCCGCTCCGGTCGCAGTAAGTGCCGCTCACCGGCCGGGCCTATCCGCTCCGGTCGCAGTTGGTGTCGCTCACCCGCGCTCGAAGCGGCACAGATCGCGACCGGAACGAAAGACGACCCGCTCGTAACGGCACGGATCGCGACCGGAACGCGGGATGACGGTCGCAGCAACAGCGGGACGTGACCGAAGGATGACAGCGACGGACGCAGAACCGGAGGGCGCCGGATGCAGGATGCAGGATGCAGGGAGCCGGACAGACCGGAGCCGGACAGACCGGAGCCGGACAGACCGAAGCCGGACAGACCGGAGCGCGTCAGGCGGAGCGGACGTTCAGCAACTGCCAGCCCTCGGGGACCTTCGCGCGCAGCGCGGCCATGTCGGGAGCCTCGATCTCGGTGACCTGATCGCGGCGTGCGAAGGTGCCGACGGCCTTGAGCACGGCGGCGCCCTTGATCATCTCCACGGGCGACGAGACGAGGTCGAACCCGGCCGGACGGTGGGCTTCGAGCCGCTCCTGGACTTCGGCGAGACTCGCCCCCTCCACAGAGACGGAGGTCGTTTCGACAGGACGCATCAACCCGATCAGCACACCTCAGAGTCTAGGAGGTCGACTGTCGGGGCCGCGGCGAGGCGGGCGCCTGCGCGTTTCGTCTCGCTGCGCTCGCGGGGCAAACGGGACGACCATCGCTCGCGGGACCACAGGCGCTCAGACGAGGGCGGCGGCGCCGCGGAGCTCCTGCTCGCGCATCGCGCGCTCGACCGCCTCGACATCGCGCACCGCCCCGCGGTCGGCCGAGGTCGCCATCGCCGCATAAGACCGCAGCGCCAGGGACACCGGCCGCTGCCGATCGACGGGACGATAGCCACCGGCATCCAGCAGCCGCGCGCGGCGCTCCTCGAGCACCGCCTCGTCGACGCGCAGACTGAGCCCGCGGGTCGGGATATCGATGTCGATGATGTCGCCGTCCTCGACGAGCGCGATCACCCCGCCCGACGCCGCCTCGGGCGAGACGTGGCCGATCGAGAGGCCGGAGGTGCCGCCCGAGAAGCGTCCGTCGGTGATGAGGGCGCAGACCTTTCCAAGCCCCCGGCCCTTGAGGAAGGAGGTCGGGTGCAGCATCTCCTGCATCCCCGGTCCGCCCTTCGGGCCCTCGTAGCGGATGACGACGACGTCGCCCGGCTGAACCGTCTTGCCGAGGATCTTCGCGACCGCCTCCTCCTGCGACTCGCAGACCACGGCGGGTCCCGAGAACACGAGGATCGACGGGTCGACCCCGGCCGTCTTCACGACGGCGCCGTCGACCGCGAGGTTGCCGCGCAGCACCGCGAGGCCACCATCGACCGAGTACGCGTGCGCGGCGTCGCGGATGCAGCCGCCCTCGGCATCCGTGTCGAGCTCCTGCCACCGCTCCGACTGCGAGAACGCGCTCGACGAGCGCACGCCGCCGGGGGCGGCGTGCCAGAGATCGACGGCGCGATCGGATGCCGTACCGCCGCGGATGTCCCACTCCGCCAGCCACGACGTCAGCGATTCGGCGTGGATCGAGGACACGTCTTCGTTGAGCAGACCCGCCCGGTTCAGCTCGCCGAGGATGGTGGGGATGCCGCCGGCGCGGTGCACGTCCTCCATGTAGTACATGCGGCCGTAGGCCGGGTTCGGGGCGATCTTCGCGAGGCACGGCACTCGGCGCGAGATCGCGTCGATCTCGTCGAGGCCGAAGTCGATGCCGGCCTCGTGCGCGGCGGCGAGCAGGTGCAGGATCGTGTTGGTCGATCCGCCCATCGCGATGTCGAGCGCCATGGCGTTCGCGAAGGCCGCGGGGTTGGCCACGGCGCGAGGCAGCACCGAGGCGTCGTCCTCGTCGTAGTACGCCTTCGTGATCTGCACGGCGACCTCGCCGGCCTTCTCGTACAGCGCGCGGCGGGCCGTGTGCGTGGCGAGCACCGAGCCGTTGCCCGGGAGGGCGAGACCGAGCGCTTCGACGAGGCAGTTCATCGAGTTCGCCGTGAACATGCCGGAGCACGAGCCGCAGGTCGGGCAGGCGTTCTCCTCGATGCGCTGGATGTCGGCATCCGACACCGTGTCGTTCGCGGCCTCCGAGATCGCGTCGACGAGATCGAGGGTGCGCACGGCCCCGTCGACGAGCGTCGCACGCCCCGACTCCATGGGTCCGCCGGAGACGAACACGGTCGGGATGTTCAGGCGCAGCGCCGCCATGAGCATGCCGGGGGTGATCTTGTCGCAGTTCGAGATGCACACGAGCGCGTCGGCCTGATGCGCGTTCACCATGTACTCCACCGAGTCGGCGATGAGGTCGCGCGAGGGGAGGGAGTAGAGCATGCCGCCGTGGCCCATCGCGATGCCATCGTCGACGGCGATCGTGTTGAACTCGCGGGGGATGCCGCCCGCGGCCGTGATGGCCTCGGAGACGATCCGGCCGACGGGCTGCAGGTGCGTGTGGCCGGGGACGAACTCGGTGAAGCTGTTCGCGACGGCGATCATCGGCTTGCCGAAGTCGGCCGCGTTGACGCCGGCGGCGCGGAACAGCGCGCGGGCTCCGGCGGCGTTGCGGCCGTGCGTGACGGTGCGGGAGCGAAGGGGGGTGGGCATTCTTCCACCCTGCCGATCGGATGCCGGGGGCGGAAGACGGCGTTGATACTAGTAGTGGGAGCACTAGGTTTGTGGTGTGACCACGGATGAGCAGCAGCGCAAGGAGCTCGGCGCGTTCCTGCGGGCGCGGCGGTCGACCCTGGACCGCGCCGCCTTCGGCCTGCCGCCCGCCGGCCGCGCTCGCACTGCGGGCCTTCGCCGCGAGGAGATCTCGTACCTCTCCGGAGTGAGCGTCACCTGGTACACCTGGCTCGAGCAGGGTCGCGACATCAACCCGTCGCGGCAGGTGCTGGATGCCGTCGCGACGGCGCTGCGGCTGACCTCTGCAGAGCACGACTACGCGCTGCGCCTCGCGGGTTTCGCTCCCGCACGCCCCGGCTCTCCGGCCGAGGTGGAGAGCGCCCCCGCGCACGTGCAGCGCTTCCTCGACGCGCTCGACGAGCATCCGGCGTTCGCCCTCGCCCCCGACTGGGGGATCGCGGGCTGGAACGCGGCCTACGAGACCCTGTTCCCGCGGGTCGCCGAGGTCGCCGCCGAAGACCGCAACCTGCTCTGGCTCATCTTCACCGACCCCTCCGTGCGGGCGCTGCTCGACGACTGGGACGACACGAGCAGCCGCTTCCTCGCCGAGTTCCGCGCCGAAGCGGGCCCGCGCCTGGGGGAGCAGCGCTACCGCGACCTCGTCGGGCGGCTGCGCGAGGCGAGCGAAGAGTTCCGCGCGCAGTGGGACGGGCACGGCGTCGGCGGTTTCGAATCGCGCGAGCGGGTGTTCCAGCATCCGACGCTCGGAAGGCTCGTGTTCGAGCACCATCAGCTGCGCCCGTCGGACCAGACCGACGTGCAGCTCGTCGTGTACACCGCGGATGCCGCGACGCGGGAGGCCTTCGCCCGGCGTGCTACCGGGTGAGTGCGGACCCCCAGGCGCCGTCGTCGAGCGTCCACTCCGACGCCTCTGCCGGGAGCACCTGGAAGGCTCCGTCGCGGAGTCGGATGGTCAAGTCGGGAGCCCAGCCGCCGATCACCGAGGCGTACTCGCCGTCGATCGGGATCAGCGTCGCCGCCGCCGTGAGGTAGCCGAAGGTGCTGAGGTGCACGGCATCCCACTCCTCGGCGATCCGCAACCAGTCGGGGATCAGCCAGCGGCCCTCCCAGCCGGTGATGCGGAACCAGTCGTGCCGGCGTGAGGCCGTGACCTCGACCGGGTATTGCCGGCAGAGGCGCGCCCAGTCCTCCGGTCCGTGGATCTCGTAGACGCGCCCGATGCCGCGCACCGGCGTCACGACCGCCCGCTCCCATCCGGACGAGTCCTCCACGAGCTCGAGCGCATCGAGGATCGCCCCGCGGGACTGCAGAAGACCCAGGGGCCTCGACCACCACGTTCCGCTCCAGCGTGCGCGGACGTCGGCGGGGCGCTCGCGCGCTGCGCGCTCCTCCTCATCGCGCACCGCCGTGCGCCAGTGCGCCAGGGTCGCCGCGCTGCCGCTCGGCTCCCGGGCCGGCACGTCGGGATCGCGCCAGTCGACGGCCCACTGGTTCGGAGCGCAGGAGGAACGCCACCCCGCCGCGGCCGGCGCCGCGAGAACGACTTCGGACACGGGCCCGAGCGCGTGGCGCACCTCGGGGTGATAAGCGACGAGGTCGTCGCCGTCGGGCTCCTGCCAGTACCGGGCGGTGTCGACCGCCGTCCGCAGCGCCTCACGGATCCGCTCGGCGCGCGCGGTCGACAGGTCGAGGGAGCGGATGCCGGCGGCGAGCCGCTCGGGCGAGTGCGTGCGACCCTCGGCCAGGGCGTCGTCGACACTGCCGCCGATCGCGAAGATCGTCGAGTTCTGCGGAGCCGCCCGGTACCCGAGCCAGAACACGGCCTCCGACAGGGCGGGGTCGCTCAGCCGCACGTACTCGAGGCACAGGCGTCGACCGCGCGTGCCCGCCAGCATCCGCTCGGCATCCGTGACCATGTCACCGACCGTACCTCCCCGACCTCGACCACGAAGGCACACGGATCCGCCCGGCTAGGGTGGTCACGGACGACGAGAGAGGCAGCGGCATGGGTGTGAGTCTTCGGGTGGGTCCGATCGCGTACCCGGTCGGCACCGGCGCTTTCCTTGGCGCGTTCTTCGACACCGTGTCGGCACGCCTCGAAGACGGTCGCCGCGGCAGCCGCTTCCCGTTGCTCGGCGAGCTCTACCTCGAGGGGGAGCTCGGCGCCGCACGCCTTTCCGCCGCGGCATCCGAACTGGCCCTCGTCCGCGAGGGACTGGCCGCGCTTCCGCCCTCGGCAGTCGTCTGGGACCTCGACGACCCGAGCGCCGCGCCGCCGTGGGGCGACGACATCGCGCCCACGATCACCGACCTCTCGACCTACTTCGTCACCTCCGACGGCAGACCGCTGCTCGACGTCATGGCGACCGCGCTCGATGCCGGAACCCGCGTGGATCGCGCAGTCCAGATCCGGTAGGCGCGCGCTGGTGCACCGCGGGTCGGGGCCGCTTCGTCCCTGAATAGACTGGGCGCATGCCCGACACGTCGCGCCTCGTCACGATCCTGCGCCGCGCACGATGGCTCGTGCCCGTGCTGGCACTGGGGCTCGCCGCGCTCTCCGCCGGCCTCGGCCAGCTCGCCTACGCGCGCGTGCTCGCCCAGCCGGAGCATCCGATCTCCTTCATCGTCGAAGGCGATCTGCCCCACGGCATCACGCAGGAGACGGTCGAGGCCGCGGCCGAGGGCCGGGCGCTTAGCTATGAGCCGTTCACCGTGCTGGTCGTCGAACGGGAGCTGACCTGGGACGAGTACGAGCACGGGGAGATCCCGCAGGGCGCCGACGTGATGCTCTCCGTCGGGTTCGACCCGGCGGATCCGGACCTCACGCTCCCCGACGCGCGGCGTGCCGCCGTAGCCGAGCTGGCGGCGCTCGACGACTGGCGTCCGCAGTACCGGGTGTCGACCGACGTGCGCGAGACCTTCCTCAACAACGTCACGCAGGGCCACGGCCCGGGCGCCGTCGTGGGCGCAGCGCTGACGGCCGCCTCCGAGGTCTACGACGGCGGGACCCGCTCGCCCGCGTACTGGGGCGCGATCGCGGTGCTCCCCCTGCTCGTCGCGCTGATGATGACCCTGTTGTGGCTGCGATTCGTCACCCGGGAGCGGGCGCGCCTGCGCGCCTTCTCGCGCGCCCGGCTGCAGCTGGCCCGCGTCGTGCTGGAGCTCGATCTCCTGGAGGCGCACTTCCGGATCGCGGATGCGGAGCTCGGGCGCGTCACCGGCAGGGCCGCGCGGAACGTGGCGGAGGACGTCAGGGGCGCGCTCCAGGCCGACTGGTCGGCGATCCGGCGCGACAGCCTCCGGCTCGCCCATGCGGAGCAGGTGCTAACCCGCGAGCTGCTGGATCCGCGCGCGCCGGTGCACGAGCGGGGAAAGCCCGGCGAACCCATGCCGCTCGCGGAGTTCGCCGCCTCCGCCGATGCGCTGCGCCGACGCGCCGATGCGCTGGCCGCCTCCTCGTCGCTCCGCGTCGGGCACGCCGCCGGAGGCACTGTCCTCGGCCGGGTCGCCCTCCCCCCGGCGCTGGCGGTGGAGGAGATCCTTCGCCACCGGGACGCACTCCCTCGCCGCGACGCCGAGAACCTGGCGAAGCAGCGCCGCGCCCTGCTCGCACTCGTCCAGGAGGGCGAGTCGTCCTTCGGAACGGAGAGCGGACCGGACGTCATCGTCCGCCACGCGGATCTCATCGACCGCTGGCGGCGCACGGAGAAGCGGCTGACCGGCGCGCTGGCGAAGGTCGACCGCGCCCTGCGGAATCGCCTCGGGAACGGCAGCGGCTCGCGGATCTCCGACGACGATGTGACCGCGCGCGAACGCGAACGCGTGCGCGTCGCCACCGGCGGGCAGATGGACACGCTGGACGATCTGCGCACGTCCCTCGGCATCTCCCCTCGCGGCTCCCGCGCGCCGTCCTGGCTCGCCGAGCGCGTCCTGCTGCGGGTCGAGTCCCTCGACGGGGCCGGCGGCACGGAGCCGTCCTCCCGGGGCCGGCGCCGTCCCGCAGACGTGTCGGGCGCGGTCGCGCCGAGCATCCCCGGGACGGCTCTGGTCGCCGTGCCGGTGATCGTGGCGCTGGTCAGCGGCTGGATCGCCGTGAGCACGATGGAGGGAGGCGACACGGGCTACGGCCGCACCCTCGTCGGCGACCGGCCCCTCGCCGCTCTGCACATCGCCGGCGACATCTCGCTGATCCCCGACTACGCTGCTCCTCAGCGCGATGGCGAGCCGTCGAACGCCGAGACGCTGACGCTGGAGAGCGTTCGAGAGCAGATGGAGCGGAACGCGCGCTACGGCGATCACGCGCTGCTCCCGGAGCGGGTGGAGCTCATCGTCGCGCTGCTCCCCCTCGACGACTACGTCTCCGCCCGGCCCATCGCGGGCGCCGGCAACCGGATCGAGATCGACTACCTCGACCTGCTGGACGCCTACCCCCGCATCAAGAGGGAGGCGGCGGCCGTGCAGCCGGAGGCGATCGACCCGGCCACCGGCGACGTGCGCCCGGGTCACGCGATCCTCCCGCTCTGGCTGGGCGCCGACGGCTCCTACGGTGCGGGCCTGCCGCTGACCGGGGAGCTCAGCACGGGCGTCGACAGCAGGCTGGGCGCCTACGACTTCGTCGCGACGGAACCGTCGATGTACAACGCCCCGGGCGAGGAGTGGAGTCTGCCCATCGGCGCGGCGGTGGCGTCGACGATGTCGGATCTGGGACGCCAGATGGAATACAACAACCAGCGCGCGCCCGGCATCGAACCGGCCGCGCTGTTCTGGACCGTGGCCATCGCGGCCTGGACCGCCATGCAGACCCTCGTGCTGGCCGGCCTCTCCCTCGCGCAGATCGTGCGGCGCAACGCCGGCACACGCGAGTCGCGCCGTCAGCTCCGCGAGATGCGCGAGAAGCTCAACCGGCTGGCGCTGGGGCTGGATCTGTCCCGCCTGGACGCAGTCGCCGTCCTCGGCGCCGTCGACGGCCATGGCGGCAGGGCCGCCGAGACCGACCAGCATCTCTACGAGACGCTGCTGCTGACCGCGTGGCGCGAGGTGCAGGAGCTGGAGGAGCTGCCCCGTCGCCGGCAGCGCGGCCCGGAATGGCGCACGCGCGTGGCCCGGATGCAGGAGGTCATCGACTCCCTCGCCGAGCGCGACGCCGACGTCGCCGCGCAGGCCCTCGCGCTCATCCGCTCCGACCCGGCCGCGGATCGCTCCTCCTGATGGACGCATGCGAAGAGGGCCCGTGCATTCGCTCGGGCCCTCTTCGCATCTCTATGGAGCCTAGAAGACTCCGTCGTCGGTGCTTCGCTCCGACTCCTCCCCGAATCGCTCAGCCGGATACACGCATGACGAAGGGCCCCGTGCATTCGCTCGGAGCCCTTCGTCATACGTCTGTGGAGCCTAGGAGATTCGAACTCCTGACATCCTGCTTGCAAAGCAGGCGCTCTACCAACTGAGCTAAGGCCCCGTAGGGGATTTCTTGAATTGAGTGGTGGGGCTACCAGGACTTGAACCTGGGACCTCTTCATTATCAGTGAAGCGCTCTAACCGCCTGAGCTATAGCCCCGTCAACCTCCAAGACTTTACCGGAAGATCCCGCGATTTCCGAATCGAGGCGGCGGGAGAGCGGATGCCGGGCGTTTCGCCCCGGCATCCGCTCCAGCAGGCGTCCCGGGCTACCGCCCGGAACGCAGGGTGACCGTGCCCGCCGACAGCGTCACATCGATGATGCGGTCGGACCCTGCGGCGTTGCCCATCCGGTTGTCGAAGGTGCCGGCGCTGACGTCCTGCACGATCGCGTACTCGGCATCGGGCAGCGTCACGTCGGCACCGCCTGCGCTGACATCGATCGCGATGGCGCGCGGCGCCGTGCCGGTCAGCTCGACGGTGAGATCCCCCGCAGAGACCGACAGCTCGGCCTCGGAGACGCCGTCGAGCAGAAGGTCGGCGCCGCCGGCGCTGAGGTCGACGTCGAGCTCGCTCGAGCTCCCTTCGACCGTGAGTTCTCCCGCCGACACCTCGATGTCGAGCTCGCCGAACGCGCCATCGACATCGAGGCCTCCGGCGCTGAGGATGAACGAGGCGTCGATGCCCTCGAGGCGCTCGGGCAGGGTCAGCACGACCGTTCGGTCGTCGTCGAACCAGCGTCCGAGCCACCACCCCCAGAACACGGCGGGGCTGCGGACGATGAGCTCGTCGTCGTCGCGTTCGAAGGTCCAGGCGCCGCCGCGGCCGCCGCGCACCGTAAGCTCGGCCTCGTCGACATCACCGAACTGCACGCGCACGTCGCTCGCGCTGCCGTCGAACTCGATAGCGGTGACGCCGTCGACGTCGACGCGCTGCACGCTGTCGGTGCGCGACAGATCACCGGATGCCGCGACCGCGGCCGTGCCGCCGACTCCGACCAGCGCCAGGCCGCCGAAGACCGCGAGCGTGATGGTGATCCACGAATGGTTCGCGGGCGGGGGAGTGGTGCTGCTCATCGTGCTGCTCCTGTCTGGCCTGCCGGCGGCGTCGCGCCGCCGAGGTTCTCGATGTGGGCGAGGGCGGCGAGCACGCGGCGGTTGCCGGACTCGTCGGGCTCGAGGCCCAGTTTCTGGAAGATGGAGGTGATGTGCTTCTCGACACTGGCCTCGGAGAGGAACAGCAGCGCGGCGATCGCCTGATTCGACTTGCCCTCCGCGATCAGCGCGAGCACGGTGCGTTCGCGTTCGGTGAGGCGCAGCATCCGATCGTCCCTATTGCGTCGAGACAGCAACTGGGCCACGACCTCGGGGTCGAGCACCGTCGCCCCCTCCGAGATGCGCGTCACCGAGTGCAGGAACTCCGCGACATCGGCGACCCTGTCCTTGAGCAGGTAGCCGAGCGGCCCGCCCTGGGCTGCGATGAGATCCGAGGCGTAGCGCTCCTCGACGTACTGCGAGAGCACGAGCAGCGGCAACTGCGGACGCTCGGCGCGGATCGCGAGAGCGGCGCGGATGCCCTCGTCGGTGAACGTCGGCGGCAGCCGCACATCGAGGATGCAGAGCTCTGGGGCCGTGTCGGCGACGCGGCGCATGAGCGCCTCGGTGTCGGCGAGGGCCGCGACGACGGTGTGGCCGGCGTCTTCGAGGAGCCGCACGAGGCCCTCGCGCAGGAGAACCGAGTCCTCGCAGATCAGGATGCGCATGGCACGCTCACCTCCAGAGCGGTCGGCCCGCCCAGCGGGCTGTCCAGGCGCACGGTGCCGCCGGCCGCGAGCACGCGGTTCGAGATGCCGTCGAGGCCCCCGCCTGGCTGCACCTGCGCTCCGCCGACGCCGTTGTCCTCGACCCGCGCCCACAGGGTGTCGACGTCGCGCACCCGCACGGTGACCCGCGCTTCGCCGGCCCGCGAGTGCTTGGCGGCGTTCGTGAGCGACTCGGCGATCGCGAAGTACACGGCCGCCTCGGCCTCACGACTGCACCGCCCGTCGAGGCGCACATCGAGGCTCACCGGGATGTGCGAGCGGCCGGCGAGCGCGGACAGCGCGGCGTCGAGTCCGCGGTCGTCGAGGACGGAGGCGTGGATGCCGCGGGCGAGCTGGCGCAGCTCGGTGATGGCCGCCTTCGTCGATGTGTGCGCTTCGGCGATGAGCTCCTTCGCGGCGGCGGGGTCGTCGTCGATCTTCTGGTGCGCGAGCCCAAGGGTCATGCCGACCGAGACCAGCCGCGGCTGGACGCCGTCGTGCAGATCGCGTTCGATGCGGGTGCGCTCGACATCGGCGGCGCGCACAGCGCCCTCGCGCTGCGCCGTGGTCGTGCGGACCTTCTCGGTGAGCTCGGCCTCGCGGCTCTGCGCCACGAGGGCCAGGGAGATCACGCGGTGCAGCAGCGCGAGGCCGATGAGGCCGGCGACTGCGGCGAGGAAGCCCGCGATGCCGATCAGCGGCGCCCAGGCGGCATCCACCTCGCTGCCGAAGGGACCCGCGATCGTGTCCAGCCCCGCCGACGGGGCGAAGGCGATGATCGCCGACCAGACGGCGCCCCATGCCAGACGAAGCACCACGGCGCCGAGCGCCGCGGCGATCGCGAAGTTCGCGATCCCCCGCCACATGCGGCCGTCGATCGCCTGTCGCCCGATCGAGCGGAGCCACCCCCCGAATCCCGGATGCGGGCTGGTGCGCAGCGTGAGCGGTGCGACACGCACGCGGTACAGCGAGGCGACACGCGCGAACTCGAACCAGCCGAGCCCGTACAGCGCGTAGACGAAGGCGATGAGCAGGAAGACGCCGATACCGAAGAGGAGGAGAAGGCCGAAGCCGGCGCCGAAGAGTCCGCTCAGCAGGCCGATGGTCACCCCGCCGAGCACGCCGAGGGCCGCGAGATGGAGGATCGTCAGCAGGATGCGCAGCGGCGGCCTCGCGGCGCTCGTCTGCCCTGGGGTCGCAGTCTCAGTGGTCATAGTCCCAAGGTACGGTCGGCGGTGCGAGAGGGACACGGAGGCATCCGGACACCTCGCTTCGGGTTTTCCCTACCCCCGGTCCGGCACGCGTGTACCATCTTGATACGTAAACAAAACACTATTTTGATTTTGTTTTCTTTGGAGAAGACGAATGCCGCTGCGTCAGCCCGCTCCCGACCTCGACGACCTGCGTCGAGGGTTGCTCCAAGATGCGGATCGACTCGATCGCGTCCTCTTCTCGCCTCCGCTCGACGACTCGCACTATTATCACTGGTCGCAGCTGCTGCGCCGGGATCCTCCGGAGGGACTCACCCATGAGGAATGGTGGTTCCGACTCAAGCTTCAGCGCTCGTCTCAGTCGCGAACCGTCGCGCTCCGCGCGAAGCACGGTTCCGCCTTCACCTTCAGCATGACCGACGAGCTCCTTCAGCTGACCGAGGAGATCGGCCGACGGGCCGGGGGAAGCGTCGCCGGGGAGGGAGGAGCGCTGACACCTCACGGGCGTGATCGGTTCATCGTGCGCTCACTCGTCGAAGAAGCCATCACCTCCAGTCAGCTGGAGGGCGCGTCGACAAGCCGACGGGTCGCGGTCGAGCTTCTCAGCACCGGTCGCGATCCGCGTACCAAGTCCGAGAGGATGATCCTCAACAACTACCGCGCGATGCGCCTGGTGACGGAGTCCTCCTCGGATCCACTGACTCCTGCCTGGATACTCGAGCTTCATTCGGTGCTCACCGAGGGAACATTGGATGACCCGTCGGATGCCGGAAGGCTGGAGACACCCGACCATGAGCGCGTGAGCGTGTGGGCCGGTGAGATCCATGTACACGTACCGCCCCCTGCCGAAGAACTCCCTGCTCGCCTTCACGAGCTGAGCGCCTTCGCCAACGGGAGCGCTGCCGACTCTCCTTTCATCCCGCCGATCGTCCGAGCGATCATCACGCACTTCATGTTCGGCTACGACCACTACTTCGCCGACGGAAATGGTCGGATCGCACGCACGGCGTTCTACTGGTCGATGCTGCACAACGGATACTGGCTCGCCGAGTACCTGACGATCTCGAAGATCCTGCGCGCGGCTCCCGGTAAGTACGGCGACAGCTATCAGTACACGGAGGACGACGACGGCGACCTCACGTACTTCATCCTTCATCAGTTGAGGGTGATCAAGCGTTCGCTCGATGAGCTCGACAGGTACATCGAGACCAAGCAGAGAGAGTCGCGTCGAGTGCAGTTCGCGCTTCGGAGCGCGGCAAGAGACTTCAACCTGCGTCAGATACAGATTCTCGAGTGGCTGACCAGGGAGAACCCCGCCGGCGTGACCTCGATGGAGATCGCCAATCGCTTCCGGGTATCCACACAGACCGCGAGGAACGACCTCTCCTACCTCGAATCGTTCGACCTGCTCACACGAGGTGCGGCCAAGCATCCGATCAGCTGGATCCCCGTGTCCGACCTGCCATCGAGACTCGCAGCTTTGGGAGATGAAAGCTAGAAAGCAAAAAGACGAAGGGTCAGTTCGACATGAAACCGACGAGCAGGCCGCCGGTGACCTTGACCGCGAGGTTGTAGATGCCGGCGACCACGGCGCCGAGCACCGTGAAGACGATGAGATTGAGGATCGATACCACGGCCGCGAAGGCCATCACCTGCGGCAGCCCCGCCACCTCGGAGATGCGGATGTCAGCGTGAGTTCGACTCACGTGGTCGCAAGGGTGAGCGCATGCTGCACGGCACCGCCGACCGTAACCGGGTCGAAGTCGGTGAGCGTGACGCGTTGGTCGGTGATGGGCGTGAATCCGGACCTCGCGCCACCGTTTGCCTCGGGTGTGACCAGAATACGGTCATCGCCCTCGTCGATGAACGAGTAGACGCCGACGCTACGCACACCCTTCGCATACTTCGCGTATGTAGGCACCCCGAGCCAGGCCAGGAACTCGCGGTCCGGTGGGTCGTTTCGGAAGTCACGCGACGGGAGGATCATCCGAGGGGAGGATTCAAGGGCGGCCAGTACGGCCGAACCGAGCGATTCTGTCTCGTCCGCTGTGTGGAGCACCCGCGGCAGGCCGTTCATCAGCCAGAATCCGTCGGCGTTGCGTGAGTACACAGTGACGAACACTCGACCGTCCGGCTGCACGTGCACGGACACCGACGCGCGCGTCACCGGGTCACTCCCACGATGAGTTCCACTCCGCGCGACCGAGCGTACTCCACCATCTCCAATAGGACGGTTTCCTGGACTGCTGTTGCTCCGCGGGGGATGCTGACTACGAGCTGTCGCGTGACGATTTCCACAGGGTCTATCTTTACACCGCCCCAGTTCGCTCCGTCGAACTCAGCCGCTTTGTCGATGTACTTCTGCATCAGAGAGGTGAGCCGACTCGTGCTCTGATATGAAGATGCGGTCAGGTCCACGCTCTTGATGGACGTGGCCGTGCCAGTGACGAAGTCCCACTTGTCAATGGTCGGGAAGCTCGGCGGGAGGTTTCCACCCAGTCTGGTTTCAATTGCGAAGCCCCGCGGTGACGGTGGATAAAGCCAGGGGCTATCGGCGAGTTTGCTGGCGAGTAAGTCCATCGCTTTCAGCGCGCCCGCGACGGGAGTCGCTTCGGCGATAGTTGGCGTTCGCGGCCTCCGCGGCCTCCACCACCTGCATCCCCGCCGTCCCGATACCGGCGGTGAATACGCCGGCTGCAATAGCGGTTGCTTCGATGGCGACGGTCAGCGCAAGGAAAGCAGCAATCTCGCCACGGATTTCATCGTGAGCTTTGTCGATATGGCCCGCTTGCTCCGCTGCGGACGCGCTGATGGCCCGGCATTGCTCCGCAATCTGGGTGGCGGCTTCACCGAGGGAGCGGCACACCCCGCGGGCTTGCTCTATTTCCGGAGATTCCTGCGCATCGAGTGCAGCGATACCCTGGCTCACCAAGGGCCAGCATCGCTCCAACCCGTCGGCTGCGTCGCTCCATGCAGTCGAGATGCGGCGCAGTTTGCCAGGGTCGCCGTCAGGCCACATCAGACCGCCAACGGTCGCAACCAGTTCCCATCCTTGAGGCGGGTCAGGGATGCCTCCTCCGGCCGCGCTGGGCACGTAAATGCACGGCGAAGCGAATCCCGCACTGTACGAGAAAGTCTCCGGGGGAAGTTCTCCACCGGTCAGATTTGAGTAGCCCTCCGCACGCGCGTGGTTAAACCCGGACGCTTGAAGGAGCGCACCTACCGTGAGCGTCGCCCCGTGAAGGTCAGCGATGGTCTGTGCTGCTTCCCCGGCCGCACGGTCGTAATCCGCAGCCCATTGCGCACCCGCGGGGTCGTGCCCCGCCATGCGGGCTGAATCGGCAAGGGCAACCTGTAAGGCCGTGCTGATGCTCTGCACCTCGTCAGCGAGGTACTCACCGAAAATCTGTGACGCCGCGGAGTAGGCGCTCGGGTCCACACAGATATACACGGCCTCAGCCCCACATTTTCGAGTTCGCGGCCGCGGCCCAACTGTAGTTCGCGTGAGCACCGCGCAGGACCGAGCGCATCTCGACGAGGGATTGGATCATCACCTGCGCTTCATCACTCCACTCTGCGTGAGCACCATCGTGCGCCTGGGACGCCTCGCCAGCCCATACGCCGTGCAGTCGCTTCGACGCGGCTTCTGCATCTTGCAAAGCATCGGTGAGCGCGGTCGTAATGCGCTCCAAATCGTCTACGACCTGCTCGATGTGGTCGGTTCTCACGGAATGAGCCATCAGCGGTCTCCCACCTCTGCAGCCACGTCGATGATGGGCAGCACAGCGCCCAGAGAGCGCGTGTCATTCATGATGGCTTGCTCGTGTGCGAGCATGTCGGCAGTTGCGCCCCGTAGGCCGTCAACGAGATGCCGCAGGGTCGAGATGTTCTCACGCGCGTAAGCCTCCCACTGCTCGTGGGCGGTGCGGAACGATGAGCTGCTCTCACCGGTCCACCCGCTCGCAAGAAGGTCTTCGGCCCGCACTCGTGCCGCCTCCACACGGTCTTCCAGACGGTCTGCGACCGCATCAAGTCGGTTCGCCTCGCTTGCCAATGCTTCGAAATCTGCCCTAATTGTTTTCCCTGACTTTCACCATCTCGTGTGATGGAAGTTCTCTGGTTCCCTGTGAGCATGACAACACACGAGTGTGGACAGCCCGACGAAGGGTCAGTTCGACATGAAGCCGACGAGCAGGCCGCCGGTGACCTTGACCGCGAGGTTGTAGATGCCGGCGACCACGGCGCCGAGCACCGTGAAGACGATGAGATTGAGGATCGATACGACGGCCGCGAAGGCCATCACCTGCGGCAGCCCCGCCACCTCGGAGATCCGGATGCTGTTGTCGGTGAAGCCCGCGACGAAGCTGTCGACATCGGCGAGGATGCCCGTCGCCTGCAGCACCATGAAGATGAGGAAGAACGACACCATCGTCACGATCGCGAGCGCCACGGCGCCGAGGAACGACAGCTTCACCGCCGACCAGAAGTCGACGTAGACCAGACGCAGGCGCACCTGCTTGCCGCTGGTCTTGTGCGTCGACTTCTTCGCCAGCTTGTCGGCTACAGTGCTCATGCGGATTCCTCAGGAGTTTCGGTCGTCTCGGGGGCGGGGGATTCAGCATCCGCTTCCGCCTCGTCTTCTCCGAGACCTCGCTCGCCGTTGCGGGCGATTGCGAGGATGCGGTCTGCGTCTGTGGTCCGAGCGAACACGACACCCATGGTGTCACGGCCCTTCGCAGGCACCTCGGCCACGGCAGAGCGTACCACCTTGCCGCTGGACAGAACCACCAAGACCTCGTCGTCCTCCGCGACCATCAGACCGCCCGCCAGAGTGCCCCGATCGTCGTTGAGCTTGGCGACCTTGATGCCGTATCCGCCGCGTCCCTGCACGCGGTACTCGTCGATCGCGGTGCGCTTGGCGTAGCCGCCATCGGTGACGACGAATACGAACTGGCCGGGGGCGGCGACGGATGCCGACAGCAGACTGTCTCCGTCGCGGAACTTCATGCCCTTCACGCCCGCGGTCGCCCGGCCCATCGGGCGCAGCGCCTCATCGGTCGCGCTGAAGCGCACCGACATGCCCCGACGACTGATCAGCAGGATGTCATCGGAGGCGTTCACCATGAGCGCCGAGACGAGCTTATCCTCGTCGTTGAGACGGATCGCGATCACGCCGCCCTGACGGTTGGTGTCGTAGCTCGACAGGGCCGTCTTCTTCACCAGGCCGTCGCGGGTCGCGAGCACCAGGTAGTCGGCGACCGCGTAGTCGCGGATGTCCAGGATCTGCGCGATCCTCTCGTCGGGCTGCAGGGCGAGGAGGTTCGCCACGTGCTGGCCCTTGGCATCGCGGCCGGCCTCCGGGACCTCGTACGTCTTGGTGCGGTAGACCCGGCCCTTGTCGGTGAAGAACAGCAGCCAGTGATGGGTCGTCGTGACGAAGAAGTGCTCGACGATGTCATCCGCCCGCAGCTGCGCGCCCTTGATGCCCTTGCCGCCGCGATGCTGCGAGCGGTAGTTGTCGCTGCGCGTGCGCTTGATGTACCCCTCGCGCGTGACGGTGACGACCATCTCCTCTTCGGCGATGAGGTCCTCCATCGACACGTCGCCGTCGAAGCCGTGCAGGATCTGCGTACGGCGCTCGTCGCCGAAGCGGTCGACGATGCCGGTGAGCTCCTCGCGGATGATGTCGCGCTGCAGTGACTCGTCGGCGATGATCGCCTTGAACTCCTCGATCTTCACCCGCAGCTCCTCGGCCTCATCGAGGATCTTCTGCCGCTCGAGCGCTGCAAGTCGGCGCAGCTGCAGGGCGAGGATCTCGTCGGCCTGCTCGGCGTCGACGTCGAGGAGCGCGATGAGACCTTCGCGCGCGTCGTCGACGGTGGGGGAGCGCCGGATGAGCGCGATGACCTCGTCCAGCGCGTCGAGCGCCTTGAGGTAGCCCTCGAGGGTGTGCATGCGCTTCTCGGCCTTCGCCAGACGGAAGCGCGTGCGGCGGACGATCACCTCGAGCTGGTGGGCGATCCAGTTCGTCACGAAGCCGTCGATCGCGAGCGTACGCGGCACGCCGTCGACGATCGCGAGCATGTTCGCGCCGAAGTTCTCCTGCAACTGGGTGTGCTTGTAGAGATTGTTCAGCACGACCTTGGCGACGGCATCCCGCTTGAGGACGACGACGAGACGCTGTCCGGTGCGGTCGGAGGACTCATCGCGGATGTCGGCGATGCCGGTGATCTTGCCCTCACGGGCCAGGTCGCCGATCTTCACGGCGACGTTGTCGGGGTTGACCTGGTACGGCAGCTCGGTGATGACGAGGCAGGTGCGTCCCTGGATCTCCTCGACATTCACGACCGCGCGCATCGTGATCGAGCCGCGGCCGGTGCGGTACGCCTCGTGGATGCCCTTGGTGCCGAGGATCTGCGCTCCGGTGGGGAAGTCCGGTCCTGGGATGCGCTGGATGAGCCCGTCGAGCAGTTCCTCGCGAGGCAGCCCAGGGTTGTCGAGCGCCCACAGGGCGGCCTCCGACACCTCGCGCAGGTTGTGCGGCGGGATGTTCGTGGCCATGCCGACCGCGATGCCGATCGATCCGTTGACGAGCAGGTTCGGGAACCGTGCAGGCAGGACGTCGGGCTCCTGGGTCTGACCGTCGTAGTTCGGCGAGAAGTCGACGGTGTCCTCTTCGATGTCGCGCACCATCTCCAGCGCGAGCGGGGCCATCTTCGTCTCGGTGTACCGGGGGGCGGCGGCGCCCATGTTGCCGGGGGATCCGAAGTTGCCCTGGCCGAGAGCGAGCGGGTAGCGCAGCGCCCACGGCTGCACGAGGCGCACGAGGGTGTCGTAGATCGCCGAGTCGCCGTGCGGGTGGTACTGGCCCATGACCTCGCCGACGACGCGGGCGCACTTCGAGAACGACTTGTCAGGGCGGAAGCCGCCGTCGTACATGCCGTAGATGACGCGGCGGTGCACGGGCTTGAGGCCGTCGCGCACATCGGGCAGCGCACGGCCGACGATCACGGCCATCGCGTAGTCGAGGTACGACCGCTGCATCTCCTCCTGCAGGTCGACCTGGTCGATGCGCCCGTGGTCGTGGCCCTCGTTGATGTCGGGGCGTTCTTCGTCAGTCATGTGCTTTCGTTTCTTCTTACGTTCTCAACGTCTCGCGGCGTTTCGTCTCGCTTCGCTCGCGGGGCGACCTGGTCGCGAGCGGGACGACACGCATGTCAGATATCGAGGAAGCGGACGTCCTTGGCGTTGCGCTGGATGAAGCTGCGTCGCGACTCGACGTCTTCGCCCATGAGCACGCTGAAGATCTCATCCGCGGCCGCGGCGTCGTCGATCGTGATCTGGCGCAGCGTACGGGTCGAGTGATCCATCGTGGTCTCCCACAGCTCCTTGGCGTTCATCTCGCCGAGACCCTTGTAGCGCTGGATGCCCTCCTTGGGGATGCGCTTGCCGTTGGCGAGGCCGTGCTCGAGCAGGGCATCGCGCTCGACGTCGGAGTACACGTACTCGTGGGGGGAGTTCGTCCACTTGAGCCGGTACAGCGGCGGCATCGCGAGGTAGACGAAGCCGGCTTCGATGAGTCCGCGCATGTAGCGGAACAGCAGCGTCAGCAGCAGCGTCGTGATGTGCTGACCGTCGACGTCGGCATCCGCCATCAGGACGATCTTGTGATAGCGGGCCTTCTCGATATCGAAGTCCTCGCCGATACCCGTACCGAAGGCCTGGATCATCGCCTGGACCTCTTTGTTGCCGAGGGCCTTGTCGATCCGGGCGCGCTCGACGTTGAGGATCTTGCCGCGCAGCGCCAGGATCGCCTGCGTGTGCGGGTCGCGCCCCTGCACGGCGGAGCCGCCGGCCGAGTCGCCCTCGACGAGGAAGATCTCGCTGATCGAGGGGTCCTTGCTCGTGCAGTCCTTGAGCTTGTCTGGCATCGCCGCCGACTCGAAGACGCTTTTGCGGCGGGCGGTCTCGCGCGCCTTGCGCGCGGCCAGTCGAGCAGTCGCGGCATCGATGGCCTTGCGGATGATGTTCTTCGCCTGCGCGGGGTTGCGGTCGAACCAGTCGCCGAGCTGGTCGCCGACGACCTTCTGCACGAACGCCTTCGCCTCAGTGTTGCCGAGCTTGGTCTTGGTCTGGCCCTCGAACTGGGGCTCGGACAGCTTCACCGAGATCACAGCCGTGAGCCCTTCGCGCACGTCGTCGCCGGAGAGGTTGTCGTCCTTCTCCTTGAGCAGGTTGTTCGCGCGGGCGTACCGGTTCACGAGCGTGGTCAGCGCCGCCCGGAAGCCCTCCTCGTGCGTGCCGCCCTCGTGCGTGTTGATGACGTTCGCGTAGGTGAAGACGTTCTCGGTGTAGAGGTTCGTCCACTGCATGGCGACCTCGACCGACATCTTGCGGGAGGTGTCCTCGGAGGAGAAGTCGATGATCTCGTCGTTGACGACGTCGGCGTGGCGCACCTTGTTGAGGTATTCGACGTAATCGACGAGACCGCGCTCGTAGAAGAAGTCATCGGTGCGGTGCTTGAGCACCGTCGCGCCGTCCTCCTCGGCCTCGTACATGGTCGCGACGCGCTCGTCGAAGAGACGGATGCGCAGCCCCTTGTTGAGGAACGCCATCTGCTGGAACCGCGTGCGCAGCGTGTCGTAGTCGAACTCGACGGTCTCCTTGAAGATCTCGGCGTCCGGCCAGAAGGTGATGGTCGTGCCGGTCTCGTCGGTCGGCTCGCCCTTCTCCAGCTGCTGCTGGGGGACGCCGCCATCTGCGAAGCTGTGCCGCCAGACGAAGCCCTTCTGCTTGACCTCGACCTCGAATCGTGTCGAGAGCGCGTTCACCACCGAGGAGCCGACGCCGTGCAGACCACCGGAGACGGCGTAGGCGCCGCCGCCGAACTTGCCGCCGGCGTGGAGGATCGTGAGCACCACCTCGACGGTGGACTTCGTCGGGTCGGAGGAGTGCGGGTCGACGGGGATGCCGCGGCCGTTATCGGTCACGCGCACGCCGCCGTCGTCGAGTAGCGTCACGAGGATCGTGTCGGCGTAGCCGGCCATCGCCTCATCGACGGAGTTGTCGACGATCTCCTGGACGAGGTGGTGCAGACCCCGCGGCCCGGTTGAGCCGATGTACATACCGGGGCGCTTGCGCACCGCCTCGAGACCCTCGAGGATCTGGATCGAGTCGGCCCCGTACTCGCCAGGCTGCTGCGCGGGCGTCGCGGCGAGGGATGCTGAGCCGGTGGAAGGGGTCTGATCCGGGGACCCGGTCCCCGAGTTTGTCGAAGCGTCAGACGTCATCAGAGGGCATTCTCCACATCGGTATCACGAACCTCCATTCTAGCGGGGTTCGGGAGGGAAATGCGTGCTAGAACGCCGTGTATGGCCTTCTGAGGGCATTGAACCCCTTGGATGGTCACCTACCCGTAGGTATCGCGTGGACCCCGCCCTGGAACGACTCTGGGGCCCCATTTCCACGAGGGGACGTCCGGTCCGATGAAGCGGAGGTTCTGCACCCCGGCCTCGGGATAGCGCCGGCCGATCTCGGTGAGGATGGTCGCGCGCATGTACTGCAGGTTCTTCGCCCACGCGGTCGAATCGCACTTCACGGTGAGCAGGCCGTGCTCCAGCGAGACCGGCTCGGAGTGCTGGGCGGTGTCGGCGCCGGCCAGGTCCGCCCACTGGAGCACGAGATCCTCGCGGGCGAGCGTCGCCTCCCAGCCCGAATCGCGGGTGAGCTTGTCGAGCACCGCGCCGAGCGATCCCGGATCGCGCCCCGGCGTGAAGGGAGCATTGTCGTCGTCGACGGCGACGCGACGCTTGCGCTTCCAGTTCTTCGAGCTCGGCTGCAGACCCCGCAGCCGCAGATATGTCGCGACCGTCTCCGGAGCATCGGATGCCGCGGGCTCACTCATCCGCTTCCTCCTTTGCGAGTGCGTCGACCTGGGCCGCTGAGCCTGCCGAAAGGCGCTCATCGCTGATGGTGCCCGCCGTGATCCGCACCACGTGGCGGTGCAGCACGTCGGGGATATCCTCCTCCACGGCAGCGGTCACCACCACCTGCTCGTATCCGGCGGTCAGCGTCGCCAGCCGCCGCCGCCGATCGGCGTCGAGCTCGGCGAACACGTCGTCGAGGATGAGCACCGGATCGCCCGCCGGAGACTCGGCGCGCAACAGCTCCGCCGATGCCAGCCGCAGTGCCAGCGCGACCGACCAGGATTCGCCGTGCGAGGCATAGCCCTTCACCGGAAGACCGCGCACGCGGAGGATCAGGTCGTCCCGGTGAGGTCCGGTGAGCGTGAGGCCCCGTTCGAGCTCCTGGGCGCGCTTCGCCGCCAGTGCGGCGCGGAACAAATCCGATATATCGCCGGTGGAACCGTGCTCCGCGGTATCCGTCCCCTCCTCGGGGTCGCCGCCGCGCACAGACAGCGCCCACTCGAGCTGCGGTCGGTGGTCTTCGCCGGCGATGGCCGCGTAGGCATCGGCGACCGGCTGCTGCAGATCGGCGGCGAGCCGCTGTCTGGCCGCGATGATCTCGCTGCCGAGGGCGACGAGCTTGTCGTCCCACACGTCGAGGGTGCTGAGGGCTTCACCGCGGATGCCGCGGGCGCGAGCCGATTTCAACAGAGCCGTACGCTGCTTGAGCACGCGGTCGTAGTCGGCGAGCACCGCTGACAGGCGCGGGGTGCGCTGGATCAGCAGCTGATCGGCGAAGCGCCGGCGCGAAGACGGGTCGCCGCGCACGATCTGCAGATCCTCCGGGGCGAACAGCACGACGTGCGCGTAGCGGGGCAACTCGCTCGTCTTCGACGGGGATCCGTTGATGCGGGCCTTGTTCGAGCCCTGACGATTGAGCTGCACCTCGACGAGGACCTTGCGCTCGCCGTGTGAGAGCCGGGCACGGATGATCGCGAACTCCTGGGCATCGCGCACCATCGGGGCATCGGCGGAGACCCGATGGGAACCCAGCGTCGCGAGGAACACGACGGCTTCGGCGAGGTTCGTCTTGCCCTGTCCGTTTCGGCCGACGAGCACGTTCGGGCCGCGGTGGAGCGCGAGTTCGGCGGTCGCATAATTGCGGAAGTCGACCAGACTCAGGTGCTCCACAATCACGGAGTCAGCCTACCCGCGGACTCGGACACTCTCTGGTTTCCGTGTACCTGCCGGGCTTCCGCGCGAAACGCAGGACCCAGGTCAGCGCAGGAGGAGGTTGGGCTGCAGCAGGTACTTGAACGAGTCGAGACCCGCCTGATCGACCGAGGTCTGGCTCGTGATGAGGACGGGGCTGAGCTTGTTGGCGTTGTCGCTCGAGGTGAACGTCACGCGCACGAACTCGCTCTTGACCGCACCGAGCGCCTCGGTGAGGTACTGCGGGTTCAGTCCGAGCGTCACCTCGTCACCGCCGCGCAGGATCGCATCGACCGACTCCGAGGCGCGAGCGTGGTCGCTGCCAGACGCGTCCATCGTCACGCTCTCGGCCGAGAACGTGAACCGCAGCGGGGCTGCGCGATCGAGCACGAGCGACACACGGCGCACGGCCTCGATGAGGTCGGCGGTGTTCACGACCGCGTAGTGGTCGGTCTGCTCGGGGAAGAGCCGCCGCACCGGCGGGAAGTTGCCCTTGATCAGCAGCGACGTCACCGTCTTGTTGCCCGCGGTGAACGCGATGATCTCGCGATCGCCCGCACCGGAGAAGGCGATCTGGATCGTGCCGGCGTGCCCGAAGGTCTTGCCGACCTCGACGAGGGTGCGGGCAGGGACCAGAGCGCTGGACTCGACCGCCTCGCCGTCCCACGGCACGTCGCGCAGCGACACGCGATAGCGGTCGGTGGCAACGAGGCTGAGGTTCTGGCCCGCGACTTCGAGCTGCACACCGGTGAGCACGGGGGTGACGTCGTCGCGGGACGCGGCGAAGCCGACCTGGGAGATCGCGGTGCCGAACTCGTCGGCCGGGACCACGCCGCTCGTGCCGGTGACCTCGGGGATCGACGGATACTCCTCGACCGGCATGGCGGCGAGGGTGAAGCGCGCGGATCCGCAGGTCACGGCGATGCTGCCGTCGTCCTCGGCCGCGATCTCGATCGGGGCGTTCGGCAGGCGGCTGGCGATGTCGGAGAGCAGTCGGCCGTGCACGAGGATCGTGCCGGGGGTGTCGACGGTCGCCTCGATCGTGGTGCGCGCAGAGGCCTCGTAGTCGAACGCCGAGAGCGTGAGGCCCGCGGCATCCGCTTCGATCAGCACGCCGGCGAGAATCGGCTGAGGATTGCGCTGCGGGAGCAGCTTGACCACGAAGGAGACCGCTTCGCTGAAGACATCGCGGTTGACCTGAAACCTCACGGGTGCTCCTCGTCGTTCACTCATCGTCGCATCGACGTCGGAATGACACGATGCGATCGCCAGACGCTCGCGTCAGGCGATCCCATGCTAGTCGCATGACGCAAGTGCACCGCTACCCGGTTTCCGATGAGCGATCCACAGCGTCTGGTGATCGGATCGCGCTTACAACAGAATGACTTCTTAACGGTGTTAACAGCTGTGGAAACTGTGGATAAGCCGGTGGAAAGCAGATGCGAGTAGGGAACTACACGCTTGTCAGTTGTGGAATCCCTGAGGAAACCGCGGGTTCGCAGCATCCGACGGCCGGGGGAGGGCACCGGAGTTATCCACAGCTCGTCGCGTCTTCCCCCGGTTCCTCCCGACTCGATTCACATTCATCCACAAGTTATCCACATGTGTGAAAACGCTGCTCGGATGCGTTTTTTCGAGGGCGGAGCGGATGCCGTGGCGCTCAGCGCCGGCCGAGCTGCGTGGTGATCTCCGTCACCTGGTTGTAGATCGAGCGGCGCTCCTTCATGAGATCGCTGATCTTCTTGTACGCGTACATGACCGTGGTGTGATCGCGGTTGCCGAAGAGCTGACCGATCTTGGGCAGGGAGAGGTTCGTGCGCTCGCGGCACAGGTACATCGCGATCTGACGGGCGATGGCGATCTGCTGCGAACGGCTCGATCCGTGCAGGTCGTCGACGGTGAGCTTGAAGTACTGCGCGGTCGCCATGATGATGTCGGTCGGCGAGATGATGTTGTCCTCGGCGGTGTCGACGATGTCGCGCAGCACGGTCTGGGCGAGGGAGATGTCCAGCGCCGAGCGGTTCAGGCTCGCGTAGGCGGAGACGCGGATCAGTGCGCCCTCCAGCTCGCGGATGTTCGAGGAGACCACGGTGGCGATGTATTCGAGCACGTCGTCGGGGATGTGCAGCGACTCGCTCTGCGCCTTCTTGCGGAGGATCGCGATGCGGGTCTCGAGGTCGGGCGCCTGCACGTCGGTGATGAGGCCCCACTCGAATCGACTGCGCATGCGGTCCTCGAAGCCGGTGAGCAGCTTCGGCGCGACATCGCTGGTGATGACCACCTGCTTGTTGTGGTCGTGCAGCGTGTTGAAGGTGTGGAAGAAGGCCTCTTGCGTCTCGGCGCGACCCTGGAGGAACTGGATGTCGTCGATGAGAAGGATGTCGACCTCGCGGTAGCGCGCCTGGAACGCGGCACCGCGGTTGTTCGCGATCGAGTTGATGAAG
Source organism: Microbacterium sp. (assembly GCF_047607465.1). GTDB lineage: Bacteria > Actinomycetota > Actinomycetes > Actinomycetales > Microbacteriaceae > Microbacterium. The sequence continues at coordinate 50,038 of NZ_JASGCY010000072.1, read as the reverse complement.
TCGTTCGTGAACTCCTCGCTGGAGACGTAGCGCACCTTCACCCCTGTGTAGAGGGACTGCGCGTAGTCGCCGATGGCGTGCAGGAGGTGGGTCTTGCCGAGCCCGGAGTCGCCGTAGATGAAGAGCGGGTTGTATGCCTTGGCCGGTGCTTCGGCGACCGCGACGGCTGCGGCGTGGGCGAAGCGGTTGGACTGGCCGATGACGAAGTTGTCGAAGGTGTACTTCGGGTTCAGACGCGACTCGTGACGGATCGGCGTGGGCTGCTCGTTGGTGGAGTCCGACCGCTGCGGCTCCTGGCGGGCATAGTCCGGAACAGCGATCGGCGCGGTGGGCTGCTCGGCGAGCTCGTGGTTGACCACGACGCGGTAGGACGTGACCTCGTCGCCGATGTGCGCGAGGGCTTCCATGATCGACGGACGCAGGCGCTTGTTGATCTGCGCGGCGGTGAGATCGTTGGGCACTTCGAGGTAGAGCGTGGCCGCCATCACGCCCGCCGGCACGGCGAGGCTCAGGAAGCCCTGCAGCTGCGGCGTGACCCGTTCGTCGGATTCGAGGAGCTCCTGCACGGCGCTCCAGATCGGGACGTCGGGCTGGGCGGGTGTGGACATGACGCTCCAGGGCGGGCTCGATGAGGGATGCCGTGATGCCGCGTCCCCTGTGGATAACTTCGGATGCCACGGTAGTCATCCCCGCTTCGATCGGCAACCCGCCGCGGGAAATCAGGCGGGAACTCGCCTCCTCCATCGGCGTGCCGGTTGTGGATAAGGCGTGTGCGCCGAGGATCCACCAGAACCCCGGCGCAGTGCGTGTTCTCCGGTCATCCGTCATCCGTCATGCCGCCCCCTGAGTGTCTGCTCGCCATCCGCACAATGTCGGTTCGGCCTACCCGGGTTGTGGTTGTTCGCTGATCCAGGCGGCTTACCCCGAGGTCGACAGGGCGCCAGCCGGTGGGTACTGATGGGCGGTCCGGATCGGGATCGATTTGCCCCCGCAGACGAGGTGACGTAGTCTTAATCGGTTGACTTATGCCATTTTGGCAGTTCCATATATTGTCTCCGGTCGCAGCGAATCCGGTGACAGCCACCCCGGAGTGATCCCATGAGCAAGCGCACCTTCCAGCCCAACAACCGCCGTCGTGCCAAGAAGCACGGTTTCCGTGCCCGCATGCGCACCCGCGCCGGCCGCGCGATCCTCTCGGCTCGCCGCGCGAAGGGCCGCGTCGAGCTCTCCGCTTAAGACGCTGTGCTCGCCCGCCCGTATCGGCTGACTCGCGGCAGCGACTATCGACTGGTCGTTCGCCGCGGTTCTCGTTGCGGTGGCGCGCGCGTCGTGACCTCGATGCTGTCGACGGGCGAGAGCAGAGCCCCGCGGTTCGGGTTCATCATCAGCAAGCAGGTGGGCACCGCTGTGGTGCGCAACACCGTGCGTCGGCGACTCAAAGCCGTCTGCGCGGGGGCGCTCCCGCGTGTCCCCGAGGGCACGGATGTCGTCATCCGTGCCCTTCCCGCATCCGCCACCGCGTCCTTCGCTGAGCTCAGCGCCGATGTGAGCCGGTGCCTCGCCCGGCTCGAGCGGATGCCGACATGAGCGCGTTGCCTGCCACGTCGATCGGGACGGGGCGGATGCAGGCACGAGACGTCGTGCGCAGCATCCCGCTTCTCCCCCGCAATCTGGTGCTCGGCTTCCTCACCGCCTACCGCGCGGTCATCTCGCCGCTGTACGGAGACGTGTGCGCGTACTACCCGTCGTGCTCGGCTTACGCTGTAGGTGCGGTGCAGCAGCACGGCGCCGCCCGCGGAACCGCGATGTCGGTCTGGCGGATCCTCCGCTGCAATCCCTGGACGCGCGGAGGCGTCGACGACGTCCGTCCGCACGAACACTTCCGATACGACCTGACCGCCCGCGGTTTCGTCATCCCTGCCCGAAAGGACTGACCAGTGGGTCTTGACCTCCTGATCGCTGCGGCCACGCCGTCGCCGACGACCGACGCATCCGGCGGCTTCGACCTCATTGGCACTCTGCTCTGGCCGCTGAAGTGGCTGGTCGAGCTCGTGCTCGTCGCGTGGCACTGGCTGCTGACGGTCGTCGGCCTCGCTGCCGACAGCGGACTGACCTGGGTGCTGTCGATCGTCGGTCTCGTCATCGTCGTGCGCGCGGCTCTCATCCCGCTGTTCGTGAAGCAGATCAAGAGCCAGCGAAAGATGATGGAAATTGCTCCTGAACTGCGAAAAGTCCAGGAGAAGTACCGCGGTAAGAAGGATCAGCTCAGCCGTGAGGCGATGAGCCGCGAGACCATGGCGCTGTACAAGAAGCACGGCACGACGCCGATGTCGAGCTGCCTTCCGCTGCTCGTGCAGATGCCGATCTTCTTCTCGCTGTACAGCGTGCTCAACGACGTGACCAAGCACGCCAAGAGCGGCATCGGCGGGGTGGGCCTACTCAGCCCCGAGCTCACGCAGGAGTTCTACAACGCCAAGCTCTTCGGTGTGGCCTCGCTGCACGAGACTCTCGGCAACGCGGTCGACGCGCAGAACACGACCGCCATCATCATCCTCGTCACCCTCGTGGTGCTGATGATTGCCTCCCAGTTCTTCACGCAGCTGCAGATCATCTCGAAGAACCTGTCGCCTGAAGCCAAGACCGGCCAGGCGTACCAGATGCAGAAGATCATGCTCTACGTGCTGCCGCTGGGCTTCATCTTCTCGGGTGTGTTCTTCCCCCTCGGCGTCGTCATCTACTGGTTCATCTCGAACCTGTGGACGATGGGCCAGCAGTTCCTCGTCATCCGTGAGATGCCGACGCCCGGTTCCGAAGCGGCCAAGGCCCGTGAAGAGCGTCTTGCCCGCAAGGGCAAGGCCATCAACTCCGACGGCAAGGTCGTGCCGATCTCCGTCTACGAGGCGGAGCAGCAGCGTCTGCTCGAGGCTGCGGAGAAGGCCAAGGCCGAAGCCCCGAAGCGGCAGCAGCCGGTGAGCAAGAAGCGAGCGAAGAAGAAGGGGCCAGGCGCATGAGCGAGAACACGACCGACCGGACGGCAGATCCGACGCAGGCCGACCTCGAGAACGAGGGAGACGTCGCGGCGGACTACCTCGAAGAGCTCCTCGACATCGCCGACATCGATGGAGATCTGAACCTCGATGTGAGGCAGGGACGTGCCTATGTCTCGGTCGAGTCCGAAGACGGCAGTCTCGCCCTGCTCTCAGCGCCCGACACCGTGCAGGCTCTGCAGGAGCTGACGCGGCTCGCGGTGCAGAACAAGACCGGTGCGTTCTCGCGCCTGATCCTCGACGTCGGTGGTTCGCGTGACGCGCGTCGTCGTCAGCTCGAGAAGCTGGTCGACGCTGCGGGCGCCAGGCTCGACGAGGGATCCACGCAGGCGTCGCTGCCGGCGATGTCGAGCTACGAGCGTAAGCTCGTGCACGATATCGCGGCCGAGCGCGGTCTCGTGTCGGAGTCGTACGGCGAAGGTGCTGACCGGCACACCGTTCTGCGTCGGCGCTGATCTCCGATGACGGAGGATGCTGCTCAGCTCGAGGCAGAGCCCGCTGTCGCTCAGGAGCTGTTCGGTGCGCGGATCGATCTCGCCCGCCGGTTCACTGAGGAGCTCGCCCGTGAGGGCGAGGAGCGCGGTCTCATCGGTCCGCTGGAATTGCCGCGTCTGTGGACCCGGCACATTCTGAACAGCGCGATCGCCGCGCCACTGTTCGCCGGTCGTGTGGCTGATATCGGGTCCGGGGCGGGGCTTCCAGGGTTGGTACTGGCTATCGCGCGTCCGGACGTGGAGTGGACCCTCGTGGAGCCGATGGAGCGTCGGGTCACCTGGCTGAACGAGCAGGTGGCCGCTCTGGGGCTCGATAATGTCGAGGTGCTGCGCGCGCGCGCCGAGGAGGTGCGTCGGCCCGAAGGGTTCGACGTGGTCACCGCACGGGCGGTGAGCGCTCTGAAGACGCTGATTCCGATCACTGCTCCGCTGGTGCGCAATGGGGGAGAGCTCGCCTTCCTCAAAGGCTTGAACGTGGCGAACGAGATCGACGCCGCGCGGAAGGTGATCAAGAAGTTCCGTCTTTCGGACGTGCGCGTCGAAGTGCTCGGAGAAGGCGTGCTGGACGAGACGACGAGGGTTCTCCGCGCCACCGTTCGCTGATGTTTCACGTGAAACATCCGTATGTTCCGGGTTGCTGCGCTCCCTCGCTCAATGACCGGAGGTCACAACTACGGCGTGTTTCACGTGAAACATCAACCCTCGGTCGCTGCGCTCCCTCGCTCAACAACCGAGCCTCCGTCAGGCAACGTCAGTCGTTGCGGTTAGAGTGGAACCCGGCCCGAAAGGAGTGGATGTTTCACGTGAAACAGTCCGAAACGCAATCGCCGAACACCTTCGGGATGGATACCCCGCTCGCGCGGGAACTCGCCGACCTCACGGCCCGCCGCAAGCACCTCGAGAGCGTGACCGTCGAGTTCGGTGGCGAGTCCCGTGTGCTGACGGTCTCGAACCAGAAGGGCGGCGTCGGCAAGACCACGACCGCCGTGAACATCGCCTCCGCTCTCGCAGGACTGGGTGCCAAAGTCATCGTGATCGATCTCGACCCGCAGGGCAACGCCTCCACGGCACTCGGCATCATCCACACAACTGACATCTCGAGCATCTACGACGTGCTGATCAACGATCTCCCACTGAGGGACATCGTGCAGCAGAGCCCGGAGAACGAGAATCTCCTCTGCGCGCCGAGCACCATCCACCTCGCGGGCGCCGAGATCGAGCTCGTCGCGCAAGTGGCCCGCGAACACCGGCTTCGCCGCGCACTGGACGACTATCTCGAGTCGTCGCCCGTGGACTTCGTCATCATCGACTGCCCGCCCTCGCTCGGGCTGCTCACCATCAACGCCTTCACGGCGGCATCCGAGGTCTTCATCCCCATCCAGTGCGAGTACTACGCACTCGAGGGCCTCAGCCAGCTTCTCGGCAGCATCCAGATGATCCAGAAGCACCTGAACCCCAGCCTGCACCTCTCCACCATCCTGCTGACGATGTTCGACGGGCGCACCCGTCTCGCGCACCAGGTGGCCGAGGAGGTGCGCACGCACTTTCCGACGCAGGTCCTCGAGACGGTGATCCCACGCAACGTGCGGGTCTCGGAGGCGCCGAGCTTCGGTCAGACCGTGATCGCCTACGATGGGCAGTCCGCCGGCGCCGTCGCGTACCGCGAAGCCGCTGTCGAGATCGCGTCTCGCAAGACGCAGAGCAAGGAGAGATGATGGCGAAGCGCACTGGATTGGGTCGGGGTATCAGCGCTCTCATCCCCACGGCCGATCAGTCCGAGCGTCCCGTGGACGTGTTCTTCCCCGGGGCTTCGATCCAGAGGATCGAGGAGACCTCGCAGGAGACGACGGATGCCGAGGCCGAGCTCGCGGCGATCCCCGGCATCCAGCTCATCGACGTCGACCCGAACGAGATCGTCCCGAACCCGCGCCAGCCGCGCACGAACTTCGACCCCGAGGACCTCGCCGAGCTGGTGCACAGCGTGCGCGAGTTCGGGGTCATGCAGCCCGTCGTCGTGCGCAAGAACTCCGCGGGCGAGTACGAGCTCATCATGGGTGAGCGCCGCACCCGTGCTGCCCGCGAGGCCGGCCTCACATCGATCCCCGCGGTCGTGCGCGATACCGCGGACGAGAACCTGCTGCGCGATGCCCTGCTCGAGAACCTGCACCGTTCGGAGCTCAACCCGCTCGAAGAGGCCTCGGCGTACCAGCAGCTGTTGGAGGATTTCGGCATCACGCAGGAGGAGCTCGCGACGCGGATCGGACGCTCGCGCCCCCGCATCAGCAATACGATCCGCCTGCTGAAGCTGCCCGTCCCCGTGCAGCAGCGGGTGGCGGCTGGCGTGCTCAGCGCAGGTCACGCCCGTGCGATCCTCAGCCTCGACGACCCTGAGGCGATGCAGCGTCTCGCCGACAAGGTCGTCAACGAAGACCTGTCGGTTCGTGCCACCGAGGTCGCGGCGAAGGCCGCGCCGACATCGTCGACGCGCGGCACCAAGCCGACGCCGGGCGCCCGGCGAGCCTACCTCGATGAGATCGCCGGCAAGCTGGGCGACCGCCTCAACACCCGCGTGAAGATCGCGCTCGGGGCGAGGAAAGGCCAGGTCACCATCGAATTCTCTTCGATCCAGGATCTGAACCGCATCCTCGACGAGCTCGGCGAAGAGGGTTTCGGACGCGGATGATCCGCCGCTGACGTGCGCACAGATCTGGACTCACCTCATCCGCAACGACGAGGAGAGTCGCAGAGCAGGCGCGCGGAGCAGACGTAGGCTGGAAGCATGACAGAGCACGTTCCCCGCCGCGCCAGCCTCGAGGTGCTGCGCGCCGAGGCGTCGGACGAGCTCGCGGTGCTGATCCAGGAGCGGCTGCGCGCGGGGGAGGACCCCTGGGAGTTCATGGAGGACCTGCCAAGCGTCGACGAGCTCGTGGTCTACCTGCTGCGCGCCGACAACATCGCGGCGAACGACGGTGTGCGACCGAACGAGACGCGTCACTACCGGGTGCTGCGTCAGATCGCGATCGAGTACCCCGAGCTGACCCCGGCCGTCTGGGGACTGCTGGGGGAGCGGAACCGGTACCGCCGCTGGGATCCGACGGTCGCTTCCTGACACCACGCGAAAGGGCCGCCGCCTCGGAAGAGACGACGGCCCCGAAGAAGCGGATGCTCAGCCGATGAACGCGGCGAGGTCCTGCTCGAGGGCGAACTTCGGCTTGGCGCCGATGATGCTCTGCTTGACTTCGCCACCGACGAACACCTTCATCGCGGGGATCGAGGTGATCTGGTACTGCATCGCCAGCTGCGGGTTCTCGTCGACGTTGAGCTTGAGGATGGTGATCTTCTCGGCGTTCTCCGACTGGATCTCATCGAGGACGGGCGCGACCATGCGGCACGGGCCGCACCATTCGGCCCAGAAGTCCACCAGCACCGGTCCTTCGGCTGCGAGGACGTCCTGCACCCAGGTGGCCTCGCTCGTCGCCTTTGCGCTCATCAGAGTCTCTCCTTGATCGTTCGCTTTGCCCGTTGCAACAGCGGGCGGGGTGGTTGTGTTCCCGCGGCCTCAGGCCGTGATGATCTCCGCAGCCTCTGCGGTAGGGACGTCCGCAGAGGCATCATCGAAATCCGCGAGGAAGTGCTCCGCGTCCAGCGCCGCGACGGTGCCTGAGCCGGCCGCGGTGATCGCCTGGCGGTAGGTCGGGTCGATGACATCGCCCGCCGCGAAGACGCCGGGGACCGAGGTCTTCGACGAGCGGCCGTCGACACGGATGGTGCCCTCGGCGGTGAGCTCGAGCTTGTCGTGCACGAGGTGCGTGCGCGGGTCGTTGCCGATCGCGATGAAGACGCCGTCGAGGGGCAGGTCGCTGAGGGCGCCGTCGACCGTACTGCGCAGCTGCACGCCGGTGACGGTGTCGCCGCCGAGGATCGCGGCGACTTCGCTGTTCCAGACGAACTCGATCTTCTCGTTCGCGAAGGCGCGCTCCTGCATGATCTTCGAGGCGCGCAGCGTGTCCTTGCGGTGGATGACGTAAACCTTCTCGGCGAAGCGGGTGAGGAAGGTCGCCTCCTCCATCGCCGAGTCGCCGCCGCCGACGACGGCGATCGTCTTCTCGCGGAAGAAGAAGCCGTCGCAGGTGGCGCACCATGAGACCCCGTATCCGGAGAGGCGCTCCTCGCCCTCGACGCCGAGCTTGCGATAGGCGGATCCGGTTGCGTAGATGAGCGCGCGGGTCTCGTGCACGGCGCCCGAGCCGAGGGTGACGGTCTTCACCGGGCCGTTCAGGTCGAGCGAGGTGACATCGTCGTAGAGCACCTCGGTGCCGAACTTCTCGGCCTGCTCCTGCAGTTTGGCCATGAGCTCTGGCCCCTGGATGCCCTCAGGGAAGCCGGGGTAGTTCTCGACCTCGGTCGTGTTCATCAGCTCGCCGCCGACCTCGACCGAGCTCGCGATGAGCAGCGGCTTGAGGTTCGCGCGAGCCGCATAGATGGCGGCGGTGAACCCAGCGGGGCCGGAGCCGATGATGATGACCTGGCGCATGTGCTCTCTCTCTTCCCCGAACAGTCCCCGAACGGGGCTACGGATGCTTCAACCCATGGTAGCCGCGTCGCATTCCGTGCTCTCGATCCGGGCTGGCCAGTCCATCGCCGCGCTCGGCTGTCTGTGGACAACTCGGGCCGGGTGTCCCCGCATCCGGCTACCGTCGCCCTATGAGCCTGACATCTTCCATGCATGCAGAAGTGCATGCTATCGTCGGCGACATGGTCGCCATCCAGGTGCGCGACGTTCCGGAGAGCATCCGAGACGATCTGGCGCGCGAGGCGAGGGCCAGGGGGCTCTCGCTGCAGGCGCTGCTGCGTGAGATGCTCGAGCGCGAAGCGCGCAGGGCTCGCAACCGCGAGTTCCTGCGGACGTACAACCCGCCGGAACGGAACTCCCGGGCAGAGCCCTTCGATGTCCCCGCATACCTCGACGAGCAGCACGAGGCGCGTGCGGAGAGGATCCTCGGCTCAGACAGGCGCGAGCCGCCAGCACCGGGTTCTCCGTCGTGATCGTCGTCGATGCCTCTGCGATCGTGGAACTGATCACGGATGATCACGGGCTCCACGCCGTCGTGCGCGACCACCTCCTCGAGGCGGATGACGTGGTCGGGCCCGAGCACGTCATCATCGACGCGGCCAGTGCGCTGCGCGGAATGTGGCTGGGTGGAATCAGCTCCTACGAGATCTTCCGGAGCGACCTGGCCGTGCTCTCGGCGCTGGAGATCGAGACCCGGCCCGATGTCGCCCTCCTGCCGCGCATACATGAACTCGCGCACAACATGACGCCGTACGACGCCGCGTACGTCGCGCTCGCCGAGGTGCTCGACTGCCCGTTGCTCACGCTCGACCGCAAGTACGCTCGGGTGCCGAACCTCACCATCGACATCCGTGAGGCCGTCACCCCGTGACCCGCCCTCAGCGCCCCGGCAGGAAGCGGCGCAGCATCCGGGTGCCCGCCGACAACTCCGGCGCGCGCAGCATCATCAGCACGATCACATAGACGATCACGACGACGAGGCCGATGACACCGGTGCCGACGGCCCCGAGCAGCCGGTCGAGGAAGTTCGCCCCGGTGTCGCCGGCGCTCCATCCGCCGACGGCTCCGAGCGCGAGGTACACGCCCCAGCCGGCGAAGCCGGCGGGAACCGCGGCCAGGGCGAAGCGCCCCAGTGACAGCAGCGTCTGCGGCAGTTCGAGGCCGCCGAGGCGGTTGCGCAGGATCCAGATGGCGATGACCGTCTGCACGATCCCCGCGACGGATTGGCCGAGGGCGATCGATGCCGCGAGCTGCTCGACCGGGGCGACGGCGCCCGCGATCAGCGAGAAGACGACGATGAGGGCGACCTGGGCCAGGGTGAAGAAGAAGGGCGTGCGGGTGTCGCCGTACGCGTAGAACGTGCGCTGCACGATGAAAAGCAGCGCCAGCGGCAGGAGCCCGACGAGGTAGCAGACGAGCACGGGGGCGGCGAGCACCGCCTCCTGCACAGACCCGGTGAAGATGCGCGAGGCCGGTACGGCGGCGACGGCCAGGGCGACGCCGGAGCCGACGATGAACAGCGAGATCACCCGGATGCAGCGGGCGACGTCTCCGCGGACCTCGGTGTCGCGTTTCTCAGCCGCGTGCTCGGCGATCTGGGTGAAGTAGGGGGTGCCGATGGAGATCGCGAAGATCGAGTACGGCAGCATGAACACGAGCCACGCGGCCATCATCACGGTCGACGAGGCGTGGCCGGTCGCCTCGGAGACGACACGGGTCTGCACCCACCCCGCGAGCTGTCCGGCGATCACCATGAGGAAGGTCCACCCGGCGAGCGTCCCGACGCCCCGCAGACCAACGCCGCGCCACTGGAAGTCCGGACGCAGCGACAGGCCAGTGCGCCGCCAGGCGAACAGCAGCAATCCCGCCTGCACGGCGATGCCGAGCGTCGCCGTCGCGCCCATGACGGCGATCATCGTCGGATCCCACATGTGCACCCGGTTGCGGTTCTCGCCGAACAGCGCGATGAAGACCAGGAAGCCGACGATAGAGACGATGTTGTTGGCGACGGGCGACCACGTGTACGGCCCGAACACCTTCTTGGCGTTCAGCGTCTCGCCGATGAGCGCGTACAGGCCGTAGAAGAAGATCTGCGGCAGGCACCAGTAGGCGAACGCCGTGGCGAGGGCGACCTGGTCGTGATCCCAGCCGGAAGTGTAGAGCGCGATGAGCAGGGGAGCAGCGATCATCGCGACGGCGGTGGCGGAGAGGAAGACCAGCGTCCCCAGCGTGAAGAGCTTCGAGATGTACGCCCTGCCCCCGTCGGGGTGGGCGCCAGCGCGGATGATCTGCGGGATGATGACGGCCGTGAGGACCCCGGTCTGGATGATCGTGAAGACGTTGTTGGGCAGCTGGTTGGCGATGCTGAACGCGTCGCTGGCCTCGCCGAAGCTGCCGATCGCGGCGAGCAGCACGATCGTGCGCACGAGCCCCGTGATGCGCGAGACGAGGGTGCCGGCGCCGAGGAGGGCGCTGGCTCGGCCGAGACCGCTCACGTCGATTCCTCGCTCGTCGAGGGATCGGATGCCGTGCCGGCCTCTTCCGCTCCGGCATCCGGGTTCTCACCGGCATCCGCTCCTCGGCGGCGCAGGATCGTGCGCACGACGCCGAGTACGAGGAGCACGACGATGAGCCCGCCGAAGACGGCGAGGCCGATGCCCTCCCACTCGGCGCGCACCGCGACGCGCACCGACTGCTGGTCGCCGAGCGGCACACCGGTGGGGCTCGCGAGCGAGAGCCGCAGATCGAGCTCGCCGCTGCCGACGCGCGCCGACACCGGGACCTTGACCCGGGTGGTGGTCCCCGCCGGGATCGTCGCGGTCGTCACGCGCTGCACTTCGAGCCGCGGGTCGTTCGGGGCCGCCGAGAGCACGACGTTCACCGGCCATGGGAGGTCGTTGCGCACCGCGAAGGGCAGGTCAGCATTCGCCGTGAGCAGCTGGATCGCACTGGATTCCTGGATGCCGACGGCATCGAGCGTTGTCCGCGTGGCCTCGCGGTGGGCGATGAGCGCGTCCTCGGCCTTCGTGCTCCCCAGCCCGACGCGGATGGTGCGCATGATGCGGATGCGTTCGGAGGCGAGCAGCATCTGCGGGTCATCGAGCACCGTCGCGAACTGGCTGAGAGCCCGCTCGTCGTCGAGCAGCGCGTGCAGCGCAGGGCTCCGGTCGTCGGACGATTCGGCCTTGAGCGTGGCGGCGCTCGCGGGCACGGCGCGCAGCGAGGTCAGGTCGACGCCGGGGGTATCGGCGGTGGCGACGGCGGCGCGCAGCGCGGCCGCGGTGCGCGTCTCATCGCGATCGAGGCCGACGGCGAGGGGAGTGCCCGAGACCTGCGCCTCCAGGAAGAGGTAGGCATTGGCTGCGGCGAGAGAGCGCGTGCGGGCGTCGGCATCGGGCTCGGCGGCGGCGTCGGAGAGCGCGTCGGATGCCTCCGCGTCCGTCACGAGCACCTGCCCGTCGGCGACGACGGCGTGGCTGGGGGCGTCGCCCTCGAAGGCGCTCGTCGAGAGGATCACCTCGGCGCCGCCGGGGGTGTAACTCCGCATCTCCGCGAGGTCTTCGGCCGTGACATCGGGCCGCGGCCACAGCAGATCCTCCTCGGCGCCGCTGATCGCGGTCAGCGCGACGTCGTCGGGCAGCACCGGGTCGTCTGCGGGAGCGGGGGAGGGCGTCGGGGCGATGGTCGCCGACCCGTTGGCGGCGAAGTGCGCCGGGTCGAGGAAGGTTCGAAGCGTCGTTGGAGCCAGCGCAGAGGGAAGGTCCGCCTGGGCCTGCGTGGTCGGGTCGGCGTCGCCGAGCTGCAGCGCGAAGCGCTGGTTGGACAGGTTCTCGAGCCGGTCGAGCCAATCGATGGCGGTGCTGGGTGCGGCGGTGCCGAGCACGCGGATCGCGGCGACGATGGCGGGGTCCACTCCGAGCACCGCCGAGGTTCCGGAGACGCCGTCGAGCTGGGCGGTGAGGTCGCCGTCCGCGGCGGTCAGCTCGGTGAGCTCGTCGGCGCTGAGCAGGGCGGCGGAGTCCGCGGGGGTCGCCGTGATCGGCACGAACACCGTGACCTGGGGGCGCGCGTCCGTCGCGATCACGAGCACGCTGGTGGCCTCGGCGGAGTCGGCGGCGGCGGTCAGTTCTGCGCGCAGCGGGTACACCCCGGGGGCGAGGTCGGCGAGCAGATCCTGCGGGACGATGATGCTCGCCGTCGCGCGCGCGCCGGCATCCACCGCTGTCATGCTGTCGCTGCCGATGGCGTCGAACGACCCTTCGGCCTCGCCGTCGGCGAGCCAGGCGGCGACGTCGTCGTCGTCGATGAGCGGGGTGCGGTTGAGTTCGATGAGCACGTCGCCGGGCGCCAGAGCGGTCTCGGCGTCGTTGTGCACCGTGACGGATGCCGTCGTCGGCAGACCACCCGAGACCACGCCGTTCGCCCCCGCCGTGAGGTGCAGCACTGGGGCCGACGCCTCGTCGGTCTCGCCGTACGCCGACGAGGCGACCGCCGTCGCTCCCAGCGTCATCGCGAGCACCGCGGCGGCACCGGCGACGCGCACGCGGAGGCCTCGGCTGCGGTGCGGGCGGAGCGGGACGAGATGCGCGGAGGAGGTCACGGTGATGGGGGGCTTTCCCGAGCGTCCGAGAGGCGCCGCTCGTGTGCTGACCTTGTGATTCTAGGGCGCGGCGCAGGGGAGTTCTCTGAAGACGCGTAGAGTGACGGCCGTGTCCGTCACCGCAGTTCCCGCGCCCGATTCCGTGCTCGCGGCGGCTCTCGCCGCCGACCTCGATGCCGCCGACTTCCGTTCCGAACCGCTGCGGCGACTGTGGGGGGAGGAGGCCGACGACGCCCTCGCCCGCGGGATGCGCACACCGATCCTCCGCGCGATCGACGGGGACGAAGGGGTGCTCGCCACCCTCGGACGCCTGTTCCTGCTCGGGATGCCGCAGCCGACGGCATCCGTTCTGGCCGCCCTCCCGCGGCTCGGCGTCGACGGGCTCGTTCGGCTGGGCCTCGCCTCGGTCGACATCGACGAGGTGCGGCCTGCGGCGCTTCTCAGACCCCAGTCGTTCGTCGACGTCGACGGCATCGGCGAGTGGTGGATCGCGAGCGACCTCGACGAGGTGGCGCTCGACGGTCCGCTCCCGGCCGATCACGTGCTCGGCGTCGGCGGGGCCTCGCGCACGCTCGCCGAGATCGTCCTGCCGATCGAGGTCGACCGCGCCCTCGATCTCGGCACCGGATGCGGCATCCAGGCGCTGCTGGTCTCGCGCCGTGCGGCATCGGTCATTGCCACCGACATCTCCGCGCGGGCGCTCGCGTATGCCGAGCTCAACGCGCAGATCAACGGGGTGCACAACATCGAGTTCCGCCGGGGGAGCATGTTCGAGCCGGTCGAGGGGCTCGCCTTCGACCTCGTCGTGTCGAACCCGCCGTTCGTCATCACGCCGCGCGCCGAAGGCGTGCCCGAGTACGAGTACCGCGACGGAGGCCTCGTCGGCGACGCGCTCGTCGAGCAGTTCGTGCGCATGGTCCCCGCCTACCTCACCGCCGGGGGCGTCGCGCAGCTGCTCGGCAACTGGGAGTCGCGCGGCGAGGACGGCCTCGACCGGCTGGCCTCCTGGGTCCCCGGGCCCGTCGAGGGGCCCGTCGTCGACCTCTGGGTCATCGAGCGCGAACGGCTCTCGCCGCTCGCGTACGCCGAGCTGTGGATCCGCGACGGCGGCATCACCCCGCGCGACGCGGCCTTTCCGCGCCTGCTCACCGCCTGGCTCGACGACTTCGCCGCCCGCGGCGTCACCGCGGTCGGCTTCGGCTACATCCTGCTGCGACGATCCCCCGCCGCCGAACCGTCGCAAACGGCGGGTTCTCCGGGCGCGCACCCGCCGTTTGCGACGTCTCGCGAGCCGTTGCGGAGGATCGAGCGGATGCCGGGCGCCATCAGCAACGTCGGGGCGGCACTGGCTCGCGGGCTCGCCGCGCACGACCTGCTCGCCGATGGCATGCCGGCGACCCTGGTGGCGGCATCCGATGTCACCGAGGCCCGCCACCTCATGCCGGGAGACGACGACCCCAGCGTGATCGAGCTGCGCCAAGGCGGCGGCTTCCTGCGCACGATCGACGTCGACCCGGCGCTCGCCGCCTTCGTCGGTGCGTGCGACGGCGAGCTCACGGTCGCGCAGATCGTCGCGGCGCTCGCGGATCTCTTCGAGGTGCCGCTCGCCGATCTCTGGGCGGACATCGAGCCGCGCATCCGGCGGCTCGTGCTCGACGGGGTGCTGCTTCCGGGATGAGTGGTCCGGGAGCGGAGGGCCGCACCGGGCGCCGATCGATCCGTCGCCGCGGGGAATGCCCCAGCATCCATTCTGTTGAATAGAACTATGAAGGCTTTCGGATTCCTCTCGTTCGGCCATTACGCCGATGTGCCCGGATCGTCGACCCGTACCGCTGGCGACATGCTCACGCAGACGATCGAGATCGCCGAGGGCGCCGACGAGCTCGGCGTCAACGGTGCGTACGTGCGAGTGCACCACTGGGCTCGCCAGGCCGCGTCGCCGATGCCGTTGCTGAGCGCGATGGCCGCACGCACGACGCGCATCGAGGTCGGCACCGGCGTGATCGACATGCGCTACGAGAACCCGTACCAGTTCGCCGAGGAGGCGGCGGCGCTCGACCTCATCGCCGACGGGCGGGTGGCACTGGGCGTGAGCCGCGGGTCACCCGAGACCGCGCTGCGCGGCTACGAGACGTTCGGGTTCGTCGACGAGGAGGATCCGGAGCGCGGCAGCGTGATGGCGCGCGAGAAGTTCGACCTCTTCCTCGAGGCGATCGACGGCGCGCGCGTGGCGCCCGGAGACCCCCGCATGGTGGGTGCGGGTCACCACCTCGCCGTCGAGCCGCACTCGCCGACGCTGCGCGAGCGGATCTGGTGGGGCGCCGGTTCGCGGGCGACCGCGGAGCAGACCGGGCGCAAGGGGCTGAATCTCATGAGCTCGACGCTGCTCACCGAGGCGACGGGGCAGCCGTTCCACGAGCTGCAGCGCGAGCAGATCGACCTGTTCCGCGCGGCGTACAAGGAGGCCGGGCACACGGGGTCGCCGCGAGTGTCGGTGAGCCGCAGCGTGTTCCCCCTGGTGTCCGACAGGGACCGCGCGTACTTCGGGCTCCGCAGCGAGGAGAGCGTCGACCAGGTCGGTGTGATCGATGGGTTCCGCTCCACCTTCGGCAAGACCTACGCCGCCGAACCCGATGTGCTGATCCAGCAGCTCGTCGCCGACGAGGCCGTGATGTCCGCCGACACCCTCATGCTGACGATCCCCAACCAGCTGGGACCCGAGTACAACCTGCACGTGCTGGAGGCGTTCGCGAAGTATGTCGCGCCGGCCCTCGGCTGGAAGCCGAATACAGAAGGTCCCGTGCAGGGGTATCCGCTCTGAGTCGGGGAGGCAGCGAGCTTTCCTCAGGACCGAGCCCGCTGCCAGCCGAGTGGGGCCGGGGTTGTCGTTCCGGTCGCGATTTGTGCCGCTTCGGATGCCGGGTCCGTCGTTCCGGTCGCGCTTCGTACCGCTATTCCGCG
The DNA here is from genome assembly GCF_047607465.1 of Microbacterium sp. GTDB lineage: Bacteria > Actinomycetota > Actinomycetes > Actinomycetales > Microbacteriaceae > Microbacterium. The sequence continues at coordinate 34,363 of NZ_JASGCY010000072.1, read as the reverse complement.
GCGCAAGCGGCACAGATCGCGACCGGAGCGGGGAACAGGCCGTCAGAGCGGCACAGATCGCGACCGGAACGGAGTTGGCGGCGGCTGTCAGCGCGACTGCGCGGCCCGGGAGTCGATGACGGGGAAGTAGTCGAAGTCGATGAGGTCGGACCAGCGAGACATCCAGCGTTCGAGCGCCGCGTCGTCCATGGCGCGCATCAACTGGTAGCAGGTGCGCACCTCCGGTTCGTCGACGATCCAGCTGTCGATGAAGTCCACGCCGTCGGGCAGCATCCGCCCCTGTTCGGCGAATCGTTCGTACACGACGCTCGCGCCGTGGACGTAGTGTTCGATGACCATGTAGAGCCGCATAGGACATTCTCGCCTGTGGTGCCGTACGTCATCGAGAAGATCGACGCCGTCGCAGTTGGGCTCCGAGTACAACCTGCCCGTGTTGGAGGCGTTCGCGACGCATGTCGCGCCGGCCCTGGTGTGGGAGCCGAATACCGAAGGTCCCGCGCAGGGCTATCCGCCCTGAGCCGGCGAGGCAGCGAGCTTTCCCCAGGACTGAGCGCGCTGTCTGCCGAGCGAAGCCGGGCCTGTCCTTCCGGTCGCACTTGGTGCGGTTGTCACAGCAGCGGCCAGTTCAGCGCGTGAGCAGCCTTTGACGCGAGGATTCGAGCGTCGCGTTGATTGAGAAGCTGGGAGAACGCGGGCGCTGCCGGGAACGCGCTGTGGGCGTTGTGAAACAGGACGACCATGGGGGCGAAGGTCATTGTCGACGGAACGTACAGGCCATCGAGATCCAACGGCGCAGCGAGCTGGACGTGGATCTGGTGCGCCCAGTTGCGGGTGGTCGATTTCGGAGCTGCGTGCAGGGAGGAGGAGGCTCCGTTGCGGATCGGCCATGTGCCGGTGAGGTTCAGCAGTCGCAACGGGCGCGTCGGCGACCATGCGCTGAGTGCTTTGTCTGAGGACACACGGATGCGGCGGCGGTTCTGGAACACTTCGGCGAAGGCGGTGGTCGGGTCCGTGGCCGTGTATGCGACTCCGTTGCCCGCGTGGTGGCGCGGCGGCGTCGGCTGTGGTTCCCATCGCGACTGAGGCAGGGGACCGAACTCCCGGAGGCCGTTCCACGGCACGGGGTGCCGACCGTCGACGGTGTGAATGCGGAACAAAACCTGATCGACGGCGAGGGTCCGAACGTCGTCGCTGGTCGATGACAGGGGGTGGGGTGGAGTGCGGGGGTTCTTCGCGGTCACTCCCAGCTCCGCCCGTCAGCGAGAGCGACGACCTCGCTGACAGCCCCGCCCTCGGAGAGCCACTGCACCGGGCTCATGCCGCGAAGCGATTCTGCCGACTCCGTCATGAACTCCTTCACCTCGAGCGGGTGATAGTCATGCGGAAGCGCGCTGATCACTTGCTTCATTCCAGGGAGAGGGCGGCCGTGAACGAACTGCCAGCTCGGGAAGCGGTGGCGGCTGCCAGGCGTCGGCTTGACGGAGTACAGGGCACCCTCGACGACTGCACGGCGCACGTTCGCAGGCGCCATGCCGAGCATCTTGGCGACGCGATCCGTCGTCAACGATTCCGCCGCGACCACCACGTTCGCGCGCGCACGGTTGGCGGCGATCGTCGCATCGACAGCGCGGAGCGCGTCATCGGTGAGGTCCTCGGCGGTGACGCCAGCGTGGGCGGTGAGGAAGTCCAGGTCGGGCGCCGTGGTGGGGGCCGAAGTGTCGCCCAATTCCGCGAGTACGGCGATGAACTCGTTGGCGTCGATGGGCAGGTTGCGTCGGGAGAGCGCGGCTCGCACACGCTCCTCGAAGTCGAAGAGGGTGGGAGCTTCGATCGTCATGGATGCAACGATACGCCGCATCGTAACGATTGTCTATGGATTGATACGCCGCATCAATCCATCCAGGCCGCACACAACTCCCCCACTCGGAGGCCACCCGCACACAAGAAGGCTCCACGCCGACCAGTCGCCGCTGACCGTGTTCTCTGTCGTCCTTCCGTTGCCCGGGTTGTTCCGGTCGCACTCAGTGCCGCTTCGTCTCGTTCAGAGCGGCACGGATCGCGACCGGAGCGGGAAATGGGCAAGTTCGAGCTGCGATGCCCGCTTCACGTTCTGCGGACGCGTGCATCGATGGCGGATGCTGCGAGCTCAAGCATCCGGGATTCGTGCGGTTCTCCGTGATCGGCGAAGGTCGTCAGTCTTCGAGGAGGCGCTCGAGAAGCGCGCTCAGCACCTGACGATCAGCCGCCGGGAGCTGGCGCGCGAAGGCCGCTGACCCGCCGACCGCTGCCGCGATCCGCTTCTGCAGCTCGAGTCCCGCGGGTGTGGGTTCGAGCAGCTTCACGCGACGGTCCTCACCGGTGACCCTGCGGGCGAGACCGCGGTCCTCAAGCCGGTCGGCGAGCGTCGTCACATACGACGGGTCGCACCCGAGCTGATCGGCGATCTCGCGCAGCGGCATCGGATGCGTGAGGAGCAGCACCGTGCGGGCGATCGGGACCGGCAAGCCGAGCGGCTCGATCGCTGTGGTGAAGCGATCCCGGGCACGATCAGCGACCTGGACGATCAGGCGCGCGAGCGTGCGCGACTCGTCGGGAGACGGGCCGTCTTCGAGAGGGGATTCCTTCACGTCACGAATATAACTGAAGAAACAATCATTGACGTATAAAGTGTCGATGACTCAATCATATGGTGATCAGGAGTTCGTCATGACTGCTCGAGCGATCGATCCCTCACCTGTCTCGTCCCGGCCGTTCGGCCTCGGCAGGCTGCTCCTCCTCGCCCTCATCGCTTCGGCGCTGAACCTCGCGGTGTTCGGTGTCGCGTTGACGGCCGGAGTGCCCATGAAGGTCGGCGACAATCCGATCGACCCGATGGTTCCGCCGATCGCGACCTTCGTGCCGATGGTCGTGGCCGGGTTGCTGGTCTGGCTGGTTGCGCGCCGATGGACGCAGATCGGCCGCCGCCGCGCCGTGAACCGGGGCTGATCCCGGAAACCCCGGATCACTCCGGCCCCGCACGGCGTGTCCCGCCCGCGACGCGCCGTGCGGCATCCGATCGGTCTGGGATTTCCCACAAGAATGGAGCCCATGAAACGCTGCAAGAAGTCCGCGTAGCGTCGGCTTGACCCATGACGGTCACGCAGGTGGAGTCCGACGGCGCGACGATCGCGGTGACCGATCTCGGCGGCGACGGCCCCACGGTCGTGCTGCTGCATGGGCTCGCCGGCAGCTCCCGCGAGCTCATGCCCACCGCTGAAGCACTGTCGGACTCGTTCCGCGTGCTGCTGATCGATCAGCGCGGCCACGGCGCCAGCACGCGGAGACCGGCGTCGGCCTCGCGCGAGTCCTACGTGGACGACGTGGTGCGCGTGGTGCGGCGCTTCGCCGACGGTGAGCGGGTGGTCCTCGTCGGCCAGTCGATGGGTGCGCACACCGCGTTCCTCACCGCGGCCGCGCACCCCGGGATCGTGCGCGCCGTCGTCATGCTCGAAGGGCACGCCGGTGGCAGCGAGTCGAAAGCGGATGCCGAGGGGCTGGGTGCCTTCTTCCGGTCCTGGCCGACGCCGTTCGCCGACGAACAGGCCGCGCGCGCCTTCCTCGGCGAATCGGTGCTCACCGACGCCTGGATCGTCGACATGGAGCGTGCAGATGGCGGGTTCGTGCCTCGATTCGACGCGGACTTCATGCAGCACACCCTCGCGGCGGTGCACGAGCCGCGGTGGTCGGAGTGGAGATCCCTCGAAGCATCCATCCTGGCCGTGTTCGCTGAGAGCGGCATGTTCAGCGAACAGCAGAAGGCCGAGCTGCTGGCGACCAACCCCCGCGCGCAGCGCGTCGACATCGCGGGGGCGAGCCACGATGCGCACCTCGACGCGTTCGAGCAGTGGATCTCCGTGCTGCGCGACTAGCTCCTGGGGCTGAGCGCCGAGAACCGGGGCTGACCTCGGAAACCCCGGATCACTCCGGCCCCGCACGGCGTGTCTCGCCCGCGACACGCCGTGCGGCGTCCGATCGGTCTGGGTTTTCCCACAACAAGGGAGCCCGCGACCCGCCGGGTACGCTGGAACCCATGCTCAACATGGCTGACGGCCTCACCCGGCTCGGCGCGCTCGCCGAGCATCCGGTCGTCCGCACCCTCGCCGACGCGTTCGACGCCGCGGGGTTCGAGCTCGCCGTCGTCGGCGGCCCGGTGCGCGACGCGCTGCTGGGCCGCGCGACCCACGACCTCGACTTCACGACGAACGCGCACCCCGACGACATCCTCCGCATCGTCACCCTCGTCTCCACCGCCCAGTGGGACATCGGCCGCGCGTTCGGCACCATCGGCGCCCGCGTGCAGGGCGAGCAGGTCGAGATCACGACCTACCGCGCCGACAGCTACGACGGCGTCACCCGCAAGCCGACGGTCGAGTTCGGCGACACGATCGACGGCGACCTCGTGCGCCGCGACTTCACCGTGAACGCGATGGCGCTGCAGGTGCCAGCCGTGAAGCTCATCGACCCGACCGGCGGCGTGGAGGACCTCGTCGCAGGCACCCTGCGCACCCCCATCGACCCGCACGTCTCCTTCGGTGACGACCCGCTGCGCATGCTCCGCGCCGCCCGCTTCAGCGCCCAGCTCGGATTCGCGATCGATCAGGCGACGGCCGACGCGATCGCCGAACTGCGCGAGACGCTGAAGATCGTCAGCCCCGAGCGCGTGCAGGGCGAGCTCGTGCGCCTCATGCAGACCGACGACCCGGTGCGCGGCATCCGCTCTCTTGTCGACACCGGGCTGATCGAGGAGTTCCTGCCCGAGGTCAGCGCCCTGCGCCTCGAGATCGACGAGCACCACCACCACAAGGACGTGTATGAGCACTCGCTGACGGTGCTGCGTCAGGCCATCGCCCTCGAGCAGAGCCGGCACCCCGGCGCCGAGCCCGACGTGCCGCTGCGCATCGCGGCTCTTCTGCACGACATCGGCAAGCCCCGCACCCGCAAGCTCGAAGCCGGCGGCGCGGTGAGCTTCCACCACCACGACATCGTCGGCGCGCGCATGGCGCGCAAGCGCCTGCAGGCGCTGCGGTTCGACACCGCGACGACGGATGCCGTGGCCACCCTCATCGAGCTGCACCTGCGCTTCTTCGGTTACTCAGAGGGGGCGTGGACCGACTCCGCGGTCCGCCGGTACGTGCGCGACGCCGGTGACGTGCTCGAGCGCCTGCACATCCTCACCCGCGCCGACGTCACCACCCGCAACAAGCGCAAGGCCGCGCGACTGGCCGCCGCCTACGACGACATCGAATCGCGCATCACGACGCTGCGCGAACAGGAGGAGCTCGACAGCATCCGCCCCGAGCTCGACGGCAATCAGATCCAGCAGATCCTCGGCATCCGCCCCGGCCGCGAGGTCGGCGAGGCCTACCGGTTCCTGCTCGAGCTGCGCCTCGACGAGGGCGTGATCGGAGCGGATGCCGCCGAGCAGCGCCTGCGCGAATGGTGGGCCGCCCGCGCCTGAGCGCACCGCCCCCGGATGCAGAGATTCACTCGTTCCGGTCGTCCTCGGTCATTCCTGCGCCGGTCGCGTCGTCGGCGGCCCGGTCGAGTACCGCCCGGTCGAGTGCGGCGCGCACGAGGTGGGAGATGTCGATGGAGATGATGCGCTCGACCATGATCCGACCTCAGGGTGCCGGGGTGGGGTCGGTCGACGGCTCCGCGGCGGCATCCGTGGGCGTGGGGGTGGGCGTGGGGCTCGGTTCCGCCCCGGTGATACTCGGTGCGCGCCGGAATGGCGGGCCGGGCTGGTGGATGGTCGACTTCTTCGGCTCTCCCGTTTTCGGATCGAATGTGGCCTCGTCGAGCGGGAAGACGTTCCAGATCGGCTGGTCCCGATAGTCGCGGAAGGGCAACACCACGCTCTCGCCGTCGTCCTGCCACCCGTAATCGACACCGGTTCCGTCGGCTCCGTAGAGGTTGAGCGGAGTGCCCTTGCCCGTGTAGAGCTGCACGTGCTCGATCGGGTCGCCGTTCTCATCGAAGGCGAAGATGTTGCCGACCTGCACCCCGTCGAGGAGCAGCCCCTGCGGCATGTAGGCGCCGTCGTCGATGTACTCCACCCGGGGCGTCACGAGCGAGTACAGCGCGAACGGCAGGACGAGCACCGCCAGCACGCTGACGACCGTGCGCACGCGCCGCAGCCACGCCTTCGGCAGCCAGAGCCCGCGACCCCACTGCACGCTCACGATCACCGACGCGAGCAGGAGAACCGCTTCGATGGGAGAGTTCGGGACGACGGTGCGGCCGAACTGATCAGGGTAGGGCCATCCGGTCGGAAGCAGCACGAGCGCGTAGAGCCCGAAGCCGCGCAGCACCCACCACAGCGGTCGCATCGCGGACAGGAAGTCGAGGACCCAGGCGCCGAAGGCGCTGCCCCGGATGTCGGCGGCCACACGGGAGCGCCAGGCCGAGAGCCGCTCGCCGAGGGGCGGGCGCGCGGGCTTCGCCGACCGCGGGGGGAGACCCGCGGCCGTGCGCAGCTCCTCGGCGTAGGCGGCCGGGTCGCCGAGCTCGATCACGCCATCGTTGTCCGCCGCCTGGTCGGCGAGGTCGGCGGTAAGGCCGGAGAGGATCTCGTCGAGCTCGTCATCGGGCAGGTCGTCGAGGTGCTGGCGCACGGATGCCGCGAACGAGCGGATCCGCTCGTCGAGGGAGACGTCGGTGCCGTTCATCAGTTCTCTCCGTTCGTGGATGCCCCGGCGCGTTCGTGGACGAGCAGGGCGGACATCGCGCCGGCGAAGTCCAGCCAGGTGGTGGTCTGTGCGTCGAGGGCCGTGCGTCCCTGCGGATTGATCGCGTAGTACTTGCGGTGCGGCCCGCCGTCCGACGGCACGACGTAACTGGAGAGGCTGCCCGCGGCGTAGAGCCGGCGCAGCGTCCCGTACACGGATGCGTCGCCGACGTCGCCGAGCCCGGCATCCCTCAACCGCCGCACGATGTCGTATCCGTAACCGTCCTCGGTGCGCAGCACCGCGAGCACGGCGACATCGAGCACCCCTTTGAGCAACTGCGTGGTGTCCATCCGACCTCCTTCGATGCACTGCACACTACCACGCAGTGCACAGTAGTGCGCAAGACGCCACACCGCGCGTCACAGGGGGGCTGTTCCCGCGGGTGCGCGGCTCGTAGACTGAAGCGTTCCACCGTCGATGATCGGAGAACACAGTGGCCGCGTCGTGGAACGCGTCACGGGATGCCCATACGGAGGCGTCGCGTCTGTTCGTCGAGCGTGCCCACGAGGAGCTCATCTCCGGAAACCTCGACGACCAGCGCCTGCAGCAGGTGCGTCCGCTCGTGCGCGAGTCATGGGAGCGCTCGATCCGCAACGGCGTCTGCCACGAGGGCCTGCCGGCATTCGCCCTCGCCGCCGAGGAGCTCGAGCGGTACCGTTTGGCGCATCCGCTCGCCTCCGTGATGGACATGATCCGGGCATTGCTCCTACCAGGCGAGAGCGCCGAATCCGAGGTCATCGTCGCCGTGGGGGATCAGGCCGGCCGCCTGCTGTGGGTCGAGGGCGACCTGGCGATGCGCCTGCAGTTCGGCGAGATCGGGTTCGTCGCCGGTGCGGACTGGTCGGAGCGCGCGGTCGGCACGACCGCGCCGGGCATCGCGCTCGAGGTCGGCGAATCCGTGCAGGTGCGCCTCGCCGAGCACTACAACAGCCTCGTGCATCCATGGTCGTGCACCGCGGCGCCGGTGCGCGACCCGGAGACGCACCACGTGCTCGGGGTCATCGACATCAGCGGCGGCGACATCGCGGCCAGCCGTCAGGCGCAGATGCTCGTCGACGCCACAGCCCGCGCGGTCGAGTCCGAGCTGCTCGTCGCGCGGCTGCGCGAGCGCACCTCTGCCGTGGTCTCGCCGCCGACGCGCGCGGAAACGGGCACCGTGCGCGGCATCCTGCATGTCCTCGGACGCGACAGGGCCCTCCTCGAAACCGGCACCGAGCACGGGGAGCGGGTGATCGAGCTGAGCGCCAGGCACGCGGCGATCATGCTCATGCTCGCCGTGCACCCGCACGGCCTCTCGGCGGAGCGCCTCGCCGAGCTCGTCTACGGCGAGGACGCTTCTCCCGACACGCTGCGCCCCGAGATGGTGCGTCTGCGCAAGGTGCTGGAGCGCACGGCGTGCGGGCTGACCCCCGAATCCCGCCCCTATCGGTTGCCGATGCCGCTGGAGACGGATGCGCACGACGTGCTCTCCCTCCTCGACCGCGGCGCGTACCGGGTGGCGCTCAGCGCCTATCGGGGTCCGGTTCTCCCGGAGTCCGCATCGCCCGGCGTCGAGGAGTTCCGTGAGGTGGTGCGCACGTCGCTGCGCGAGGCGATGATCTCGGGTGCCGGGCTCGAGGTGCTCCTCGCCTATGCGGAGACCCCCGAGGCGAGGGACGATGTCGAAGTGCTGTGGCTGGCGCTGGAGATGCTGCCGCCGCGCTCGCCGAAGCGGGCCGGCCTCGTCGCCCGTATCGAACGACTGGAGGCCGATCGCTGAGGCCCGGCTCCCAGCGGATCGCGCGGTGATGAGACTGCGTCACGCGTCTGGGGAGTTGCAGTCTCGTTACGGTTTGGGGCGGATGCTCGGCGGACGGGTGCATGCCTGTGCATGATGGTGCCTTGAGCCCGTCCACCAGACGAGGCTGCACCTTCACAGATGGGGAGATTCATGTCTCTGCGTAAGAACACGCGCGGCCGCCTCGGCCTCGCCGTCGGCGCCCTCGGCGTCGCATCCCTGGTCCTCGCCGGCTGCGCATCAGGCGGCAACGGCGACGACGGCACCGACAGCGGCGACGCCGGTGGCGGCGACATCATCGTCGGCACCACCGACCAGGTCACCACCCTCGACCCCGCCGGCTCCTACGACAACGGCTCGCTCGCGGTGCAGACCCAGGTCTTCCCTTACCTGGTCAACACCGACTACAACAGCACCGAGGTCGTCCCCGACCTCGCCGAGTCGGCCGAGTTCACCTCGCCCACCGAGTACACGGTGACGCTCCCCGATGGACTCAAGTGGGCCAACGGCAACGACCTCACCTCCGCCGACGTGAAGTTCTCGTTCGACCGCAACCTCGCGATCGCCGACCCGAACGGCGCCTCGAGCCTGCTCTACAACCTCGACAGCGTCGAGACCCCCGACGACACCACGGTGGTCTTCCACCTGAAGACCGAGAACGACCAGGTCTTCCCGTTCATCCTCACCAGCTTCCCCGGCGCCATCGTCGATGACGAGGTGTTCTCGGCGGACGCCGTGACTCCAGACGACGACATCGTCGCCGCGAACGCCTTCGGCGGTCCGTACGTGATCACCTCGTACGACTTCAACAAGTCCATCGAGTTCACGCCCAACGAGAACTACCAGGGCCTCATCGATGCTCCGGCGAACAGCAGCGTCATCCTCAGCTACTTCGCCGAGTCCTCGAACCTGAAGCTCGCCGTGCAGCAGGGCGATGTCGACGTCGCGTACCGCAGCCTCTCGGCCACCGACGTCGAAGACCTCGGCGGCAACGACAAGGTGCAGGTCATCGACGGCCCCGGCGGCGAGATCCGCTACATCGTCTTCAACTTCAACACGCAGCCGTACGGCGCGATGACCGCCGACGCCGACCCGGCCAAGGCGCTCGCCGTGCGTCAGGCCGTGGCCGACCTCATCGACCGCGACGCGATCTCGGAGCAGGTCTACAAGGGCACCTACACCCCGCTGTACTCCTACGTCCCCGAGGGCTTCGCCGGCGCGACCGAGGCGCTCAAGGGCCTCTACGGCGACGGGAACGGCGGCCCTGACGCCGACAAGGCGAAGGCGACCCTCGAGGCCGCTGGAGTCACCACCCCGGTGTCGCTGAGCCTGCAGTACAGCCCCGACCACTACGGCCCTTCGTCGGGTGACGAGTACGCGCTGGTGAAGTCGCAGCTCGAGGAGTCCGGTCTGTTCGAGGTCGACCTGAAGTCGACCGAGTGGGTGCAGTACTCCAAGGACCGCACGGCCGACGTGTACCCGGCGTACCAGCTCGGCTGGTTCCCGGACTACTCCGACGCCGACAACTACCTGACGCCGTTCTTCCTCACGGAGAACTTCCTCGGCAACCACTACGAGAACGCCGAGGTCAACGACCTGATCCTGCAGCAGGCGGTCGAGCCGGATGTTGACGCCCGCACCGCCGACATCGAGAAGATCCAGGAGCTCGTCGCTCAGGACCTCTCCACGGTGCCGCTGCTCCAGGGCGCCCAGGTGGCCGTGGCCGGAACCGACGTCGACGGCGTGATCCTCGACGCGTCGTTCAAGCTGCGCTTCGCCTCGATCACCAAGTAGCATCACGATCACGACCCCGTCCGCTCCGCCTCGCCGAGTCGCAGCGGGCGGGGTCGTCGATCTGCGCGAAGGACCCACCACATGACGAGCACCGTCGCTTCGTCGTCCGCCGGGACACCCCCGGACGGCGACGCCCCGCCCGCCCGCTCCGCCCGGCGCCGATCCGGCGGCGGCTCCCTCGGGCGCTACATCCTCATCCGCTTCCTGCTGATGATCCCGACCGTCCTCATCCTGGTCACGGTCGTCTTCTTCCTCATCCGGCTCACCGGAGACCCGATCACCACGGCGCTGGGCGGTCAGCTCACACCCGACCAGCTCGCCGAGCGCATCCACGCCGCAGGCTACGACCGGCCGGTGCTCGTGCAGTACTTCGAGTACCTCGGCCAGATCCTCACGCTCGACTTCGGCACCACGCTCACGGGCAACCGGATGCCGGTCACCGAGGTGCTCGCCACGTACGGCAGCGCGACCCTCGAGCTCGTGATCTACGCTCTCATCGTCGCGTTCATCGTCGGCATCCCCCTCGGCATGGTCGCCGCGGCCAAGCGCGACCGCTGGCCCGACGCGACGCTGCGGGTCTCGGCGATCCTCTTCTACGCCACTCCGGTGTTCTTCTCGGGACTCGTTGCCAAGCTCATCTTCTCGGTGTGGCTGGGCTGGCTGCCGGTCTCGGGCCGTGCGAACGTGCGCACCGAGATCGCGCTGAGCAAGGACGGCACCGGCATCTACCTGATCGACGCGATCGCCTCGGGCAACGGCGCCTATGTGCAGGATGTCCTGCTGCACGCGATCCTCCCCGCGGCGACCCTGGGTCTGCTGACGGCCGGCATCTTCCTGCGTCTCGTGCGCACGAACCTCATCGGCACGTACAACATGCCCTACATCGACGCGGCGCGCTCCCGGGGCGTCGGCGAGGGGCGCCTGGTGCGCACGCACGCGTACCGACCGGCCCTCATCCCGATCATCACCGTGATCGGCCTGCAGATCGCGATGATGCTCGGCGGCGCGGTGCTCACCGAGACGACCTTCGAGTGGAAGGGCCTCGGGTTCCAGCTCGCCGCCTACCTCGGCGCCCGCGACTTCGTGGCGGTGCAGGGCATCGTCGCGATGATCGCCGTGATCGTCGCCGTGACGAACTTCGCGGTCGACATCATCGCCGCGTTCGTCGACCCGAGGGTGAGGTACTGACATGGCGAAGACCTCTCTCCTGAGCCGCCTGCCGGTGATCCACCAGCTGCGTCAGAGCGTCGGACTCCAGCGCGGGATGCTGGTGGCCGGTCTCGTGCTCACTGGCGTGTTCCTGCTGTCGGCGCTGTTCGCACCGCTGCTCGCACCGTACGGCTACGACCAGCTCAAGGGACCTGACGGCAACTTCGGCGCGCAGCAGGCTCCGAGCGCCGAGCACCTGCTGGGTACCACGGTCGGCGGATACGACGTGCTCTCCCGGGTGATCTGGGGTTCGCGCACGGCTCTGCTCACGATCGTCGTCGCGGTGGCCCTGTCGGTCGTGATCGGCGTGCTGCTCGGCCTCGTCTCGGGCTACCTCGGCGGCTGGGTGGATCGCGTGCTCGTCGTCGCCGCCGACGCGATCTACGCGTTCCCGACGCTGCTGCTCGCCATCGTCGCCGCCATCGCGATCAGCGGCGGTCAGTCGGGGCTCTGGCCCGGCGTGCTGGCCGCGGCGATCTCGATCACAGTGGTCTTCGTGCCGCAGTACTTCCGCGTCGTGCGCTCCGAGGTGCTGCGTGTGAAGGCCGAGGCGTTCGTCGAGTCGGCCAGGGTGATCGGCGCGCCGACCACCCGCATCATGTTCCGGCATGTGCTGCGCAACTCCACGCGCACACTGCCGCTCATCGTGACGCTGAACGCGGCCGAGGCGATCTCCACGCTCGCCGCCCTCGGCTTCCTCGGGTTCGGCATCGAGCCGACCGCGGCGGCCGAATGGGGCTTCGACCTCAACAAGTCGATCAGCGACGTCGCCGCCGGCATCTGGTGGACGGCGATCCCGCCGGGGCTCGCGATCGTCGCGGTGGTGCTGGGCATCACGCTGATCGGCGAGGGACTCAACGACCTCGCCGACCCGCGCCTGCGCGCTCGCCGCCGTGCGGGACGCAGCAAGACGCCGGCCGACGCCGTGGCGGCGACCCAGCCGGTGACCCGTGAAGACCTGGGAGAGGTGCAGTGATGACGAGCGCAGTGGAGATCCGCGATCTGAACATCACCTTCGCCACGGACGGCGGCGACGTGCAAGCGGTGCGCGGCGTCTCGCTCGACGTGCAGCCGGGCGAGGTGCTCGCCATCGTCGGCGAGTCGGGCAGCGGCAAGACCGTGACCGCGCGGTCGATCCTCGGCCTGCTGCCGGAGACGGCGATCACGCGCGGCGCCGTCATCCTCGACGGCGCCGACGTGACGACGATGGACGCTGCGGCCCTGCGGTCGGTGCGCGGCCCCGGTGCGGCGATGGTCTTCCAGGAGCCATCGAGCGCCCTGAACCCGGTGTTCACGGTCGGGTGGCAGCTCGCCGAGGGGCTGCGCGCCCACGGCGGCGTGAGCCGTGGCGAGGCGCGCAAGGTCGCCATCGACATGCTGCGCAGGGTCGGCATCCCCGATCCCGACCGGCGCGTCGACGACTACCCGCACCAGTTCTCCGGCGGGCAGAAGCAGCGCATCGTCATCGCCATGGCGCTCGCGTTGAAGCCGAAGGTCATCATCGCCGACGAGCCGACAACGGCGCTCGACGTCACGGTGCAGGCCGAGATCCTCGAGCTCCTGCGGAGCCTGCGCGACGACGAGGGCACGGCCATCGTGCTCATCACGCACAACATGGGCGTCGTCGCCGATCTCGCCGATCGCGTCGCGGTGATGCTGAACGGAGAGCTCGTCGAGACGGCCCCCGTCCAGGAGCTGTTCGCGACCCCGAAGAACGATTACACGCGTCGGCTGCTCGCGGCGGTGCCCCGCCTGCAGGTCGCCGACCGGGAGCCGCCGACGACGGATGCCGCCCCCGTGGTCGTCGCGAAGGACCTCGTCATCGAATACCAGGGCCGGCTCGGCCGCAGCGCCTTCCGCGCGGTGAACGGCGTGAGCTTCACGCTGTCGCCCGGCGAGGTCGTCGGGCTCGTCGGCGAGAGCGGATCGGGCAAGAGCACGATCGGCCGGGCGATCGCCGGGCTCACCCCCGTCTCCGACGGCTCGCTCGAGGTGCTCGGGATGCAGATGCGGGGGGTGAAGGAGCGGCGGTTCCGTCCGCTGCGCAAGGATCTGGGCTTCGTGTTCCAGGATCCGGCGACGAGCTTCAACCCGTTGCTGACGATCGCACACAACGTGGCGGAGCCGCTCATCGTGCACGGGGTCGCGAAGAACCAGTCCGATGCGCGCCCGCGGGTCGACGAGCTGCTCGAGGCGGTGCAGCTGCCCGCAGCCTTCGGCGACCGCTTCCCGCACGAGCTCTCCGGTGGTCAGCGCCAGCGGGCCTCGCTCGCCCGCGCCCTCGCGCTCGACCCGAAGCTGCTCATCGCCGACGAGCCCACGAGCGCGCTCGACGTGTCGGTGCAGGCGCGGGTGCTCGAGCTCTTCGGCGAGGTGCAGGAGCGCTTCGGCTTCGCGACGCTGTTCATCACGCACGACCTGGCGGTCGTGGACATGCTCGCGCATCAGGTGGTCGTGCTCCATCACGGCGAGATCGCCGAGTCGGGCCGCACCGCCGACGTGCTCGGAAACCCGAAGGACGACTACACCAGGCGGCTCATCGCCTCGCTGCCCGTACCGGATCCCGTCGAGCAGGCGGCGCGGCGCGCGGCCTGGGCCGCCGCCCGCACCTGAGCTGCATGCGACGGTGCAACCCGTTGCAACGGGGGGCGGTATATCGTCTCTCTCAGAAGCGATGCAGGTTCATCAGTCCCCAGCTGATCGCGTCGCAGGCGGCTCGGCCGCCATTGCAGAAGGGGTCCCCAGTTCCTTCTGATCCCGAGGGGGGATGGGGCGGGCAGCTGATTCTGAACTCAGCACCCGCCCCCAATACCCTTCTCGATGGCCGCGGGTTCAGTGCGCAAGATCGGCGATCCGCATCGCGATGTAGACGGCGCCGATGGCGATGGCCGCGACGATCGTCACCCAGCTCGCGCTGCGCTTCAGCCGACGTCCCTCGTGTGCGACCCCGGGCGGCGGCGTGAGCATCCCAACGGGTGCGGCGAACGGGAGCGCGCCGTCGGCCGGAGCCGGAGCGGATGCGGTGGCCACCGGCATCCGCTCGTCCCGCCATCGCGCCCACTGGTCGAGCTTGGCCAGGAGGGCGCCGACGGCGCCGAACAGCCATGCCCATGTCGCGGGATCGAGGCTCGACGCCTTCCGCCGCGTGTAGAGGAACAGCCAGTCGTCGACGATCTCGACGTCGAGCTCTGCGGCGTTGTCGATGAAGCGCGCCATGATGTCGGGCGTGAACAGGTACAGGGCGTCGCGCTCATAGCCGGCGGGGCAGTAGAGGTCGAAATACCTGTCGAAGTCGCCCTCGAGCGAGAGGCGCTGGGCCTTGTGGAAGGAGGCGGGCAGATTGGTGCCGAAGCCGTTGTTGCCCTTGGCGTCCAGGACGATGTTCGGCAGCGGCACGTCGAGCTTCACGGCCACGTACCCCCAGCGATGGGTGGTGGAGTTCTTTCCGTGCCGCACGGTGTACTGGTGGTTGCCGAACTCGACGAACCGCGGGTACGTGCCCCGCACGAGGTCGGTCGCCGTGCGGGAGTGCCCGAGGCCGAAGATCATGCCGGGCAGCGGCGGGTCCACGATGCGGGGCTCGTAGGTCATGCCGTTCGCGGCGGCGAAGCGGCTCAGGCGGTAGCGGGTGACGCGGCTGCGCCGCCATCCGCTCACGGTCACGACGAGCGCGACGACCCCGATGACGACGAAGACGGCAGCTGGCAGCAGCGCTCTGCCGAGATCCGCCGGGTCGGTGAACAGCGTCATCAGTGTGCCGATCAGCGTCAGCGGCACGACCACGGCGCCGACGATCACGGCGATCACGACGGCGAAGGCCGACCAGCCGGACGGGCGCAGGGAGCCGCGGGCGCGCAGCTCGCGGGCGAAGGCGGCGACCTCGTGGCGGTCGACGGGCCCGGTGAGCGGCTGCGCATCGAAGTTCACGGCTCAACGCTACTCACGAAGCCGCGGCGGCTCCATGCCCGATCGCGGCCGGGGTGAGGCAGGTGGCGGGCACTTTGTCGGGCCGATTGCCGAATGTCGGGCGGATCCGGCCCGACACGCCGCAGCACCGGCATCCGCACCCGACAAACCGACCACCGACCCTCAGCTTCTGTTTCGGGGCCGTTCGCACGGCGCGCGGTTCTCAGGTAGACTGTGCAGGTTGTCTGCCTTCCGGCATCCATTCGGAGGCCAGGGCGGGCGACTGCTGCACACCCTCCTGCTTCCGGGAAAGCCCCGGGAGCCGTTCTAGTCCGAAGGAGGTGGGTAAGTGACGCACCAGTACGAACTCATGGTCATTCTGACCCCTGAGATCGATGAGCGCACGGTAGCCCCCACGCTCGACAAGTTCCTGAAGGTCATCACCAACGATGGTGGCTCGATCGACAAGGTCGACATCTGGGGCAAGCGCCGTCTTGCTTACGAGATCCAGAAGAAGAGCGAGGGCATCTACGCCGTCGTCAACTTCACCGCGACCAGCGAGGCCACGCAGGAGCTCGACCGTCAGCTCAAGCTGAACGAGTCGATCATGCGCACCAAGGTGCTGCGTGCCGAAGAGGCACAGGCCATGGTCGCCGCCGAGGCCAAGCGCTCGGAGGAGAAGGCCGCTCGCAAGTCCGCCAAGGTCGCGAAGGCCTAAGCCTCATGGCCGGCGAAACAGTCATCACCGTGGTGGGAAACCTCACGGCCGACCCCGAGCTGCGGTACACGCAGAACGGACTGCCGGTGGCGAACTTCACCATCGCCTCGACGCCTCGCAACTTCGACCGCGCCGCCAACGAGTGGAAGGACGGCGATGCGCTGTTCCTTCGCGCGTCGGTCTGGCGCGAGTTCGCCGAGCACGTGGCGGGTTCGCTGACCAAGGGCATGCGCGTCATCGCGCAGGGACGCCTGCGTCAGCGCTCCTACCAGGACCGCGACGGCAACCAGCGCACCGCGATCGAGCTGGAGGTCGACGAGATCGGCCCCTCGCTCCGCTACGCGACCGCGCAGGTCACCCGTGCGGCGTCGAACGGCGGCGGTTTCCAGGGTGGCGGTCCGTCGCGCTCCGCGCAGCAGGTGTCGGAGGAGCCGTGGTCCACGCCCGGTTCGTCGACGAGCGCTGACGCGTGGAGCACGCCGGGCAGCTTCGGCGACGACACCCCGTTCTGATTTCAACTGCATCCGGTTCCTGAGCCCGTCGAAGGGCTCGGCATCCGACTCATCACTAAGGAAGAAAATGGCTGGAAAGTCGAGCGGCGATCGCCGCAAGCCGCGGAAGGGCGCGAAGAACGCCGCCCCCGCGAAGTCCATCCGCGTTGGCGTCATCGACTACAAGGATGTCGCGACGCTGCGCAAGTTCATCTCGGAGCGCGGGAAGATCCGCGCCCGTCGTATCACCGGTGTCTCCGTGCAGGAGCAGCGTCTGATCGCCAAGGCGATCAAGAACGCTCGCGAGATGGCTCTCCTGCCCTACGCCGGCGCTGGCCGCTGAGGGGTACCGACATGGCAAAGCTGATTCTCACGAACGAGGTCGCCGGGCTCGGAAGCGCCGGTGACGTGGTCGAGGTCAAGAACGGGTACGCCCGCAACTACCTCATCCCCCAGGGCTTCGCTACGGCGTGGACCCGCGGTGGCGAAAAGCAGGTCGCTTCGATCCAGGCTGCTCGTCAGGCGCGCGCGATCCACGACCGCGACGAGGCCGTGGCCCTGAAGAACGCCCTCGAGGCCACCAAGGTGCGCCTCGCCGTCAAGGCGGGCTCCGCCGGCCGCCTGTTCGGTTCGGTCAAGACCGCCGATGTCGCTGACGCCGTCGCGGCAGCCGGTCTCGGATCGATCGACAAGCGCAAGGTGCACATCACCTCGGCGATCAAGTCGACCGGCGAGCACGAGGCCACCGTTCGTCTGCACGACGACGTGACCGCCGTGATCACGCTGCAGGTCGTCGCCGCCAAGTAGGCATCTGCACACGAGAACCCCTCGCCTCAGGGCGGGGGGTTCTCTGCGTCTTCGGCGCCCTCGACGGGCGCCTGTCGATGGCGTGCGCAGGATGCTGCGGCCGTGATGCCCGGATGTTCTGGAATGCGTCTCCGCGTGACGCGCCCGAGTGCATTCGGGCTTGACTTTTCCCCAAGGTTCTACACATTCGCACGCGGTGAGGGCAACCTTCAATCCGCGGTTTAGGTCGATTGTTGTACACAGGGTGGGGAAACCGAAAAGCCCTGTTCAAGCGAGATATAAAAGTCTTCCCGGTGGGTAGTCCACGGGGTTATCCACATAGGTTCCCCACAGACTCGCCGCGTTTCTCCGCATCTTCTCCACATAGTTATCCACAGGTGGTGTTGCGGGGTGCCAATGGCGTGAATAGCGTGGTCGAGCGCCCGGATGTCAGGGGTCCATGATGTGCTGTCCACCTGACCAGGAGCGGTCACGAAAGCACACACTCGTCGCGTCGAAGGGAACCCTGTTGTCTATCGCCGACATCTCGGAGGAGCGCCTCGGAGGGCAGCGCCAGCCGGAGCGCACGCCCCCGCACGATCTGCTCGCCGAGCAGAGCACGCTGGGCGGCATGCTGCTGTCGAAGGACGCCGTCGCCGATGTGATCGAATCGCTCAAGGGCGCCGACTTCTACATCCCCAAGCACGAGCTGATCTTCGAGGCCATCCTCTCGCTGTACTCGCACGGCGAGCCGACCGACGTCGTCGCCGTCACCGATGAGCTCATCAAGACCGGAGAACTGGGCAGGGCGGGCGGGGCCGACTACCTGCACACGCTCACCTCGATCGTGCCGACCGCCGCCAACGCGGGCTACTACGCCAGCATCGTGTCGGAGCGCGCGATCCTGCGCCGGCTCGTCGACGCAGGCACCCGCATCGTCCAACTCGGCTACGCGGGCGAGGGCGACGCGACCGACATCGTCAACAACGCGCAGGCCGAGATCTACTCGGTTACCGGATCCGAGACCGCCGAGGACTACGTCCCACTCACCGTCGCCGTTGACGCGGCCGTCGAGGAGATCGAGCTCGCCAACGGCCGCGACGGCTCGATGACCGGCATCCCGACCGGCTTCCGAGAGCTCGACGAGCTCACCAACGGCCTGCACGGCGGTCAGATGATCGTCGTCGCGGCGCGGCCGGCGATGGGCAAGTCGACCCTCGCCCTCGACTTCGCCCGCGCGGCGTCGATCGGGCACAACGAGCCGTCGATCTTCTTCTCGCTGGAGATGGGCAAGAGCGAGATCGCGATGCGTCTGCTCAGCGCTGAGGGGGCCATCCCGCTGCAGCACATGCGCAAGGGCACCCTCGATCCGCGCGACTGGACCACGGTGGCCGCGACCCGCGGCCGCATCAACGACGCCCCGCTCTACATCGACGACAGCCCGAACATGACGCTCGTGGAGATCCGGGCCAAGTGCCGCCGGCTCAAGCAGCGGGCTGGGCTGAAGATGGTCATCATCGACTACCTGCAACTGATGACGAGCGGCAAGCGCGTCGAGTCGCGTCAGCAGGAGGTCTCGGAGTTCTCGCGGGCGCTGAAGCTGCTCGCCAAGGAGCTCCAGGTGCCCGTCATCGCGCTCTCGCAGCTGAACCGCGGTCCCGAGCAGCGGCAGGACAAGAAGCCCGCCATCAGCGACCTGCGCGAGTCGGGCTCGATCGAGCAGGACGCCGACATGGTGATCCTCCTGCACCGCGACTCCGTCTACGACAAGGACGTGCGCCCCGGCGAGGCCGACCTCATCGTCGCCAAGCACCGAAACGGCCCCACCGCGACGATCACTGTGGCGTTCCAGGGGCACTACTCGCGCTTCGCCGACATGGCGGTGGGTGGGGACTTCCACTGACGTCAGGCCGGCGGCGTGCTCACGCCTCCCCGTCCTTTCCCGTCCCGGGCCCGACTTCGGATCGCGGATGCGGGCAGCTTCCCGTGATGCACAGTGAGCTGCGTGACATATGACGTGCATTGAGGAGAAGCGGCGTCACACGCTGTCACCGTGAGTCACGTGAGTCACGTGCGCCCGCGCGCCCTCTCTATGCTCCTGGAAAGCCCCGCGAAACACCGCTCGCTCTCGCCGAAGCACCGTCCCCGCGACGACGAGAGCGCGGTGTTCGGCGCGCCATCAGGCGGGCATCCGGGCACACTTTCCACCCGTTCTCCGCCACCACGTCGGACACGAAGAGACCAGAGGGAACACCGAGATGTCAGATCTGCGCACCTCCATCGAGAGTGGCAAACCGACCCGCAAGAAGTGGCCGTGGGTCGCGGGCGCCGGCGCGCTCGTCGCCGCGGCCGCCGTCGTCGCGATCGTCGTCTCCGCGCTCAACGGCGGCGGTTCATCGGCTGCGGAGGGGGAGAGCGCGGATGACGGCACTCCGGTTTCCGGCGGCACCCTCGAGTTCGCGCTGATCGACTATCAGCGCAGCCCCGACCCGCACTGGGGAACGAACTACGCCGAGTCGATCATCGCCGACAACATCACCGACAAGCTCACCTGGCAGGACCCGGACACCGGCGAGATCACGCCATGGCTGGCGACCTCATGGGAGGTCAACGACGATCTCACCGCTTTCACCTTCCACCTGCGTGACGACGTCACCTTCTCGGACGGCACGCCGTTCAACGCCGAGGCGGTCAAGGCGAACTTCGACCAGTACGTGCACGGTGATCAGGCCCTGGGCATCAGCCCCAACGGCGCGGTGCTGTTCCCGAACTACCTGGACACCGTCGTCGACGACGAGTTCACCGTGACGGTGACGTTCTCGAAGCCGAGCGCCAGCTTCCTGCAGGCGTCCTCGTTCACCGCGAACGCCGGCCCTGGATTCCTGTCGCTGTCCACGTTGGCGCTCAGCGCCGAGGAGCGCACCGACCCCACCAAGATCATCGGCACCGGTCCCTTCGTGTACGAGGAGTGGACCGAACAGGTGCGCACCGTTCTCGTCAAGCGCGATGGTTACAACTGGTCACCGCCGGCGATCGAGCACGAAGGCGAGGCGTACCTCGACAAGATCGTCTTCAACGTGATCCCCGAGGCCAGTGTGCGCACCGGCTCGCTGCAGTCCGGCGAGATCGACGCCACGCTCGATGTGGGGACCACCGACGAGGCTCCGCTGGAGGCGGCCGGGTTCGAGATCATCTCGCGTCAGGTCTCCGGAACCGCGATCTTCTTCAACTTCAACACCTCGCTGTTCCCGACGAACGACATCGCCGTTCGGAAGGCGATCCAGCTCGGATGGAACAGGGATGCCGTTGAGAAGACGGTGCTCACCGACAACTACTCGGTCGCCACCTCCGTGCTCGCCGACTCGGTCACAGGGTACGTCGACCACAGCGACACGGTGTTGAAGTACGACCCGGATGCCGCGGAGCAGGTGCTGGAGGATGCCGGCTGGACGGAGGGTGCGGATGGCATCCGCGAGAAGGACGGGCAGCGTCTCGAGGTGAAGCTGCTCGGCATCAGCAACCTCGTCGCCAACAAGCCCGCCTACGAGTCGGTGCAGCAGGACCTGGCCGCGATCGGCATCGATCTTCAGCTGAACGTGCTTCCGCTCGCCGACTACGCTGCGGCAGTGGCCTCAGCGAAGACCGACTGGAACGTCGTCGCAGCCAACCGGTCGCGCAACGACCCGGCCGTGCTCAACCTGCAGTACAGCCCGCTGATCGGGAACGGCGCCTACATCGACGACGACTTCGCGGGACGCGACGACATCATCGAGCGCCTCGGGCGGCTCGAACTCACCCTCGATCCGCAGCAGCGTGCGGAGTACGCGGCGGACGCGCAGGACCTGATCCTCGAGGAGTACGCGCTCACCAGCCCGATCTACAACCCGTCGCAGGTCATCGCGCAGTCGCCCTCCGTGCACGGCATCATCTTCGATGCGCAGGCACGCAACCACTTCGTCGACACGTGGAAGAGCAAGGGATGAGCCCGTCGACGCGGCGCGAGCTGCACATCAACGTCAACATCCTCAACGCCGGTGTCTTCGGCGGATCATGGCGGGTGCCGGAGAACGATCCGCTCTCGGCGTATCAGCTCGAGCACTATGTGGAGATCGCGAAGAAGGCGGAGGCGGCGAAGCTCGACGCCATCTTCCTCGCGGACGGTCCGGGGCTCGAACCCGATCTCGCCCACCGGTCGGGGAACAGCTTCGAACCGAGTGTCCTTCTCGGACGGATCGCGGCCGAGACCGACCGTATCGGGCTGATCGGCACGTTCTCCTCCAGCTACAACGATGCCGACGAGCTCGCCGCTCGCCTCGCCTCGATCGATGCGCTCTCGGGCGGCCGATTCGGATGGAACGTCGTCACCACGGCCGGATCTGCTGCCGCAGCCAACTTCGGACGCGACGGCGAACCGGACCACACCGCGCGGTACACGAGGGCGAGCGACGTCACCGCCCGGGTGATCGCGGCGTGGGCGGGCCAGGAGGGCGCGCCGGCGGTCGCGCCCTCGCCGCAGGGACGCCCGGTGCTCGTGCAGGCAGGGGCATCGAAGGACGGTACGAGACTCGCCGGCGAGCACGCCGAAGTGATCTTCACCGCCGCGCAGACGCTCGACGAGGCGCTCGCGTTCCGCCGTGCCGTCGATGAGCATGCGATCGGCTTCGGCCGCAGGCCGGAGCACGTCGCGATCCTCCCCGGCCTGTCGACGGTGGTCGGCAGCACCGAGGCCGAGGCGCAGGAGCGGCGAGAGCTGCTGGCCGAGCTGGTGCCGGAGCCGTACGCGGTGAACCGCCTCAGCGCCCAGCTCGGGCTCGATCTGAGCGGCGTCGATCTCGACGAGACCGTGCCGCTGGACGCTCTTCCGGCGCCGGAGTCCGCCGGGGGTTCGCAGACCTTCTACCGACTGGTGCTCGGCATCATCGAGCGGGAGCGTCCGACCTATCGCCGCCTGCTGCGCACTCTCGGCGGCGGCGCAGGGCACCGCATCGTGGTCGGCACCCCCGAGCAGATCGCTGACGACATCGAGCGGTGGTTCCGCGCAGGCGCCGCCGACGGATTCAACGTCATGCCGGATGCGCTGCCGAGCGGGTTCGACCACTTCGCGGAGCAGGTCATCCCCGAGCTGCAGCGCCGGGGGCTGTTCCGCACCGAGTACACCGGCAGCACTCTCCGTGACCATCTGGGTCTTCCCGTGCAGGCACCGTTGCGGCGCAGCACCGCTGCACTCGCCGCCACCTGGTGAAGAAGGGCATCCGATCATGACCTCCTCCGTTCCCGTCATCGTCCGGCTGCCGCGCATCGCGGCGGCATCCGATCCCGCATCGGCCCTGGCCGCGGTCCGTGAGATGCTCGCGGTGGCGTCGTCGCACGGCGTCGATGCGGTGCTGATCACGCACGCCGATGCCGGTGACATCGATCCGAGCGTGCTCGCGGGCCTCGTCAGCAGCACGGCCGACGTGCCCATCCTCATCGAGGCGCACACCGGACGGCATGCGCCCTTCAACCTCGCCCGCCGCGTGCAGACGCTCGCGCGCATCACCGGGGGCAGAGCGGGTGTCTACCTGCGTGACACCGGGACGGATGCCGTCACCGAATCCTCCCGCTCCGCGGTGACGACCGGGGTCGTCGGAGAATACGCGCGGGTGCTGCGCCGGCTCTGGGACAGCTTCCCCGAGTCCGCGCTGATCGGCGATCGCGAGGCGGGACTGTTCGCCGACGTCAGCCGGATCACCCCCGCCGGTCACCAGGGCGAGGTGTACGGCGTCGCTGGTGCGTTGAACGTGCCGATCGCCCCCGATCGCCGTCCGGTGCTGCTCGCCGATGAGGAGAGCGATGACATCGACGCCCTCGTCTCGTCGGAGCCCTCCTCCGCCGGCATCCGCACGTACCGTCCGGTGATCTGGACCAGAGGGACCTCGCTCGACGCCGATGGCGTGCTGCTGTCCATCGACGTCCCGCTCGAGGCGTTCGCCGTCGAGCTCGACGCCGCTCTGACCACCACGCCGCGCTCCGACGCCGCGGGACCGACGCTCTGGCAGGCACGCGAGAGCGCCGCCGTCCCCGCGTGATCACCCGCATCCTCACAGAGAAGACCACCTCGAATGACTGACATCTCCACTCTCGCCCCGCCGCACGAATTCGGCTTCAGCACCGAGCAGGTGCACGCCGGCTATCTCGGCGAGGCCGGTCACGGCGCCCGCATCACCCCCCTGTACCTCAGCGCCGGGTTCATCTTCGACGACTTCGAGCACGCCAGGGCGCGCTTCGCCGGGACCGATCTCGGGTACGTGTACTCGCGCATCAACAACCCAACGAACGCCGCCGTCGAGAAGGCACTGGCAGAGCTCGAGCACGGCGTCGGTGCGACCCTCGTCGGCAGCGGTCAGGCCGCTGCCACCGTCGCACTGCTCAGCGTGCTGAAGGCCGGTGACCACTTCCTGAGCGCCCCGAGCATCTACGAGGGCACCAGGGCGCTGTTTCGCGGCAACTTCGCCCGCTTCGGCATCGAGGTGGAGTTCGTCGAGAACCCGAACGATCCTGCGGACTGGCACCGTCGCGTGCGGGAGAACACCCGACTGTTCTTCGGCGAGGCGATCCCGAACCCGAAGAACGACCTCATCGACATCGAGGCGATCGCCACGGCGGCGCACGAGAACGGTGTGCCGTTCGCGATCGACTCGACGGTGCCGACGCCGTACCTGCTGCGTCCGATCGACTACGGGGCGGACATCGTGTTCCACTCGACGAGCAAGTTCCTCGCCGGGCACGGCAACTCGATCGGCGGTGTCGTGATTGACGCAGGACGCTTCGACTGGGCGGCGCACCCCGACAAGTTCCCGCACCTGCACCAGCCGATCTTCGAGGACGGCGCCGAGAAGACGACGTGGGTGGAGAAGTTCGGCGCGAAGGCGAACTTCGCCTTCGCCCGCGCCGTCGTCGCAGGACGCTTCGGCACCAGCCTCTCGCCGTTCAACGCCTTCCTCGTGCAGCAGGGCATCGAGACGCTCTCGCTGCGGGTGCGTCAGCACGCCTCCAACGCTCTGGCCGTCGCGAGCTGGCTCGAGCAGCAGCCGGAGGTGTCCAGCGTCGACTATCCCGGTCTGGCCTCGAACGCCTATCACCAGTTGGCGCGGAAGTACTACCCACGCGGGGCCGGCTCCGTCTTCGCGTTCACCCTGGCCGGAGGGCAGGATGCCGCGAAGATCCTCTACGACGCCGTCGAGGTGTTCACCCGCATGACGCACATCGGCGATGTGCGCTCGTTGATCCTGCATCCGCCGACGACCACGCACTCCAAGCTGTCGCAGGCCGAGCGCGACAAGGCGGGCATCCACCCCGGACTCATCCGCCTGTCGGTCGGCATCGAGGATGTCGACGACCTCATCGCCGATCTGGACCGCGCGTTCCGCGTGCTCCGCGGTGAGAACCCGCCGGCGCTGCGCGCCGCGGTGACCGATGGCGGATTCACTCCGGCGGACGGGCTGTGAGCGCGTCGGTGGCGGCTGCGGTCACGACCGCGCAGATCCGCGAGGCCATCGCCCCCACGCTCGACGCGCTGAGGGAGCGCGCGGCGCGCCGCGATGTCGAACGAGAGCACCCCTATGCAGAGGTCCGTGCGCTCGCCGACGCCGGGCTGCTGCGTTACCGGCTACCGGTGCAGGACGACGGCGCAGGCGCCACGGTGCGCGAGCTCGCGGAGCTGGTCGTCGACATCGCCGCCGCGGATTCGAACGTCGCGCAGGCGCTGCGCCCCGGAGTGCTCGTCGTCGAATCGCTCGTCACCGGAGCGGTGACGGGGCCGGCGCGCGACGCGCTCCTCGCCAGGGTGCTGCGCGGCGACCTGTTCTCCGGGACTGTGAACGAGCGCGGCGGCGCGGCGGGCGGAGTGCAGACGACGCTCACCCGCGATGAGCACGGCCTTCGGATCGACGGTGCGAAGTACTACAGCACCGGCGGCCTGCACGCGCAGTGGTTCTCCGGAGTCGCCCGCGACGAGCAGGGACGCACCGTCGCGTTCACCGTGCCGACCGACCGCGAAGGCGTCGTCCGACTGGACGACTTCGACGCGATCGGTCAGCGGCTCACCGCCAGCGGCAGCACGCTGCTGCAGGGCGTGCGGGTGGATGCCGCCGAGCTCGGCGAACCGGATGCCCCCAAGCGGCATCCGCACGGCTCGCTCGCGCACCTCGTGCTCGCCGCGACCCTCGCGGGGATCGCGCAGGCCGCGGCGGATGACGCGGTCCACGTCGTGCAGCGGGTCGCCAGGCCGATCAAGCACTCCACCGCTGCCACGTCGGTGGAGGACCCCTACGTGCGTCAGGTCACCGGCCGGATCGCCACCGCGGCGTTCACGGCCCGTGCTCAGGTGGTCGCCGCGGCCGAAGCGCTGGATCGTCATTGGGCTGCCGGCGATGACGCCACCGCCGCTGCTGCCGTCG
Source organism: Microbacterium sp. (assembly GCF_047607465.1). GTDB lineage: Bacteria > Actinomycetota > Actinomycetes > Actinomycetales > Microbacteriaceae > Microbacterium. The sequence continues at coordinate 8,477 of NZ_JASGCY010000072.1, read as the reverse complement.
TCGCGGTCGCGCAGGCGTACATCGGCGCGGGTGAGCAGGCGCTGCTCGCCGGCGAGCTGCTCTTCGACGTCGGCGGCGGAACGCTCACGGATCGTGAGCTCGGTCTGGACCGGCATTGGCGCAACGCCCGCACGGTCGCCAACCACAACCCGCGCGGCTGGAAGGCGGCCGCGATCGGCGCCTGGTTCCTCGCCGGCGAGATCCCCCCGGCCAACGGCCTCTTCTGACCCCACGAGAACAACAAGGAGACGCAGTGAGCGACGACAAGGCCACGATCGGGCAGAACCGGCTCGGCCGCACCGGGGTGCCGGTGAGCAGCCTGACCCTCGGTGCCATGAACTTCGGCGGCCCGACCGACCGCGCGGAGTCGATCGACATCATCCACGCGGCCATCGACGCCGGCATCACGGTGATCGACACGGCGGATGTCTACAACCAGGGCGTCAGCGAGGAGATCGTCGGCGCGGCGATCGCCGGGAGGCGCGATGACCTCATCATCGCGACGAAGTTCCACGGGCAGATCGGCGACAACCCGCTGCACGCCGGGAACTCCCGCCGTTGGATCCATCGGGCCGTCGAGGAGAGCCTGCGCCGGCTGGGCACGGATCACATCGACCTGTACCAGGCCCACCGGCCCGACCCGCACACGCCGCTCCTGGAGACCATCGAGGCCCTCAACGACCTCATCCATCAGGGCAAGATCTGCTACTACGGCACCAGCGTGTTCGGGGTCGACGAGGTCGTCGAGGCGCAGTTCATCGCGCGCCAGCACGGTCTCATCCCGCCGGCCACCGAGCAGGTCCCCTATTCGGCGCTGATCCGGCTGGTCGAACGCACGACCCTGCCGGTCGCGCGCAAGCACGGCCTCGGGGTGCTCACGTTCGGGCCGCTCGCCGCCGGATGGCTGAGCGGCGCGTACCGGGCGGATGCCCCGCAGCCGGAATCCGTCAGAGCCGCACGGGTGTGGGCCGGACGTTTCGACGTGTCGGATCCGCGCAATGCGCACAAGCTCGACGCAGCGGAGCGGCTGGCGCGGCTCGCGGAGAGCGCAGGGCTCAGCGTGCCGGAGCTCGCCGTCGGTTTCGCGCTCTCGCACCCGGCCGTGTCCTCCGTGATCATCGGCCCCCGCACCCGCGCGCATCTCGATGCGTACCTCGCCGCAGCATCCGTCGTCCTCGATGACGCCGTCCTCGATGAGATCGACCGCATCGTCGCGCCGGGGACCACGTTCCTCGAACGCGACAACGGGCGCATCCCCGACGAACTGACCCCCGCCGGGCTGCGCCGTCCGCGCGCCTCCCACTGACCACGACCGCGAAAGGCCCCGCTGTGAGCTACCAGCCCTCCGATGACCGCTACGAGAATCTGAACTGGCGTCAGGCCGGCACCACCGGCCTCGTCCTGCCCGAGTTCGCGTTCGGCCTGTGGCAGAAGTTCGGCGACCGCACCCCGTTCGAGACGCAGCGCGAGATCCTGCTCGCCGCCTTCGATGCCGGCGTCGTGCACTTCGACAACGCGAATCGCTACGGCCCTCCGCACCGCGCGGCGGAGAAGAACTTCGGCCGCGTCCTGCGCGAAGATCTCGCCGCATGGCGCGAAGAACTCGTGCTCACCACGAAGGCGGGCAACCCCATCGGGCCGAGCCCCTATCACCGCGGCGGATCGCGCAAGAATCTGCTGCAGAGCCTGGATCACAGCCTGCGCGACCTCGGCACCGATTACGTCGACGTGTTCTACTTCCACCACCCCGACGCCTCCGTGCCGCTCGAGGAGACGGTCGGCGCGCTCGCCACCGCCGTGCAGTCCGGCAAGGCCCTGTACGTGGGCATCTCGAACTTCTACGACCGCGCGGAAGCGCACAGGGCGGCCGTCCTGCTGAAGGAGGCCGGCGTGCCGCTCGCGCTGCATCAGTCCCGTTACTCGGTCTTCGATCGCCGGCTCGAGATCGGCGACGTGCTGGGGCAGTCCGCCGAGGACGGCGTGGGGCTCGTCACCTATTCGCCGCTCGCGCAGGGACTGCTCACCGACAAGTACCTCAACGGCGTGCCGGAGGGTGCACGGGCTCTGGACAGCGCCTTCCTGTCGACCGATGACATCACCGACGAGTACCGGGAGCGGGCGCGAGCGCTCAACGACCTGGCCGTGCAACGAGGGCAGTCGCTCGCCCAGCTCGCCCTGCAGTGGGTGCTGCGCCGCCCGGAGGTCACCAGCGCGCTCATCGGCGCGAGCTCCGTCGCGCAGCTGCATCACAACCTGCAGGCACCGAGCTTCGCGCCGCTCACGGATGAGGAGCTCGCGATCATCGACCAGCACGGCGTGCACGGCACCGGGTTGCGGATCGCATGAGCGCGGCGACCCTCACCGGCGCTGAGGACACCGCTGTGACCGGGTCCGCGGTGCTCGCCGGCAAGCGACTCGGATTCCTGCTGCACCTCGACGGCGATCTCGACCCCGCGTCGTCCTACGCCCAGGCGATCGAGATCTTCCAGCACGCCGAAGCACTCGGGTACGACTCGGGGTGGGTCATCCAGCGCCACTTCCGGCAGGGCAACGAGCACGTCTCGGCGCCGCTCGTGCTGCTCGCCGCCATCGCGCAGCACACCACACGCATCCGCCTCGGTACCGGGGTGCTCGTCCTGCCGCTGGAGGATCCGCTGAGAGTGGCCGAGGATGCGTCAACGCTCGACGCCCTGTCTGGTGGGCGTCTCGAACTGGGCGTCGGATCAGGGCCGTTCCCCGGTGCGTGGGAGGCGTTCGATCGCGACCTCGACGATCGTGCCGCGGTGTGGGAGTCCAGCATCGCGCGACTGCATCGAGTCCTCGACGGGGAGCCGGTGAACAGCATCGGAGAGCGTCTGCATCCGGACGGAGCGGGGGTGCGCCGGCGCCTGTGGCAGGCGACGTCGAGCGCGCCAGCGGTGGCCGAGGCGCAGGCCAGGGCGGCCGGTGCCGCGGGGGACGGGCTGCAGCTCTCGCGGGCGACCGACTGGAACCGGCATCAGAGTCCCGAGGCCCAGGCCGCGCTGATCGACGCGTACCGGGCAGCGCTCCCCGTCGGCACCCCGCCGCGGGTGCTCGTCTCGCGGGCGGTGTATCCGGATGCCAGCCGCGCACAGGCGCTCGCGAACCTCGTCGACGGTGCCCGCCGCTGGCAGAGCTGGTTCGGAGCGCTCGGGCGCGAAGAGGCGGCGAGGGTGTCTGCGGAGGAGTACCTCGAACGCGACCACACCCGTTTCGGCGAGCCGGCTGCGATCGCCGAAGGCCTCTCGCACGACGTCGGCGTCGCCGCGGCGACCGAGCTGCTCGTCAGCTTCCCGCCCGCATCGCCGGCACTCGAGGAGCACAAGCGCCTGCTGGCAGCCACGGCGCAGCAGGTCGCGCCGCTGCTCGGATGGGTTCCGCAGCCGGGTATCGGCCATCACCAGGAGGACTCATGAGTGCGCAGGCCACGACCGAAGGACGCTACCATCTCAACCTCTCGCTGATGCAGCCGGGGCACTTCCGCACCGCCTGGCGCCTGCCGGGGCATGACCCGCTCGCGGTGCTCGACATCGAGTACTTCGCGCGCATCACCGAGCATGCCGAGCGGGCGAAGCTGCACACGGTGTTCCTCGGCGACGGACCAGGGGCGACGCCGGCGATCGCCGGGGCGCCAGAGGCGGGTATCGATCCGACGATCCTGTTCGCGAACCTGTTCGCCCGCACGAGCCGGATCGGCGCGATCGCCACGAGCAGCACCACCTACAACGAGCCGTACAACCTGGCGCGGCGCTATTCGGCACTGGACCACGTGTCCGGCGGGCGCACGGCCTTCAACGCCGTGACGACGCTCAACCCCACGGCGGCTGCGGCGTTCGGATACGACCGCGAGATCCCCAAGGCCGAGCGCTACGAGCGCGCGGAGGAGTTCTTCGAGATCGTCACAGCGCTCTGGGGGGCATGGGAGGACGGCGCGATCGTCGCGGATGCTGAATCCGGCGTCTTCGCGGACGTCTCCCGCATCCATCCCATCGACTTCGAGGGTCGCCACTTCAGGGTGCGGGGCAACCTCTCGCTTCCCGAGTCGCCGCAGGGCAGGCCGCTGATCGTGCAGGCAGGAGGATCGGCCGGCGGCATCCGACTCGGTGCGCGCTTCGCCGACATCGTCTTCACCGTTGCGCAGACGAAGACGCGGGCGCGCGAGTTCCGCCGCGAGCTCGCCCAGGCGGCGCTCGCCGTCGGCCGGGCGACGCCCCCGCAGACATCGCTCGGCGTCGTGCTGCTGATCGGATCGACCGAGGAGGAGGCCAGGAGGCGCGGAGACGAGCTGCTCGACACGCTTGGTGACCAGGCGGGAGATCGCCTCCTCGCTCAGCTGGGGATCCCCGTCGGAAGCATCGGACCCGACGATCTCATCACCCGCGACCTGGTCGACGCCCAGGCGCTGGGCAAGGGATCGGACGGCTTCAACGCGAGCACTCTCGCCCTTCTCGATGAGCAGTCCTTCACGACCAGGGAGCTGCTGCTGCGCTCAGCGGCGGGGAACGGTCATCGGCTCGTGCTCGGCACACCGGAGCAGATCGCCGATGACCTCGACTCCTGGTTCGACGCCGGCACCGCAGACGGCTTCACCGTGATGTCGGCGGACAACGCCGTCGACGCCCCGGCGTTCCTCGACGAGGTCGTGCCGATCCTCCAGCGCCGGGGTTCCTTCCGCACCGAGTACCAGGGGGACACGTTGCGGGAGAACTTCGGCCTTCCGTTCCCCGAGGTGCGCCGCGCGGCATCCTGATCGTCCGCCACCGACCTGCCACTCGTATCGACTGAAAAGGACCACCGTGCTCCGTTACGCCGCGCTCAAGATCGGACGCGCACTGTTCGTCGTCTGGGCTGCGTTCACCGTGACCTTCCTCCTGCTGTTCGTGCTGCCGGCCGATCCGGTCGACCTGCTCTTCGATCCGGCCGAGCTCAACAGCATCCCGGAAGAGGTGCGCGCCCAGGTCGCTGCGACCTACGGCTTCGACCAGCCGATGCTTCTGCAGTACCTCGGACGGCTCGGACACGCCCTGATCGGCGATTTCGGCAACTCCGTGCAGTCCGGCAGGCCCGTGACGCAGTCTCTACTGGAGGTGCTGCCGAGCACCCTCATCCTGTCGGTGGGCGCGCTGGTGCTCGCGGTGCTGATCGGCTTCGTGATCGCGCTGATCGCGACGTCGACCCGCAGGCCCTGGCTGCGCAACCTGCTCGAGTCGCTGCCGTCGGCCGCCGTCTCGGTGCCGGTGTTCATGTTCGGCATCGTGCTGCTGCAGATCTTCTCGTTCACCCTCGGCTGGTTCCCCTCCTTCGGCGACAACGGCTGGCAGAGTCTGGTGCTGCCGCTGGTGACGCTCGCCATCCCGGTGTCGGGTCCGATCGCGCAGCTGCTCGTGCGCAGCTTCACCGGTGAGATGGGTGCCGGGTACGTCACGACGAGCTTCGCGAAGGGGGCGACACGCGGTCAGGTCATCATCGGCGACGTGTTCCGCAATGCGAGCCTTCCGGCCCTCACGATCGCCGCGATCACCTTCGGCAATCTCATCGCCGGCTCCGTGATCACCGAGACCGTCTTCGCCAGACCCGGTGTCGGCAGGCTCACCCAGGGGGCGATCAACACGCTCGACATCCCCCTCGTGCAGGGCATCGTCGTGTTCGTCGCCGCCAGCTTCGCCCTCATCAATCTCATCGTCGACCTCATCTATCCGTTGCTCGACCCGCGCCTGCGTGCGTCGCTCGCCGCCCAGACCGTCTGAGGAGCACCATGACCATCGAACTGACCCGCGTCGCCGAGGCGCCGGCCCCCGTCGTCGTCCCGCCGGAACCGCGCACCTCGGCCATCCGAGTACGGCTGCGCGAGTTCCTCAGACAGCCGGTCCTGGTGCTCGCCTGGATCATCGTGCTGGTCGTGATCGGCTGGGCGCTGTTCCCCTCGCTGTTCACGCCGTACAGTCCGTACGCCGGCGACCCTGCGCTGAGCTTCGCGCCGCCGAGTCTTGCCCACCCCTTCGGAGCCGACCGTCTGGGGCGCGACCTGTTCGCCCGATCCGTGTACGGCGCCGGCACCACCTTGACGGCCACGCTTCTCGCCGTGCTCATCGCGTTCGGGGTCGGCGCCGTCATCGGGCTCGCCGCCGGATACTACGGCCGCGGTGTCGACACGGTCTTCATGCGGATCATCGACGTGTTCCTGTCGGTGCCCAGTCTGCTGCTGGCGATGGTCATCGTCTCGGTCCTCGGCTATTCGACTCACAACATCGCCATCGCCGTCGGCCTGTCGGCGATCGCATCGTTCGCCAGGGTGATGCGCTCCGAGGTCATCGTCATCGTCAATCGCGACTACGTGCGCGCGGCCTACGGTCTCGGCGTCGGCCGGTTCGCCGTGGTGCGGCGGCACATCCTGCCCAACTCCTTGAGCTCGGTCCTGGCGCTCGCCGCGCTCGAGGTCGGCACCTCGATCCTCGCGGTCGCGTCGCTCGGCTTCCTCGGCTACGGCGCACCGCCCCCGGAGCCGGAGTGGGGGCTGCTGGTGGCGGAGGGCCGCGACTACCTCGCCGTCTACCCGTGGATCTCGATCCTGCCGGGGATCGCGCTCGCCCTCGTCGTGATCGCCACCCACCGCATCAGCACCTCCTTCCGGAAGGACCGCCGCCGATGAGCGCCGACATCGCCCCTGACGCAGAGCCGCTGCTCGCGATCGACGACCTGCGCGTCGATTACCGCGGTGAGAACCGCTCGTGGACGTCCGCCGTCCGCGGCGTGAGCCTGCAGGTGCACCCCGGTGAGACGGTCGCCCTGGTCGGCGAATCCGGATCGGGGAAGACCACGCTCATCCAGGGAGCGCTGGGACTGCTTCCCGCCACGGCGCGCATCAGCGGCGGGTCGATCTCCTATTCGGGCGTCGACGTCACCGGATGGCCGGACAAGCGGATGGCGCGGGTGCGGGGGAACTACGTCGGCTTCATCCCGCAGGACCCCGGCACGTCGCTGAACCCCGTGAAGAAGATCGGTCAGCAGGTGATCGAGGCCGTGAAGTTCAACGAGGAGCGGGCCGCGACGGCCGCCGAACACGTGCACGCGGCGCTCGACAGCCTGCGCACGGCCGGCCTCGCGAACGCCGAGCGGGTCTTCCACCAGTATCCGTACGAGCTCTCCGGCGGCATGAAGCAGCGCGTGCTGATCGCGATCGCGCTGGCCGGCAGGCCGAAGATCATCGTCGCCGACGAACCCACCAGCGCACTCGACGTCACGGTGCAGCGGGTCATCCTCGATCATCTCGAGCGGCTGCGTGAGGAACTCGGCATCGGCATCCTGCTGATCACGCACGACCTCGGGGTCGCGCTGGATCGGGCCGATCGGATCGCGGTGATGCAGCGCGGGGAGATCGTCGAGCACGGACCGGTCGATCAGCTGATCCGGCATCCGTCCAGCGCCTACACCCGGCGTCTGCTCGATGCCGCCCCCGCCAGGCACGCCGGGCGGCTGGCGCCCACTTCGGGTGAGCGCCGGGAGCCGGGGGATGCCGTGGCCATCCGCGCCGAGGACCTGCGCAAGCGGTACACGATCCGCGTCGCAGGCAAGAGCACGGCGATCGACGCGCTCGACGGCGTCGGCATCACCGTGCGCGAAGGGACGACGCACGCGCTCGTGGGGGAGTCCGGCGCGGGCAAGTCGACGCTCGCGAGCATCATCGCCGGGTTCGCCGTCGCGGACTCGGGCCGGGTGTGGATCGGCGAGCGCGAGACCACGTCGCTCGATCGCAGGGCGAGGCGCGAGATGCGCCGGGACCTCCAGTTCGTCTTCCAGAACCCGTACACCTCGCTCGATCCGCGTTTCACGGTCGCGAAGCTCATCGCGGAACCGCTGCGCGCGTTCCGGGTCACCGCGACCACGGCCGAGCTCGGCGCCAGGGTCAGCGAATTGCTGCGGGCCGTCGCGCTCGACGACAGCTACCTGAACCGTCTACCAGCCCAGCTCTCCGGGGGTCAGCGGCAACGCATCGCCATCGCGCGTGCGCTCGCGCTGAACCCCCGAGTGCTCGTGCTCGACGAGGCGGTCAGCGCCCTCGACGTGTCGGTGCAGGCGCAGATCCTGCAACTGCTCGTCGACCTGCAGAACGAGCTCGGCCTCAGCTACGTCTTCGTCACCCACGACCTCGGCGTGGTGCGCCTCATCGCCGACGACGTCACCGTCATGAAGGACGGCGCGATCGTCGAGCACGGCACGGTCGATGAGGTCTTCCGCTCACCGCAGCACGAGTACACGCGCACCCTGCTCGACGCGGTCCCCGGCACCCGATTCGCCGGCGTCTGATCGCGCACAGCATCCGCCGCCCCTCCGAAGGAGTCTCAATGAAGTTGTCAAGCCGCGATTGCGGTCTTCGTTGGGCTGTCGATCGTGAAGGTTCGGTTGTCGCGCAGGAGTGCCCAGAGGACGTCGACGCGGCGTCGGGCGAGGGCGAGGAG
>NZ_JASGCY010000071.1:0-4853 GCF_047607465.1 Microbacterium sp. | reverse complement strand
GTTCCGCCGCTGCCCGTCCCGCCGCTGCCGCGCGCCGCCGACCCGGCCCCGCTGTCGCCGCCGCCTGTGACGGGGGCCGCTGACGGGTCGGCTCTGCTCACGCGCCGCCAGATGCGCGAGCAGGAGCGTGCGCGCACGGCGTCGGTTCCGGTGCTCGACACCGCGGATGCCGCCCCCGAGGGTGAGCGAGCGACCATCGCGGTCGACGAGACGGATGCCGTGCCGGCGGTCGTCGAAGAGGCTCCCGTCGATGTCGTCGATGCGGATGCCGTGGTCGAAGCGGATGCCGTTCCTGATGCGGACGCCGTTGCCGATGCGGTTGCTGTTCCTGAAGCGGATGCCGTGCCCTCCGGCGCGGACGAGGACGATGACCTCGACGAGGAGGTCGACGTCGTCCCGGTCAGCGCTGCCGTGACTGACGACGCCGTCGGCGAGGCCGTGCTGGTCGACGACGAGGCCGCGCAGGGTGCCGCCGCCGACGCGCTCGGCCTCCAGCGCGCTGATGAGAGCGGCGAAGGCGCCGAAGACGGTGCGGCAGACGCCGAGACGGAGCGCCCCGTCGTCAGCGACGTGTTCGGACAGAGCGTGCTCGCAGACCAGGCGTCCGCGCGCGCTTTCGTCCCCTCGTTCGACGACCTGCTCCTCGCCGACGGCTCGGGGGGCTCGCAGCACTCCGCCACCAGCGCCCTGATCTTCAACCCGCCGGCCGGCGAGCGATCGCTGGACGGACCCGTCGCCTCGACCGGGGAGATCCTCGTGACCGGCTCGTACGAGCTGCCTTCGGGGATCGGCTCGCAGGGGCACGCGCACGGCGTCGCCGACGGCAAGGACGTCGACGCCATCCTCATCGACGGAGAGCTGCCGCCGGCATCCTCTCCCACCCCGATCGCCGCGAGCGCGGCGATCAGCACCATAAAGCCCGCCGGTGAGGTCATCCGTCCGCCGGCGCCCGAAAAGGGCAACAAGCTCATGCTCACCCTGGCGATCGTGGCGGGGGGCCTGGCGCTCGCGCTGGGCGTCGTGCTGATCATCGCCTTCACCACGAAACTCATCTGATGCAGTCACCTGAAACCGCCGAAGAGATGCTGCAGATCGCTGCAGACGCCGCCGTCAGCAAGGGCGGTGAAGATCTCGTCGCCCTGAACGTCTCGGAGCCGTTGCCTCTCGTCGACATCTTCCTGCTCGTCACGGGCAACAGCGAGCGCAACGTCGCCGCGATCGCCGACGAGGTCGAGGACAAGCTCATCGAGGCCGGGCACAAGCGCGTACGGCGCGAGGGCCGGGCCGAGGCCCGTTGGGTGCTCCTCGACTTCGGCGACCTCATCGTGCACGTGTTCCACCAGGAGGAGCGGGTGTACTACGGCCTCGAGCGCCTGTGGAAGGACTGCCCCGTCGTTCCCTTCGAGCTCGCGGTCGATCCCGCCTGACATGGCTGTGCACCTCATCACCGGTGCCGGCTCCGGCATCGGCGCTGTCGTTGCGCGCCGTCTGAGGGAGCGCGGAGACGAGGTCGTCCTGCTCGCACGCGACGCGGGGCGGGCGCGTCAGCTCGCGGAGCTGTTCCCGGGCGCGCAGACGCTCGTCGGTGACCTCTCGAACCCTGGGAGGCTCTCCTGGGCGCTGTCGAAGCAGTCGCTGCCGGAGCGCATCGACGCGCTCGTGCACGTCGCGGGCGTCGTCGACCTCGGCTCCGTCGCCGATCTTCCGCCGGCGTTGTGGGAGCAGCAGTTGGCTGTGAACCTCGTGGGCCCAGCGGAGCTCACACGCCTGCTGCTGCCGCTGCTGCGGGTTTCGCGGGGCCGCGTGGTGTTCGTGAACTCCGGGGCGGGCCTGCACGCGCACGCCGGGTGGTCCGCGTATGCGGCGTCGAAGCATGGCCTGAAGGCGCTGGCAGACTCCCTGCGGGCCGAGGAGGCGCCGAACGGCATCCGGGTCACGTCGGTGTACCCTGGCCGCACCGCGACGCCCATGCAGGAGAAGGTGCACCAGCAGGAGGGGCAGGAGTACGATCCGTCGCGGTTCATCGCGCCGGAGTCGGTCGCCGCGACCGTGCTCTTGGCACTCGACCTGCTCGCCGACGCGCATCTCACCGACCTGACGGTGCGTCCGACAGGCTGAGAGCGCGCCATCGAGGCCCGAACGCCGGGGCGTCGATCCGAGGCATTCTCCATCGTGGGAGAGCCTGGAGGTCTGCACGACGCCCGTCAGTCCCCACTGCGTCTCGCGTCGCATCCCGCCCTTCGAGCGGGTATCGACGCCGTCCGTTTCGCGGCGGCAGGGAGCGTCACTCTGTCGAGACGTCGCCGTTCTCAGCGGCATCCTGGTCGGCGGCGGCGCTGCCCACCGTGACGCGCCCGGGGGAGCGGCGTCGATTGGTGCTCAGGGTGCATCCTGTTGTACTCTTTTCAAGTTGCCCCGGTTGGTTCGGGGAAGCAGATGGGCCTGTGGCGCAGCTGGTAGCGCACCTGCATGGCATGCAGGGGGTCAGGGGTTCGAGTCCCCTCAGGTCCACAATGTGATGAGTCGGGACATAGTTGACATCTGAGTCGCGACATCGTTGACACGTTATGAGGAAGAGCCCGGCCATCAGCCGGGTTCTTTTTCGTTGTTGCGCCAGTAGGTTTTGTGGGTTATCGGCCAAAACGTGTGGATGGGGTCGGGCGTTTCATGCGCGTCCTGCCCATCCTGAGCGGTGTCAGAGGCCTTCTTCTGCGTTGAGTCCGGTGTCAGTCACGACGTCCTCGCTGGTGACGTGACGGCGTGGGAGCCGCACGGCAACGCCTGCCGCGATGAGGTTGGGGTGTGACTCTTTCTGTGGATGGTCGTTACCAGGATGGAATGGCAGGTTGAGATGTCTACGAATCGCAGTTGGGTCTGCTGAGGGTTTGGTTGAGTCCTGGATTGCTTCGCTTGAGGGTGGGGCTGGAAGGATGATTACCATGCCGGTGAAGTTCACTGATGAGTTCAAGCGAGACGCGGTCGCGCTGGTCGACTCGGACATCTCGCAGAAGCAGGTGTGCAAGGACCTCGGGATCTCGATGTCCGCGCTGCAGGCCTGGGTGCGCGATGCCCGGTTCGAATCTCACGGGATGACCCCGTCGACCGATCCCGACGAGCAGCGGAAGATGGCTGCCGCGCTCAAGAGGATCCGGGAGCTGGAGATGGAGAACGAGGTGCTCCGTCGCGCGGCGGCGTACCTGTCGCAGGTGCGTATCACGCCCCCAAAATGATCTACCCGCTCGTCCGTGAGATGGCCGCGGCCGGCGCCCCCACCAGGGTGCCGGTCGCGGTGGCGTGTGGGCTGCTCGGCTTCAGCGAGCAGGCGTACTACCAGTGGCTGCGCAGCCCCGTCAGCGCCCGAGATATCGAGGACGCTCATCTGATCGAGGTGCTGCGTGGCCTGCACGAAGATGACCCCGAGGGCGGGTACCGGGTCCTCGCCGACGACCTCCACGACCTCGGCTACCAGGTCTCTGAGCGGCGCGTGTGGCGGCTGTGCCGCCTGGCAGGGATCCGCTCGACGATCACGACCCGGAAACGCCGATACAAGAAGGCGGGCGTGCCGGTGCACGACGATCTTGTCCAGCGTGACTTCACCGCCTCGGGGCCGAACCAGCTGTGGCTGACGGACATCACCGAGCACTGGACGGCGGAGGGGAAGCTGTACTGCTGCGCGGTCAAAGACGTCTGGTCGAACAAGATCGTCGGCTACGCGATCGACAAGCGTATGAAAGCACGCCTGGCCGTCTCAGCACTGGAGATGGCTGTCGCTCACCGCGGTTACCCGACCGGTGTCGTGGTTCACAGCGACCGCGGCAGTCAATTCAGATCACGGAAGTTCGTGAAGGCTCTGAAGCGTCACGGGCTGACCGGGTCGATGGGAAGGGAGGGCGCGTGTGCCGACAACGCCGCTATGGAAAGCTTCTTCAGCCTGCTGCAGAAAAACGTCCTCGACCGGGGCGGATGGGTCTCACGCCAGCAGCTCAGGCTCGCGATCGTGCACTGGATCGAAGCGAAGTACCACCGCAAGCGGAGACAGCGCAGACTCGGCAAGCTGACCCCGGTCGAGTTCGAGTGCATAATGATGGAAGCCGTGGAGTTGGCGGCATAACCCCCGACTCAACCAAACCGACAGCAGACCCCAGGCATGACGAGCATCCACGCGATCACGGCGGCCGACCACGACGAGTGGATCCGGCTGTGGAACGGGTACCTGACGTTCTACGCGTCGGAGGTCCCCGACGACATCACCGCGCGCACCTTCGCCCGGATCGTCGACGACCAACTGATCCACGGCGCGATCGCCCGTGGCGACGACGGCCGCGCCATAGGCCTCGTGCACTGGCTCACCCACCCCGCCACGTGGAGCACGGACGACTACTGCTACCTGGAGGACCTCTTCGTCGCTCCCGACGTCCGCGGCGCCGGCGTCGGCCGTGCGCTCATCGCGCACGTCACGGGCTGGGCCGCAGAGCACGGCAGCGCGAAGGTGTACTGGCTCACCCAGGAGGACAACACCACGGCGCGGAGGCTGTACGACCGCGTCGCGGCGCACACGGGCTTCACGCACTATGAGATCGGCCTCTGAGCGGGGCCGGTGGAACAGAGCGGATGCCGGTGGCGCCGTGCACCTCGGAGCATCCTCGACGGCGTGGTGATCGGCGCAGGGCAGGCGGGCTTGTCGGCCTCGTACCACCTGGAGCGCCCCGTCGACGCCCCCCCAGCGCCGCGGCGCCCCACATTAAGGACGTTGCGCAGATGGGGGGTCGCGGCGCAAGTGGGTCGCCGACCGAGTATGGTGACACCCCACAGAACAAAAGCAAATATTGGTGAATGAAAACCAAAACCCATAT
>NZ_JASGCY010000070.1:0-49908 GCF_047607465.1 Microbacterium sp. | reverse complement strand
GGCGATCGCCGCGGCGCTCTGCGCCGCCGTCCGTGCCGCCGGGCGCTTCGCCGCCGGGCGCCTCGCCGCCGGCTTCTGCTTCTGGGCGCGGGGCTTCGGAGACGGCGCCTCCACGCCGTCCTGCTCCGCTCGTTCCACACCCCGCTTCGCAGAAGTGCTCGCGGCGTCAGCCACCTCGGGGGTGCGGTCGTCGGAAGAAGCGGTCACCGTCCGAGGGTATCAATCGAGGACGACATCGGCCTGCGGCGAGCAACATTCGGGAGCCTGAATGTTCCGTGTGCAATCGGTCACGAATTGACAACGGCACCCCCTCACCCCGGGCTATTCCAGAGTCTCTCGCTACCATGAGATCGGCACGAAGAAGTGTCTGGTCGGTTAATCGACCGTGAACACACCTTCCTTTAGGAGCACTCGTGACTCTTCAGACCGTCATTCTCGCAGCAGGAATGGGCTCGCGTCTCGGACGCGCGCTGCCGAAGCCGCTCACCGAGCTGAGCGATGGCCGCACCATCATGCGCCAGCAGCACGATAACATCCGCGCGGCGTTCGGGTCCGATGCCCGCATCACCACGGTCGTCGGCTACCGCGCCGAGACGATCATCGAGGCCTTCCCGCACGTGAACTACGTGCACAACGAGCGCTACGACGAGACCAACACCTCGAAGAGCCTGTTGCGCGCACTCGCGGCGACCGGCAAGTCCGGCGTGCTGTGGATGAACGGCGATGTCGTCTTCGACCCGATGATCCTCGGCCGCGCCACCGCGTTCATCGAGCGCGACCAGTCCTTCGTCACCGTCAACACCTCGAAGGTGAGCGACGAAGAGGTCAAGTACACCGTGACCTCCGAGGGCTTCATCGACCAGCTCTCGAAGACCGTCAAGGGCGGCCTCGGCGAAGCGGTCGGCATCAACTACGTCTCCTCGGCGCACAAGAAGGCGTTCATGCGCCAGCTGCAGCGCGTCGATGACCAGGACTACTTCGAGCGCGGCCTCGAACTGGCGATCGCCGAGGACGGACTGCTGCTGGAGCCGATGGACGTCTCCGATCTGTACGCCGTCGAGGTCGACTTCGCAGAGGACCTCGAGCGGGCGAACCTGTTCGTCTGATCCTCTTCTCATCGAATGCCCGGTGCCGTTCGCACCGGGCATTCGGCGTTCTCGCGGCCGGCGTGCCTAGGATTTGAGCCATGGGTGAGAAGGTTCAGAAGATCCATTCGCTGCCCGATGGCGCGGCATGGGACACCGGGGTTGCGCCGCCGGGCTCGAACGAGCATCCGTTGATGGTGCGCGGTCTCGACCGGGTCCTGGCGATCCAGCGCCCGCTCGTGCTCGCCCATATCCGCAGCATCCGTCTGCGTCATCCGCTCGCGACGCCTGCGGAGATCATCCGCATGCTCGAGGGCCGCTATCTCGCCGCTGTGACCACCGGTGGCGCCGCCGTGGGCGCCACCGCCGTCGTGCCGGGCATCGGCACCGGCGTGACCCTCGCCCTCTCCGGTGTGGAGACGGTGGGCTTCATCGAGTCGACCGCGCTGTTCGCGCAGTCGGTCGCCGAGGTGCACGGCATCGCCGTCTCGAACCCCGACCGGGCGCGGGCGCTCGTGATGACGCTCATGCTCGGCAAGGAGGGCGTCGCCCTCGTCGGCCAGCTGGCCGGTCAGGCCGCCGGACGCGCCGGCACGCGATCGGCGTACTGGGGCGAGCTCGTGACGAAATCGCTCCCCCGCGCCGCCGTCGGCCCGATGGTCGATCGTCTGAAGAACGTGTTCATCAAGCAGTTCGCCGCGCGCGGCGGCGCATCGTTCCTCGGCAAGGCCATGCCGTTCGGCGTCGGCGCGGTGATCGGCGGCGCCGGCAACCACATCCTGGGACGCCGTGTGCTGACCGCATCGCGCCAGGCGTTCGGGCCGGCGCCGCTGACCCTTCCGGCTGAGCTGGAGCCCGTCGAGGGCGCCGAGAGGATCGAACGACGGATGCTCCGTGGGGCGCGTTTCGCGGGCGACGCCGTCGCAGGGGCCGTCGGCACGGCGGCGCGCGGTGCGACCTGGGCCGGCCGCAAGGCGCTGACGCTCGGGCGACGTGAGCGCAGCGACTCGCCCTCCACGGCCGAGCCCGACTGACGACTTCTTCACACAACGCGGGCCCGCGTCGCTGACAGGCGGATCGTCGTCCGCGCCCGCCCCTAACGTGACGGGCATGTTGAGACCCGTCGAGCCCACTGATCCTCGCGCTCCCGCCTACCGCGTGCCCTGGCAGGTGTGCCGTGATGATCTCGCCCACCCTGTCGTCAGCAACAGGAGCGGCGAACCCGCCGACTTCGTCCGCATCTTCCATGACGACCCCGCCGACCGCGCGTCCACGCAGCTGTGGGGCCAGGTGCTGCCGGGCGAGCGGATGGAGGTGTGCCTGTGCTCGGCAGACCTCGACGAGGTCGTCGTGACCATCGCCTGGTTCCGCCCGCACGACGGCTTGGAGTACGTGTGGCGATTCGTGGTGTGACGACGCTCAGCCGCGTCGGTGCTCCTGCTCCCGACGGCGCTCATCGACACCTGAAGACAGGTCGCGGATGCATGCTCTCGAGCGTTGTATCCTGTTGCGCAACACGCAACAACCGAGGATTACCACTGATGGACGAGCTGAAGCCGATGTACGACCCGCCGCACCCGGGCGAGCTGCTCCTCGACGTCTACCTTCCTGCTCTCGGCATGAGCGGCCGGGAACTGGCGGTCGAACTCGGCGTCGCACCGTCGACGCTCAGCCGCGTCTTGAACGGATCCAGCCGCGTCACGCCCGAGATGGCTCTGCGCCTCTCCAAGGCTCTCGGCGCTTCCGCCGAGAGCTGGCTGGCGATGCAGAACGCCCACGATCTGTGGGTAGCGCGCAGCACCGTGAATCTCGACGCGGTGAGAAGGATCGACCGCGCGGTCGCCTAAGCTCCGGCATCCACGACGACAGCAATGCATGATACGTGCATCCCCCAAAGGATCGCGGATCGCGTTGTAGCGAGCATCCAACGGCCTCCGACAAGCCCGCGCTAGGGTGGAGAGCGTGACGGAACAGCCCGACCTCTTGACCACCGCCGGCCGCATCGCAGACCTTCGCGCACGCTACGACGAAGCCGTCGTCGCCCCGGAGGAGCTCGCCAAGCAGAAGCAGCACGCCAAGGGCAAGATGACCGCCCGTGAGCGGGTCGAGCTGCTCGTCGATGCTGGAAGCTTCGTCGAGTTCGACGAGTACGTCCGCCATCGCACCACCGCCTTCGGCATGGACCGCAACCGCCCATACGGCGACTCGGTCGTCACCGGCATCGGCACCATCCACGGCCGTACGGTCGCCGTCTACTCGCAGGACTTCACCACCTTCGGCGGCTCCCTCGGCGAGGTCGCCGGCGACAAGATCACCAAGATCATGGACTTCGCCCTCACCAACGGCATGCCGATCATCGGCATCCTCGACTCCGGCGGCGCCCGCATCCAGGAGGGCGTGCTCGCGCTCAGCAAGTACGGCGAGATCTTCCGCCTGAACACCCGCTCATCGGGTGTGATCCCGCAGATCTCGATCATCATGGGCCCGGCGGCCGGCGGCGCGGTGTACGGCCCCGCCCTCACCGACTTCGTCATCATGGTCGACAAGACCAGCCAGATGTTCGTCACCGGCCCCGACGTCATCAAGACCGTCACCGGCGAGGACGTCGGCATGGAGGAACTCGGCGGAGCCCTCACCCACAACACGCGCTCAGGAGTCGCCCACTACCTCGCCGAGGACGAGGACGACGCCATCGACTACGCGAGAACCCTGCTCGGCTACCTCCCCGACAACAACATGGCCGAGATCCCCAGCTACGAGAGCGGCTTCGAGTGGGAGACGACGGATGCCGATCGCACGCTCAACGCGATCATCCCCGACTCCCCCAACCAGCCGTACGACATCCACACGGTGATCGAGCACGTCGTCGACAACGGCGACTTCATCGAGGTGCAGCCTCTCTTCGCGCCGAACATCGTCATCGGCTTCGGCCGCGTCGAGGGCCGCTCGGTGGGCATCATCGCCAACCAGCCCTCGCAGATGGCCGGCACCCTGAACATCGAGGCGGGCGAAAAGGCGAGCCGCTTCGTGCGCTTCTGCGATGCGTTCTCGATCCCGATCGTCACGCTCGTCGACGTGCCGGGCTACCTTCCTGGGACCGACCAGGAGTGGACGGGCGTCATCCGCCGCGGCGCGAAGCTCATCTACGCCTATGCCGAGGCCACGGTGCCGCTGGTGACCGTGATCCTGCGCAAGGCCTACGGCGGCGCGTACATCGTCATGGGCTCGAAGCAGCTCGGCGCCGATGTGAACCTCGCATGGCCCACCGCGGAGATCGCCGTGATGGGCGGTCAGGGCGCGGTGAACATCCTCTACCGCGGCGAGATCAAGAAGGCCGAGGAGGCCGGCGAAGACGTCGCAGCGGTGCGCACGCGCCTCGCCAACGAGTACACCTACAGCGTGACCTCGCCCTTCCTCGCCGCCGAGCGCGGCGAGCTGGACGGCATCATCGAACCGGCGAACACGCGCGTCGCCATCGCGAAGGCGCTGCGGGCGCTTCGCGGCAAGCGCGCTGAGCTGCCGCCCAAGAAGCACGGGAACATCCCGCTGTGACCGGCGCAGAGCCCGAGAAGCAGGATCCGACGATCGAGATCCTGCGCGGCAGCGCCACCGAGGAGGAGCTGGCGGCGCTCATCGCCGTCGTCAGCGATGCCTATGCGCAGGAGGAGGCTGCCGCAGTGGCCGCTGACCGCCGGGTCTCGGCATGGCAGCAGACACGGCGTCCGATGCGCTCGACGATGCGGCGCGACATCCCCTGGGGTCGCTTCTCCGGCTGAGCCAGCGGCAACAACTGGGGATCCGGTCGCATCTGCGGATCCGCGAGCCCCCCGACTCGCGGATCACGCAGACTGACTGCATCGAATTCGGGCGCCGTACGCAGATGCCAGGCGCCGCCCCAGATCGACACCGTAATACTACATCGATTCGAGTTATTCGATCAAGCCTTTTCGCCCGTTGTCATTCCGCGAGGAAGAGATCCGAGGCGCGAGGGGTGAGCACAGCGTCGAGCACCATGCACGCAGCTCCCACCGCGCCCACGTCATCGCCGACGATCGTGCCGTCGACCGCCATCGGACGCACGGCCCTGGTGACGTTGCGCGCATCGATCAGCGCCGGCAGCTCGCGGAGGCAGATCGGCTCCAGACGGCTCCACAGCGGCCCTCCGAGCACGATGCGATCGACGTCGAGCAGGTTGGCCAGCGCCGAGATCAGCACGGAGAGATGCACCGCCGCACGGCGCAGGAGCTGCCCCGCCTGGCGGTCACCGGCGCGCGTACGATCGCAGAGTTCGGTGAAGCGGGCGTCGACGGCCTCGACATCGTTGCCCTCGCGGTCATCGAGGAGCACGCCTTCGCGCTCGGCCTCCTCGACGATCGCCTGCGGCGTGCACACGACGTCGACGCATCCGCGCAGTCCGCAGCCGCACAGGGCGCCGTCGGGATCGACGACGATGTGGCCGATCTCTCCGAAGTTCCCCGAGGCCCCCGTGATGACATCGCCCCGCATGACGAGCGCGGCGCCGATGCCGGTGCCGAGATAGAGGAACACGAAGGTGTCATCCGCAGGCCCCGTCCCCTTCCACAGTTCGCCGGCTGCGGCCGCGGAGGTGTCCTTCTCCAGCACCACCGGCAGCCCGGTCCGCTCGGAGAGCACGGCGCGCAAGGGCACGCGGTGCCAGCCGTGGAGCTTGGGAGGATCGATCACGGTGCCCCGATCGGCGTCGAGAGGCCCTGGCACCGCGACACCGATGCCTGCCAACCGCTCCCGATCGACACCGGCATCCGCGACGATGCCCTCGACCGCCTGCGCGATGACCTCGACGAGGCGGCGGGGGTCGTTCTCGTTCGTACGGACCACCCGTTGCTGGACGACCTCGCCGGACAGGTCGAGGAGGACGAGGGTGATCACCGCCGGATCGAGGTGCACGCCGATGGAGAAGCGACTGTCGGCGACGAGCCGGAGGATCACCCGGGGCTTGCCCGGTCCGTTGATGGCGCGGCCCGCCTCCGCGACGAGTCCGTCGCCGAGCAGCCGCCTGGTGATGTTCGTCACGGTCTGCGCCGAGAGCCCGGTCGCCTCGGCCAGCTCGATCCTGCTGACGCCATCCGCCGAGCGTCGGATCGACTCGAGGATGACAGCCTGGTTGAAGTCACCCATCCGGGGGAGGTTGGTGCCTCTGCGCGTGCCCATAGACCTATCTTGTCCCCCAAAATACCTACAGACAACGCGGGCACGGTGCGTCAGAATGATGACAACGCTTCGCGTTCGGTCGGTGCCTCCGTTCCAGGGTAGACGGATGGTCACCGGTCTTCAGCGGCCGGTTTTCGGGTAACCGCGCCGCGCGGCGAGGGGCAGGCGGTCTCGCCGCCCCTCGCCCACTCCGGCTCACCTCGGCCCTGATCCTCCTCCCCGTTCAGAGCCGAGGCGCGGGCCTGCGCTCAGTCCGCGCCCGGTTCGCGCTCGATCTCATGCCAGAGATCGACCTCGTCGTCATCGCGCGACGATCCCGAGCTCGCGCGGCCGACGACCGTCACGGCGACGCGTTCGTCATGAGCGGCACGGATGATGACGCGCGATGCGCGCGCATCGGCGAGCACTCCGGCGAGCTCATCGCGGATCTGCGCCCGGCGCGTGTCGGAGATGCCGTCCAGTCCGCCCTCGTCGAACACCGTCACCGCGATCCCCCGCCGCCGTGCATCGTCGATCGCATCGCGCACCGCATCGTTGAGCAGGCTCGCGCCGCGCAGCTCGTCCCGCAGCCGCCCCTCGGCCAGACGCGCCTCCAGCCGCTCGGCCTCATCGAGCACCCCGTGCGTGGCGACGACGCGGCTGAGCACGGGGCCGGCGACGGCCAGGGCGAACTGCGTGCGCAGCCGGCGCTCGCGCTGGCGGACCTGCTGCGTCGCGTGCCAGGTGGAGACTGCCTGCTGGATGTCGGCCAGTCGCTCCGTGTCGCGGATCGCCCTGTCCCAGAACAGCACGAGCAGCCACGCCACGAGCATCCACACGATCGAGCCGACGAGGCCGAGCGAGAGCGCGCCCGCGATCCCCAGATGCACCCAGCTCAGGGCGACGAGCGCGATGAGCACGGCCGAGGCGATCACGTGACGCCGCCGCACCACGAGCACGACGCCGAGGAGACCGATCGCGCCGATGTACCAGGTCGCGAACGGGGCGGTGCGCTGCTCGAGGGCGAGCGAGTGCGTCGCCAGCGACTGCACGACCACGCTGCTCACGGCCGCGGCGATCGCGACCCACAGCGGCATGCGCACGTTCACCGCCGCGTCCCACAGGATCGCGGCGTTCACGGTCACCAGGTAGAGGAGGATCGCCGCGACCAGCAGCAGGGGCTGGGCCGGCTGCTCGATCCACCACACCGCGCGGGCGGCGAAGTACATCGCGAAGCCGATGGCGAGCAGGGTCGCGACGCTGCGCACTGTACGGTTCATGCGCGCGACCAACCGAGGGTGACGACGGTCCCTGTGCTGTTTGAGTCGATCTCGGCGGTGCCGGCGACCCCGGCCATGCGCGCGAAGATCGATGCCCGGATGCCCAGCCGATCGGCGCCGATCGCCTCGGGATCGAAGCCGGGCCCGTTGTCGCTGATCACCACCGTGGTGCCGTCGTCGCCGTCGCCGATGACCACGACATGCAGTCCACGGCCGGCGGCGTGCGTGACGGCATTGCCCAGCGCCTGCCGCGCGGCGAGCACGAGCGCTCTGGCGACGCGACCGGGCAGGTGCCCGGCGTCGCCGCGCTGCTCCACGATGGCATCCGCCCCCAGTTCCGACAGCGCGCGCCGCAGCTCGATGACGATCTGCCCGACCGCGACCGGCTCGTCGCTGCCCTCCTCCGCGACGCCGGCGTCGGTGTTCGCGAGCCGGGTGAGCGCCTCCCTGGCCATCGAGACCGCGAGCGTCTGCGCCCGCGGAGTCTCGGCGCGCTCGGCGGCGATGAGGGCTGCGAGCACGCTGTCGTGCATGAGCGCAGACATCGCCACCCGCTCCTCCTCGGCGGCCGTGGCCGCGGCGGCGGCGGCATAGGACGATACGGTCCGGCCGCGCACGTCGTCCACTCCGGCGGCGACCGAGCGGAACATCCAGCCCAGGGCGATGATGACGAGCCCGAGGATCAGCGTGAAGGACACGTCGAACCCTGTGGTGACCCAGAACTCGTTCGAGAAGTCGCCCTGCACGAGGCGCACGTAGCCGTACACGAAGGGCATGCACGCGGCCCAGACGAACTGCAACCAGAGCGGGAAGGCGAGCATGGCGGCGACCACACCGACGTTCACGAGGAAGAAGATCCACGGCTGCTGCGCGGCGACCTTGTGGTTCGGATTGACCACGACCGGCCACAGGATCAGGGCGATGAGATAGCCGACGGCGAAGAGTCCGGATGCCGTGCGGACCCCGCGCCCGAGCACGCAGGCGACGAGCATCGCGGCCAGGGGCGCGAAGACGAGCACGAGCATGCCCACGTGCGCGAAGTCCGCCTCCGACAGCGTCGTGAGCGCCGCGATGAGAGCCTGTGCTCCGAGCACCGTGGATCCGACGGCCACGACGATCGCGAGGATGCGCTCCATCCGCTTCGAGGTGAACCGCTCGGAACCGGTCTCGATGCTTCCAGGAGAGGGGATCT
Organism: Microbacterium sp.; assembly: GCF_047607465.1. Lineage (GTDB taxonomy): Bacteria > Actinomycetota > Actinomycetes > Actinomycetales > Microbacteriaceae > Microbacterium. Next base: position 41,182 of record NZ_JASGCY010000070.1, on the reverse strand, counting down.
TGCTCCATGCCTCCCGGATGCCGACGCCCTCGACGGGCACCTCAGGCTCCGTCGGGGGCGTAGATGCCGTCTTCGATCGCGCGACGCATGAGATCGACCTTGGTCGAGGCCGTGCGACCCACGCTGACGTACTTCACGCGGACCCGCGAGATGTTCTCCTTCGCCGTCGAGTAGGCGACCCCGAGCCGCTCGGCCACGGCCTTCAGCGGGAGCCCGGTCGCATACAGGCGCAGCACCTCGCGTTCGCGGCTGGAGAGCTGGGCGTCGGAGAACTCGCGGTCGCCGTCGACGGCGCTGGCCCACTCGACGTTGTTCAGCGCCTCGCCCTGGGCGACGGTGCGGATCGCGTCGAGGACGTCGTCGAGCGCGGACGATTTGCTCACGACACCCGCCGCGCCCGCCACCAGCGCCTCGCGCACGGCGACTGGGCGGTCGGCGACACTGTGGATGACGACGCTGGAGCCGTCGGCGACGATCGAGGCGACGTTCTCGGTGACGGTGGTGCCGTCGCCGAGGGTGAGGTCGAGCACGACGACATCCGCCGGCGCCTGTCCCGCTTCACGGCGCCAGTCGAGGTAGGAGCCGACGGTGCTGCCGGAGAACACCACTGTCTGCTCGCCGTCGCGCGCACACGCCGCCTCGAGACCGAGACGGACGGACTCGTGGTCATCGATGAGTGCAACGGTGCTCATTGCTCCAGCCTACTGATCCCGTGCGGCGCGCCGGAGGTCGGCGCAGGGCCTTCTTGAGGCCGGTGGCGGTCGGTTTGTCGGGTGCGGATGCCGGTGCGCCGGCGTGTCGGGCAGGATCCGCCCGACATTCGACAATCGGCCCGACAAAGCGCCCGCCACACCTGCCAGCATCCGTTCGTCGAAGCACGGTGCAGGACTGTCTTCGTCCGCGCCGGCCCCCTCGCGAGGCGACCGACGTCAGGAAAGCCGGAGGCAGGACTCAGCGCGTCAGCAGCGCGACGACCTCGAAGTGGTGGGAGTGCGGGAAGAGGTCGAACGCGCGCAGCCGCGGCACCTGCCAGCCGCGCTCGCGAAAGGTGCCGAGGTCCCGGGCCAGGGCGACCGGATCGCAGGCGACGTAGGCGATGGCATCCGGGGCCATGGCATCGATCGCCTCGACGACGGCGCGGCCGGCGCCTGCGCGCGGCGGGTCGAGCACGACGGCACCGGCGCGGCCGCGGGGGGCCTCCTGCAGGAAACGGTCCACGCGTGCGGTGACCGCCGTCACCTCGAGCGGGGCGAGGTTCTCCCGCGCGTGCGCCGTCGCCCGCGCGCTCGACTCGACCGTGACGATGTCGCGCGCGCCGAGATCGGCGAGCGTCGCCGCGAACAGGCCGACACCGCCGTACAGGTCGAAGTGCCTGGCCGTGTCGTCGACGTGATCCTCGAGCAGCCCGTAGACGGCGGCGTCCAGGACGGATGCCGCACGCGGATGCACCTGCCAGAAGCCGTCGGCATCGACCTGGAAGCGCCGCTGCCCGACCTGCTCGTGCACGACGTCGTGGCGGCGCCGCGGCGGACGAGCGGCCCCTAGTCGGCGGGCGGACTCCTCTCGGCGGATGATCCGGACCCGGCCGTCGGCCGGCTCGACGAGCTCGACGCGACCGGGCCGGATGCCGGCGAGATCGGACGCCGCTTCGGCGATCGCCGGCCGCGCGAGCACGTGCTCGCCGACCTCGATCACGCGGTGGCTGCGCGCGGCATAGGGACCGACGCGTCCGTCATCGTCGACATGCAGCGTCACCCTCGTGCGCCAGCGCGTGCCGTCGGAGGAGTCGACGGCCTCGACGTCGGGGATTACGAGACCAGGGCCGGCGAAGCGATCGAGCGCCTCGCCGAGCACCTGCCGCTTGAGCACGCGCTGGTGGGCGAGGCCGATGTGACCGAGATCGGCGCCGCCTGGACGCTCGGCAGGATCGCGCGACAGATCGGCCTCTGGCCAGACGTGCGGCCGGCGGTGCGGTGACGGCTCGAGTACCTCGACAGTCTCCGCACGCCAGAAGCTCTTCGACTCCGCCTCCTTCTGCGACCCTGAACCTACCGGAGGGATCAGGCGCGCCCGGACGCGCTCCCCGGGGATCGCGTCGGACACGAACACCACGCGCCCCTCATGGCGGGCGACGAAGGTGCCGCCGTGCGCGATCCCGGTGATGTCCAGATCGAGCAGCGCAGACGTGGGGTCGGTCATCCCTCCAGAATACGGCGGGCGGCTACGGTGGTGAGCATGCGCGTGTGCCTGGCCTCCACCTCCCCCGCCCGCCTGATGCTCCTTCGCCAGGCGGGGATCGAACCGCTGATCATGGCGCCCGAGGTCGATGAGGACGCTGTCGGGGCCGCAGCGGCCGCAGCGCGCGGCGCCGAGCTGCCTCCGGAGGAGCTGGTCCTGCTCCTCGCCCGCGCGAAGGCCGCCGACGTCGCCGCCCGCCTCGCCGACGACGGAGGGTTCGACGGCCTCGTCATCGGCGGCGACTCGATGTTCGCGATCGACGGCCGCGTCTACGGCAAGCCCTACACGCCGGAGGAGGCCACCCGGCGGTGGGTGCGGATGCGCGGCGCCACCGGGATCCTGCACTCCGGTCACAGCGTGCATCGCGTCTCCCCCGGTGTCGCCCCCGTCGAGGCGACCGCCGTCGCCGCGGCATCCGTCACCTTCGCCGACGACATCTCCGACGCCGAGATCGCCGCCTACGTCGCCTCGGGCGAGCCGCTGCACGTGGCCGGCGCCTTCACCGTCGACAGTCTCGGCGGCGCGTTCATCACCGCGGTGGAGGGCGACCCGTCGACCGTCGTCGGCATGTCCCTGTCAACGATCCGCCTGCTCGCCGGCGAGCTGGGCGTCACGTGGACCTCCCTGTGGTCGTAGACTCCCGAAACGTTCTCTGACTTTTCTTGTGGAGAGTCGTCAAATGGATGCCTGCCTGAGTCGATAGGCTGGCAATTATGCCCATCGAGAAGGTACTCATCGCCAACCGTGGCGAGATCGCCGTCCGCATCATCCGCGCCGCCCGCGACTCGGGCATCTCCTCGGTCGCCGTGTACGCCGACCAGGACCGCGATGCGATGCACACCCGCCTGGCCGACGAGGCCTACTCCCTCGGCGGTGCGACGAGCGCCGAGACGTACCTGCAGATCGAGAAGATCCTCTCCGTCGCGCGCCGTGCCGGAGCGGACGCCGTGCACCCCGGCTACGGGTTCCTCGCCGAGAACGCCGAGTTCGCCCGCGCTGTGATCGGTGCGGGCATGACCTGGATCGGTCCGTCGCCCGAGGCGATCGAAGCCCTCGGCGACAAGGTGACCGCGCGTCACGTCGCGGAGAAGGTCGGAGCACCGCTCGCCCCCGGCACGCCCGGTCCCGTCTCCGGCGCTGACGAGGTCATCGCCTTCGCGCAGGAGCACGGCTTGCCGATCGCCATCAAGGCCGCCTACGGCGGCGGCGGACGCGGCCTGAAGGTCGCGCGCGAGCTCGACGAGGTCGCCGAGCTCTTCGAGTCGGCGACCCGCGAGGCCGTCACCGCCTTCGGCCGCGGCGAGTGCTTCGTCGAGAAGTATCTCGACAAGCCGCGCCACGTCGAGACGCAGTGCCTGGCGGATGCCGCGGGCAACGTCGTCGTCATCTCCACGCGCGACTGCTCGCTGCAGCGCCGCCACCAGAAGCTCGTCGAGGAGGCACCGGCGCCGTTCCTCACCGAGGAGCAGAACGACGCGCTCTACTCGGCATCGAAGGCGATCCTCAAAGAGGTCGGCTACGTGGGCGCCGGCACCTGCGAGTTCCTCATCGGCGCCGACGGCACCGTGTCGTTCCTCGAGGTGAACACGCGTCTGCAGGTCGAGCACCCCGTGTCGGAGGAGGTCACCGGCATCGACCTCGTCCGCGAGCAGTTCCGCATCGCCGCCGGCGGCACGATCGACTACGACGACCCTGAGCCCCAGGGCCACTCGATCGAGTTCCGCATCAACGGTGAGGACCCCGGCCGCGGCTTCCTCCCGCAGCCGGGACCCATCCACGTCTTCAAGACCTTCGGCGGCCCCGGCATCCGTCTCGACTCCGGCGTCACCGCCGGCGACTCCGTCTCGGGCGCCTTCGACTCGCTGCTGGCGAAGATCATCGTCACCGGCAAGGACCGCGCCGAGGCGCTCGAGCGTTCGCGTCGCGCCCTCGACGAGTTCGAGGTCGCGGGACTTCCGACCGTGCTGCCCTTCCACCGCGCGGTCGTCCGCGATCCCGCCTTCACCGCCGAGAACGGCGAGTTCGGCGTGTTCACGCGGTGGATCGAAACGGAGTTCGTCAACGAGATCCCCGCGTGGGACGGCGAGCTCCGGGCCCCCGCCGAAGCGGCGGGGCGCCACACCGTGGTCGTCGAGGTCAGCGGCAAGCGGCTCGAGGTCAGCCTGCCCGACCGGGTGGCCGCCTCCGTGAGCGCAGCCGGCCGCCCCGCGGCGGTGCCGCCGTCGCGACGCAGTCACACGACCACGGTCAACGCCGGCGCGTCGGGAGACGCGGTGAAGTCGCCGATGCAGGCCACGATCGTCAAGGTCGCCGTCGAGGAGGGCCAGCACGTCGTCAAGGGCGACCTCGTGGTCGTGCTCGAGGCCATGAAGATGGAGCAGCCCCTGCAGGCGCACAAGGACGGCGTCGTCGGGAGCATCAACGCCGCCCCCGGTACGACGGTGTCGGCCGGTCACCAGCTGCTGACGATCTCCTGAGCGGCGCCGACTGAGCGGCGCCGGCGTTCGGGGCCGAGTGGGCTACTCCCCCGGCGCGGCGGCGCTCCAGGCGCCGAGAAGTTCCTGACCCGCCTGTGTGCCCAGCATCGCCCGTGCCGATGGCGTGCGGTGGAACCCGCGCAGCGCCGACCAGACCACCAGGGGATGCACCTGCAGCGCCGCGGGCAGGACGGTGACGGTCGCCGAGCCGATCGCGTGCTTCGGGTCGACCCGGAGCCGGATCACCGGACGCTGCTCCATCCCGCGCCGGGGCGCCGTCAGGTCGGCCTCGACGGCGCGGATCGCCTCCCACGGCAGGTGCACCGTCTCGGTCACCCGCACGATCGTCACGCCGTGCGGGCCGAGCGCGAGCCCGACCCGGCGGCGCCCGAAAGAGTCGAACCGGAACCGGGCGACGACCGCGCGCACCGACACGAAGGCGAACAGCACCGCGAGGAACCCCATTGCGACGGCGCCGAGGAACGCCTGCGGCCGCCCGGCGAAGCCGATGTGCACGGCGACCGCTGTCGCCGCGGTGAGCACGAGCGCCCACACGGTCGACAGCACCATCGTGACGACGCCCGCGGGGCGCTCGGCGACGAACAGAGCCCTGACCTCGGGGACCTGCGATCCGGCGCGCACGAGGCGCGAGGCCTCGATCAGCCTCATCCGCCCCCGCCCGAACGGCCTGCGGACCGCGACGAGGAGCGCAGTGGCGCCGAACAGCACGAGCACCGCACCAGACCACACCCGGCCCGCCGAGCCCTCCGCGAAGACGATCATCACGGCGGCGACGGCCCAGAGCGCGACGGCGACCCAGAGCATGCCGGTGATCCGTCGGGGCCGCGGCTCCCCCCACGCCGAAGGCCAGCGCTCCAACGGCAGCAGCGCCGCGTGCTCCGCCGTCACGTCAGCCGGCCTGAGGGCACGCGGGACGACAGCAGCAGGTGTGGAAACGGCATGACGTCCATTCTCCCAGGTCGGTCCGGGGTTAGGGTGGAGGCATCGGTGCCCATCGAGGAAAGACCGCATGTACAAGATCGATCCCGCCCGCCTGAGCGCGCACGCGACCGCGTTGACCGAGGATGCCTCATCGACGGCGACGGCCTCCACGTACGCCGCCGACCACATGACGCTCGAGATACTGGACACGTCCTTCGTCTACTCGAAAGCCATGTTCGCCGCGAACGAGACCGTCGAAGCGCTGCAGAGCTACTTCACCGCGCTGAACACGGCACTGACGGCATCCGCGACCGAGCTCGAGGGGACAGCGACGCGGTCTCTGGAGCTCGATGACGCGATCGAAGCCGAGCTCGATCGCGAGTACCCCGACGCCGGTACTTCCCCAGGCCCGACCACACCCGCCGGCGATGCGTCTTCCGGTTCTGTGCACAACGCCGTCGATGAACTCACGCCGCCTGCCACCGAGGTCCCGGAGGATCTCGTCGCGACGATCCTCACGACCGACTGGCTGAGCCCCTTATCAGCGCTCGCGCAGGTGCTGGACTGGATCTTCGACTGGGACTACCTCGACGTCATCGCGAAGAACTTCAGCGGCGACTGGAACAAGCTGTACGAGGTGTCCGATGCCCTCAAGCACCTCGGCGCGTACACGCGCGTCCAGGGTGACAACGTGCGCCACGAGATGGCGGTCACGGCCGGATCGTGGAGCGGCGAGGCGGCGACGGCCGCCAACGTGTTCTTCACCGACATGGCGGACAACCTCCGCGACGCCGGCACGAAGATCGCCGAACTCGGCCCGGAGTTCGAGGCGGTGTCGCGCGGCATGATCAGCACGGCCTCGCTCGTGAGCGACGTGTTCGCGAAGATCCTCGACGCAGCGCTCGTCGCAGCGATCTGCATCGCCGCGGGCACCGTGAGCATCGAGACGATCGTCGGTGGCATCCTCGGCTACCTCTGCGGCGGTATCGAGATCGGCTATGCCCTGTGGCTGGCCAAGTCCGCCTACGACACGGTGCAGAGCGTGCTGACCTTCTTCGACGCTCTCGGTGCGGCCGTCGGCGTGCTCGGCTCGCTGCTGGCAGGCGGCACCGACCTTCCCGTACCCGCAGGCTACGACAACGCACAGGTGGATTGAGATGATGCAGGACCCCACGATCGCCCCCGAGGGAGAGGTCCCCGACCAGCGTCGAGTGCTCGGCACCGCGCAGGCAGGCAGCCCGCTCGATCTGCGCGCACGCGAGCTCCTCGCCCGGCTCAGCCGTGATCCTGACATGGACGAGAGCGTGCGCACACGGGCGGCGGAGGCGCTGGCCGGTCGAGCGACGCTCCGTGACGTGGCGCAGGTGCCTGCGTTCGCGGCCCGGATGGAGGAGGCCGGTCGCGTCCTGCGCTCCGCGCTGGCCGACATGGACGACGAGCAGCGGGAGGCGGTCCGCACGGCATTCCTACGGGGTGCCGACGGCGGCTCCGAGACGACGGGCCGAGGGGGCACCGATGCGCCGTGATCTCCTCCCGGTCGCCCTGCTCCTGACGGCGACCGCACTCGCCCTGAGCGGATGCTCGTCATCTGCTGCACCGTCGACACTGACCGTGCAGTCGGAAAGCGGCGAGGAGCAGACGATCACGGTGTCGGATCTGCAATGCGTCACCAACGGGTCGAAGTTCATCGCCTCCAGCCTCCAGAGCAGGATCGGCGACCTCTCGGCGTTCACCGCGACCGTCTTCGGCGACACGGAGAATCCGATGACCTGGATCAGCCTCGGCGAGGATCGCTGGTTCCTCACCACCGAAGAGTTCACGCACGACGGCGCTGTGGTCTTCGATGAGGCCGAAGGACGCATCGGAACGTCGGATGACGGGTACCCGACGCAGTTCGACGAGACCGCCATCATCAATGGCGCGTTGCCCTGCACGACGCAGAAGAGTCTTTGAGGAGGACGGGTTGGACAGACGCATCATCGCCGTCGAGCATGACACGCTCGACGAGGTCTGCCGGCAGATCACACTGCACGTGAGCGCCATCGATGACGAGCTGGACAGGCTCGAAGCCGCTGCCGCCGCGCTGTCGGGGCAATGGTCGGGCGAAGCGAGGGACGCCTATCACGTGGCTCAGCGCGGCTGGGATCAGACCATGAGGGAGATGACCGCGATCGCCCGGCAGCTCTCGGCAGTCGCACGGCAGGGCAACGACCGCTTCCGCAGGCAGGACGCCCGCGAAGCGTCGGTGTGGGCGCGCTGAGGCGATCGCACCGCCCCGACGACGTCACTTCGCGATGTACACCTGGTGCATCGCGCGCGTGGCGTCGGTGAAGCTGCTCGTCAGCGACGGGTACGCCGCGAACACGCGCGAGACCTGGTCGACGTTCAACCGGCGCTCGACGGCGAGGGCGAGCGGGTAGATGAGCTCCGAGGCCTTGGGCGCCACGACGACGGCGCCGATGAGCGTACCGGAGCCGGTGCGGGCGATGAGCTTGACGAAGCCGTCGCGGATGCCCATCATCTTCGCGCGCGGGTTCGCCGCGAGCGGGAGCTTGTGCACAATGCCGTCGGCGAGGCCGTCTTCGACGTCCTTCTCCGAGAAGCCGACGGTGGCGATCTCCGGCGCGGTGAAGATGTTCGCGGTGATCTTCAGCTGCTCGAGCGGGATCACGATGTCTCCGAGCGCATGGAACACGGCGGTGCGGCCCTGCATGGAGGCGACGGATGCCAGCGGGAAGAAGTTCGTGCAGTCGCCGACGGCGTAGATGTTGGGGACCGAGGTGCGCGCGACCCGGTTCACCCTGACGTGCCCGGATTCGGTGAGCTCGACCCCCGCCTCCTCCAGGCCGATGCCGCGGGTGTTGGGGATCGAGCCGACGGCCATCAGACAGTGGCTGCCCTCGACGGTGCGTCCGTCGGAGAGCGTCACCGTGACCCCGGTCTTCGTCTTCTCGACCTTGTCGGCCCGCGACTTCGAGAGCACGTGCATGCCCCCGCGCTTGAAGACCTTCTCGAGCACGCGTGCGGCGTCCTGGTCCTCGCCTGGCAGCACCTGGTCACGGCTGGAGATCAGCGTAACCTGGGCACCGAGGTTCATGTAGGCCGAGGCGAACTCCGCACCGGTGACACCGGAGCCGACGACGATGAGGTGCTCTGGGAGCTCCTTCATGTCGTACAGCTGGGTCCAGGTGAGGATGCGCTTGCCGTCGGGCTTGGCCGAGTCGAGCTCGCGCGGAGACGCCCCGACGGCGACGACGAGGGTGTCGGCCTCGACGCGGTCGAAGTCGGTGCCGCCGACCGAGGTAGACACGACGATCGCGTTGGGCCCCTCGAGCCTGCCATGGCCAGAGAGGATCTTCACGCCAGCGTCGAGCAACGCGGTGCGCATGTCCTCGGACTGCTGGCCGGCCAGCGAGATCAACCGCTTGTTGACGGCGGCGAGGTTGATCGCGATCTCGGGCTTGAGAGGCTTGCCGTTCTCGCCCTTCGCGTAGAACTGCACGCCGAGGTCCGAGGCCTCGGAGATCGCCACAGCGGCGTCGGCGGTCGCGATGAGGCTCTTCGACGGCACCACGTCGGTGAGCACGGCCGAACCGCCCACCCCCACCCGCTCGACGAGCGTCACGTCGGCACCGAGCTGGGCCGCGGCGAGCGCCGCCTCGTAGCCGCCGGGACCGCCGCCGAGGACGGCGACGCTCTGCCTGTTCACGAAAGGGGTAGTAGCCATGCTGAACATTCTCCCGCACTGGCACGGCACGCCGCACATTCCTAGAGTGGTCTCATGCCAGACACTCTCTCGAACCCCCTCGACGACCCTGCGGCGAACCCCTTCGAGGTCGCCCAGGCCGCCGCAGCCGACATCGCACGCCTGACCGGGGTCGACCACCACGACATCGCCCTCACTCTCGGATCGGGATGGGGCAAGGCCGCCGACATCATCGGCGAGACCGTCGCGACCGTCCCCGCAACCGAGGTCACCGGCTTCTCCAAGCCCGCCCTCGACGGTCATGTCGGAACCCTCCGCAGCATCCGCACTCCCGACGGCAAGAACGTCCTCGTCATCGGCGCGCGCACCCACTACTACGAGAACCACGGCGTCCGTCGCGTCGTCCACTCCGTGCGCACCGCCGCAGCGACGGGGGCAGCGATCATGGTCCTCACCAACGGCGCCGGCGGCGTGCGCGAGACGTGGAAGCCCGGCCAGCCCGTGCTCATCAGCGACCACATCAACCTCACCGCCGACTCGCCTCTCGAAGGCGCCACGTTCATCGACCTCACCGACCTCTACGCGAAGCGCCTGCGCGACATCGCCCGCACCGTCGACCCGACCCTCGACGAGGGCGTGTACACGCAGTTCCGCGGCCCGCACTACGAAACGCCCGCCGAGGTGCAGATGGCCAAGGCCATCGGCGGACACATCGTCGGCATGTCCACGGCGCTGGAGGCCATCGCCGCGCGCGAGGCCGGCATGGAGATCCTCGGCTTCTCGCTCATCACCAACCTCGCCGCCGGCATCCAGCAGACGCCGCTCAGCCACGCCGAGGTCATCGAGGCAGGCCGGCTCGCCGAACCCGTCATCACCCAGCTCCTCGCCCGCGTCATCGAGGCGCTATGAGCGACGCGCTCCTCGACACGGCGCGCGCCTGGCTGCGTCAGGACCCCGACCATCAGACGCGCGACGAGCTCGCGGGCATCATCACCCGCGCCGCCGCCGGGGACGAAGCGGCGACGGCCGACCTCGCCGACCGATTCGGCTCCCGGCTCGCCTTCGGCACCGCGGGCCTGCGCGGAGAGCTCGGCGCAGGCAGCAACCGGATGAACCGCGTGCTCGTCGCCCAGGCGGCGGCGGGCCTGGCCGCCTACCTGCGCGAGAAGAGCACGGGCGGCGCTCCCACCGTCGTCATCGGATACGACGGCCGTCGCAACTCGCGCGTGTTCGCCGTCGATTCCGCAGAGATCTTCGCCGGCGCCGGCCTGCGTGCGATCCTGCTCCCGCGCCTGCTGCCAACGCCCGTGCTCGCCTTCGCCGTGCGTCACCTGGGTGCGGATGCCGGCGTGATGGTCACCGCCAGCCACAACCCGCCGAACGACAACGGCTACAAGGTCTACCTCGGCGGGGCCGACGACGGCTCGCAGATCGTGGCGCCCGCCGACGCCGAGATCGCCCTGCACATCCAGCGGGTGGCGGATGCCGGCGGCGTGGACGCCCTGCCGCGCTCCGAGGGCTACGAGACGGCCGGCGAGGACGTCGTCACCGCCTACGTCGAGGCGACCGCCGCCGTGGCCCCGGCAACCGAGGCCGCAGCCGGGATGCGCTGGGTGTACACGGCGATGCACGGCGTGGGGTGGGAGACGCTCTCGCGCATCGTCACCATCGCCGGGTACCCGCAGCCGCTCGTGGTGAACGAGCAGCTCCGTCCAGACGCCGCCTTCCCCACCGTATCGTTCCCCAACCCGGAGGAGCCGGGCGCGATGGATCTCGCCTTCGCCCGCGCGCGGCGCGTGCAGGCCGACTTCATCCTCGCGAACGACCCCGACGCCGACCGTCTCGCCGTCGCGATCCCCGACGCCACGGCCCGCGGCGGCTGGCGCCGGCTCACCGGCAACGAGGTGGGTCTCCTGCTCGGCGCCCGCGCCGCGCGGGCGGCGGAGGGCTCCCGCGGCGCCTCGCTGGCGTGCTCGCTGGTCTCCTCCCCCGGCCTCGGCGCCGTCGCCGCCCAGCACGGGCTCGACTTCCACGAGACGCTCACCGGCTTCAAGTGGATCTCGCGCGCCCCTGGCATCGTCTTCGGCTTCGAGGAGGCGCTCGGCTACCTCGTGAACCCCGCGACGGTGCGCGACAAGGACGGCCTCTCGGCCGCGGTCGCGATCCTGTCGCTCGCCGCCGAGGCGCGCGAGCGCGAGACGACGATCGCCGGGCTCCTCGCCGAGCTCGGCGAGCGCTACGGGCACTTCGCCAGCGGCCAGGTGTCGATCAGGGTCGACGATCTCACCGTCATCGGCGCCGTAATGCAGTCGCTGCGCACGACGCCGCCCACCCGATTCGGCGAGCGCGGGATCGCCGAATCGGAAGACCTGCTGCAGGCGGCTCCCGGCGCCCCGTCGGGAGACGTGCTGCGTTACCGCCTCGTCGACGGATCGCGCATCATCGTGCGCCCCAGCGGCACCGAGCCCAAGCTCAAGGTGTACATCGACGCGAAGGCCGACTCCGCGGCGGGCGCGACGCAGGCGGTCGCTGAGCTCGAGACGGACGTGCGCGCGCTGCTCGCCGACCGGTCCTGACGGCGCGGGGCGGACATGGCGACCAGACGCGCGAGATCAGCGCCCTGAGCGGGGGCGAGCGGCATGCACGACGACGGGCGGAGCAGCATGAACACCTACGCCATCATCGGCGCCGGCCCGTCGGGTCTCGCCGCGGCGCGGGCGCTGACGCGGCGCGGCATCCGCGTCGAGGGCTACGAGGCCTCGCACGGCGTGGGCGGTCTCTGGGACATCACGAACCCGCGCAGCACGATGTACGAGTCGGCGCACCTCATCTCGTCTCGGACCACCACCGAGTTCGCCGAGTTCCCGATGCGCTCCGATGTCGACTACCCCGGTCACGCGGTCCTGCGCGAGTACTTCGCGCAGTACGCCGACCGATTCGGCCTCGACGAGCTCTTCCGCTTCGGCACCGAGGTCACGCGTCTCGAACCGCACGACGGCGGCTGGGACCTCACCAGCACCGGCCCCGAGGGCGAGCAGACGCGCCGCTACGACGGCGTCGTCCTCGCCAACGGCACGCTCGCGAGGCCCCACGTGCCGTCGTTCGCCGGCGAGTTCGCAGGCGAACTCCTGCACACCGCGCAGTACCGCAGCGCAGCGCAGCTCTCCGGGAAGCGGGTGCTGATCATCGGCGCCGGCAACTCCGGCTGCGACATCGCGGTGGATGCCGTGCACCATGCCGCCTCGGTGGAGATGAGCGTGCGCCGCGGCTACTACTTCGTGCCGCGCTACCTCTTCGGCCGCCCCAGCGACACCCTGAACCAGGGCCGTCCGCTGCCGGCGCGCCTCAAGCAGGCCATCGACTCCCGGGTGCTCAGGGCGTTCACCGGCGACCCGGCGCGCTTCGGCTTCCCCAAGCCCGACCACCGCATCTACGAGTCCCATCCCATCGTCAACACGATGATCCTCAACCACCTCGGCCAGGGCGACCTGCGCATCCGCGCCGACGTCTCCCGCTTCGACGGCGGCCGCGTGCACTTCCGCGACGGCGGCACCGGCGAGTACGACCTCGTCCTGCTCGCCACCGGATACCAGCTCGACTACCCGTTCGTCGACCGGGCGCACCTGTCGTGGCAGGGGGCGGCGCCGAGGCTCTTCCTGAACATGTTCCCCGCCTCCTTCAACGGACTGTACGCGATGGGCATGATCGAGGCCTCCGGCATCGGCTGGCAGGGGCGCTACGAGCAGGCCGAGCTGCTGGCGGCCTACCTCCATGCGCTCGATCACGCCCCGGCCGCAGCGGCGCGGTTCCGCGACCGGGTCACCACGAGCGCCTGGCCCGACGTGACCGGCGGCTACCGCTACCTGGGGCTGGATCGCATGGCCTACTACGTGCACAAGGACGCCTACCGCGCAGCGGTGCGCCGCGAGCAGGCGCAGCTCGACAGTCGCTGACCCCGTCGACACGTGCCGGCGAGGTCAGCCGATCCGCTTCACCAGCGCGTCAAGGCCCATGCCGTAATCGATCCGCACGACGGGGAGGGCGTGCTTGTCGGTGCCGATCGTGACGTAGCCCGGCTCGATCGTCCGCGCCATCTCGTACCCGGCCTGAGCGACCCCCTGCTTCGCCGTGTCGTCGTAGTGCCCGTAGGGGTAGGCGATGACCTCGCGCACGCCGAGGATGTCCCCCGAGGTGTTGAGATCCGCGGCGATCTGATCGGCCGTCCAGTTGACCATCCGCCCCTTGCCGTTGTCGCCCGCCTGGTGCATGTCGTGGGTGTGCGAGCGGCGCTGCACGTAGATCGATGGCGGCGGGTCCTGCCGGTATGCGGTGATCATGAACGACGTCGAGAGCACCTTGTACTTATCGACGATGGGCACCGCGAGGTCGAACCAGCTCTGATCCGCGTCGTCGTCGGTGATGATCACCGAGTGCGCAGGCAGGAACAGCCGTCCGTCGATGAAGGCGCCGAGCTCGTCCCAGGTGGGCAGGTAGAACCCGCTCGAGGCGATATGGCTCATCTGCGCCTCGAAATCTCCGATGTACGCGTAGTTGCCGCGCAGCCACCCCGACTCCCCCTCCGGTTTGGCGGTGAACTGGTGGTACATCAGGATGGGGATCCGCGCGTTCTCCGCCACGTTCTGCTCCGGCGTCATCCACGCGGAGAAGAGCTGCATCCGCTGGTCCCGGCACGCCACGACATCGGCGCCGTTGATCCTGGCGGCCTGATCGAACGAGGCGGCGTCCGCCGCCGTCGGGTACCAGCCGCCGAAGACACGCCCCTCCTCGGTTGGGATCGGCAGACCCTGATAGAGGGCGTCCTGCCGCTGCAGCATGGGCTCGGCGGGAGCCCCGTCACCCGAGAAGCTCACGGCGCACGCGAGCGGATCGTCCGCGTCCCGCAGCAGCTGATCCTCCGGGCTCAGGGGTGGAGGCGCGATCCTCCGCGCCTCGGCACGGGGCGGGACCTGTTCCCGTGCGGCGGTCGCCCAGATGATCCCTCCGGCCGTTCCCGCTCCCAAGAGGATGACAGCACTGACGATGACGACGACGATCTTCAGCCGCCGCTTCCCCCCGGTCGCCATGGCTCAGACGTCGAAGCCTTCGGCGATCATCTCGACGAGCTCTTCGCGCTCCTCGACGGGCAGGAACGTCGCCGCCGCCGCGTTGAACTGGAACGTCTCGAGATCGTCGAGGTCGTACTCGAAGGTCTCGACGAGCAGGGCGAGCTCGCGGGTCAGCGAGGTCGCGCTCATGGTGCGGTTGTCGACGTTCACCGTCACGGCGAACCCGAGCTGGTAGAGCAGGTCGAACGGGTGGTCGGCGAGGGTCTTGCCCCACTTCGCGATCGCCCCGGTCTGCAGGTTCGACGACGGCGACAGCTCGAGCGGGATCTCGCGATCGCGCACCCAGCGCGCGAGGTCGCCGAAGCGCACCTGCACCTCGTCGCCCTCCTCGGTGATCACCTCGAGGTCCTCGGCGATGCGCACCCCGTGTCCGAGGCGCAGGGCGCGCCCGTCGATCAGGGCAGAGCGGATGCTGTCCAGACCCGCGGCTTCCCCGGCGTGCACGGTCACCGGGAAGAAGTTCTCGGCGAGGTAGTCGAACGCCGCGCGGTGCTTCGATGCGGGGAAACCGTCTTCGGCGCCGGCGATGTCGAAGCCCACGGCTCCCCGACCGCGGAACGCCACGGCGAGCTCGGCGATCTCACGCGAGCGGTCGGCGTGCCGCATCGCGGTGATCAGCTGGCCGACGCGGATGCTGCGCCCTGCGCGGTCAGCGGCATCCTCTCCCTCTTCGATGCCCTGCTGCACCGCCTCGACGGTCTCCTCGAGGGTGAGTCCGCGGCTGAGGTGCTGTTCGGGCGCCCAGCGCACCTCGCCGTAGATGACGCCGTCGCGGGCGAGGTCCTCGACGAACTCGCGGGCGACGCGCGTCAGCGCCTCCTTCGTCTGCATCACCGCGGTGGTGAGGTCGAAGGTCTTGAGGTACTCGACGAGCGAACCCGAATCGCTCTGCGTGGCGAACCACTTCCCGAGCGCTGCCGCCCCGTTCTCGGGCACGGCCAGACCGATGGCGTCGGCGAGCTCGATGATCGTCGCCGGGCGCAGTGCACCGTCGAGGTGGTCGTGCAGCGACACCTTCGGGAGGCTGCGCAGTGACACGCCCTGGATGGTGACGTCGCCGCTCTGGTCGATCGACATGGGTTTCCTCTCGGTGACGGATTCGCTCAGTTCAGGCTAGCGGTCGCCGGTCACGCCGTGATGCGCTCGCGCACGATGGGGCCGGCCGCCGGGGCCTCGTCGCCGATCTCCCAGGCGCCCTCGAGCGCCTCGAGGGCCCGCGCGAAGCGGGCATCGTCCGCGGCGGACAGCGTGAACAGCGCCTGCCCAGCGGCGACGCGGTCGCCGGGCTTGGCGTGCAGATCGATGCCCGCCTCGAAGATCACCGGATCCTCGGCGCGGGCGCGTCCAGCGCCGAGGCGCCAGGCCGCGACGCCGAAGGGCAGCGCGTCCATGCGGGTGAGCACGCCGGAGGCGGGGGCCGTGACGACGTGCGTCTCGCGCGCCGTGGGCAGCTCCGCATCCGGATCGCCGTCCTGTGCGCGGATCATCGCCCTCCAGGTGTCCATGGCACGTCCGTCGTCGAGGGCCTTCTCGACGTCGGCATCCGGGAGACCTGCAAGGGCCAGCATCTCCCTGGCGAGCGCGATGGTGAGCTCTCGCACGTCGGCGGGGCCTGCGCCTGCGAGCACCTCGACCGACTCGCGCACCTCGTTCGCGTTACCGATCGCCAGGCCGAGCGGCACGTTCATATCCGTCAGCAGCGCCGTCGTCGCGACACCGGAATCCGTGCCGAGCGCGACCATGGTGCGGGCAAGCTCACGAGCACGGTCAATGTCTTGCATGAAAGCGCCAGAGCCGAACTTCACATCAAGGACGAGCGCATCGGTGCCTTCAGCGATCTTCTTCGACATGATGCTCGACGCGATCAGCGGGATCGCCTCGACGGTGCCGGTGACGTCGCGCAGCGCGTAGAGCTTCTTGTCCGCAGGAGCGAGACCGGTGCCTGCCGCGCAGATCACCGCTCCGACATCCGACTGCAGCTGCGCGAAGATCTCCTCGTTGCTCAACGCCGCGCGCCACCCCGCGATCGACTCGAGCTTGTCGAGGGTCCCTCCGGTGTGGCCGAGGCCGCGCCCCGAGAGCTGCGGGACCGCGACGCCGAACGAGGCGACCAGCGGAGCCAGCGGCAGAGTGATCTTGTCGCCCACGCCGCCGGTCGAGTGCTTGTCGACCGTCTTCTTGCCGAGGCTGGCGAAGCTCATCCGCTCCCCCGAGGCGATCATCGCGTCGGTGAGCACGCGGATCTCGTCGCGCTCCATGCCGCGCTGGAACACGGCCATCGCGAACGACGCCATCTGCGCATCGGAGACGTAGCCGCGGGTGTACGCGTCGACCATCCACCGCAGCGCGGGCTCCGGCACCGCCCCGCCGTCGCGCTTCGCGCGGATCACGTCCACGGCGTCGAACGGTTCGATACTCATCGGACGGCCTCCAGGTCTCGGGGGCCGAACGCGTCCGGCAGTACTTCGTCGATGGTGCGGATGCCGGAGACGGTCTCCAGCAGCATCCCTGGCATGGCGTGCTCGAAGAGCAGCTGCCGGCAGCGTCCGCACGGCATGATCGTCTCGCCGTCGTTGTTCACGCACACGAAGGCGACGAGCTTGCCGCCGCCGGACATGTGCAGGTCGCCGACCAGCGCGCATTCGGCGCAGAGCGTCACCCCGTACGAGGCGTTCTCGACGTTGCATCCGGCGACGATCCGGCCGTCGGAGGCGTAGGCCGCCGCACCCACACGGTATCGGGAATAGGGGGCGTAGGCCTTGGCCATCGCCTCCGTGGCGACCTGACGCAGCTCGTCCCAGTCGATGTCAGTCATCGTCATCCGCCTCCGGGTCAGCCCTTGATGTAGGGCTTGCCTGCGGCGGCCGGCCCCTTGATCTGGCCGGCGAAGCCGGCCACGGCCAGCAGCGTGACCAGATAGGGCAGCATCAGCATGAACTCGCCGGGTACAGGCGTCTTGAGCACCACCAGCAGGTTCTGCAGGTTCGTCGCGAAGCCGAACAGCAGCGCGGCGAGCGTCGCCCTGATCGGATCCCAGCGACCGAAGATGACGGCGGCCAGAGCGATGAACCCTGCGCCGTTGGTCATGTCGTCGTTACCGAAATGCGGCACGGAGACGAGCGTGAAGTACGCGCCTCCGACGCCGGCGATCGCACCCGCCAGCAGGACGTTCCAGAAGCGGGTCGGGTTGACCTTGATGCCCACCGTGTCGGCGGCTTGCGGATGCTCCCCCACGGCGCGCAGACGCAGACCCCAGCGACTGCGGTACAGCCCCCAGGCGACGGCGGCGACGGTGATGAACATCAGGTAGACGATGAACGTCTGATTGAACAGCACAGGGCCGATGATCGGGATGTCGCTGAGCCAGGGCACCTCGATCGGTGTGAAGCGCACCGGCGAGTTGAGCGTCTTCTCGTTCGGGGCCAGCAGCGTTCCGTAGAGGAAGCCGGTCAGACCAGAGACGAGCACGTTCAGAACGACGCCGACGATCACCTGATCGACCAGGTACTTGATGGCGAACGCCGCGAGCACGAACGCGACCAGCGCGCCGCCGAGCATCGCCCCGAGCAGACCGACGAGCGGACTTCCCGTGACGCTCGAGAGCAGCGCCGCGGCGAACGCGCCCAGCAGCAGCTGGCCCTCGATCGCGACGTTGACGACGCCGGCGCGCTCGCCGATCACGCCGCCCATCGCGCCGAAGACCAGCGGCACCGCGAGTGAGACGGCACCGAACAGCAGGCTGGTGATCGGGACGAGACCTCCAGGCGACGCCCACACGAGAAAGGCGAAGACGGCGAGGATGCCGAATCCCGCGACCAGCCACAGCGAAGGCTTCCGATAGGTCATCGCGCGCAGGAACGATGCCGCAACGATCAGCACGAGAACCACCGTCACGATCCAGACGGTGAGCTCGGTCGGCAGCGCGATGTCGGGCAGCGCGAGCGCTGAGGACTCTTCGCCGAGGCGGAAGGTGCTGGTGCCGCTGCGGGGAACCAGCAGGAACAGCAGCGTCAGCAGCACCGTCAGCACGGCGAGGACGATGGGCGCCTTCAGCTTGCGCTCGCGCACCTTCGCGAGCGCGACGGCGCCGTCGGAGGGCTGCGCCTGAACGATCGACGTCATGCCTTGACCGCCTTCGTGTTCGCGTCGGCGGCGATGCGAGCCGCCTTCCTCGCGTCCTTCTCCGCCTTGCGCGCCGCGGCGATCCGGGCCTTCGCCGCCTTCTCGGCGTCGGACTTCGGAAGGAAGAACATCGTACGCAGCAGCGGCGGGGCCGCGATGAACAAGACCACGAGGGACTGCACGACCAGCACGATGTCCACCGGGATGTCCTGCGCCTGCATGGAGAACGATCCGGCCCTGAGCGCACCGAACAAGATGCCTGCGGCGAAGGTGCCCCATGCCCTGCTTCGTCCGAGGAGAGCGACGGTGATGGCGTCGAAGCCGATGCCCGCATCGATCGTCTCGGTGATGCCGGTCGTGATGGCTCCTTGCAGCTGGTTCATACCGGCGAGGCCCGCGAGGCCACCGGCGAGGAGCATCGCGTAGACGTACACCCGCTGCACGCTGATGCCCGCGGCGCGTGCGGCGTGCGGGTTCTCACCCACCGCACGCATGCGCAGTCCCAGCGACGAGCGCTCGACGAGCCACCACACGAACACGGTCGCTGCGATCACCAGGACGAATCCGAGATCGAGCAGCGGGAACTGCGCGCCGAGCAGAGGAGGGAACTGCGCGGAGGCAGGAGTCGCCGAGCCGAGAGCCTGGTTCGTACCGGGTTTCTGCAGCAGACCTGGCGTGCGCAGCATCCACAGCAGCAGGTAATAGGCCACGTAGTTGAGCATGATCGTGAGGATCACCTCGTGCGCACCGGTGCGCGCCTTGATCAGGCCGACGATGCCGCCCCAGATCGCGCCGCCGGCGATTCCCGCGATCAGTGTCACCGGGATGTGAAGCCAGATCGGCAGATCGAGCGAGAAGGTGAGCAGGCCGGCCACTGCGACGGCGACCAGCATCTGGCCCCTGGCGCCGATGTTGAACAGTCCGACGCGGAACGCCAGTGCGACGCCGAGGCCGGCGGCGATCAGCGGGGCTGCGAAGCCGAGCGTGTTCGTCAACGGTCGGATCTGCGCCGCGAAGTCGTTGGCACGCGCATTGAAGATGGCACCGCGCACGAGTGCTTCATACCCGTTGTAGACCGCGTTCCATGCCGCCGCGATCGTGTCCGTCGGGCGTGCGAAGAAGTATCCGGAAGCCTCCCGCACGTCCTCGTTGGTGATCGCGATCAGGATGCCGCCGACCACCAGCGCGACGAACATCGCCAGAACCGTTGTCACGGCGCTCGTGCGCAGCAACTCCTTGACCAAGGCGTTGTCTTTGCGTTCGGGGGTTGACGCATCGCCTGCGCCCGGCGTCGATCCGCTCACGCTGCCTCCTCCGCTCCGGCTGCGCCGGCCATCATGAGCCCCAAGGTCTCCCGCGGGGTGTCGCCGGGCACGATCCCGACGATCGATCCCCGGTACATCACCGCAATCCGGTCGGCCAGAGCTGCGACCTCGTCGAGCTCGGTCGAGACCACCACGACGGGGATGCCCGCGTCTCTGGTCTCGATGATCCGTTTGTGGATGAACTCGATCGAACCGACGTCGACGCCGCGGGTCGGCTGAGCGGCCACCAGCAGGCGCAGTTCACGGCTCATCTCGCGCGCGATCACGACCTTCTGCTGGTTTCCCCCTGAAAGCGTGCCTGCCGGCGTCTGTGCACCCTGGGTGCGGATGTCGTACTCCTCGATGCGCGCACGGGCGAACTCATCGAGAACGCGACGGCGCACTGTTCCGACTCTGCTGAACGCGGGGTCGTTGGAGCGGTCGAGGATCAGGTTCTCCGCGACGGAGAAGGAGGCCACCAGACCGTCTTCGTTGCGGTCCTCTGGGACGAACCCGACACCGGCGTCGAGGATCGCGCGCACGCTGCGGCCGACGAGTTCGGCGCCGTCGAGCGCGATCGATCCCTCCACCCGCGCCGCCAGGCCCACCATGGCCTCGACGAGCTCGGTCTGCCCATTACCCTGCACGCCGGCGATCGCGAGCACCTCACCCGGACGCACGTGAAAGGAGACGTCGTCGACCACGATCGCGCCGTCGGCGGTGAGCACGCGCAATCCGGTGACCGCGAGACCGCCCTCGCCGGGGTGCGGGGGCTCCTTGTGCACGGTGAGTTCGACCGCACGCCCCACCATCATCGATGCGAGCTCGGCGTTCGTCGCCGTCGGCGAGGCCTCCCCCACGACGCGGCCGAGCCGCACGATCGTGATCTTGTCTGCGACCTCGCGCACCTCGCGCAGCTTGTGCGTGATGAAGACGATGGCGGTGCCCTCCTCGCGGAGCTGGCGCATGATGCCCATCAGCTCATCGGTCTCCTGCGGGGTGAGCACGGCTGTCGGCTCGTCGAAGACGAGCACCGTGGCGTCGCGAGAGAGCGCCTTGATGATCTCGACGCGCTGCTGCACCCCGACGGGCAGATCGCCCACAACGGCATCCGGATCGATGTCGAATCCGAAGCGTGCGGACACCGAGCGCACGTGCTCGCGCGCTTTCACGATGTCCAGGGTGCCGATCCCCTTGGTCTGCTCGTGACCGAGCATCACGTTCTCTGCGACGGTGAACACCGGCACGAGCATGAAGTGCTGATGGACCATGCCGATGCCCGCGGCCATCGCATCGCCGGGACCGCGGAAGTGCTGCACCTGGTCGTCCAGGAGGATGTCGCCTTCGTCGGCCTGATACAACCCGTAGAGCACGTTCATGAGGGTGGATTTGCCCGCGCCGTTCTCGCCGAGGAGCGCGTGGATCTGCCCGGGTTCCACCACGAGATCGATATGGTCGTTCGCGACGAGACTGCCGAATCTCTTGGTGATCCCGCGTAGTTCGAGCTTCATATCTGCACCTTATCCAGAAGAGTCCCGTCGGTCGACCGGCCATCCATGGGACGAGGCGGGCAGCTGAGTCTCAGCGGCCCGCCCCGTACCCACCGGCGTCAGATCACGGCGAGTTCGGAGACTCGACCGTGATGTCGCCGGAAATGATCTGCTCCTGCAGCGCAGCGAGCTCATCGGTCAGGCCCTCGGGGAGCTTCGATTCGAACGCGCCGAAGCCGGAGAGCTCCACACCCTCGTTCTCGAGCGTGCCCACATAGGGGGCCGGGTCGAAAGTGCCCTCGGATGCCGCGATCGTGGCGTCGTGCACGGCGACATCGATCGCCTTCATGATCGAGACCAGGGTGATGTCGGCGACGCTCGAGTCGGCGACGGCAAGATCGCTGTCGACACCGAGGATGACCGTGTCCTTGCCGCTGTCGGCGATCGCCGCGGCAGCGCTCTGGTAGATCGGCCCGCCGACAGGCAGCAGGACGTCGACGCCCTGGTCGAGCACACCCTGTGCGGTCTGCTTGGCGGTGTCGTTCGCCTCGAAGCCGCCCGTGAACGAACCCGTCTGCGTGGCGCTGTCCCAGCCGAAGATCTCGACGGTCGCGCCCTTGTCCTCGTTGTACTTCTCGGCGCCGAGCTGGAAGCCGTCCATGAATACGGCGACCGACGGGATCTGCATGCCGCCGAAGGTGCCGATCTTGTTCACGCCGCTCTGGGCGGACCATGCCGCCGCCGCGTAACCACCGAGGTAGGCGGCCTGGGCGGTGTCGAAGACGAGGGGCTTGACGTTCGGCGCGTCGACGGTGCCGTCGTAGTCGTTGTCGGCCCAGTCGTCGATGATCGCGTAGTCCAGGTCGGGGTTGGCCAGCGCCGACTCCACGGTCGCGGTCGACAGCTTGAAGCCGACCGAGATGATGAGCGAGCAGCCCTCGGAAACGGCGGTCTCGAGGTTCGGCGCGTAGTCGTTGTCGTTCGCCGACTCGAACTCGAGCGACTTGATGCCGAGCTCGTCCGCTGCGGCGTCCATGCCCTCCTTGGCCGACTGGTTGAAGGACTTGTCGTTCCAGCCGCCTGCGTCGGAGACGAGGCAGGGCAGGAAGTCGGAATCGGTCTCAGGGGCGCTGCTGGTGCCGCCCGATTCGGTCGGTGCCTGGCCGCAGCCGGCGAGAGCGAAGACGACCCCAACGGCGACGGTCGCGCCGAGAAGCTTCTTGGTGGTGGAGATGGTCAACTCAGTGCCTCCCTGAACGACACCGCGTCCCTCGCGGATCGCTCAAAGTTACCTACTGTTTCGGCTTTTGCGCATGCCGGACGGCACGGCTTCACGCAATGGTTACGAACCTGAAACCAATCCGGCGGATGAGCATGCGAGCGTGCTCATCAGAGCACATCGCCTCGTCCGGTCAGCTTGAGGGACTCGACGACGCCCTTGACCCGTTGGGCGTTCTCGACGGTCGTCACCAGGAGGGCATCGGGTGTGTCCACGACCACGATGTCCTGCACGCCGACGAGGCTGATCACGCGACTCGTCTGACTCACGAGGATCCCGCTCGCGGCATCCGAGAGCACCCTGGCCTTCGGGCCCAGCACCGCGAGGTCGTTCTTCCGGCCGTTCGTGATGAGCTTGGTGAGGGAGGCGAAGTCCCCCACGTCGTCCCAGTCGAAGTGGCCGGGGACCACCGCGAGACGCCCCTTCGCCGCGGCCGGCTCCGCGACCGCGTAGTCGATCGCGATCTTCTTCAGGCGCGGCCAGATGCGGTCGACGGCCGGGCCGCGCCGATCGCGGTCGTCCCAGGCCTCGGCCAGCTCGATGAGACCAGCGTGCAGTTCTGGCTCGTTGGCTGCGAGCTCGTCGAGCAGCACTCCGGCCCTGGCGATGAACATCCCGGCGTTCCAGAGATAGTTGCGGTCGGCGACGTAGGCCTTCGCCGTGTCGAGGTCGGGCTTCTCGACGAAGCTCTCCACCAGGGATGCCTCGCGGGCGCCGTCGACGACGAGCTCCGCGCCCTGCTTGATGTAGCCGAACCCGACCGCAGGCTCCGATGGCGTGATGCCGATCGTGCAGATGTACCCCTCGCGCGCGACTTCCACGGCGTCGCGCACCGTGAACTCAAAGACGCGGGAGTTGCGGATCACGTGGTCGGCGCTGAACGAGCCGATGATGACGTCGGGGTCGCGACGGTGCAGGATCGCGGCGGCGAGACCGATCGCCGCCGCCGACTCCCGAGGCTCGGACTCGAGGAAGACGTTGAGGTCGGGGATGCCGGGGAGCTGCTCCTCCACCGCGGCCCGATGCGCTCGGCCGGTGACGACCGCGATCCGGTCGGGGCCGGCGAGCGGCTCCAGCCGGTCCCAGGTGTCGCGCAGCAGCGAGTGGCCGGATCCGGTGAGGTCGTGCAGGAACTTCGGCGCGTCCGCCCGCGAGAGGGGCCAGAGCCTGCTGCCGATGCCGCCGGCGGGGATCACTGCATAGAAGTCGTCGATGGGTCGGTTCACCCTGCCAGGGTATCCGCCGACGACCATGTCGATACGCTCTTGACACCATGCAGAAAAGGCATGCTGAAAGCCTCTCGATATCAAGATAGTTAGGATGCCCTTCGTCGCTCTCAGCGATATGACCGGAATAGTATGGGCACCGATCGGCCGTGCCCCGACGTCTTCTCGGGCTCACGCTTGGACCACGCAGCGCACGCGACCGAGTCACATCGATCCAGGGAGGACGACCGTGTCCGCAGGCGCTCGCTTGACACCGTCGATTTCGGAAACCACATCCAAGTCTCCGCGCGGCACGCTGTACCGGGGTCGCGAGGGAATGTGGTCGTGGGTGCTGCACCGCATTACCGGAGTCGCCATCTTCTTCTTCCTGCTGGTGCACGTGCTCGACACGGCGCTCATCAGGGTGTCGCCCGAAGCGTACGACGCCGTCATCGGCACGTACAAGAACCCGGTCATGGCTCTCGGCGAGGTCGTCCTCGTCGCCGGCATCGTCTTCCACGCGATGAACGGCCTGCGCATCATCGCCGTCGACTTCTGGTCGAAGGGCGCCCGCTACCAGCGTCAGCTGTTCTGGGGTGTCATCGGAGTGTGGGCCGTGATCATGGCCGGATTCGCACCCCGTCACCTCGCCCTCGCCTTCGCCGGATTCACGGGAGGCCACTGATGACCGCTCAGACCGTCCACGCCCCCGCCCGCCGCGCGCGCCGGTTCAACATCGAGAAGTGGGGCTGGCTGTTCATGCGCCTGTCCGGCGTCGTGCTCGTCGTGCTCATCTTCGGGCACCTGTTCGTGAACCTCATGACCGGCGAGGGCATCCACGCGCTCGACTGGGGCTTCGTCGCAGGCAAGCTCGCGAACCCGTTCTGGCAGTGGTGGGACCTCCTGATGCTGTGGCTCGCCCTGATCCACGGCGCCAACGGCATGCGCACGATCGTGAACGACTACGTCACCAACGAGAAGGCGCGCCTGGCCCTGGTCTGGGCCGTCGGCCTCGCCGCCGGTCTGTTGATCGTGCTCGGCACACTCGTCGTCTTCGCCTTCGACCCGTGCACCGGCATCACCGAGCAGAGCGCGTTCTGGGACGCGTGCCAGGCGCTCTGAGACGCGCTGAGGACTGAGAAGAGAGCTAACGAGAAGTGACTACTGAGGCGCAGGAGTCCGTCGTCCGCGACGGCGTGCACTACCACCAGTTCGACATCGTCATCGTCGGCGCCGGCGGCGCCGGCATGCGCGCTGCGATCGAGGCCGGCCCCGGAGCGAGGACTGCGGTGATCAGCAAGCTGTACCCGACGCGCTCGCACACCGGCGCCGCGCAGGGCGGCATGGCCGCCGCCCTCGCGAACGTCGAGGAGGACAGTTGGGAGTGGCACACCTTCGACACGGTCAAGGGCGGCGACTACCTCGTCGACCAGGATGCCGCAGAGATCCTCGCCAAGGAGGCGATCGACGCGGTCATCGACCTCGAGAACATGGGTCTTCCGTTCAACCGCACCCCCGAGGGCAAGATCGACCAGCGCCGCTTCGGCGGGCACACCGCCGAACATGGCAAGACCCCGGTGCGCCGCGCCTGCTACGCCGCCGACCGCACCGGTCACATGATCCTGCAGACGCTGTTCCAGAACTGCGTCAAGCTCGGCATCAACTTCTTCAACGAGTTCTACGTGCTGGACCTCCTCACCGTGAAGGACGACGCGGGCAAGACGCGGATCGCGGGAGTCGTCGCCTACGACCTGTCCACGGGAGAGCTGCACGTCTTCCATTCGAAGGCCGTCATCTTCGCGACCGGCGGCTTCGGCAAGATCTTCAAGACCACCTCGAACGCCCACACCCTCACCGGCGACGGCGTCGGCATCGTGTGGCGCAAGGGCCTCCCGCTTGAGGACCTCGAGTTCTTCCAGTTCCACCCGACCGGTCTCGCCGGTCTCGGCATCCTCCTCACCGAGGGCGCCCGCGGTGAGGGAGCGATCCTGCGCAACGCCTCCGGCGAGCGCTTCATGGAGCGCTACGCGCCGACCATCAAGGACCTCGCCCCCCGTGACATCGTCGCGCGATGCATGGTCCAGGAGGTCGCAGAGGGCCGCGGCGCCGGCCCCCACAAGGACTACGTGCTCCTTGACTGCACGCACCTCGGAGCCGAGGTCCTCGAGACCAAGCTGCCGGACATCACCGAGTTCGCCCGCACCTACCTCGGCGTCGACCCGGTCGTCGAGCCGGTACCCGTGATGCCCACAGCGCACTATGCGATGGGCGGCATCCCGACCAACAACAACGGCGAGGTCCTCGCCGACAACGACACGGTCGTGCCCGGCCTGTACGCGGCCGGCGAGTGCGCCTGCGTGTCGGTCCACGGCGCCAACCGCCTCGGCACGAACTCGCTGCTGGACATCAACGTGTTCGGCAAGCGCAGCGGCCGCAACGCCGTCGAGTACGTCAAGACGGCCGAGTTCGTGCCGCTCCCCGACGATCCAGCCGGCTTCGTGTCGGACATGATCGAGGGCCTGCGCAACAACCAGGGAACCGAACGCGTCGCCGTGCTCCGCAAGAAGCTGCAGGAGGAGATGGACAGGGGCGCGCAGGTCTTCCGCACGCACGACTCCCTCCAGCACGTCCTCGGCGTCATCGCCGAGCTCCGAGAGCGCTACAAGAACGTCCACGTCGACGACAAGGGCCACCGCTTCAACACCGACCTCCTCGAGGCCGTGGAACTGGGCTTCCTCCTCGACATCGCCGAGGTCGTCGTCTACGCGGCGCAGAACCGCGAGGAGAGTCGCGGCGGGCACATGCGCGACGACTTCCCGAAGCGCGACGACGAGAAGTACATGCAGCACACCATGGCGTATCTGACCGGCGACGCGCACTCGTCCGACCCGAGCGATCACATCCGACTCGACTGGAAGCCGGTCGTGTTCACCAAGAACGAGCAGGGCGAGTTGAACTACCCGCCGATGGAGAGGAAGTACTGACCATGTCGAACGCAGTCGCAGAGGCACCAGCCGCCGACACGAACGACAGCGGCGTCCAGGCCTTCATCGTCACCTTCAACATCCGCCGCTTCGACCCCGAGGTCGACGCCGAGCCGCACTGGGTCGACTACGACGTCGAGCTCTACTCGACCGACCGCGTGCTCGACGCGCTGCACAAGATCAAGTGGGACCTCGACGGCTCCCTCACGTTCCGCCGCTCCTGCGCCCACGGCATCTGCGGCTCCGACGCCATGCGCATCAACGGCCGCAACCGCCTCGCCTGCAAGACGCTGATCAAGGACCTCGACATCTCGAAGCCGATCTACGTCGAAGCGATCAAGGGTCTTCCCCTGGAGAAGGACCTCGTCGTCGACATGGAGCCGTTCTTCGCCTCCTACCGCGAGGTGCAGCCGTTCCTCGTGGCGAGCACCGCCCCCGAGAAGGGCAAGGAGCGCCACCAGTCCATCGCCGATCGCGAGATCTTCGACGACACCACCAAGTGCATCCTGTGCGCGGCGTGCACCTCGTCGTGCCCGGTGTTCTGGACCGACGGGCAGTACTTCGGCCCGGCGGCGATCGTCAACGCGCACCGCTTCATCTTCGACTCCCGCGACGACAACGCCGGCGTCCGCCTCGACATCCTCAACGACAAGGAGGGCGTCTGGCGCTGCCGCACGACCTTCAACTGCTCCGAGGCCTGCCCCCGCGGCATCGAGGTCACCAAGGCCATCGCCGAGGTCAAGCAGGCCGTCCTCCGAGGGCGCCCCTGACGGGTAGCGCTGCGATGGCGGCGCGCAGTGCGCCGCCGAGTTCCTGCTCGCCTGCACTCCCGCGTACCCGCTCCTGGCGACCATCACGATGTCCGTGACCCTCGTTAGTCTGGATCAATGCCTCATCTGCGTATCGCCACCGTCAACGTCAACGGCATCCGGGCGGCTGCCCGCAACGGTATGAGCACCTGGCTCGACACCGCCGATGTCGACATCCTCACCCTGCAGGAGGTCAGAGGGCAGGACGAGCACCTCGAAGCCGCGCTCCCCGGCTGGACGTTCGTCCACGACGAGGCGACCGCCAAGGGCCGAGCTGGCGTGGCGATCGCCAGCCGCACACCCGCTCTCGCCGCGCGCACCGAGTTCGGCCCCTCCGACTTCGACTCGAAGGGGCGATGGATCGAGGCCGACTTCCTCCTCGGGGACCGAGCGCTGACGGTGGTGAGCGCCTACGTGCACACCGGCGAGGCCGACACCCCGAAGCAGGAAGAGAAGTGGAAGTTCCTCGACGCGCTGCAGACGCGGCTCGGCGAGCTCTCCCGCGACGACGCGCTGAGCCTCGTGACCGGCGACCTCAACGTCGGCCACCGCGAGCTCGACATCAAGAACTGGCGCGGCAACCGCAAGAAGGCGGGCTTCCTCCCCCGTGAGCGGGCCTACTTCGACCGCTTCCTCGGAGAGGCGGGCGCCGAGATCCATGGCGTCGACGGCTCCGTGGGCACGGGGCTCGGCTGGGTCGATGTCGGGCGCCGGTTCCACGGCGAGGTCGCCGGCCCCTACACGTGGTGGTCGATGCGCGGCCAGGCCTTCGACAACGACTCCGGCTGGCGCATCGACTACCACCTGGCGACCCCGGCCCTCGCCGAGCGGGTCACCGCCTACCACGTGGCGCGCGCGGCATCCTACGACCAGCGCTGGAGCGACCACGCCCCGGTCGTCGTCGACTACAGCTACTGAGCATAGGATTGACACCGTGACGAGACCTCGCCTCTACTCCGGAATGCAGCCCTCCGCCGACTCCCTCCAGATCGGCAACTACATCGGGGCGCTCCTGCAGTGGCGGGATCTGCAGAGCTCCTACGAGGCGTTCTTCTCCGTCGTCGACCTGCACGCCCTCACTCAGCCGAATGATCCCGCCGCGCTTCGAGACAAGACCCGCCGCACAGCCGCACAGTACATCGCAGCGGGCATCGAACCGTCGAAGTCGACCCTCTATGTGCAGTCGCATGTGCGCGCCCACGCGGAGCTGTCGTGGGTACTCAACACGCTCACGGGTTTCGGCGAGGCGAGCCGCATGACCCAGTTCAAAGACAAGTCCGCCCGGTACGGCGCCGACGTCACGAATGTCGGAATCTTCACGTACCCGATCCTGATGGCCGCAGACATCCTGCTCTATCAGACCGACGTCGTACCCGTCGGCGACGATCAGAAGCAGCACGTCGAGCTCACCCGCGACCTCGCCGAGCGGTTCAACTCGCGCTTCGGCGAGACCTTCGTCGTGCCGCGCCCGGTGATCCAGAAGGACACCGCGCGCATCTACGACCTGCAGAACCCCGGCGCGAAGATGTCGAAGTCGGCCGAGAGCGACGCCGGCGTGCTGTGGATGCTCGACGACCCGGCGAAGTCGGCGAAGAAGATCATGCGGGCCGTCACCGACAACGAGGGCTCCGTGCGATACGACCGCGAGCACAAGCCGGGGGTGTCGAACCTGCTCACGATCTACGCGGCCCTCACCGGTCGCCAGATCGGTGCGATCGAAGACGAGTACGCGGGCCGCGGGTACGGCGACTTCAAGAAGGGCCTCGCCGAGGTGGTCGTGAACGAGTTCGAGCCGGTGCGCGCCCGAGCGCTCGAGCTGCTCAACGACCCTGCCGAACTCGATCGCATCCTCGCCGACAACGCAGGACGAGCGGATGCCGTGGCCGACGCCACGCTCGACGCGGTGTACGACCGCGTGGGACTGCTGCGGCGCGTCTGAGCGAGCCCCGCTCTAGGATGGTGGCGTGACCGATCCTCAGCTGCCGCCGCCGTCCGGCGCCGTTCCGCCCGCCCCGCCTGTGCCGCCCCAGGCCGCCCCGGCACCTCAGGATGTCCCGGCGCCACAGGCCGCCCCCGTGCCACAGGCCGCCCCCGCACCCCAGGAACTCCCGGCGCCGCAGGCCGCCCCCGCACCACAGGAAGCCCCGGCACCTCCGCCGGCATTCCCCGCGCCGCAGTCACCGCAGGCCTTCCCCGCGCCGCAGGCCTATCCGGCCGCACCGCAGGCGTATCCGGCCGCACCGACCTACCCGGCAGCACCGGCCCCGGCAGCGCCGACATACCCGGCCGCTCCAACCTATCCGGCGGCGCCGACCTACCCGGCAACGCAATCCGACGGGACCGGCGCCACTGTGCCGCCGGTGCCCCCGGTCCCGCCCTACCCCGGCTCGTATCCGGGCGCCGCGGCCCCGCAGACCGGATATCCCCCGGCGCCCGCCTACCCCGCAGCGCCTGCAGCGCCGGCGGCTCCTCCCGGGGCCTACGAGGTTCCTGTCGGCGGATACGCCGCTCCCCAGGGCGGGTATCAGGCCCCAGCGCCGACGACCGCATCCGGCGGGTTCCTGGGCATGCTCGCGCTCATCCTCGCCCTCGTCGCCGCCGTCGGGATGCCGATTATCGCCGGCATCACAGGCTATGCCATCGGCGCGCAGCTGCCCGGCGGGCTCGACACCTCCGACTCCGAACTGCTGCGCTCGCTGTCGCCCGTGCGCACCGAGGTGCTCTGGGCGGAGATCTCCTTCTGGGCCGGCACCGCGACGGGGATCGCCGCGATCGTCATCGGGATCATCGCGATCCGCAAGAAGCAGCAGCGCGGGGCCGGTATCGCTGGTCTCATCATCGCCGTGCTCGGCGCGATCATCTACGGGATCGTGCTGTTCATCGCCCTCGCCGCCGGAGCGGCATCCGGGTTGGCCTACTGATCACCGCGTTCTCCGCTCGCCGCCGCTCACCGTCGCGGGCGGAGAACGCAGTGTCCTCCGCAGGCTCCGATCAGCGCGGAGCGTGGTGCTTCTGCTGCGCCGCCAGCAACCCCTCGTCGACAAGGAGCTCCACCGCGTCCGCGGCATCCGAGACGAGGATCGGGAGGTTCGCGCGCTCATCCTTGCCGAACGGTGAGAGGACCCAGTCGGCGGGATCCTGACGGCCCGAAGGGCGCCCGATGCCGACGCGCACGCGCGGGAAGTCGGGCGTCGTGATCGCCTTGGCGATGTCGCGGACGCCGTTGTGCCCGCCGTGTCCGCCGCCGGTCTTCAGCTTGACCGTGTCGAACGGGATGTCGAGCTCGTCGTGCACGACGACGATGCGCTCGGCCGGCACCGAGTAGAACCGCGCCAGGGCCGCGACCGGCGTGCCCGACACGTTCATGAATGTGTTGGGCTTGGCGAGCACCAGCTTCGACGCCCCCGGCCGCAGCCAGGTCTCGACGACGCGGGCGCCGCCCTTGTGCTCGCGGAACCCCTCGCCGCGGCGCGCGGCGAGCTCGTCGACCACCATCTGCCCGATGTTGTGCCGGGTGGCGGCGTACTGCGGCCCCGGGTTGCCGAGTCCGACCACGAGCCAGGTCTCTGCCATCAGGTTGTCCTCTCTGCGGGCCGCGCGCGACCCCGGGTCAGGATACGACAGAGGGGGCGCGATCTGCTCGCGCCCCCTCTGCGGTGTTCGTCAGAGCGTCACTCCGCGGCGGCCTCTTCGGCGGCCGGAGCCTCGGCACCCTCGGCGGACGCCTCGTCCTCGAGGGCAGCGGTCGCGGCGGCGATCGCGACGACGAGGACCTCGGCGTCGGTGACCAGGATCGAGCCCTTGGGCAGGACCACGTCACCGGCGGTGATGTGGTCGCCCTCTTCGAGGCCCTCGACCGAGACCTCGATGTGCTCGGGGATGTGCGTCGCCTCGGCCTCGATCGAGATCGTCGTGGTGTCGAGGTTGACCAGGGTGCCGGGAGCGGCCTCGCCGGTGACGACGACGGGAACGTCGATGGCGACCTTCTCGCCCTTCTTCACCACGAGCAGATCGATGTGCTCGATGATCTGCAGCACCGGGTCCTTCTGTACGTCCTTGACGAGGGCGAGCTGGTCCTTGCCGTCGATGTCGAGCTCGAGCAGCGCGTTGGCGCGACGCACGATCAGCGAGACCTGGTGGCCAGGCAGCGCGACGTGCACGGGGTCGGTGCCGTGGCCGTAGATGACGGCGGGGATCTTGCCGGCGGCGCGCAGACGGCGGGCGAAGCCCTTACCGAACTCGGTGCGCAGCTCTGCTACGACCTTGGTGTCTTCAGACATGTGGTTCTCCTTCGGGACGCGCGGCAGGAGCTGCGCGGTGGTCTGGGTGATTGTCGATCTCGAACGCAGACACGTGAAGAAGCCGCAGGGCTCTCGCCGCGTCGATAACGGATGTTCGCGCACGCGCAGCACATCCCTCGCCGAGGTTCACCTCAATGCTACCCGATGACCCGATAGGCTGAGGACACCGGCCCTCCTCTCGCAGAACACGGAGAAACCCATGCTCGACGGCGCCTTCCTCTCGCACGCGATCGCCTGGCTCATCGGGGCCATGACGATCTGCGCGGCCGTCGTCACGCTCGGCGCCCTGTTCTCGCTCGGTCGCTCCGGCTACCGCAAGGACTGAGCCGCTCCCCCCGCCGCTCGGGCCCAGCAGGAGGACGCGCGCGCCCGCCCCTTCACTGGAAATCGAGGAGCACCTTGCACGACCTCGACGGGTCGGCGGCCACGGCGAAGGCTTCCAGCGCTTCGGCGGCGGGCCGCACATCGCTCACGATCCCGGTGACGTCGAGGGTTCCGTCGGCGAGGGCCGCGATGACCTCGTCGATCTCGGCGGCGAAGCGGAAAGATCCGGTCAGCGTCAGCTCTCTCGTGATCGCGGTGGCGATCGGCACCGCGACGTCCCCCGCCCGCTGCAGGCCGAGCAGCACGACCACGCCTGCGCGCACGGCGGCGGACACAGCGGCCGCGAGCCCCGGCACCGTCCCGCTGGACTCGACGACGACGTCCGCATGGAGCGCGGCGATGGCGTCGGCGTCGCGGGCGTCGAGGGAGCGGATGCCGCGGGCCTCGGCGATGCGCCGCGGCCGCTCCTGCACATCGGTGACCGTGATCGACGAGGCGCCGCCGCGCTGTGCGACGGAAGCGACCAGCTGGCCGATGGGACCGGCTCCGATGACGGCGACGCTCTTGCCCGAGACGTCGCCGGCGCGCGCGAGCCCGTGCCACGCGACCGCCGCGGGCTCGGCGAGCGCGGCGGTGCGCAGGTCGAGCGTCGACGGCACGGCGTGGAGCATGCGGGTCGGCAGCGCGACACGCTGCGCGAACGCGCCCTGCGTGTGCGGAAGGTGCAGCGCCGAGCCCAGGTAGCTCGACGCCGGAGCGAGGTTCGGCCGGTCCTGCGGCCAGGGCGTCATGCCGTCGCCGTGCGGGGTGAGCGGGTGGACCGCCACCGCCGTGCCTGGGGCTGGGCCCGAGCCGTCGGCGGCGGCGGTCTCGACCACGCCTGAGACCTCGTGGCCGAGGACCATCGGCTCCCGCAGGATCGACGCGCCGGCCGCCCCATGTCGCCAGTAATGCAGATCCGAACCGCAGACCCCGCCGTAGGCGATGCGGACCACGGCCTCATCGACCCCCGAGGCGACGTCGCCGATGTCTTCGACACGGAGGTCGCCTGCGGCATGGGCGACGATGGCGAGGTTCGACATGGGATTCCTTTCGGCTTCACACCAGCGGTGTGATCGGCTCCGTCGCGGCGAACGGCTCATCGATCTCGCGGCATCAGACCACCGCCGTCATGCCGCCGTCGACGAACAGGGTCTGTCCGTTGACGAAGTCGCTGGCGGATCCGGCGAGGAAGACGAGCGCGCCGACGAGGTCCTTCGTGTCGCCCCACCGTCCGGCGGGTGTGCGCCCTCGCACCCAGGCCGAGAACTCGTCATCGTCGATGAGGGCCTGCGTGAGCGCGGTGGCGAAGTAGCCGGGGGCGATCGCGTTCGCCTGGATGCCGTGCGGGGCAAGGTCCGCGCACAGGCCCTTCGTGAACATCACGATCGCGCCCTTCGTCGCCGAGTACGCCGCGATCGAGGGCCGGGCGAGCTGCGACTGCACGCTGCCGATCTGGATGATCTTGCCGCTGCCCCGGGCGATCATGCCCGCCGACACCCGCCGCGACAGGTGGAACACGCTGGAGAGGTTGGTCTGCACGAGTGCATCCCAGTCGGCGTCGGCGAACTCGGCGATCGGCGCACGGCGCTGCACGCCGGCGTTGTTCACGAGGATGTCTGGCGTGCCGATCAGCCGTTCCACCTCGCCGATGCCTGCGTCGACGGCTGTGGCGTCGGTGACGTCGAAGACGACGCTGTGCGTGACGGCCCCTGTGGCCCGGGCGATCTCGGATGCCGCGGCCGCCGCCTTCGCGTCGTCCCGGCCGTGCACGATGACCGTCGCCCCCGCCGCAGCCAGACCCTCGGCGAGCGTGCGGCCGATGCCTTGGCTCGAGCCGGTCACCAGCGCCGTGCGCCCGGTGAGGTCGAAGGCCGACAGGTCGCTCATCGTGCGACCGCCGCGGGGGTGGTGCGGGGGGATTCGGTCACTGCCATCTCCTTCGATCGGCTTCGCCGGAGCGCGCAATGTCGAATCTACCAGTCGGCTGAACCTCGTTCAATGCTTTGAACGATGAAGAACGGATGCCGGGACGACCCATCCGCTCACCGGCGCGCGGCGGCGCTGAACGGGTTCGTCAACGCCGCCGCGGCCGCCTGCAGCGCGGCGCCCACCCGCTCGATGCGCTCGAAATCGGCTTCCGCCGCGCGGATGGCGACCCCGAGGGCCAGCGGCGGGTCGGACGGCGCCCAGCTCGGCAGCGGCACGGCCACCCCGACGATGCCGCGGAACGACTCCTCGGCGTCGAGCGCCCAGCCGCGACGGCGGGCCGAGGCGAGCACGTCCAGCAGCCCCGCGAGCGTCGTCGGGGTGCGCTCCGTGAGCGCGGGGAAGACGGCATCCGCTCCGACGATCGCCGATACCTCTTCGTCCGTCATCGTCGACAGCAGGGCGCGGCCGGTCGCCGAGAGCGCAGCGGGCAGGCGCGATCCCAGCGGCGTGCCGAGGCGCAGCGAGGACGATCCCTCGTGGCGCGCGAGGTAGAGCGCGTCGGAACCGTCGAGCATGGCGACCTGCACCAGCTCGGTGCGCAGCACCTCCGACGAGTCGCACACGGTGTAGAACTCGCGCACCTGGTTGAACTGCGCCGCGAACGCGCCGCCGAGCTCGGCCGTTCGCCGCCCGAGCCGGTAGCCCTGGGCTGTGCGCTCGAGCATGCCTGCGGCCTCGAGGGCGAGGCACAGATTAGCCGTGGACGACTTCGCGAGCCCCAGGCCGCTCGCGAGCTCCGTGAGGGTCCGCGGCCCGCCGGCGTCGGCGAGGAGGCCGAGCAGCCGGATGCTGCGCGTCACCGCCGGCGCCGGATCGCGTCCGTCCTTGTCCACCTCGTTCATGCGTGCCCTTTCACGGTGGGATCAGTAGAACTCGACCGTATCGACCTCGCTGACGAGCCGGTGACCGTCGAGCAGGCGCGCCGCGTCCTCGGCGAAGCGCCGGGCGATGCGTTCCTCCTCCTTCGAGCTCAGCGCCGCGGTATGCGGGCTGATGAGGACGTTCGGGTGGGTCCAGAGCGGCGAGGCCGCATCGAGCGGCTCGACCTCGAAGACGTCGAGGGCGGCGAAGGCGATGCGGCCGTCGTCGAGCGCCGAAAGCAGAGCGGCCTCGTCGATCACGGTGCCGCGGCCGACGCTGGCGAGGATCGTGCCGGGCTTGACCGCCGCGAACACACCGCCGTCGATGAGGTGGTGGGTCTGCTCGGTGCCAGGGAGCGTGACGACGATCGCGTCGACCTGCGAGAGCGCCTCGACGAGCTCATCGAGCCGCACCAGGCGATCGACGCCGTCGACCGGCTCCCCGGAGCGGGTCGTGCCCCACACCCGGGCGCCGAGCGCGTGGAACCGGCGGGCGCATTCGGCGCCGATGCCGCCGAGGCCGACTACGAGCACGGTCATCTCGTCGATCTGGCACATCTCCCACCGGTCGGGCCAGATGCGATCGCGCTGATCCTGCAGCAGCCGCGGCAGCCGCTTCGCGCCTGCCATCACGCCGAACACCGCGAACTCGGCCAGCGGAGCGCCGTGCACGC
Organism: Microbacterium sp.; assembly: GCF_047607465.1. Taxonomy (GTDB): domain Bacteria; phylum Actinomycetota; class Actinomycetes; order Actinomycetales; family Microbacteriaceae; genus Microbacterium. The sequence continues at coordinate 5,310 of NZ_JASGCY010000070.1, read as the reverse complement.
CGGCGCTGGTCGTGAACACGATCCGGTCGAGATCGGCGCGCTGAAGCCCCGCGGCCCGCACCTGCGCCCCGCCGCCGGCGGCGGTCGTCATCACCCAGCGCAGAGCGGGGTTCGCCGCCACCGTGCGCGCCAGAGCGGCCGGATCCACATCGGGGATGCCGAACAGCGCGTCAGCCGAGTCCACCATCGCGTCGAAGGCGGCCTGCTGCGCGGGGGTGCGCCGGTGGTCGGGGTCTCCCGACCAGTCGGCAGGCCCGCGCATGGGATGCACGAGGGAGTGATCGCGGACCATCTCGACCCGGGGCTCCAGCTCCTCGATGAGCTGGCAGAGCTCTTCGGTCAACGGCACCGCCGCGACCGCGCGCAGCCTCTTCTCGTCCTCGACCATGGCGGCCCCTTCCTCGGAGATCTCGGTGCGGCCATCGTAGCCCAGATCCATCTGGGTGAACGCTATTCAACGCATTGGATCTTTGCTACCTTGGCGTCATGAGCACCTCCCCTGTCGTCGGCATCGTCGGGCTCGGCGCGATGGGCCGCCCCGTCGCCGATCGGCTGCTCGCCGCCCACGGCACGATGCACATCCATGCCCGCAGCCCGCAGCCCGGACTCATCGCCGCGGGCGCCTCATGGGCCGAGACCCCCCGGCAGCTCGCCTCCCGCGTCGACGTGCTCGTCACGTTCCTGCCCGATCTGCCCCAGCTCGAGGAACTGCTCGCCGGCGCCGACGGCATCCTCGCCGGCGCCGGCGACCTCCTCCTGCTGATCGGCTCGACCTCGTCCGCTCCGTCCGTCCGCTCCCTCGCCGCGCGGCTTTCTGCACAGACCGATGGGCGCATCCGCGTCGTCGACTGCCCGGTCTCCGGCGGCGTCGACGGCGCCACCGCCGGCACGCTCTCGATCATGCTCGGCGGCGCCGCCGAGGACGCGGCGGTCGCAGCATCCGTCCTCTCCCCGTGCGGAACACCGGTGCACCTGGGTCCTCTCGGCGCCGGCGAGGTCGCGAAGGCCTGCAACCAGCTCGTGGTCTCGGCGACGATCCTCGCGCTCGGCGAGGCGACGGTACTCGCCGAGCGCAGCGGCCTCGACCTCGACGCGCTGTGGACGCTGCTCGGCGGCGGCTACGCCGGCTCGAACCTTCTCGACAGCCGCAAGCACAAGCTCGTCTCCGGCGACGACTCCCCCAGCGGCATGGCGCAGTACATGGTCAAGGATCTGCGCTTCGCCGCCGACATCGCCGAGGCCACGGGCACCGCGGCCGTGCTGCTGCCGACGCTGCGCGCCGCGTTCGACGAGATCGTCGCGACCGGGCTCGGCGACCGCGACATCGCGGTGTCGCGGCGGTTCGTCGCCTCCCGCGACACAACCGCGCGCTGAGAGCGCGCACCGCGATAGCCTGAACCCACCCCTACTTCACGATCGAGGAGCCATCTGTGCCCGAAGCATCAGCGAACATCGGAGTCGTCGGACTCGCCGTCATGGGCTCGAACCTCGCCCGCAACCTCGCCAGCCGCGACGGCAACACGGTGGCGATCTTCAACCGCAGCTACGAGAAGACGCAGTCGGTCATCGACGCGCACCCCGAGGCGGGCTTCATCCCGGCGCAGACCTACCAGGAGTTCGCCGACTCGCTGCAGAAGCCGCGCACCGCGATCATCATGGTCAAGGCCGGCGGACCGACGGATGCCGTCATCGACTCCCTCATCGAGGTCTTCGAACCAGGCGACATCATCGTCGACGGCGGCAACGCCTACTTCCCCGACACGATCCGCCGCGAGAAGGCCGTCCGCGAGACGGGCATCAACTTCGTCGGCGCCGGCATCTCCGGCGGTGAGGAAGGCGCTCTCCTCGGCCCGTCGATCATGCCGGGCGGTTCGGACGAGTCGTGGGTCACCCTCGGGCCGATCCTCCGCTCCATCGCCGCGGTCGCCGAAGGCGAGCCGTGCGTGACGCACGTCGGCCACGACGGCGCCGGCCACTTCGTCAAGATGGTGCACAACGGCATCGAGTACGCCGACATGCAGCTGATCGCCGAGGCGTACGACCTCATCCGCCAGGGCACCGGCAAGTCGCCGGCCGAGATCGCCGAGATCTTCGCCGAGTGGAACAAGGGCGAGCTGGAGAGCTACCTCATCGAGATCACCGCCGAGGTGCTCCGCCAGGTCGACGCCGCCACCAGCCGCCCGCTGGTCGATGTGATCGTCGACCAGGCCGGCGCCAAGGGCACCGGAGCGTGGACCGTGCAGACGGCGCTGTCGCTGGGCGTGCCCGTCTCCGGCATCGCCGAGGCGACGTTCGCGCGGTCACTGTCCTCGCACCCCGAGCAGCGCGCCGCGGCATCCGCTCTCCCCGGCCCCGACTCCTCGCAGGCGGCCCTCGACGCCGCCGATCACGACGCCTTCATCGAAGACGTGCGCCTCGCGCTGTACGCCTCGAAGATCGTCGCCTACTCGCAGGGCTTCGACGAGATCCGTGCCGGAGCCGCCGAGTACGACTGGAAGATCGATCTCGGCGCGATCAGCAAGATCTGGCGCGGCGGCTGCATCATCCGCGCGCAGTTCCTCAACCGCATCGCCGACGCGTATGCGGCCGAGCCCGACCTCCCCGTGCTCATGACGGCGCCGTACTTCGCCGAGGCCTTGGGGCGTGCGCAGGCGTCGTGGCGGCGGGTCGTCGTCGCAGCGGCCGAGGCCGGCATCCCCGCTCCCGCGTTCTCGTCGTCGCTGTCGTACTACGACGGCATCCGCGCCGAACGCCTTCCGGCCGCCCTCGTGCAGGGGCAGCGCGACTTCTTCGGCGCGCACACCTACAAGCGCATCGACAAGCCCGGCACCTTCCACACCCTGTGGTCGGGCGATCGCACCGAGATCGAAGCCGAAGACACGCACTGATCGCGTGCAGACGAGCCAGGGCCTCGGCATCCGCCGGGGCCCTGGCTCGTGCGGCATCCGCACTTCACAGCCAACGCATTGCCTATGCCATAGAAATCTCATAGGAAATTCCGCAGGATGGCTTCATGAGCACCCCTGAACTGCACCGCCCCGATGGTTCCGCCCTGCGCATCCTCGCCGTGGACGACGAACCGATGCTGACCGATCTGCTCTCGATGGCGCTGCGCATGGAGGGCTGGGAGGTGCGCACTGCATCGTCCGGCCTCGAAGCGCTCCAGGTCGCCCGCGAGTTCGAACCCGACGCCCTCGTGCTCGACGTCATGATGCCCGACCTCGACGGCATGTCGGTGCTCAAGCGGTTGCGCGAAGCGGGAAACCTCGTGCCCGTGCTCTTCCTCACCGCGAAGGACGCGGTGGGCGATCGTGTGGCCGGCCTCACCGCCGGCGGCGACGACTACGTCACCAAGCCCTTCAGCCTCGAAGAGGTCATCGCACGTCTGCGCGCCGTCATCCGTCGCACCGGGCACGCGACCAGCGACGACGGGCAGTCGATCCTGCGCGTCGCCGATCTCACCCTCAACGAGGACAGCCACGAGGTGGCCCGCGACGGCGACGAGATCGAGCTGACCGCCACCGAGTTCGAGCTGCTGCGCTACCTCATGCGCAACGAGCGCCGGGTGCTGTCGAAGGCGCAGATCCTCGACCGCGTGTGGAGCTACGACTTCGGCGGCAAGTCCTCGGTCGTCGAGCTGTACATCTCCTATCTGCGCAAGAAGATCGACGCGGGGCGCACGCCGCTGCTGCACACGGTGCGCGGTGTCGGGTACATGATCAAGGCCCCTCAGTGACCCAGGCGAAGCCGAGGACGCGGCGTCCGCTGACGCTGCAGACGAGGCTGATGGCCGCCGTCATCGGCTTCGTCTCGCTGATCCTCGTGATCGTCGCCGTCATCACCAGTGCGATCCTCGGCGGCACACTCGAGCGCCAGCTCGACGAGAAGCTCGCCAGCTACGCGGTGCGGTTCGCGCAACTCGTCGACCAGGTCCCGCCGGATCTCGCCACCGCGGGCAACGTCCTCGCCGGCCAGCCCGCCCCCGAGGAGGGCATGCTGTTCGCCGAGCAGAACGTGTACGGCACGAGCGGCGTCGTGCTGACGAGCCCCGGCAGCAAGGCGCAGGTCGAGCTCTCGACGGAGCAGCTGCGCGCGATCAGTGCCGCATTGAACGGCGATCGCGCCGCCACCGTGACGCTCGAGGGGCTCGGCTCGTATCGCGTGATCGTCACGACAGCGCCCCAGAGCGGTGCGACCGTGGTCGCCGGCCTCCCGCGCGACGACATCCAGAACCAGCTCACCACGCTCCTCACCGTCATCGCCCTGACGACCGTCGGCGGACTGATCCTGCTGGCACTGACCACCGCGGTGACGATCAGGGTGAGCCTTCGGCCGCTGCGGGCGATGGCGGCGACGGCGACGCGGGTCGCCAACCTCCCCCTCGATCGCGGCGCCGTGGAGATCACCGAACGCGTGCCCGCGTCGGAGTCCGACCCGCGCACCGAGACCGGGCTCGTCGGCGCCTCTCTCAACAAGCTCCTCGACCACGTCGACAGCTCCCTCGCCGCGCGACAGCGCAACGAGGAGCGGATGCGGCAGTTCGTCGCCGACGCCAGCCACGAGCTCCGCACCCCGCTGGCGTCGATCCGCGGCTACTCCGAGCTGTCGCTGCGAGCGCTCGCACAGGCGCAGGCCCGCGGCGCCGGCGCCGGCGCCGGCGACCCGACGATCAACGGCACCACGACCTCGCTCGAGCGCATCCAGGCGCAGTCGCTGCGGATGACGAGCCTCGTCGAGGATCTGCTGCTGCTCGCCCGCCTCGACGAGGGTCGCGAACTCCTCCACGGCACCGTGGATCTGACCAGGCTCGCCGTGGAGAGCGTGGCGGATGCGCAGCCCACCGCCCCCGACCACGACTGGCGCATCGACGTCCCCGACGAGCCGGTGATCGTCGTCGGCGATGCCGGCCGGTTGAGCCAGGTCGTGACCAACCTGCTCGCGAACGCCAGGACGCACACCCCAGCGGGCACGCAGATCACGCTGTCGGTCGCGCGCGAGGGCACCGACGTGGTGATGCGCGTGCACGACGACGGACCGGGCATCGACCCCGCCGTGCGCGAGGAGCTGTTCGCCCGCTTCGCCCGCGGCGACGCCTCCCGCGCCAGGCAGACCGGTGGCACCGGCCTCGGTCTCGCCATCGCGAAGGCGATCGTCGAGGGGCACGGCGGACACATCGAGGTCAAGAGCGTCCCCGGCAGCACGACGTTCACCGTGCGGATGCCGGTGGCCCCACCACCACCGCCCTCCCCGAGCTGAGCGCTCCGGTCCGGCCCGCTCGGGCCCGCCAGCCCCGCCCGCCCGCCCCGCCCG
>NZ_JASGCY010000069.1:0-15272 GCF_047607465.1 Microbacterium sp. | reverse complement strand
GGAGCAGGGCGGCCGCGGCCGCAGCCGCAGCCGCAGCCGCAACCGCGGCCGCGGTCAGGGCGGCACCGGTCAGGGCGGCACCGGGCAGGGCGGTAACGGCCAGGGCGGCGCCGCGCAGGGCGAGCAGCCGCAGAACGGCCCGTCCGACGACGATGCATCCGCCAACGGGCGCGGTCGCCAGCGCAACAAGCGCCGCAGCGGCGGTCCCGCCGACGAGTTCGAGACCGAGATCGGCGAGGACGACGTCCTCATCCCGATCGCGGGCATCCTCGACGTGCTCGACAACTACGCCTTCGTGCGCACGACCGGCTACCTCGCCGGTCCCAGTGACGTGTACGTCTCGCTCGGCCAGGTCAAGAAGTACAACCTGCGCAAGGGCGACGCGATCGTCGGGTCGATCAAGCAGCCCCGTGAGGGTGAGCAGCAGGGGCGCCAGAAGTACAACGCCCTCGTCAAGGTCGACTCGGTCAACGGCCTGTCGGTCGACGACGCGGCGAACCGTGTCGAGTTCGGCAAGCTCACCCCGCTCTACCCGCAGGAGCGCCTGCGCCTGGAGACGGCCCCCGAGAAGCTCACCCAGCGCATCATCGACCTCATCGCCCCGATCGGCAAGGGCCAGCGCGGCCTCATCGTCGCCCCGCCGAAGGCCGGCAAGACGATCGTGCTGCAGCAGATCGCCAACGCGATCGCCATCAACAACCCCGAGGTCCACCTCATGGTCGTGCTCGTCGACGAGCGTCCAGAAGAGGTCACCGACATGCAGCGCTCGGTGAAGGGCGAGGTCATCGCCTCGACCTTCGATCGCCCGGCCGAGGATCACACCACGGTCGCAGAGCTCGCGATCGAGCGCGCGAAGCGCCTCGTGGAGCTCGGCCGCGACGTCGTCGTGCTCCTCGACTCGATCACCCGCCTCGGCCGCGCGTACAACATCTCGGCTCCGGCATCCGGTCGGGTGCTCACCGGGGGTGTCGACGCCTCGGCCCTGTACCCGCCCAAGCGCTTCTTCGGCGCCGCCCGCAACATCGAGAACGGCGGTTCGCTCACCATCCTCGCCACGGCTCTCGTCGAAACAGGGTCGAAGATGGACGAGGTCATCTTCGAGGAGTTCAAGGGCACGGGCAACAGCGAGCTGCGCCTGTCGCGCGCCCTCGCCGACAAGCGCATCTTCCCGGCGGTCGACGTGAGCGCTTCGAGCACGCGCCGTGAGGAGATGCTGCTGAGCGCCGACGAGGTCAAGATCACCTGGAAGCTGCGCCGCGCTCTCGCGGGCCTCGACCAGCAGCAGTCCCTCGAGGTCGTGCTGGGCAAGCTCAAGGAGACGAACTCCAACGTCGAGTTCCTCGTGCAGATGCAGAAGTCGATTCCGACGCTGCCCGCTGGCGGTCACGACAACAACATCCGCTGAGCGTCGACGTCGTGTTCGAGTCCGTTCAGTCTCTGATCGACGAGCATCGCCGGGTCCAGGAGGAGCTCTCCGACCCTGCGGTGCACGCCGACGCTGCACGGGCGAAGCGCGTGAACCGGCGCTACGCCGAGCTGTCGCGGATCGTCGCCGCCCACGACGCGTGGGTGGCGGCATCCGACGATCTCGAGGCCGCGCGCGAGCTCGCCCGCGAGGACGAGGCGTTCGCTGACGAGGTCCCGGCCCTCGAGGAGGGCGTGCAGGCCGCGCAGGAGAGGCTGCGGCGTCTGCTCATCCCGCGCGATCCCGACGACGCCCGTGACGTGATCATGGAGATCAAGGCGGGGGAGGGCGGCGCCGAGAGCGCGCTGTTCGCCGCCGACCTGCTGCGCATGTACATCCAGTACGCGGCCTCCAAGGGGTGGAAGACCGAGCTCCTCGAGCGCAACGAGTCCGATCTCGGCGGCTACAAGGACGTCCAGGTCGCGATCAAGGGCGCATCCTCCGACCCCGCGCAGGGGGTATGGGCGCATCTGAAGTACGAGGGCGGTGTGCACCGCGTGCAGCGGGTCCCTGCCACCGAATCGCAGGGGCGCATCCACACCTCCACGACCGGCGTGTTGGTGTTCCCCGAGGTCGACGAGCCCGAGGAGATCCAGATCGACCAGAACGATCTGAAGATCGACGTCTTCCGCTCGTCAGGGCCCGGCGGCCAGTCCGTCAACACGACGGACTCGGCGGTGCGCATCACGCACGTGCCCACAGGCATCGTCGTGTCGATGCAGAACGAGAAGTCGCAGCTGCAGAACCGCGAGGCGGCGATGCGCGTGCTGCGCGCGCGGCTGCTCGCGAGGCAGCAGGAGGAGCTGGATGCTGCAGCCTCCGACGCGCGGCGCTCGCAGATTCGCGGCATGGACCGTTCGGAGCGGATCCGCACCTACAACTTTCCGGAGAACCGGATCGCCGACCACCGCACCGGCTTCAAGGCATACAACCTCGATCAGGTGATGGACGGCGCGCTCGATCCCCTTATCGACAGCGCGATCGCTGCCGATGAGGAGGCGCGCCTCGCCGCCCTCGGCCAGGAGGGCTGACGCCCGGTCGATCCCGCGGTCGGTGACGGGCGCATCTTCGTCCCCGTTCGTAGAATTTGGGCTGTGACTGGTGGGATGCGTCCTCGGGTCCGATGCCGATCAGAGAGCTAGCCGTTCGACCGGCTGTCCGGTGATCTTGGCGATCATCTCGAAGTCCTTGTCCACGTGCAACACGGTGAGTCCCCACTCCTCGGCGATCACTGCGATCAGCAGATCGGCGACAGATGGTGCACGGTGCTGCCCGTGCGTGGCGAGCTCCGCCTGAACGTCCAGAGCGCGTGCCTCGGCACGCGGCGTCAGGATCGCGAGGGGCATGAGGTGCACGGGCGGCCGACGGAGCTTGCTCTCCCAGTCGACACGATTCAGGGCGGAGTATCCGACTTCGAGCAACGTGGGCGTCGCGATCTGTACCAGGCCGCGTTCCACGCGTGAGAACCAGAGCTCCGCGTCGCGAGCGCTGCCCATTCGCGCGAGAGCAGACTTGTCGATCAGCCAGGAGGTCATCTGCTAGTTCCAGGCCGCAGCCATGAACTCCTCGTCGGCAAGCGCCTCGAACTGCGCAAAGTCCTCCCTGCTCAATGCCGTCTCGACCGGTCGGTGAGCGTCGGCGATGATGCGGCGCCTCAGATACTCTGCGCGTGACAGACCCAGCGCAGCCGCCTTCTCGTCGAGGCGGCGCACGTCGGCCGCCGGGACATTGCGGATCAGGATGTCGGTCATCGGGGGACGCTCTTTCTGGGTGATATCGTATCTGACTGAAAAGATATCACGCGGGCTTCGCGTCGACGACTGGACGCGCTGATAGAGTTTCGGCAGGTCCTGATCACCGCCGAGCGAACGAGCGCCGCATGTCCGATCGCGTCTCTCCGTCGCGTCCTGCTCGCCGACGTCGCTGGGACGGCTACCGCCGGATCTCGGCGTGGGCTGGCGTCGTCCAGCTGGTCGCGGTCATCGGGATTCTGCTCGCCGGCGTGCGTCCCTCCGATGAGGATCCCGCTGCCACGTGGACTGTCCTCCTCGCCCTCGCCGTCCCCGCCGTGTTCGCGGGACTTGTCTCGGGAAGCCGGTTCTTCGCGCTCAACGCCGGCTACGCGGAGCACCTCGATGATGTCACTGCGTCGCTCTCGGAGGAGGACAGCGTGCGGGGTGACGGCACGGCGTACTCCTGGATGGGCGACGGGCTCTGGGGCTCGTTGATCGCTGGGATCGCCGGCGGTATCCCGACGACGGCCGCGCTCTGGGTGCTGTTCGCATCGGAGCGTCTCGACGGCGTCACAGACCTCGGCGTCATCCTCGTCGTCGCCCTCGTCGCCCTCGTGCCCTTCTTGCTCCTCTTCGCCCTCGTCGCAGGGATAGCATGGTTTGCGGGATGGGCCTCCGGAGCCGTCCTCTCGATGCTGCTCAGCACCGCGCTCGGCATCGCCGTCGGCGCGTTGCGGCGTCGTGGTAGGGGTGGGATGCTGCCGTGGCTGGTCGTCGCGGCGTTCCTTCCTGCGGTGCTCGTCGCCGTCGCCGTCCCGAACGTCGTCGCCCACCTTCACGATGGCACTCCTGGTGGTGCCTTCGCGGTCTTCCTGATCGCTCTTGGCTTTCCCTCGATGGCAGTGAACTCATCCTGAACGGGCCGCTGCTCTGGGTCACTCGGTTCGTGAGCTGGACAGCCATCGTGCTGGGCGTCGTGATGATCGTGATGGGCACGCCCGCTCTGCTGCATCGTCTGCGGACCCGCCGCACGGGGGAGACCGCCAGGCATGCCGGGGTACCAGCCGAGGAGGATCTCGGCTCCTGAGCCTCAGATCGAGTAGTCGGGAGCGGAGAGCAGGTGCGAGAGGTTCTCGCCCGGTGTCTTCGAGCGGGGCTTGGCCGGGATCCCGGTGAGCACGGAGTGCGCAGGGGCGTCCGTCGTCACCACGGCGTTCGCGCCGATGGCGGTTCCTGCCCCGATCACGACGGGCCCGAGGATCTTGGCGCCGGAGCCGACGACGACGCCGTCCTCGAGCGTCGGATGCCGTTTGCCCGCATCGCGCGTACGGCCCCCGAGAGTGACCCCGTGGTAGAGCATGACGTCGTCTCCGACTTCGGCCGTCTCACCGATCACGACACCCATGCCGTGGTCGATGAAGAAGCGGCGGCCGATCGACGCGCCGGGATGGATCTCGATGCCGGTGAGCCAGCGGCTGAGCTGAGACCCGAGACGGGCGGGGAAGCGCAGGCCGCGCACCCACAACGCATGGCTGACCCGGTGCGCCCAGATCGCATGCAGACCGGGGTAGAGCAGGGCGATCTCCAGGCCGCTGCGCGCGGCGGGGTCGCGAAGACGGGCGGATGCGATGTCCTCTCGCATCCGCCCGATCATGTCGCCGAGGCGCATCAGTCCTCGCGCAGGTCCTCGAACAGGGCGGTGGACAGGTAGCGCTCACCGGTGTCGGGGATGATGACGACGATCTTCTTGCCGGCGTTCTCGGGGCGCGCGGCGACCTGCAGAGCGGCCCAGGCCGCGGCGCCGCTGGAGATGCCGACGAGCAGCCCCTCGTTCGCGGCGAGTGCGCGCGAGGTGGAGAGGGCGTCTTCGAACTCGACCGTGACGACCTCGTCGAACACCTCGGTGTCGAGGATCGGCGGCACGAAGTTCGGGCCGATGCCCTGGATCTTCGCGGGCCCTGGCGTGCCCTGCGACAGCAGCGGGGAGGCGGTCGGCTCGACGGCGACGACGTGCACGCCGGGCTTGCGCTGCTTGAGCACCTGGCCGACGCCCGTGATCGTGCCGCCGGTGCCGATGCCGGCGACGAAGATGTCGACCTCGCCGTCGGTGTCGCGCCAGATCTCTTCGGCGGTGGTCTCGCGGTGGATCTGCGCGTTGGCCTCGTTCGCGAACTGGCGGGCGAGGATCGCACCGGGCGTCTCTGCCTGGATGCGCTCGGCCTCGGCCACCGCGCCCTTCATGCCGAGTGCGGGGTCGGTGAGCACGAGTTCGGCGCCGAACGCCTTGAGCAGCACGCGGCGCTCCTTCGACATCGAGGCGGGCATCGTGAGGATGACCTTGTAGCCGCGGGCGGCGCCGACGAGCGAGAGCGCGATGCCGGTGTTGCCGCTGGTGGCCTCGATGATGGTGCCACCCGGCTGCAGCGTGCCGTCCTTCTCCGCCGCGTTGATGATCGCGATGCCGAGACGGTCCTTGACGCTGGAGCCGGGGTTGAAGTATTCGAGCTTGGCGAAGACGTCGGCGCCGAGGCCTTCGGTCACGCGGTTCAGCCGGACCAGCGGGGTGTTGCCGAACGCGGTCGTGATGTCGGAGTGGATGCCGGGCATGGAGAAGAGCCTTTCCTGGACGGGGTGACTGCGGCCAGCCTAGGGGAGTGCGTCGCCCGTCGCGCATATGTGACCCTGCGTTGCGGCCTACGCTGGAGGGATGCCCGACACCGACCTCGCTTCCCTCGTGCGCTCCGCCGCCCGTCGCCTCGCCGACGCCGGCGTGCCGGATCCCGTCGTCGATGCCGAGCTCCTCGTCGGCCATGTGCTGGGCCGCGGCAGGGGAGAGGTGCAGGCGGCGATGGTCCGCGGCGAGGGGATCGCCGAGACGGATGCCGCCGCCTTCGGCGCGCTCGTCGAGCGGCGCAGCGCCCGCGAGCCGCTGCAGCACCTCACCGGCACCGCCCCGTTCCGCCGTCTCGAGCTCGCCGTGGGGCCAGGGGTGTTCGTGCCGCGCCCGGAGACCGAGACGGTCGTGCAGTTCGCCATCGACGCGCTGTTGGGCGCCGCCGAGCCCGAACCGATCGGCGTCGACCTCGGCACCGGCAGCGGCGCGATCGCACTGGCGATGGCGACGGAGGTGCCGCACGCGCGCGTCTTCGCCGCCGAGCTCTCGCCGGACGCCTTCGCCTGGGCGTCGCGCAACGTCGCCGGCGTGGAGAACCTCGTGCTCGTCAACGCCGACCTCGCCGACGCCTTCCGCGAGCTCGACGGCACGGCATCCGTCGTCATCTCCAACCCGCCGTACGTGCCGGATGCGGCCGTCCCCCGCGATCCCGAGGTGCGCCTGTTCGACCCGGCGCTGGCCCTGTACGGCGGAGAGGACGGCCTTGATGTCGTCCGCGTGCTCAGCGTGCGGGCGCGGGAGCTCCTGCGCCCAGGCGGCCTGCTCGTCATCGAGCACGGCGAGCTGCAGGGCGAGCAGATCCGCGGCATCCTCGCCGCCGACGGATGGCACGCGGCGGCGACGCATCGTGATCTGACCTCGCGCGACCGGGCCACGACGGCCCTGCGGCCGTGAGAGGCGTGCGCACAGGCGTCCGCGACTAGAATCGAGGGGTCATGTCTTCCATCTTCGACTGCGGCGATGAGGCGCAGCTGCTCGCCGGTATGCGCCACGCGCGCCAGGCCATCAGCCGCGGCGAGCTCATCGTGATCCCCACCGACACCGTCTACGGCGTCGCCGCCGACGCCTTCTCGCCCATCGCGGTGCAGAAGCTCCTCGATGCGAAGGGGAGGGGCCGCGATCAGCCGCCGCCCGTCCTCATCGGCGGCGTCGAGACCCTCGTCGCCATCGCCGAGAGCGTGCCGGAGCCCGTGCAGCGCCTCGTCGACGCATTCTGGCCCGGCGGGCTGACGATTGTGCTCCCCGCGCAGCCCTCGCTCGTCTGGGACCTCGGCGAGACCAAGGGCACGGTCGCCGTGCGCATGCCGGACGACCGCATCGCCCTGGAGATGCTCGCCGAGACCGGACCGCTCGCGGTGTCCAGCGCGAACCTCACCGGTCGGCCGACGGCGGTCACGGCCGCCCAGGCGCAGGGGATGCTGGAGGACAGCGTCGCGGTCTACCTCGACGGGGGCCCCGCGGACGAGGGGGTCGCGTCCACGATCATCGATGCGACCTCGCTGTACGCGCGCGACGCCGACGCCGACGCCGATGCGGGCACGGGCGCCGTGCGCATCCTGCGGCAGGGCGCGGTGACGCGGGAGCAGCTCGAGGAGGTCCTCGGCGATCTGCTCGAAGCCGAGACCGAGACTGAGACCGAGGCCGAGCCCGAGACCGAGGCCGAGACCGACACAGAACCCGAGCCCGAGCCCGCGCCGCAGGGCGGGGATACGTGAAGCAGTACCTCTTCACGATCATCCTCACCGCCGCGGTCACCTTCGCGCTGACCGCGGTGGTCTGGCGTCTGAGCCTGCGGTTCAAGCTCTACCCCGGCATCCGCGAGCGCGACGTCCACAAGACACCCACGCCGCGCCTGGGCGGCGTGGCGATCTTCCTGGGGATCGCCGTGGCCTTCGGCGTGTCGGCGCTGAACCCCTTCTTCGCCACGATCTGGATGCGGCCGCAGACGATGTGGTCGCTCCTCGGCGCCGCCCTGCTCATCGCGCTGGTCGGCGTCGTGGACGACCTGTGGGACCTCGACTGGATGATCAAGCTCGGGGCGCAGTTCCTCGCCGCAGGCATCATCACCGTCGGGGGAGCTCTCCAGATCCTGTCGCTGCCGTTCGGCGACATGCTCGTCTTCTCCAGCTGGCTGAGCATCACGATGACGATGTTCGCGATCGTCATCGTCATGAACGCCGTGAACTTCATCGACGGCCTCGACGGCCTCGTCGCCGGCGTCTGCCTCATCGCGAACGGGGTCTTCTTCACTTACTCCTACGTCGTGACGCGCGACACCGGGGCATCGAGCTACTTCAACCTTTCGACCTTCCTCGCCGCCGTGCTCATCGGCGCCTGCCTCGGGTTCCTGCCGATGAACTGGAGCCCGGCGAAGATCTTCATGGGCGACTCAGGGGCCCTCGTGCTCGGACTGCTCATGGCGACGTCGGCGATCTCGCTCACAGGGCAGCTCGACCCCGCAGTGATCGATCCGGAGCGCATCGGCCGCTCCGGCCTCCTCGGTGCCTTCATCCCCATCCTGCTGCCGTTGCTGGTGGTGCTCCTGCCGCTGCTCGACTTCGGCCTCGCGGTGCTGCGGCGCATGAGCGCCGGCAAGTCGCCGTTCTCGCCCGATCGCAAGCACCTGCACCATCGCATGCTCGACCTCGGCCATCGCGATCGCGACGCCGTCCTCATCTTCTACGCGTGGACGACCGTGATCTCCCTCGCCGTGCTGCTCATGTACATCGGCGCCCGCGAGGACTGGTCCGGTCAGTACCTGCCTGGGGTGTGCTTCGGCCTCGTCGGCATCGCCGCGTGCCTGGTGATCACCTTCAATCCCACGAGGCGCCGTCCGCGCCCGAGCGCCACGACCACCACCCCATCCGAAGAAAGCACCGTGAACCCGCGATGAGTCCGAACCCCGTCTCCAGCACCCCGATCCTGCGGCGCACCCTGACCTGGTCGGCGGTGGCCACGGGTGTGCTCGCCGTCATCGCCGGTGTCGTCGGGTTCATCGTCGCTCAGGGATCGGGTCTCGTCAGCGGGCTGCTCGGGGTGCTGATCGCCGCCGTCTTCCTGGCGATCACCGGCATCAGCATCCTCATCGCCAACCGCTGGTACGGCGATCCGCTGTACGTGCAACTGTTCTTCGCGATCGTGCTCGGCGGCTGGCTGCTCAAGCTCGGCGTGTTCTTCCTCATCATGGTGCTGGTGAGCGGGCAGCCGTGGATCCATCCGACGGTGTTCCTGCTGTCGATCGTCGCCGGCGTCCTGATGTCGCTGGTGATCGACGTCGTCGTGCTGATGAAGATGCGCCTTCCCGTCGTGAGCGACGCATCGTTGCCGACGGAGGTGCCGGAGGATCGAGCGCCAGGGGAGGCGCGGGGTGCTTCCGAAGCCGACGCCGCGTCTGAGGAGAACCTCGGATTCTGATAGTGTTGAGATGTGCCCGCCGCTCGTCCGCGAGCGCTTGCGCTGTGAAGCACACCGACCATCGTCGCCCCGGTTCTGACCGGTGCCCCGAAGCTGGAGCCCGCGCTGTTCAATCTTGCTGCGACCCTGATGCCCCGACTTGCCAGTGACGGCGAGTTCCACGGACCGTCAATCGACGAATTCTTCCCCGACGCCGTGTTCCAGATCGGCGACCTGGTCATCCACCGCATCCACCTGATCCAGTTCCTCGCGACGGCGATCGTGGTGCTCGTGCTGTGGCTCGGCACCCGGAAGATGACGGTCGTACCCGGTCGCTTCCAGAGCATCGTCGAGATGGGTCTCGACTTCGTCCGCGTGAACATCGCAGAGGATCTGCTCGGTCGCAAGGACGGCCGTCGGTTCCTGCCGATCCTCACGACGCTGTTCTTCATGATCCTGTTCATGAACATCACGGGCATCATCCCGTTCCTGAACATCGCAGGAACCAGCATCATCGCCGTGCCGCTGCTGCTCGCGATCGTCAGCTACGTGACGTTCATCTACGCGGGCATCAAGAAGAGCCCGAAGAACTTCTTCAAGAACTCGCTGTTCCCCTCGGGGGTTCCGCCGTTCCTGTACATCATCGTCACGCCGCTGGAGATCATCTCGACCTTCATCATCCGTCCGGTGACGCTGACGCTGCGACTGCTGATGAACATGATCGTCGGCCACCTGATGCTGGTGCTGTTCTTCTCGGCGACGCAGTTCTTCGTGTTCACCCTTGGCAGCGGGTGGATCGCCGTCGGCACCGGAACGCTCGCCTTCGGATTCGCCTTCACCCTGTTCGAGGTCCTCGTGGCCTTCCTGCAGGCCTACGTCTTCACCATCCTCACCGCGGTCTACATCCAGCTCGCGGTCGCAGAAGAGCACTGAGCGGGTCGGCAAACACCTGCCTTCCCACCCAACGAAAGGAAAAACCCGTGGACGCAACTACGGTTCTCGCTGACATCTCCGGCAACATCGCGACGGTCGGTTACGGCCTCGCGGCCATCGGCCCGGCGATCGGCGTCGGCATCGTCGTCGGCAAGACGATCGAGGGCGTCGCCCGTCAGCCCGAGCTGGCCGGCCGCCTGCAGGTGCTGATGTGGATCGGTATCGCCTTCACCGAGGCGCTCGCCTTCATCGGCATCGCGACGTACTTCATCTTCACCAACTGACCGTCGACTTCGATAAGGAGACAGGATGCTGAACGCTCTTGTCACGTCCGCAGCGGAAGAGGCGGCGCACAATCCGCTGATCCCCGCGTGGTACGACATCATCTGGTCGGGTCTGTGCTTCGTCATCATCCTGCTCGTGGTGTGGCGCGTCGCGCTGCCGAAGCTGTACGAACTGCTGGATGCGCGCTCCGCTGCGATCGAGGGCAACATCGCCAAGGCCGACGAGGCCCAGAAGCAGGCCGAGGCCGCGCTCGAGGAGTACACCCGTCAGCTGGCAGAGGCGCGCACCGAGGCCGGTGAGATCCGCGAGGCCGCCCGTGAGGACGGCAAGAAGATCGTCGCCGAGGCGAAGGATGCCGCGACCAGCGAGGCCGCGCGCATCACCGCCACCGCGCACACGCAGATCGAGGCCGAGCGGCAGGCCGCTCTCGTCTCGCTGCGCAGCGAGGTCGGCACGCTCGCGCTCGACCTCGCCGGCGGCGTGGTCGGCGAGACGCTCTCCGACGACGCCCGCGCGACCGCGGTCGTCGACCGCTTCCTCGCGGACCTCGAGGCGGCCAAGTAATGGGCAGCGCGACCACTCAGGCACTCGCGGCATCGACTCAGGCCCTTGCCGCGGCTTCGGGCGTCAGCATCGACACCGCGCGGGAGCTGTTCGCCGCCGCGCGCGCCGTGGGCGACTCGTCGCAACTGAGCGGCGCGCTCGCTGATCCGGCTGCCGCTCGCGCGGCACGTCAGAACGTGGTGGCGGCGGTGTTCGGCGGCTTCTCGCCGAGCACGCAGAGCGTGCTCAAGACGGTCGTCGCCGAGCGCTGGTCCTCTGCGGCCGACCTCGTCGACGGCATCGAGGAGCTCGCCATCCGCGCGACGGCGATCGCCGAGCCCGCGTCCGACCTCGAGGGCGAGCTGTTCGGCTTCTCCCGCGTGATCGCCGCGAACCCGGAGCTCGAGCTCGCCCTTGGCAGCCGTCTCGGAGACGAGGACGCCAAGGGCGCCCTCGTCGAGAAGCTGCTCGCGGGCGGTGCGGGGGCAGGCACGACGCTGATCGTGTCGTCGCTGGTGCGCCGGCCGCGCGAGCGCCGCGTGCGTCAGCTGCTGACGCGGGCGACGAACATCGTCTCCAGCCAGCGCGGTCGCGTCGTCGCCACCGTGCACAGCGCGACGCCGCTCAGCGACGCGCAGCGCACCCGCCTCAGCTCGGCCCTGTCGAGCCGGTACGACGGCGAGGTCTCGCTCAACGTCGTCATCGACCCCGCCGTCGTCGGAGGACTGCGCGTGCAGATCGCCGATGACGTCATCGACGGCAGCATCGCAGCCCGACTCGCAGACCTTCGCCAGAAGCTCGCGGGCTAACACGACTTCGCGCGGGGAACCGCGCACCCAGATACAAAGGGAAGACAATGGCAGAACTATCGATCAGCCCCGACGTCATCCGTGACGCGCTGAAGGACTTCGCCGCGGCATACGAGCCCGCCGGGGCCGCGGCGACCGAGGTCGGCACCGTCATCGACGCCGCCGACGGCATCGCCCACGTCGAGGGACTGCCCGGCGTGATGGCGAACGAGCTCGTCACGTTCGCGGACGGCACCAAGGGTCTCGCGCTGAACCTCGACGAGCACGAGATCGGCGTCGTCGTCCTCGGCGACTTCACCGGCATCGAGGCCGGCCAAGAGGTCACCCGCACCGGTGAGGTCCTCTCGGTCCCCGTCGGCGACGGCTACCTCGGCCGCGTGGTCGACCCGCTCGGCAACCCGATCGACGGCCTCGGCGCGATCGCGACCGAGAGCGTCCGCGAGCTCGAGCTCCAGGCCCCCGGCGTCATGCAGCGCAAGAGCGTGCACGAGCCGATGCAGACCGGTATCAAGGCCATCGACGCGATGATCCCCGTCGGGCGCGGTCAGCGTCAGCTCATCATCGGCGACCGTCAGACCGGCAAGACGGCCATCGCGATCGACACGATCATCAACCAGAAGGCCAACTGGGAGTCGGGCGACGTCAACAAGCAGGTCCGCTGCATCTACGTCGCCATCGGTCAGAAGGGCTCGACGATCGCCTCCGTGAAGGGCGCGCTCGAAGAGGCCGGTGCTCTGGAGTACACCACGATCGTGGCGGCTCCGGCATCCGACCCCGCTGGCTTCAAGTACCTCGCCCCCTACACGGGCTCTGCCATCGGCCAGCACTGGATGTACGGCGGCAAGCACGTCCTCATCATCTTCGACGACCTGTCGAAGCAGGCCGAGGCCTACCGTGCCGTTTCCCTGCTGCTGCGCCGCCCGCCGGGCCGCGAGGCCTACCCTGGCGACGTCTTCTACCTGCACTCGCGTCTGCTCGAGCGCTGCGCGAAGCTGTCCGACGAGCTCGGCGCGGGTTCGATGACGGGCCTTCCGATCATCGAGACCAAGGCGAACGACGTCTCGGCGTACATTCCGACCAACGTGATCTCCATCACCGACGGCCAGATCTTCCTCCAGTCCGACCTCTTCAACGCCAACCAGCGTCCGGCGGTCGACGTGGGCATCTCGGTCTCGCGTGTGGGCGGTGACGCTCAGGTGAAGTCGATCAAGAAGGTCTCCGGAACGTTGAAGCTGGAGCTCGCGCAGTACCGCTCGCTCGAGGCGTTCGCGATGTTCGCGTCCGACCTCGACCAGGCCTCGCGCCGTCAGCTCTCGCGCGGTGCGCGTCTGACCGAGCTGCTCAAGCAGCCGCAGTACTCGCCGTACCCCGTCGAGGAGCAGGTCGTCTCGATCTGGGCCGGCACCAACGGCAAGCTCGACTCGATCGAGGTCGAGGACGTGCTGCGCTTCGAGCGCGAGCTCCTTGACTACCTGCGTCGCAACACCAAGGTTCTCGACACGCTGCGTGAGACCAACGTCCTCGATGACGACACGGTCGCAGAGCTCGAGAAGCAGACGGACGCCTTCATCCTGGAGTTCCAGGGCGGCAAGGGCCACGCCATCGGCGCCCCCGGCCACGAGGAGCACGCTGCTGCCGATCCTGAGGACGTCGACCAGGAGAAGATCGTCAAGGGTCGTCGCGCGTAACGCGTGAGGTACTGAACACATGGGCGCTCAACTCAGGGTCTACAAGCAGAAGATCTCCTCTGCCCAGACGACCAAGAAGATCACGAAGGCGATGGAACTCATCGCGGCTTCGCGCATCCAGAAGGCGATGGCACGCGTCAAGGCGTCCAGCCCCTTCGCGCAGGCCGTGACGAGGGCCGTGTCGGCCGTCGCGACGCACTCGAACATCGATCATCCGCTCACCCGCGAGCCCGAGAGCATCCGACGCTCCGCCGTCGTGATCTTCACCTCGGACCGCGGTCTCGCCGGAGCCTTCAACTCGCAGATCCTCCGCGAGGGCCTCGAGGTCGCCGAGCTCCTGCGCGAGCAGGGCAAGGAGCCGGTGTTCTATCTGATCGGCCGCAAGGCCGTGGGCTACTTCCAGTTCCGCGGCCTCGCCGCGGCTGCGGAGTGGACCGGCGACACCGACACCCCCTCCTTCCACACCGCGGAGGAGATCTCGGCCACGCTGCTGGAGGCCTTCACGCGCGGGGGAGAGGCGGGCGGCGTCGACGAGATCCACCTCGTCTTCAACCGCTTCGTCAGCATGATGACGCAGGAGCCGGAGACCGTGCGCCTGCTGCCGCTGGTGATCGCGGAGGCCGACGACTCGGAGGCCGGGAACACCGTGTACCCGCTCTACGAGTTCGAGCCGGATGCCGAGACCGTCCTCGACGCGATCCTGCCGGTGTACGTCCAGAACCGCGTCTTCAACGCCCTCCTGCAGTCGTCCGCCGCCAAGCAGGCCGCGACGCAGAAGGCGATGAAGTCGGCCAGCGACAACGCCGACAAGCTCATCACCGACTACACCCGTCTGCGCAACAATGCGCGTCAGGCGGAGATCACGCAGCAGATCGCGGAGATCGTCGGCGGCGCCGACGCCCTCGCGTCGAGCAAATAAGACCATCAGGAAAGAGACGAAAATGACCCCCACCGCCACGGCTGAGAAGCCCGCGACCGCGGTCGTCGGGCGCGTCGCACGCGTCAACGGTCCGGTTGTCGACATCGAGTTCCCGCACGACTCGATCCCCGACATCTACAACGCGCTGAAGACCACGATCGTCATCGGCGAGGAGTCCACCGAGATCACGCTCGAGGTCGCGCAGCACCTCGGCGATGACCTCGTCCGCGCCATCGCCCTGAAGCCGACGGACGGCATCGTCCGCGGCCAGGAGGTCCGCGACACCGGGGAGGCCATCTCGGTCCCCGTCGGCGACGTGACCAAGGGCAAGGTCTTCAACGTGATCGGCGAGGTCCTCAACGCCGAGCCCGGCGAGACCATCGAGGTCACCGAGCGCTGGCCGATCCACCGCAAGGCCCCGAACTTCGACCAGCTCGAGTCGAAGACCACCATGTTCGAGACCGGCATCAAGTCGATCGACCTCCTCACCCCCTACGTGCAGGGTGGGAAGATCGGCCTGTTCGGCGGCGCCGGTGTCGGCAAGACCGTCCTCATCCAGGAGATGATCCAGCGCGTCGCTCAGGACCACGGCGGTGTGTCGGTGTTCGCCGGTGTCGGCGAGCGCACCCGTGAGGGCAACGACCTCATCCACGAGATGGAGGAGGCGGGCGTCTTCGACAAGACCGCGCTCGTGTTCGGCCAGATGGACGAGCCGCCGGGGACGCGTCTGCGCGTCGCCCTGTCGGCTCTGACGATGGCGGAGTACTTCCGCGACGTGCAGAAGCAGGACGTGCTGCTCTTCATCGACAACATCTTCCGCTTCACGCAGG
>NZ_JASGCY010000068.1:0-23331 GCF_047607465.1 Microbacterium sp. | reverse complement strand
GGTCGTATT
Organism: Microbacterium sp.; assembly: GCF_047607465.1. Classification (GTDB taxonomy): domain Bacteria; phylum Actinomycetota; class Actinomycetes; order Actinomycetales; family Microbacteriaceae; genus Microbacterium. The sequence goes on along the minus strand of NZ_JASGCY010000068.1, from coordinate 23,322 downwards.
TCCTGCGGAAATCGAGCCAGGTTTGCGACCGGAACAGGGGGAGGGGCAGGGTCAGCGACGCAGCGCGGCGGCGACCCGGTCGACGAGACGCTGGGGGTCCTTCAGGGTGGATGCCGTCACCTCGATGACGGTCCACCCGGCGGCTCGCAGCCGTGCCACGCGTTCGACATCGTCGGCCCAGGTCGCCGAATGCAGGTAGCCGTGGTATTCGACCGCCACCTTCTGCGCCCGATAGGCCATGTCGACGCAGCCGAGGAACCGGCCGTCGTCGTCATAGACGTCGATGTTCAGCTCCGGCTCAGGCAGCCCCGAGGACACGAGGTGGTAGCGCACCAGCGATTCCCGGGGCGACCAGGAGTCCTCTCTGATGAGCGTCAGCGCCTCACGTAGCCGTGCCGCCCCGACGCGGCGGCCGGCGCGGAGCGCCTCCTCGAGCTGGACCCTCGTCGTCAGCGGCTCCCGATCCGTTGGCGGCCGCCCGAAACCGGGTCGCCACACCCGGCAGAGGAAGTCGCCGAGGACGACCAGATCGGATATCGCGAGATGAGCGCCGAGCATCGCCCAGGTGCTCGTCGGAGTGGCGATGTCCATGCCCTCGACCCTGCAGGTCTCGGCCAGATGCGCGTGCACCCGATGCCGCGTCACCCCGGACGTACGCTGCAGAGCCTCCGTTCCGATCGTGCTGACATGGAGGCGGAGCTCTTCGTATCCGGCGATGTGGTCGTCGTCTCCCGTTCGCTCAAGCGGAAGCGGAGCGCCCCAGAGCGACGCGGCCGTCTCGTGACTGAAGAAGTGCTGGCCCCGCATCCGCGGCTGGAACTCCCGTGCCCGCCGCACCCGTGCCCGCCGCTGCATCGCGTACGGGTTGTTGTCGTCGTCGGAGTCGTCGTCGCTGAAGCTTCCCTCGCGTACGCGGACGCCGTAGAAGGGTTTCTCGAGGTCGGGTCCCCGCATCCGTCCGCGTGCGAGGCCGAAGGCGATTCCGCTGCGCACCGTGAAGGCGTCGCCCAGTGGCGCCGGAAGGGGGACGTGTCGGTTGCCTTGCATGAAGCCACCGTGCCACGCCCCCGCTTCTTCTCTCAGAACTTATCCACACCCCCCGCCCCGTGCCCTGCTCCGGTCGCAAACCTGGCTCGACTTTCCCGAGAAATCCAGCCAGGTTTGCGACCGGAACCGGGGAGAGCGGCTCGGGAGTAAGCTCCAGGGGTGAAAAGCACCACCGATCGCCGAGTGACGATCGCCGACATCGCGGCGCGCGCCGGCGTCTCCATCGGTGCGGTGTCGTTCGCGCTGAACGGGCGGAAGGGCGTCTCCTCCGAGACCCGGGAGCGCATTCTCGCGGTGGCCGACGAGCTGGGGTGGGCGCCGGCGGCATCCGCTCGCTCGCTCGCCGAGGCGAAGACCGCCACCTTCGGCCTTGCGATCGCCCGCGACCCCCGCAACCTCGGGGTCGAGTCGTTCTACATGCATTTCCTCGCCGGCATCGAGAGCGAGCTGTCGTTGCGCAACCACGGGTTGCTGTTGCAGGTGGTGCCCGACATCCACAGCGAACTGGAGACTCTGCGCGCGTGGCGCAACGCCCGGCGCGTCGACGGGGTCATCGTCACCGACGTGCGGGTGGAGGACCCCCGCATCGCCTATCTCGCCAAGACCCCTGGCCTCCCGGTCGTGGTGGTCGGGCACCCGAGCGTCGCCGGCTCATTGGCGGCGGTGGGGACAGATGACGGAGCCGCCGCCCGCCAAGCCGTGCAGCACCTGGTGGGGCTGGGGCATCGGCGCATCGCCCACGTCGCAGGGCTCGTCGAGCTCGCGCACACCCACCTGCGCACCGCGGCGTTCCTCGATGAGATGCGGGCGCAGGGAGCCGAGCCCACCGTCCTGCACACCGACTTCACGCCGAAACAGGGTGCCGAGGCCACTCGGCGGGCGCTCACCGGGTCCGCCGCGCCGACGGCGTTCATCTTCGACAACGACATCATGGCGGTCGCCGCCCTCGGCGTGGCGACCCAACTCGGCATCCGGGTTCCCGAAGACATCTCGATCATCGCCTGGGACGACTCTGTGCTCTGCCAGCACACATACCCGCAGATCACGTCGCTCAGCCATGACGTGGTGAACTTCGGCGCCCATGTCGCCCGGCGACTGTTCGACGTGGTCGCGGGCGCCCCCACCGACGGCGAGCTCGACGCCACCCCGGTGCTCCAGCCCCGCGGGTCGACGGGTCCTGTCCCGCGCGTATAGTCTCGCCCGGCCCCGCCCGGGTCACATCTCCGGCGGGTTCAGCCCCGGTGTCCCGCCCGAAGTGTGACCTGGCACGAAGTCCTAGACTGCCGTCACCTGCACGACCAGAGCCTGCACCGGCCACAGCGTCGGCAGCTGCAGGCCCACCTCGGCGAGCACGGAACCCGGCAGCTCGAGGGGCGTGCGGATCCACGGCGGTGTCACCCAGCCCATTTTCGTCTCGCCGATCTCGTCGCGCACGTGCACGCGGTACCGGCGGGCCGGGTCGAGCCCCGGCAGGCGCAGCCGCTCGGCGCGGGCGTCCTGCACCGAGGCGATCGTCGCGATCACGAACACGGCGTCGGCGGGGGTGACGAACCCGGTGATGCGCCAGGCGGGGTCGCGCAGCTCGGGGTGCACGACCACGCCGCCATGGATGATCGGACGCAGTTCCCGGTACAGCGCCGTGAACGCGGTGATCGCTGCGGTCTCCTCGTCGGACAGCGACGCGATGTCCCATTCGAGCCCCGCGCAGCCCATCAGCGAGGTGGCGATCCGGTACGACAAGTCGGTGGTGCGGCCGGAGCTGTGCGACTCGGTCGGCCCGACGTGGGCGCCGACGAGCTCGGGTGGCAGCAGCAGTCCGGTCCAGCGCTGGATATCCTGCCGTTCGACGGGATCGTTCGAGTCGCTGGCCCACACCCGGTCGGTGACCTGCAGGATGCCGAGGTCGGTGCGCGCGCCGCCCGAGGAGCATGACTCGATCTCCAGCCCGGGATGCCGCGACTTCAGCTCGGCGATCAGCCGCAGCACCGCCGCCGTCTGCCGGTGTGCGCCGGGGACTTCGGCGTGCACGCTCTCGACGAGGTCGCGGTTGTGATCCCACTTGATGTAGTCGATTCCGAGTTCGGCGACCAGGGCGCTCATCTGCCCGAGGATGTGTGCGTACGCGTCCGGGTTCGCGATGTCGAGCACGTACTGGGTGCGCCATGAGAGTGCGGCGGGGTGGGCGAGGTGGCGCTCGTCGTGCAGCAGCCAGTCCGGATGCTGTCGCGCCAGCTCGCTGTCCAGGCTCACCATCTCCGGCTCGAACCAGAGCCCGAACTGCATCCCCCGTTCGTGCACCCGGTCGGCGAGCACGCCGAGCCCGTCGGGCCAGGCCGCAGGGTCGACGACCCAGTCTCCGAGGCTCGTGGTGTCGTCATGGCGGCCGAGGAACCAACCGTCATCGAGCACGAAGCGTTCGACGCCCACGGATGCTGCGCGATCGGCGAGTGCGAGCAGCCGGGCCGGCTCCTGGTCGAAGTAGACCGCCTCCCAGGTGTTCAGTGTGAACGGACGCGCGGTGCGCGGGTGCTGCGGGCGACCCCGCAGCCAGGAGTGGATGCCGGCGGCCATGCCGTCGAGACCGGCGTCGGAGTACTGGAACAGCGCTGGCGGAGCCGAGTACGTGTCACCGGGGGAGAGCACGAGCTCGCCGGGGCGGAACAGCTCGCCGCCACCGAGCAGGGTCACCGCGTCGGACACGCGATCGGTGCGGTAGGTCGTGTCGCTCGGCCACGCCACGTGTGCCGCCCACACGCGCCCGCTGCGCCAGCGGGGCTCGCCGTCGGAGGCGATCAGCAGCGTCGGCGCATCGTGGCCAGGACGGCCGCGTCGGGATTGCCGGGCGAGCGAGCCCGCCGGGAAGGGCGTCGTCACCGGGCGCTTCTCGCGCGCCCAGCGGCCGTCGAACGTCGTCAGATGTGAGGCGGTGCTCGGCACCGGCATCGTCGGCTCGAGCCACTCCACCTCGATATCGGTGTTGCCGTCGTTGCGCAGCACGGCGTCGACCTGCACCACTCCGCCCACGCCGATCGCGATGCGCTGGGTGAGCACGAGCCCGCTTCCGTCTCGCGCGGTGCACGTCGCCGAGGCGGCATCCGACTCGACCTTTTCGAGATGCCAGCGGGTGCGCAGCTGCCGGCCATGCTGCCGCAGCTGCATGCCGGGGCGGCCGGACCAGCCATCGGAATCCTGCGGCATGGTGGTCAGCTGCCAGGCGGCGTCCAGGGTCGCCGGCGCTGTCTGGCGGGAGAGCGCGTCGGACATCGCCGCCATGTCTTCCGCGGTCACGGCTCCGATCGGCGCCCCCCAGTGCAGTACGCGGGGCAGCGACTCGCCGCGCGCATCCACGATCACGTCGACATCGGGGCCGGTGAGGTGGATGAGGCCAGTCATCAGACGCTCCTTTCGACCGGCGGGCGTTCGCCGGTTCCACGTTCCACGATCCAGGTCGGCAGCACGATCCGCTTCGTCGGAGCGGTGGGGTCCCCCATCCGCTCCATTGCCAGCTGAGCCGCCTGCCGGCCGAGCTCGATCGGGTCATAGGTGATCACCGAGACGCCGATGACGTCGGCGGTGTCGAAGTCGTCGAAGCCGATCAGCGCCGTGGTCTCGTCGCCGCGGGCGCGGAGGGCCCGCAGCGCCCCGATCGTCATCCGGTTGTTCCCGGCGATGATCGCGGTCGGCGCGTCGGGGGAATCGAGCAGCCCGCCGACGGTGTCCTCGCCCGCTTCGGCACGGTCGTCGACGAGGCGGCACCACGGGTCGGTCTCGATGATCCCGGCCTCGGCCATGGCGGCGCGGTAGCCGTCGACACGCTCGGTCTGGGTGGAGACGGATGCCGGATTGCACACGTAGCCGATCCGGCGGTGTCCGTTCGCGAGCAGTCGGCGGGTGGCTTCGAGGACGGTGGCGCGGTTCTCCAGCACGAGTGCGTCAGCGGCGAGGTTGTGCGCGACCCGGTCGATGGCGATCACCGGGGTGCCGAGCTGGCGTTCGCCCTCGAGGTACGACTGGTCATCGGCGACCGGGATGATCAGCAGTGCTCCGATGCGCTGGCCGAGCAGTGCGTCGACGACCTTCGCCTCGCCGTCGGCGGTGTCGTCGGTGGTCGCGACGAGCAGGTGGTGGCCGTGCGGGGCGATCTCCGCCTCGATGCCGGCTGCGACCTTGTAGTAGAACGGGTTGCCGAACTCGCCCATCACGAACCCGATCGTGTTCGTGCCGCTTCCGCGGCGCAGCCCTCGGGCGAGCGTGTTCGGCCGGAACCGCAGCCGCGCCGCTGCCTGCTGCACGCGGTGCGCGGTCTCGGCCCCGACGAGGTCCGGCTCGTTGAACACGCGCGAAACGGTCTTGGTGCTCACCCCGGCGAGGCGGGCGACATCGTCGAGGGTGGCGCGGGGCTGCACTGGCGACATCGGAGTGCCTTCGATCGCGTTTCACGGACAGGAATCGCTCAATAGTAGACACGAAATCGCCTCATGTCAGCGACGGACAATGGCGCCATACGCGGAATGGCTATCGGATGCCGTGCCGCAAAGCCCTGATGAAGCCCGGGAAAATAACGCTTGGTGAATCGGCAGCAGCTGAAGCAATTTCGCTAAAGCGCTTTACATTGCCTAGCTGCTGTCCTACGCTGACATCCGCAACCAGCGGAGTGCGCCCGCCTCCGACGACTGCCAGATATCAAGGGAGATCTCACATGGCATCACGCAAGGCAATGGCTGGCCTTGTCGCCCTCACGGCAACGACAGCGCTGGCGCTCGCAGGCTGCTCCGGCGGCAGTGCGGACTCCGACGCGAGCAACACCATCGACGGCGAGATCAAGGGCGACATCAAGGTGCTCACCTGGCGCACGGACCTCGTCCAGGACGGCACCTACGACCGATACGTCGAGGAGTTCGAGAAGAAGTACCCCGAAGTCAACGTCACCATCGAGGCTGTCACCGACTACGCCACCGAGATGCAGACGCGGATGTCGACCACGAACTACGGCGACGTGCTCGGTATCCCCACCCTTCAGCCCGACCAGTACGAGCAGTTCCTCGAGCCGCTCGGCAAGACCGCCGACTTCGAGGACACCTACCGCTTCCTCCCCGCGGCCAGCTACGACGGCACCCAGTACGGCATCGCCTGGGGTGGTAACGCGAACGGCGTCGTCTACAACAAGAAGGTGTTCGAAGAGGCCGGCATCACCGACCTGCCCACGTCCGAGGACGAGTGGCTCGACGCGTTGCAGAAGATCAAGGACAAGACCGACGCCGTCCCGCTCTACACGAACTACAAGGCCGGCTGGACGCTGACGCAGAGCTTCGGCAACCTCGGCGGCATCACAAACGACCCCGACGCTCCCATCACGCTCGCCGAGGACACGGCGCCGTGGACCGAGGGCACGGACATGTACGCCATCGACTCCCTGCTCTATGAATCCGTCGCCGCCGGCCTCACCGAGGAGGACCCGCTGACCACAGACTGGGAGCAGTCGAAGGTGCTCATCGGCACAGGCAAGATCGGCGCGATGACGCTCGGCTCCTGGGCGGTTTCGCAGATGAAAGCCGCAGCCGAAGACAACGGCGCCTCCGCCGCCGACATCGGCTTCATGGCCTTCCCGGCGAACGTCGACGGACAGCAGTACGCGGTCATCGGCGGCGACTACAACCTCGGCATCAGCAAGCACTCCAAGGCGAAGGCCGCGGCGTGGGCGTTCATCCAGTGGATCGTCGGCGAGTCCGACTACACCTCGGTGCAGGGCATGGTTCCGACGCTGACGGACCAGCCGCTTCCCGACTCGCTCGCGGACCTTGAGGCGAACGGCGTCGATCTGCTCGAGATCAACCCGGCGCCCGCCGGCAAGGAGGGCCTGCTCAACGAGGTCGCCAACGATTCGCAGATCGACCTGTACGGCCCCATCTACCGGCAGAAGCTCGTCGATATCGCCCGTGGTGCGGCCGACGGCGACAAGGAGAGCTACTTCGCCGAACTCAACGAGCGCTGGGGCGCCTCGGTCGAGAAGCTGGCGAACTGAGCGAGAGCGGCAGCGAGATGAGTATCTCCACCCCCGATGCGGCGAAGCCGCAAGCCGCTGCCGCACTCCCCGCGCCCGAGCAGGCGCACCCGTCCCGCGGCTCCGGCCGCGGGACGGGTGGCGCCCAGCGTCCCCGCCGCGGAGTGATGCAGCACCTCACTCCGTGGCTCTTCCTCGCGGCGGCGGTCGGACTGCTGCTGCTGTTCACCTACTGGCCGGCGCTGAACCTCTTCTACTACAGCGTCACCGACTGGGACGGCATCGATCAGACGAAGAACCTGGTGGGCTTCGAGAACTACGTGCAGGTCTTCACCGATCCCCGCATCTTCCAGGTGTTCTTCGTCAGCCTGTACTACTTCGCGGCGTCCTTCTTCCAGATCGCCATCGCGCTGTACTTCGCGACGATCCTCAGCTTCTCCACACGCTTCTCGAGCTTCTTCCGTGGGGTGCTGTTCTTCCCGTATCTGATCAACGGCGTCGCCGTCGGATTCGTGTTCCTCTACCTGTTCCAGCCAGGCGGCACGCTCGACACCGTGCTCGGCTGGTTCGGCGTCGTCGACCCGCCGCAGTGGCTCGGCGACCCCGACATCGTGAACTGGTCGCTCGCCGGTACCTCGGTGTGGCGGTACACGGGCATGGGCTTCGTGCTGTTCCTCGGCGCGATCCAGTCGATCCCGCACGAGCTGTACGAGGCGGCGGACATCGACGGTGCCTCCCGTTGGGCGCAGTTCTGGGCGATCATCTTCCCGGGCATCCGTCGTGTGATCGGGCTCACCGTCATCCTCGCGATCGCCGGCAGCCTCAGCGTCTTCGAAGTGCCGTTCGTGATGACCGGCGGCGCGAACGGGTCGTCGACGTTCGTCATCCAGACGCTGCAGACAGCGTTCAGCTACCGGCAGGTGGGTCTCGCCTCGGCGATGGCCGTCGTCCTGCTGTTCGTGGTGCTGATCGTCACCTGGATCCAGCGCAAAGTCTTCCCCGACGAGAAGGTCGACCTGACGTGACCCACACGACCGAACCACTGCGAACGATGCCGTTGCGCACCACGCCGCCGAAGCAGATCCGCGGGCGCTCCGCCCTCGACAAGCTGCGCAGCGGCAGTGCCACCACCGCCAAGTACACCAGCCTCATCATCGCGGCGATCGTCACGATCCTGCCGCTGTCGGTACTGCTGTTCGCCGGGCTCAAGACCAAGACCGAGTACGCACAGACCGGACCGTTCACTCCTCCCAGCGACTGGCTGAACTTCGACAACTTCGTCACCGCGTTCGTCAGCGGCAAGATGCTCGAGGGATTCGTGAACACCACGATCGTGCTGGCCGTCTCGCTGGTGGGTACGATCTTCATCGGCACGATGGCCGCCTACGCGCTGGATCGCTTCAACTTCCGTGGCAAGCGACTGGTGCTGGCCCTGTTCCTCGTCGCGACGCTGATCCCCGGTGTGACGACGCAGGTAGCCACCTTCCAGCTGATCAATGCCTTCGGCCTCTATGACTCGATGGCCTCGCTGATCATCCTGTTCATGGGCACCGACATCATCGCGATCTACCTGTTCATCCAGTTCATGCAGTCGATCCCGATCTCCCTCGACGAGGCGGCCATGATCGACGGTGCGAACCGGTGGACGATCTACTGGCGCATCGTGCTGCCGCTGCTGCGACCCGCGATCGCGACGGTCGTGATCATCAAGGGCATCGCCATCTACAACGAGTTCTATCTGCCGTTCCTGTACCTCCCGTCGCAGGGATTCATCTCCACATCGCTCTTCCGGTTCAAGGGACCGTACGGCGCGCAGTGGGAAGTCATCGCAGCAGGTACCATCCTCGTGATCATTCCGACGATCATCGCCTTCCTGGTTCTGCAGCGCTGGATCTACAGGGGCCTCACCGCAGGGGCGGTCAAGTGACATCCACCCCGATCCGCACAGAACTCCACACCGGATGGACCGTGCGCCGTTCGCACGGTCCGGCGCCGAAGGAGATCGCGGGGCGCAGCATCCCGGCATCCGTGCCCGGCTGCGTGCACACCGATCTGAGCGGCGCGTCGCTGATCCCCGACCCGTACCTCGATGACAACGAGGCGCTGCTGGCGTGGATCGGGTTGGTCGACTGGACCTACGAGACGACCTTCGAGTGGTCGCCGAACGGGCACACCCGGCACGACCTCGTCTTCGACGGGCTCGACACGGTGGCCACCGTGCGGCTGAACGGTCACGTCGTGCTCGACGTCGCGAACCAGCACCGTTCCTACCGGGTCGACGTGCGCGAGGCGCTCATCGACGGCACCAACCGGCTCGAGGTCGCATTCCGTTCGCCGGTGCGGTATGCCGACGCGCAGAGCCAGGCGCTCTCGCCGCGTCCGCGGGCGTATCCGACGCCGTTCGAGGCGATCCGCAAGTCGGCCTGCAGCTTCGGCTGGGACTGGGGCATCGCCACGGCGACGAGCGGGATCTGGCGTCCGGTGCGCCTGGAGTCCTGGTCGGTCGCGCGCATCGCCGAGGTGCGGCTGTCGGCGCTCCCCGTCGATGGCCACGGCCGGTTGAGTGCGCAGGTGCGGGTCGAGCGCGAAGCGCATGCTCCTGCTCTCACTCTCACCGCCGAGGTGGGCGGCGCACGGGTCGCCGTGCCGGTCTCCGGCGACAGCGCCGAAGTGGTCGTCGACGTGCCGGATGCCGCGCTGTGGTGGCCTGTCGGATACGGTGAGCAGCCGCTGTACGACGCCGCGTTCGTGCTCTCTGGTGCCGCCCGTGCCGTCGACACGGCGGCACGCCGGGTGGGCTTCCGGAGCGTGGAGTGGAACACGGCACCGGATGCTGACGGCACCCCGTTCACGCTGGTGGTGAACGGGCAGGCGGTGTTCGTGAAGGGCGTGAACTGGATTCCGGATGACGCGCTGTTCCCTCGCGTCGACCGTGCCCGCTACGAGCGCCGGCTGCGGCAGGCGGTCGTGGCGAACCTGAACCTGATCCGGGTGTGGGGCGGCGGGATCTACGAGTCAGAGGATTTCTACGAGCTGTGCGACGAGCTGGGCCTGTTGAGCTGGCAGGACTTCCTGTTCGCCTGTGCGGCGTATCCGGAGGAGGAGCCGATCCGCAGCGAAGTGGAGGCGGAGGCGCGCGAGCAGATCGTGCGACTGTCAGCGCATCCCTCGTTGGTGCTGCTCACCGGCAACAACGAGAACCTCTGGGGCTACGAGGACTGGGGGTGGAAGACCGAGCTCGATGGGAAGACCTGGGGCGCGTACTACTACCACGAGCTGTTCCCCGCACTGATTGGGGAGCTCGCCGCGCATGTGCCGTACAGCCCGGGTAGCCCGTTCAGCCCGAACGGTGATCACCCGAACGCCGAGCCGCACGGAACCATGCACCTGTGGGAGCAGTGGAACCGTCGGGACTACGTCACCTACCGCGAGCACCGCCCGCGGTTCGTCGCCGAGTTCGGCTGGCAGGGGCCGCCGACATGGACCACGATGACGCGGGCGATCTCGGATGAGCCGCTGACCCCGGAGTCGCCGGGCATGATCGTGCACCAGAAGGCGGCGGAGGGCAACGTCAAGCTGACCCGGGGGCTGCTGCCGCACTTCCGCGTGCCGAACGACACCGAGACATGGCACTGGGCGATGCAGTTAAACCAGGCGAATGCCGTCGGGTTCGCGCTGGAGCACTTCCGCTCCTGGGCGCCACGCACGATGGGTGCTGTGGTGTGGCAGCTGAACGACTGCTGGCCGGTGACGAGCTGGGCGGCGGTCGACGGCGACGGGCGGCTGAAACCGTTGTGGCATGCGTTGAAGAACGCGTTCGCCCCGCGGGTCGTGACCGTGCAGCCGCGCGACAGCGGACTCGCCGCCGTGTTCGGCAACGACACCGCAGAGGACTGGACAGGCGAGGTGCTGTTGCGGCGGCTGTCGTTCGACGGCGCGGAGCTCGCCTCGTCGGCGGTGGCGGTGGCGGTCCCTGCCCGCTCGTCGGCGACGGTGCCGTTGCCTGCGGACGTGGCGACGGCGACGGATGCCGCAGCGGAGCTCGTGGTGGCCGAGATTGGCGACGTGCGCGGATTCTGGTTCTTCGTCGAGCCGCGGGAGTCGGCCCTTGCTGCGGCGGAGGTGTCGGTGGACACGGCCGTGGTCGACGGGGGCGCCGAGGTGCGGGTGACGGCCGAGTCCCTTGTGCGGGACCTGTCGTTGCTGCCGGACAGGGTGCACCCGGATGCGTACACCGAGGACGGCCTGATCACGCTGCTGCCCGGCGAGACCGCGACGTTCCTGGTGCGGCATCCGCAGGGTATCGACCCGTCCGGGTTCGCCTCGTCTGCGGTCGTCCGTACTGCGAACGAGCTCGTCACCCGAGAACACGTATGACCACCGCATCCGACCTCGGCTACGTCGCCGGTATGACGTGGGGGTGGACGGGGGTGCGGGGTACGTGGGCGACGCCCGCGGCTTCCGAGTCGATCGCTGCGATGGTCGAGCACGGGGTGAACTGGACGGCGATCGCGTATGCGGTGGAGCAGGCGACGGCGCAGTCGACCGTGATGCCGTGGGATCAGGCGCCGACAGTCACGGGGGACGAGATCGCGTGGGCGATCCGGGAGGCGAAGTCGCACGGGGTGAAGGTGTGCCTGAAGCCGGTCGTCAACGTCAGCGACGGCACGTGGCGCGCGTACATCGGCTTCTTCGACTGGGATGTGCCGGGTGAGCCGAGTTGGGGCGAGTGGTTCGCGTCGTACACCGAATTCATCCTGCATGCGGCGCGGATCGCGGAGGCCGAGGGATGCGAGATGCTGTGCATCGGCTGCGAGATGGTGCGTGCGGACTCGCGGGAGGCCGAGTGGCGGGCGTTGATCGCGGCCGTCCGCGAGGTGTACTCGGGTGTCGTCGCGTACAACTGCGACAAGTACCAGGAGGACCACGTCTCCTGGTGGGACGCGGTCGATGTGATCACGTCGTCCGGCTACTACCCGATCGATGAGTGGGAGCGTCAGCTGGATCGCATCGAGAAGGTGGTGGATGCCATCGGCAAGCCGTTCCTCTTCATGGAGGCCGGATGCCCGTCCCGGGTCGGATCGGCCGCGAAGCCGAACGATTGGTCGTTGCCCGGCGCCCCGTCGGGTGCGGAGCAGTTGCGGTACTACCAGGCGATGTTCGCGGCGTGCGACGCCCGGGACTGGGCGCGCGGCTTCATGCTGTGGGACTGGCCGCCCACGCTGTATGCCGAAGCCGATGCGAGCGCGAACGATGACTACTGCCCGTACGGCAAGCCGGCGGGTGCCTGGCTGAAGGAGGCGTACCGCGTGCGCATCCCCCCGTTCCGGTCGCAAACCTGGCTCGATTTCCGCCGGACAGCCAGCCAGGTTTGCGACCGGAACGGGGAAGAGCGGATGCTGGACGCATGAGCACGCGCAGCGAAGCCGTTCTGGTCGATGTCGTCCGCACCCCCGTGGGGCGCGGGAAACCTGGGGGTGCGCTGTCGCACGTGCACCCGGTGGACCTCGCCGCCGGGGTGCTCCGGGCGCTGCTCGAACGCAACGGGCTGGAGTCGGGGCAGATCGACGATGTGCTGCTCGGCTGCGTGAGCCAGGTTGGCGACCAGTCGGCGAACATCGCCAGGCAGGCGGTGCTCGCGGCCGGACTCGACGAGGCGGTGCCGGCGACGACGATCGACCGGCAGTGCGGCTCCAGCCAGCAGGCCGTGCACTTCGCCGCAGCCTCGATCGCCGCCGGTCACGCGGACGCCGTGGTCGTCGGTGGGGTCGAGTCGATGAGCCGCGTGCCGCTGGGGTCTGCAACGGCCGGCGGGACCCCGCTCTCCCCGCGGCTGCGCGATCGCTACCCCGACGGCCTCGTGAACCAGGGCGTGAGCGCCGAGCTCATCGCCGCGCGCTGGGGGCTCGGCCGCGAGGAGCTCGATGCCTACGCCGCAGAGTCCCATCGGCGCGCGGCGGCGGCATGGTGCGACGGCTTCTTCGATCGGACGGTGATCGCGGTCGAGGAGGCCCCGGATGCCGTGACCGACGAGACCGTCCGTGAGGGCACCACCGCCTCGAAGCTCGCGGGGCTTCCGGCATCCTTCCGCGCCGATGCGCTGGCGGCGAGGTTCCCCGAGATCGAGTGGAGCATCACTCCGGGGAACTCCTCGCCCCTCAGCGACGGCGCCTCGGCCGCGCTGCTGATGAGCGCCGAGCGCGCCGAGCGCCTCGGACTGATTCCCCGTGCGCGGTTCCGCGCCGTCGCCGTGATCGGAGATGACCCGCTGCTGATGCTCACGGGTCCCATTCCGGCGACCAGACGCGTGCTCGATCGCGCGGGGCTCACCCTCGACGACCTCGACGCCTATGAGGTCAACGAGGCCTTCGCCTCGGTGCCGCTCGCCTGGGCGGCCGAGCTCGGCGCCGATCGGGACCGGCTCAATCCGCGCGGCGGCGCGATCGCCCTCGGCCACGCGCTGGGGTCGTCTGGCACCCGGCTTCTGGGCACTCTCGTCGACCACCTCGCCGCCACCGGCGGACGCTTCGGCCTGCAGACCATGTGCGAGGGCGGCGGCATGGCGAACGCGATGATCGTCGAGCGGCTCTGAGCGTCCGCCGCGCAGGAGGAGACCCCCGCCGACCCGATTCGGCGGGGGTCTTGCGCGGCGCCGCGAAAGGGGGCCGCAGGGCGCGGATGCCGTGACGACCCGATCCGGTCAGAGTCTTCGTCCGCGCAGGAACCGTTGTACCCGGTGAAGGTGTCCACCGGGTGAACGCGAACCGAACGCGGGGTTCCTGCGGCTGTGCTCGCCGTCGCGGCGCGGGCGGTCGGGCGCTCTTCCTGCACAATCGGGCGGATGCCGGAAGTTATCCACAGGTCGCGGGATCACGCGGAGCGGTGTCGGTCGCATCGCGCATGATCGGGGCATGACAGATGCGACCACCCCCGTGAAAGACCGTCCGCTCGCCGGCGACGACGACCTCGCCGCGCTCATCGAGGCGCTGCTGGAACGCGCGAAGCAGCGCCAGATGTGGCTGATGTTCATCGACGAACGCGGATGCCTCGGCGACCCTCTGATGCCGATGGCCGACTACCCCGACGACCCGACCGCGATGGCCTTCGCCGACGACCTCGGAGAGGTCGATCACGCGACGCTCCTGATGACCCGTGCCGAGAGCCTGCGCGAGCTTACCGCGAACGCCGCTGTCGTCTTCGTGTGGGAGCGACCGGGATCGAGCGTCATCGGTGTCGAAGACCGCGAGTGGGCGCGCGCAATGCGTGACGCCGCGGTCGCGCTCGATGTGCCGCTGCGGGCGCAGTTCGTGCTGCACAGCCGCGGGGTGCGGCAGCTGCATCCCGACGACATCGTGTGAGCGAGTGAGGGCGACGTGAGAAATTACTAGGATGCCCTAGTAAATACTCGGATGCCCGATTAAAATCGAGCCGTGCCGATGAGCACAGTGCTGAAGAAGGCGCGAAGGGATGTCGCACGATGACTCGTCTTGTTCCTCATTTCATGGGCGGATCGCTCGTGGTGCCCGATTCCGGGCGCTTCGGAGACGTCTTCGACCCGAGCACCGGAGCCGTGCAGGCCCGCGTGCCGCTGGCTTCGGTCGATGAGGTGCGGTGTGCGATCGACGACGCCGAGGCCGCGCAGCCCGAGTGGGCGGCGGCGAACCCGCAGAAGCGCGCCCGTGTTCTGCTGCGCTTCCTCGAGCTTGCGCAGCGCGAGATGCAGCCGCTCGCCGAGCTGCTCGCGAGCGAGCACGGCAAGACCGTTGACGACGCCAAGGGCGACATCCAGCGTGGGCTCGAGGTCATCGAGTTCGCGGCGGGCGCCCCGCATCTGCTCAAGGGCGAGTACTCCACGAGCGCCGGTGCGGGCATCGACGTGTATTCGATGCGGCAGCCGCTCGGCGTGGTCGCCGCGATCACCCCGTTCAACTTCCCCGCGATGATCCCGCTGTGGAAGGCCGGGCCCGCGCTCGCCGCAGGCAACGCCGTCGTGCTCAAACCCAGCGAGCGCGCCCCCTCCGTCCCCGTTCGGCTCGCCGAGCTCTTCCTCGAAGCGGGGCTGCCCGCGGGAGTGCTCAACGTCGTGCACGGCGACAAGGAGGCCGTCGACGCGCTGCTCGCCGACGACCGCATCCGCGCCGTCGGTTTCGTCGGCTCCACGCCCATCGCCGAGTACATCTATACGACGGCATCCGCTCACGGCAAGCGCGCGCAGTGCTTCGGCGGCGCCAAGAACCACATGATCGTGATGCCCGACGCCGACCTCGATCAGGCCGTCGACGCCCTCATCGGTGCGGGCTACGGCTCGGCCGGAGAGCGCTGCATGGCGATCTCGGTGGCTGTGCCGGTCGGCGCGGAGACGGCCGACGCCCTCGCTGCGAAGCTCGTCGAGCGGGTTGCGCAGCTGCGGGTCGGCCCCTCGCTCGCAGCCGATGTCGACTACGGCCCCCTGGTCACGCGCGCCGCGGTCGAGCGCGTCGAAGGGTACATCCAGCAGGGCGTGGACGAGGGAGCGACGCTCCTCGCCGACGGACGCGGCTTCACGGTGCCCGGTCACGAGGAGGGCTTCTATCTCGGCCCCACGCTGTTCGACCACGTGACCACCGACATGGCGATCTACCGCGAGGAGATCTTCGGCCCGGTGCTCGTGATCGCCCGCGCCGCCGGCTACGAGGAGGCGTTGCGGATGGCGAACGAGCACGAGTACGGCAACGGCGTCGCGATCTTCACGCGCGACGGCGACGCGGCCCGCGACTTCGCCGCCAGGGTCGAGGTCGGAATGGTGGGCGTGAACGTGCCGATCCCGGTGCCGATCGCCTCCTTCACCTTCGGCGGCTGGAAGCGCAGCGGATTCGGCGACCTCAACCAGCACGGCGCCGACGCCTTCCGCTTCTACACGAAGACCAAGACGGTCACGAGCCGGTGGCCCAGCGGCATCAGAGAGGGCGCCAGCTTCGTCATCCCCACCATGCACTGACCCATCGCCCCGCGAAACGCAGCATCCCACAAGGAGCCACCATGACACTCACCGCCGTCACCACCACCTCCGAAGAGCGCGAGGCGATCCTCGGTGCCGTCCGCGAGTTCGCCGACGCCGAGCTCGCCCCCTTCGCGCTGGAGCGCGACGAGAAGCATCTCTTCCCGCGCGAGACGCTGCACCGCGCGGGGGAGCTGGGCCTCGGCGGCATCTACGTGCGCGAGGAGTTCGGCGGCACCGGCCTCAGCCGCGCCGACACCGTCGCGATCTTCGAGGAGCTCGCCAAGGGCGACCCAGCCGTCGCCGCGTACATCTCCATCCACAACATGGTCGTCTGGATGATCGACACCTACGGTGACGAAACCCAGCGCGGCGAGTGGCTGCCGT
This sequence comes from Microbacterium sp., assembly GCF_047607465.1. Lineage (GTDB taxonomy): Bacteria > Actinomycetota > Actinomycetes > Actinomycetales > Microbacteriaceae > Microbacterium. The sequence continues at coordinate 6,910 of NZ_JASGCY010000068.1, read as the reverse complement.
CACTCACCGCCATGGAGCAGTTCGGCGGCTACTGCCTCACCGAGCCCGGTGCGGGATCGGACGCCGCCGCCATCGCGACCAGCGCCGTCCGCGACGGCGACGAGTTCGTGCTCACCGGGATGAAGCAGTTCATCTCGGGGGCGGGCGAGGCGGGCGTGTACGTCGTCATGGCCCGCACCGGTGCCGCAGGCTCCGGGGCTAAGGGCATCAGCGCCTTCCTCGTGCCTGGCGACGCCGAGGGGCTGAGCTTCGGCGCCCTGGAGAAGAAGATGGGCTGGCACGCGCAGTCGACCAGGCAGGTCGTCTTCGACGGCGTGCGGGTGCCGGCATCCGCTCTGCTCGGAGAGGAGGGCAACGGCTTCGCGATCGCGATGTCGGCGCTCAACGGCGGTCGCCTCAACATCGCCGCCTGTTCGCTGGGCGCAGCGCAGTGGGCGCTCGACCGGGCAGTGCAGTACGTGCATGAGCGGGTCGCGTTCGGCGAGCCGCTCGCCGAGAAGCAGTCGATCCTCTTCCAAGTCGCCGACATGCGCACCGATCTGCAGGCGGCCCGCCTCATGGTGCGCGATGGCGCGCAGGCGGTCGACGAGAAGGCCCCCGACGCCACGATGCGCTGCGCGATGGCCAAGCGCTTCGCCACCGACGCCGGCTTCGACGTCGCGAACCGCGCCCTTCAGCTGCACGGCGGCTACGGGTACCTGCAGGACTACGGGATCGAGAAGGTGGTCCGCGATCTGCGGGTGCATCAGATCCTGGAAGGGACGAACGAGATCATGAGGCTCATCGTGGGTCGGGAGATGCTGCGACCCGCCGGATCCGCCTCCCTCCAGCGCAGCGGCGGAGACCCGATGCGGAGCTCGTCATGACCGCCGTCGCGTTCCTCGGCCTCGGGCACATGGGCCTGCCGATGGCGAAGAACCTCGTCGCGGCCGGCCACGAGGTGCACGGCTTCGACGTCGTGCTCGCCGCCGTCGAGGCGGCGAGGGCAGCGGGCATCCCCGTCGCCGAGAGTGGAGCGGATGCCGTCGCAGGCGCGGAGGCCGTGATCACGATGTTCCCGGCGGGCCGCCACGTGATCGCCGCCTACACGGATGAGCTGCTGGCGGCGGCGGCCCCGGGGGCCCTGTTCATCGAGTCGTCCACGATCGCCGTTGATGAGGCGCGCACCGCGCACGAGCTCGCGCTCGCCGCGGGCCACCGCAACGTCGACGCCCCGGTCTCCGGCGGCGTGGTCGGGGCCGAGAACGGCACCCTCGCGTTCATGGTCGGCGGCTCCGACGAGGACGTCGCCGCCGCACTGCCGCTGCTCGAAGCGATGGGCAGGCGGATCGTGCACTGCGGCGGACCGGGCCTCGGTCAGGCGGCGAAGGTGTGCAACAACATGATCCTCGCGGTGTCGCAGATCGCCGTGGCCGAGGCGTTCGTGCTGGGGGAGCGCCTGGGGCTCGAGCATCAGGCGCTGTTCGACGTCGTCTCGCAGGCATCCGGTCAGTGCTGGTCGCTCACGACCAACTGCCCCGTGCCTGGACCGGTGCCGACGAGCCCGGCGAATCGCGACTATCAGCCCGGCTTCGCCGGCGCCCTGATGGCGAAGGATCTCGGGCTCGCGCTGCAGGCGATCGAGCAGACCTCCACCGACGCGAAGATGGGGCGGCTCGCGCAGCAGCTGTATGCGGCCTTCGCCGCCGGAGACGGGGCGACCCGCGACTTCTCGGGCATCATCACCGATATCCGCAGGGAGCACCGGCCCGCCCGTGCCGAAGACCTCTACGACGAGGGCGCAGGACTTCCGGGGTGATCATGGCCACGGCCGACATGCGCCCGTGCGTTCATTCTGTACAAGAGCGTACAATCGTGATCATGTCGACGATCAGTGCGAGCATCGCGAGGCAGACCCTGCCGGCGCAGCTCGATCGTGTCGAAGCCGGCGAGGAGGTGGCGATCTCGCGCCACGGGCGGGTGGTGGCTGTGCTCATCAGCCCCGATCGGCTGCGCAGCCGCCGTGCGGAGCAGTCCTGGAGAGACGCGGATGCTCTGCATGCGCGACTTCTCGCCGCACGAGCGGATCCGCTCACCGCGACGATCGACTCTGCCCGCGCGGATGCCCTCATTCAGGAGATCCAAGACTCCCGCCCGCGGCGATGACCGCTCTGACCGCGTTCGACGCGGACGTGCTGATATATGCGGCGATTCCCGAGCATCCGCTAGGGGTGCCGGTCGTCTCGCTTCTGCAGGAGGACCAAGGGGTCGGTTCCGTGCTCCTGCTGCCTGAGGTTCTCATCAAGCCGATGCGCACGGATGCAGGATCCGCTGAGGTCGACGATCTGATCCGAATCATCAGCAGGGTGAGACTGCTCCCCTTCGATCAGGTCGTCGCAGAGCTCGCCGTCGCCTTGGGAGTGCGGTACGGACTGCGCGCGGCCGATGCTGCTCATCTCGCGACGGCGGTATCCGCTGGGGCGGACCGTTTTCTCACCAACAATCGCAAGGACTTCCCGCTCGACATCTCCGAGATCGACATCATCTATCCCGAGATGCTCGGATGACTGCGGGAGCACACTGGAAGCAGCAAGGGAGAGCACCATGACCGAGTACGAGACGATCCTGGTCGAGCAGCGGGGGCGGGTCGGTTGGATCACCCTGAACCGGCCGGAGGCGTTGAACGCACTGAACAGCCGTGTCGCCGAGGAGGTGACCGCAGCCGCGACGGCTTTCGACGCCGACGAGGGCGTCGGGGCGATCGTCGTCACGGGCTCAGAGAAGGCCTTCGCGGCCGGCGCCGACATCAAGGAGATGGAGTCGATGTCGGCGTCCGAGATGATCGCCACCGATCACTTCGGCATCTGGCGAGACTTCGCGGCCGTCCGCACCCCGGTGATCGCCGCGGTCTCCGGCTACGCCCTCGGCGGCGGGTGCGAGCTGGCGATGATGTGCGACATCATCCTCGCCGCCGACACGGCGAGGTTCGGCCAGCCCGAGATCAACCTCGGCGTGATCCCCGGCATGGGCGGCACGCAGCGGCTCATCCGCGCGGTCGGATACTACAAGGCGGCCGAGCTCGTGCTGTCCGGCCGGTTCGTGGGGGCCGAAGAGGCTGAGCGGGCGGGCCTCGTGTCGCGGGTCGTGCCGGCATCCGCTCTTCTCGACGAGGCGACGACGCTCGCCGAGACGATCGCGTCGAAGTCGCTGCCGTCGGTCTACGCGGCCAAGGCCGCGCTCGATGTCGCCCTCGAGACGCCGCTCGCCGACGGCCTCGCCTATGAGAGGAAGGCGTTCGCGGCCCTCTTCGACACGGTCGACCAGAAGGAGGGGATGGCCGCCTTCCGCGAGAAGCGCGCGCCCGACTTCCAGCACCGCTGAGAAACCACTTCCGCCCCGAGACACCACGCCGGAGGGGGTGTCTGATGGCGGAAGTGGTTTCTCGGCGAAAAGGGGGAGAAGGAGGGGGTCAGGCGCGGTGCTCGGCGACGGCGGCGAGCACGGCGTTGCGCTCGGCGATGAGGTTCCGCATGTACCTCGTCATGAAGAGGCGGTCGACGAGACGGCCGAGGGGACCGAAGGGGGAGCGCATGGTGATGGTGTCGCGCATGAGCGTTCCCTGCGGATGCTCCTCGAACTCGTGCTCGTGCTGCATCTCGGCGAAGGGCCCGGCGATCTGCCGGTCGCGGAAGCCGCGCGGCGGATCGATGTCGAACACCACCGAGCGCAGTCGGAAGTGGATGCCGAAGTGCCGGGCGCGCCAGGTCGCCGTCGAGCCCTCTGCGAAGACGCCGCCGACGGGTTCCTCGATCATGCTCTCGTCGTACCTCGCCATCGAGCGCACGTGCAGGGCGGGATCGATCGCCACGGCGAACACCTTGACGCGCGGCGCCGCGATGATCGTCTCGAGCACGAAGCGCGCCATGTCAGAGCGGCTCGGGCTGAGGGCGCGGATCGGCGAAGTCCCCGGCGGCCTTGCGCATGCGTGCGACGATCGCGACGAGTTCTGCGGCGTCGGCGGAATCGAGGCCCGGGTCGGCGAAGACCTCGGCGTTCAGGGCGATGGTCGCGCGCTCGACGAGAGCGCGGCCCTCGTCGGTCAGCGAGAGCAGCGCCGCACGGCGGTCGTGCGGGTGCGGCTCGCGCACGATGAGACCGTCGCGCACGAGGCGCTCCGCGGTGCTCGTGATCGTGGTCGCGTGCACCTGCAGGCGGGCGACCACGCTCGACAGCGGCAGTGTGCCGGCGCGGCTGAACGCGAGCAGGCGCAGCACCTCGTACCGGGCGAACGACAGCGCGAACGGCTTGAGGGTCGTGTCGACCCGCGCGAGCAGCAGCTGCTGCGCCCGCATGACCGAGGTCACGACAGTCATGCCCTCCGCGGCATCCGCCCATCCGTGCGCGATCCACTGCCGCTTCGCTTCGGCGAGCGGATCGACGGGGAGGGGGCGGGAAAAGACCACGACACTACGCTATGCCATCGGATGACTTGATTCTGAGTCTTAGACTTTGTGAGACTGAGTGCCAACGCTAGAATCGAGCCAGTCGTGAGGAGACATCGATGAAGATCGTCGTACTGGTCAAAGAGGTTCCCGACACTTACGGGGATCGCAAGCTCGACCTGGAGACCGGTCTGGCCGACCGCGCCGCCGGCGACGTCGTGCTCGACGAGATCACCGAGCGCGCGCTCGAGGTCGCGCTCGCCTACGCCGACAAGAACGCCGGAACCGAGGTCGTCGCCCTGTCCATGGCGCCGGAATCCGCCACCGCCTCCGTGCGGCGTGCTCTGGCCATCGGCGCCACCTCGGCGGTGCACATCGTCGACGAAGAGCTGCGCGGCGCCGACCTCGGCCTCACCGCCGAGGCGCTGGCCGCCGCGATCCGTCGTGCGCAGCCCGACCTGGTCATCACAGGCAACCTCTCCACCGACGGCTCCGGCGGGATGATCCCGGCGATGCTCGCCGAGCACCTCGGCTTCGTTCAGGCGACCGCGCTCAGCGCGATCGAAATCGCAGCCGACGCGGTCTCCGGAACACGGGCGACGGATGCCGGTCCGCAGCAGATCACCGCGCCCCTCCCGGCCGTTGTGTCGATCACCGAGGCGCTGCCGGAGGCGAGGTTCCCGAACTTCAAGGGCATCATGGCGGCCAAGAAGAAGCCGCTCGAGCAGCTCTCGCTCGCCGACCTCGGCGTCTCGGCCGATCCGTCCGCCGCCGCCCGCACCATCATGACCTCGGTGGCCGAGAAGCCGCCGCGGGCGGCTGGAGTCAAGATCACCGACGAGGGCGATGCCGCCGCCCAGCTCGTCGAGTTCCTCGCGCAGAACAGGCTGGTGTGACATGGGCTACCCCGCGAACCCGATCCTCGTCCTCGTCGACGTCGACCCGGCCGGAGGCGCCGCCTCCAGCACGGCGGCGCTGATCGGCGCCGCCTCGACGATCGGCGCTCCGGTCGCGCTGATCGTCGGTGGCACGCCGGAGGCGACGGATGCTGCAGCGCGGGCCGGCGCGCAGGTCGTGCTCACGGCGACCGGCGACGACGCGGCGCTGACGGTCCCGATCGCCGACGCGCTTCAGGCCGCGTACCGTCAGGTCGCCCCCGATGCCGTGCTGGTGTCGAACTCGGTCGCCGGTCGCGATGTCGCCGCACGACTCGCCGTCCGCGAGAAGCTCGCGGTGTCGGTCGATGCCGTCGGCGTCAGCCGCGATGACGAGGGCGTCGTGGCGCACCACTCGGTCTACGGCGGCGCGTATCTCACCGAGTCGGCCCCCACCTACGGCGCGGCGCTGATCACGCTGCGCCAGGGCGCGGTCGACACCAGGGCGGAGGCTGTCGCCGCTCCCGTCGTCGAAGAGCTCGCCGTGATCGCATCGGGAGCACCCGCCGCGAGCGCCGGCGCCGTCGAGGCCGTCGAGGCCGTCTCGTCGCGGCCGGAGCTGCGGGGGGCGGCGAAGGTCGTCTCGGGTGGTCGCGGTCTGGGTTCGAAGGAGAAGTTCGTGCTCGTCGAGCAGCTGGCCGATGCGCTGGGCGCGGCCGTGGGCGCGTCGCGCGCGGCGGTGGACGCGGGGTTCATTCCGCAGTCGCATCAGGTGGGTCAGACGGGTGTGTCGGTGTCGCCGCAGCTGTATGTCGCGTTGGGCATTTCGGGGGCGATCCAGCATCGTGCGGGGATGCAGACGGCGAAGACGATCGTGGCGATCAACAAGGATGCGGAGGCGCCGATCTTCGAGGTCGCCGACTTCGGCATCGTGGGCGACCTGTTCACGGTCGTGCCGCAGCTGATCTCGCTGATCGAGGCGCGGAAGGGCTGAGGATGGCCATGCGTCGTGGGCTGCCGCGGGTCGCCGGCGGTGAGCCGTGGCCCCCTGCGGATGCGGAGGCGCCGGCAGCCGCGGTCGCCCCACGGGCGGCGGGTGAGTCGGAGCGCGGAGACGAGACACCCCGGGGGACGGCTGTCGCTCCGGGAGCGCCTGCAGCAGCGGTCGCCCCGGGAACGGGGGGTGAGTCGGAGCGCGGACACGAAACGCCTCATGACGTCGCGGTCGCTCCGGCAGCGCAGGCAGCCGCGGTCGCCCCGCGAGCCGCAGGCGAGTTGGAACGCGGAGACGAGACCCCCGGGGAAACCCCGGTCGCACTGCGCCGCGGGCTGCCGCGGGTCGCCGGTGGTGAGCCGTGGCCCCCGGCGGATGCGGTGGTGCCTGCCGTGGCCGCGGCTTCGAGTGCGGATGCCGCCGCGGCCCCGTCCTCTTCGGCGGGGGCTGTTCCGGCATCTGCTTCTGCGGCATCCGCCCCCCGAAGCGGCGTGTCGGCCCCCGAAGCGGAACGGTCCGATGCCGCCGCGGTCCCGTCCCCGGGCACCCCGTCCCCCGTCGCGACCCCGGCCCCCGGCACCCCGATCGCGCTGCGGCGCGGGCTCCCGCGGACGGCCGGG
>NZ_JASGCY010000067.1:0-71402 GCF_047607465.1 Microbacterium sp. | reverse complement strand
TTCGCCGGGAACATCACCCGGCGAACGCCTCACCCTCGCGCCGGGGAGAACTCGGGAGCGCGGCGTCAGGTCGTCGAGTCGAGCCAGACCCAGAACCGGTCCCGCAACGCGTAGCGCTCGGGATCGGTGAGGGTGTACACGCCGAGCTTGTCGGAGAGATCTGCCAGCAGAGCACGATCCAGCTCGCGAGGGATCGACGGTCGGGCCGCCCGCACCGCGGCGATCTGCGCCGGGGTGGATGCCGCGACGAAAGACCCCCACGCGTCGGCGACGACGGCGTCGACCTTGGCGGTGAGCTCTTCTGAGGCGACCGCGTACTCCGGAGCGATGTAGGGCGTGCCTCCGGTGCCCGAGCTGTACGCCGGCGTCGAGACGGGGATGCGCGTCGGGGCGGGGGCGGGGGCAGGGCGGGGCCCTGGAACGGGGATCGGCGCCACCGGCGCGGGCTTGGGCGCCGATGCGGCGGATGCCGATGCGCCCGATGCCGATGCGGCCGACTGCGTCGGTCGGCGGACGCTGGCGTCGAGCGCCGGCGGCGGCAGGATCTCCAGGTCGTCGGCGGCGCGGAGCAGATGCCTGCTCACGGCGTTCGGAGTGCCGGCGGCGTTCGGGACGGCCAGCACGATGACGGTGACTCCGAGGTCCTGCGCCTGCTCGACCGCCTCGGTCAGATCGTCGTCGCCCGATACCAGCACGATCGTATCGACAGCGTTGTTCCGGGCGAGGGTGACCATGTCGAGTCCTATGCGCAGGTCGACGCCCTTCTGCTGCCCGTCGACTCCGAAGCGCCCAAGGCGGAGCCTGACCTTCGGCACGGTGCCGATGTCCTCCTGGGACTGGTCCGGCACGCCGTTCTCCGCGGCGTCGTACCAGTTGACCCGGAGCACGGCGAGCTGGGCGATCCGTTCGGACTCGGCGATGATCGAGCGGATGAGCTTGCGGTAGTCGACCACGATGCCGCTCCGCAGCGAGGAGCCGGTCGTGCGCGTGGCGGCGGAGGCCAGAAGGTAGCCGGCATCCACGAATACCGCGCACATCGATCTCATTGCGATCCTCCCCCGGACTCTGTTGCTCTCTCAGGTTAGCGGGCGGTGGCAGGCCAGTGGGGGGTGCAGGTCAGCGGGCGGTGGCACCGGACATCGGGGAATGGTAAAGTTGAGTCAATATCACTCAACTTTGATCCCGGAAGGGATCCACCAGAAGGAGTCTCCTCAGGAGGACGAATGGCCACCCCGCAGACCGAAGAGCAGCAGTCCGCACTCGAGCAGTTCGGCATCAACCTCACCGATCGCGCCCGCCAGGGCAAGCTCGACCCCGTGATCGGACGCGACAGCGAGATCCGTCGCGTCAGCCAGGTGCTCACCCGCCGCACGAAGAACAACCCGGTGCTCATCGGCGAACCAGGCGTCGGCAAGACCGCCGTCGTCGAGGGTCTCGCGCAGCGCATCGTCGCGGGTGACGTGGCCGAGTCGCTCAAGGACAAGGAGCTGGTCTCCCTCGACATTTCCGCCCTTGTGGCCGGTGCCATGTACCGCGGTCAGTTCGAGGAGCGGCTGAAGAGCGTGCTCAAGGAGATCACCGAGTCGGACGGGCGCATCATCACCTTCATCGACGAGTTGCACGTGCTCATGGGCGCTGGCGGCGGAGAGGGCTCTGTCGCAGCATCCAACATGCTCAAGCCCATGCTCGCCCGCGGCGAGCTGCGGCTGATCGGTGCAACCACACTCAACGAGTATCGCGAGTTCATCGAGAAGGATGCCGCTCTCGAACGCCGCTTTCAGCAGGTCTACGTCGGCGAACCTTCGGTCGAAGACACGATCGCGATTCTGCGCGGACTCAAGGGGCGGTACGAAGCGCACCACGGGGTGACGATCTCAGACGGTGCGCTGGTCGCAGCCGCCGCGCTGTCGAACCGGTACCTGCCGGCGCGGCAGCTGCCGGACAAGGCCATCGACCTCGTCGACGAGTCGATGTCGCGGCTGAAGATGGAGATCGACTCCTCGCCGGTCGAGATCGACCAACTGCGCCGTCAGGTCGACCGCATGAAGCTTGAGGAGCTCGCCCTCAAGCGCGAGAAGGACACCGCCTCGAAGGAGCGGCTTGCGGCGCTGCGCGAGCAGCTCGTCGGCCTGGAGCGCGAGCTCGCCGAGCTCGAGGCGCGCTGGGCGCGCGAGAAGTCGGGCCTGAACCGCGTGGGAGAGCTGAAGAAGCAGCTCGACGAGGCCATCACGCAGCGCGACCTCGCGATGCGCAATGCCGACTACACGAAGGCGTCGAAGCTCGAGTACGAGACGATCAAGCGGCTCGAACGCGACATCGCCGAGGCCGAGCAGGCCGAGTCGTCGGTGTCGGACGAGGGCCGCATGGTCAATGAGCAGGTCACCGACGAGGACATCGCCGCCGTGATCGCCGCCTGGACCGGCATCCCCGTCGGGCGCCTTCTGCAGGGGGAGAGCGAGAAGCTGCTGCATCTGGAGAGCGAGCTCGGCAAGCGCCTCATCGGGCAGAAGGAAGCCGTGAAGGCGGTGTCGGATGCGGTGCGCCGCTCCCGTGCGGGCATCAGCGATCCAGGGCGCCCGACCGGCTCGTTCCTGTTCCTCGGCCCGACCGGCGTCGGCAAGACCGAGCTGGCCAAGGCGCTCGCGGAGTTCCTCTTCGACGATGAGCACGCCATGGTGCGCATCGACATGTCGGAGTACGGCGAGAAGCACTCGGTGTCGCGCCTCGTCGGCGCTCCACCCGGTTACATCGGGTACGAGCAGGGCGGGCAGCTCACCGAGGCCGTGCGGCGGCGCCCCTACTCGGTGGTGCTGCTCGACGAGGTCGAGAAGGCGCACCCCGAGGTGTTCGACGTGCTGCTGCAGGTGCTCGACGACGGCCGGCTCACCGACGGTCAGGGGCGCACCGTCGACTTCTCGAATGCGATCCTCATCCTGACGAGCAACATCGGCTCGCCGATCCTCATCGATCCGGTGCTGTCGGCCGATGACAAGCGCGATCAGGTGATGGCGCTCGTGCGGCAGGCGTTCCGCCCCGAGTTCCTCAACCGGCTCGACGACATTGTGATGTTCGCGGCCCTCAGCGAGGACGACCTCGCGCAGATCGTCGAGCTGTCCGTCGACCAGCTGCAGCGTCGTCTGCACGATCGCCGGCTCACGCTCGCGGTGACGCCGGATGCGCGGTCGTGGCTGGCCGAGCGCGGTTACGACCCGGTGTTCGGCGCGCGTCCGCTGCGGCGCCTCATCCAGAACGAGGTACAGAACCGTCTCGCGACGGCACTGCTCTCCGGCGGCGTGCACGACGGCGACCTGGTGCGCGTCGACGTCGCCGCCGACGGGAGCGGGCTCGTGCTCACCAGCGCCGGCCCTGCTGCGGTCGACTGAGCCCGCGCGTGGCGTCGAGCCGTCGCAAACGGCGGGTGCGAGGAGTTCGCACCATGCGTTTGCGACGGCTCGCTGCGCCCGCGCGCCTCGGTAGTGTGGGCGGGTGACGTACGTGGCGGATGATTCTCTCGAGCGGCTCGATCGCGACTGGGTGTGGGACGTGCTCTCCACGCAGGCGTACTGGGGCCGCTGGCGCACGCGCGCCGACGTCGAGAAGCAGATCGACGGGGCGTGGCGTGTCGTCGGGGTGTACGACGAGGCGACCGGTGCGCAGTGCGGGTTCGCGAGGGCGGTGTCCGACGGGGTCGGCGACGCCTACCTCGCCGATGTGATCGTCGACCCCGCGCACCGCGGTCGGGGGCTCGGCAAGATGCTCGTCCGCGCGATGATCGACGAGGGTCCAGGCGCGCGGTTCCGCTGGACGCTGTTCACCTCGGACGCGCACGGCCTGTACTCGGGGTTCGGGTTCGCAGAGCCGGATCGTACGGCGATGGTGCGGGCCAGGGCCTTCTGAGGGGCGGGTTCCGTCCTGCATCCGGCCCTTCCCCGGTCGCCCCGCGGGCGTCAACGTCGGTGGCGTCTGGCACCATGAACAGCATGCGCCGACATCTGCACTGGATCCTCCTGCTCCTCGCAGTGCCGATCTCCTACGTGCTGATCATGCTCGTCGTGCAGTGGCTCAGCGGTCTCGTCGCGGATGCCACCGCCGCAGGCGACGACGGGGGTCGGCTCGGGCTCAACCTGGCCGGGCTTGCCGCGCTCGTCGCGGCGCTCGTGGTGCCGCTGGTCCTGCTCATCCGGGCGATCGTGCAGATGAGGCGCACCTACCGGCGCGCGCAGCGCGCGAAGGGACGCTTCACCGCGTACGAGCAGTCGATGCTCGACCGCGGACGCTACGCCGCCGACGCCTGGGAGCGTGCGCGCACCGCGCGCACCGCGCTGCTCGCCCACGAGATCCCTCCGAGCGTGCAGCAGTGGGACGTCGTCCCGTATGCCGGCGAGGTCTTCTTCGCGCAGGTACCGCTGACCTACGCGCGCTACTACGGGCGCGACGTCTCCTACGCGCAGACATCGGCCGTGGCGCTCGGCAACCCGGCGTTCGTCGTCGGAGCGCTCGCCGTCACCGCGATCTCCAACGCCTCGGCGCGCTCGCGGGCGGCGGCCCAGTCTGCGCCCCAGTGGCGCGAGTGGCAGACTTCGAGCGTCTACATCTCGAACCGGCGCTTCGCCGTGCACGCGGGTGGGCAGTGGCTGTCCTTCGACTACTCTGCGATGACGGCGGTCTTCCCCGAGGCGGCGGCGTCGACGCTCGTCTGCCAGTTCCACAGCGCCGCTCCCCTCCTGCTCGCCGGAGACGACGCCGCCCTCGCCTGCGTGTTCGCCGTGCTGCAGACCCACGGCGTCGACGCGCTGCGCCGGCATCCGTCTCTGCAGATACTCGACCAGCCCGCCGCGCAGCCGACGCTCCCGCCGATCGGCAGGAGTCCGAAGCCGGGCCGGTAGGAAGAGAGCGGATGCCGGTGCCCGCGGCGCTCAGCCCAGTTTGCGGGTGGCCCGCACCTCGCAGCCGTCGGGAGCTGCGGCGGCGTCGATGCGCCAGCACTGGGCGCCGATCTCGGTGCCGGCCGCTGTGCGGTGGGCCGGGACATCGATGGCGAGATCGCCGGAGTCGTTGTGCAGCAGCTCGGCGTCGACTTCCGTCGCGTCGCTGAAGACGATCCGCAGCGCGCGAGGACGGGCGGCCAGTTCGTCTCGATCGACCGAGCCGGCCAGCCGTGCTCCGCGGTACAGGTGCGTGTTCGTCGCGCGCAGCACGATCCGGTCGACGCTCAGATGCTCGGTCATCCGGCCCACGCTACCTGCTCCTCGCCCGCCTCCGCAGGCCGCCGAGCCCCCCTCTTTGCTGCGAGACCCCCTCTTATTCACGCGAACAAGCGGGGGTCTCGGCGGTAGGACGGGGTCTCGGCGACGTGGATCGTTCGGATGCTCAGGCGCTGAGAATCACGCTCTCGGAAAGCGGTCGACGCACGCGCGGGGCGATCTCGCGCTCCTGCAACCTCTCGGGCAGTACAGAGGCGTCGCCGAGCTCGCCAACGGCGATCACGGTCGTGGCGGTGAAGCGCGCCGGCAGATCGGCGAACTCGCGCACGATGTCTGGATTGAAGCCGCTCATCTGGTGCACGAAGAGTCCGTCGTGGTGCGCCTGCACCGAGAAGTGCGCGACGGCCTGGCCGAGGTCATAGAGGGCATGGGTGATCGGGCTGCCGTCTTCTGACTCGGTCTCAGCGATCGCGACGACCAGGACGGCGGCATTGACTGCCCAGAGCTGGTTGAACTCGACGAGCGCATCGACGACCTGAGCGTGCAGGGCGGTGCCGCGCCGGGCGACGATGAATCGCCACGGCTGCGAGTTGTTGGCGGAGGGCGACCAGCGCGCGGCCTCGAGGGCGGCGTTGAGCCTGCTGTCGTCGATCGTGTTCTCGGCGTCGTAGGCGCGGGGGCTCCATCGCTCGGCGAGGAGGTCGAGGACGGGGTGCTCGGTGGGGGCGGTGCGGGAGGCGACGGGCGTGCTCATGGAAGTGCCTTTCTGAGGGAGCGGATCGGACTCCGTCGTCCGGGATGCATCGAGCATAAACACATGCATGCGCATATATATTCCCAATGTCCCGGAACGACATCGGAAGAGCGGATGCCGCAGCTCAGGAACTCGTTGGGCACCCCAGCTGCTCGGCCACCGCGCGCATGGCGGCGGCGGCCTTCGGCACCGTCATGAGGGCGTTGCCGCCGACGATGTGCAGTCCGTACGCATCCTCGAGGGCGACGAAGGTCATCGCTAACTGCTCGTCATCGAGGCCGGGTGTGAATACCCCTGCTTCGCGGCCGGCGACGATCACGCCGCGGTAGGTGTCGAGTTGGCGCAGATACAGCTTCTGCACGAGCTCATCGTGCAGCGCCGAGTTTCCGGCCAGCACGTCGAACTCGTAGAGCAGGCTCAAGAGCGCGTCGTCCGGCCCATCGGGAAGGCCCGCGTCGATCGCAGCGCCGAGGCGGTCGCGGGGGTCGTCGATGCCGGCGAGCACTGCGTCGCGCTCCTCGCAGAACCGCTGGATGCCAGCGGCGTGGGCCTCCACGAGCAGGGCGTCGAGATCTTCGTAGTAGTACAGGATCGCGCCGCGGGTGAGTCCGGCGGCCGCGGCGACGTCTGTGAGCGAGAGGGAGCGCAGGCCGCGCTCCTTGCCCGCGGCGTACGTGGCCTCTATGAGGGCCGCGCGTCGCTCTTCCTGCCGCTTCGGTCGTGCCATCCCTTGACACTACCGGAGCATCGTGTCACACTCAGGGAGTTATTTGACGTGGATGTCAAATAACCCAGGCATGACCCAGCACGACTCGCTCAACGACGAAGAGAGCCCGACGATGTCCCACCCGAACACCTCAGCGCACGCCCCCGCGCTCAACACCGCAGCCACGACGACCCACGGCGGTCAGCTCTCCCGGTCGCTCGGCGTCGGCGGCAACGTGCTCATCACGCTGTCAGGCATCTCGCCGGCATCCAGCGTCTTCATCCTCGGCGGTGCCGCCTTCGCCGGCTATGGCACCGGCGTCTTCTGGGGATTCATCATCGCCGGCGTGATCAGCCTGCTCGTGGCCCTCTGCTACGCCGAGCTCGGGTCGCGGCATCCGCTCGCCGGCGGTGACTACACCCTCGTCAGCCGGGTGCTCGGGCCGGCAGCCGGATCCGCCGTCTTCTTCATCAGCCTCATCTCGCTGCCGCTCATTGTCGCGATCTTCGCCCTCGGTGTCGCCGACTACCTCGGCGTTGCGATTGCGGGTCTGGACCCGCTGTGGACGGCCGTGATCGTGATCGTGCTCGCGACCGTGACCGCGTGCTTCAACATCCGCACCAACGCCTGGGTGACCGGAGCCTTCCTGTTCATCGAGATGGCCGCACTCGTCTACCTGACCTTCCTCGGCGTCGTCCAGATCGAGCGCCCGCTCACCGACCTGCTGAACCCGCAGGCGCTGAACGACGCCGGCGCGCTCGCCCCGCTCGGCATCGCCGGACTCGTGCTCGCGGTGACGCAGGGCATCTTCTCCTACAACGGCTACGGCGGCGCGATCTACTTCGCCGAGGAGACCAAGGACGCCCGCCGCACCATCGCTCGCGCACTGTTGTGGAGCGCGCTCGTCACCGTGCTCGCCGAGATCATCCCGCTCACCGCGATCATGCTCGGCGCTGACACGCTGGAAGAGCTGTTCGGGGCCGACTTGCCGGTGGAATCGTTCCTCTCCGCCCGAGCTGGCGACACGGTGTCGACCCTGATCCTCGTCGCCATCGCGCTCGCGATCGTCAACGCCATCATCGCGATCGCGCTGCAGGCCGGCCGTCTGCTGTTCGCCGCAGCCCGCGACGGCGCCATGCCCCCGTCCGTCGCCGATCGGCTCTCGCGCATCTCGCCGCGAACCAAGATGCCGGTCGCCGCGACCATCGCGATGGGCGTGATCGCCCTCATCGGATGCTTCATCCCCTTCGACGTGCTGTTGAACGCGACGGGCTCCACCCTGGCCTTCTCCTACGGTTTCATCGCGCTCGCCGCCATCGTCGTTCGCCGTCAGCCTGACCTCGTCAGCGGCAGCTACCGCATGCCGCTGTGGCCGCTGCCGCCCGTCGTAGCGATGATCGCCATCGCGACGATCTTCGTGATCGGGATCCTGGATCCCGCCCAGTGGCTGAGCCTCGGCATCTCCGCGGGCATCATCGTCGCCGGCTTCCTCTACTATGCCCTGTACCTTCGGGCCAATCCCGGTGCGATCCACCTGCTCGACGCCGACGACGAAGAGCGCATCGCATGAGCGTCGACACTCTGATCACCGGGGCTCGGGTGCGCACTTTCGACCCGCTCCAGCCCTGGGCGGAGGCCGTCGGCATCGACGGGGACCGCATCGCCTACGTCGGCCCGGCATCCGAGGCTCCGACGGCCCGGCGCACCGTCCACGCCGACGGCCGCTTGCTGACCCCCGGCATCATCGACAGCCACAACCATCTGCTGCTCGGCTTCGACGAGGACGCGGTGTCGCTCGAGGGGGCGCATACCCTGACGGAGGTGCGCCGCCGCATCGCTGACTTCGCCGCACGCCGGCCCGACCTCACCTGGATTTGCGCAGAGAACGCGGTGTACTCGATCGTCGAGGGACGCCGGCCGAACGCCGCCGATCTTGAGGGTCTCACCGATCGCCCGGTGTTCGTCACGACCTACGACCAGCACTCGGTGTGGCTGAACCGCCAGGCGCTGAGCGTGCTGGGCATCTCCGGAGGCGTCGATATCGCGTGGGGGCGGCCGGAGCGGGATGCCGCTGGCGAGCCAACCGGCTGGGTCACCGACTTCTACACGAGCGCTATGACGATCGCCGGCCTCGCCGAGCTGCAACGCGACATCCCGATGTACTCGCCCGAGCGCCGCTATCGCAAACTGCTGTCGAGCGTTCGGATGGCGGCCGCGAGCGGGATAACGACGGCCGTCGAGCCCCAGGTTCCGCTCGCTGAGATCGGCCTGTTCCAGCGTGCGCTCGCCGAGGGCGAGCTGACGTCGCGCGTGATCACGGCGCTGTTCCACCCGGTCGGTGCGGACGGCGCGTTCCGGCAGCGGCTGAAGGAGGCGGTGCAGGATGCCGAGGCTGACGCCGACCCTGAGGGGCTGCTGCGGCTCGGCCCGCTCAAGCTCTACGCCGATGACGTGATCGAGCCGCACACCGCGCTCATGCTCGAGGATTACGCGAACCGTCCCGGTGTGCGCGGGCGGCCGAGCTACCCCGGCCGCGAGCTGGTCGAGGTGATCTGCGAGCTTGACCGCATGGGCTTCCAGACGCACACCCACGCGACGGGGGATGCCGGCATCCGTCTCGCCCTCGACGCGATCGAGCAGGCAGGGCTGCGCAACGGCACGACCGACCGGAGGCACGGCATCGTGCACGTCGAGTGCCTGCACCCTGACGATCTCCCGCGCTTTGGTCGCTTGGGCGTCACGGCGGCGATGCAGCCGCGGCACTGCTCGCCCGACCTCGTCGCCGGGACCTGGATGGAGAACGTCGGCGAGGACCGCTGGTCGCGCGCCTGGAGGTTCCGCAGCCTGCTCGACAGCGGCGCGACCGTGGCTTTCTCGAGCGACTGGCAAGTCGGCGAGATGGACCCGCTGGTGGGCCTGTACTCGGCGGCTACCAGGGCTGGCCTGGACGGGTCTGATGCCTGGACCACGGGCGAGACGGTCGGCCTCGACCGGTCGCTGGAGGCATACACGGTGCACGGCGCACGGGCCTGGCATGCTGAGGGCGACCGCGGCAGGGTGCGAGAAGGGATGCTGGCGGATCTCGTGGTGTGGTCGGACGACCTGTACCGACACGAAAACGACCCCGCCGGCCTACTCGATCAGCATGCGGAGTTGACGCTGGTCGGGGGACGTGTCGCGCACTCCGCCGGGGCACTGGCCGAGCCGACGGCCACCCGTGCCGAAGACCCCGTCGCGGCCGGGCTGGGTGAGGAGCAGGTGCACACGCACTGAGCCGCAGGGGTTTTTCAGGCGCTCAGTGCACGCACTGAGCCGCAGTGAGCGTCCCCTCAGTCCGGCAGGATCACCGCTGCGGCATCCGCCAGCGCCTGGCGAACGGCCCTGATCGAGGGGGCTGCCGCGGATACGCGCCGGGCGGAGGAGAAAATCTCGCGGCGCGGAGAGCCAGGAAGCCCGGTGATGTCGACGGTCGGCGCATCTCCTGCCCAGACGAGCTCCGGCAGCAGTCCCACGGCGAGTCCGGCCCTGATCAGCCGGATGTGCGTGGTGAGGTCGGCGACCTCGAAATGCACCTCTGGTTCGAAGCCTGCGGTTCGGCACAGCTGCTCGGCCCAGGCACGCGAGGCCGTGCCCGCGGGCTCCAGCACCCACGGCTCTTCGCGCGTCGACCACAGCGCAGCTGCGGGGTTCTGGGCGGGTGGACTCCCTGGTCGGCGCGCCAGAGCGATCGCATCGTGAGTGAGCACCACCCGGTCGAGGTCGGTGTTGATGGGTCTCGTGCGCTCGGGATATTGTTCCGCGAGCATGAGGTCGAAATCTCGGCTCGCGACGCCGTCGAGGCTCGTCTCTGGGTCGCATTCGGCAACGTCGACCCGCAGAGACGGATGCTGCTCCTGAAGGGCGAGCAGTGCGGGAGGCAGGAGCGAGTGAGCGGCAGTCTGGAACACCGCGATGCGCACAGTGCCGGTGACCTCCGTCAGCGATTCGGCGACGGCGACCTCGGCCTGCTCGAGTCGATCGAGGATGCCGATGGCTTGGGCGACGAGAACATTGCCCTGTGCGGTGAACTGCACGCCGCGACCGACGCGCCGAAGCAGAGGCACGCCCACCTCTCGCTCAAGAGTGCTGAGCTGCTGCGACACCGAGGCTTTGCTGTAGGAGAGCGCATCGGCCACGGCCGACAGGGTTCCTCGTCGCGACAGCTCGACGAGCAGGCGCAGGCGGTTGACATCAAGCATCCGATTGCCCTCTCGCAATAGTTCATTTTTTCTGAACGGAAATCGTAAGAATCGATTGATAGACGTAGCCTACCGGCTCGCTTGACAATGGGCATGACGCGCACGACTCGGGTGCGCGCTGCGCCCGTGGAAGGTTTCCGCTCATGTCTGTCGTCGACACCGCACCTCGTACCGAAGAAGTCGCCGCCCTCGTGCAGCGCTGGCTGGCCGAGAGCGAGACCCACCCGGTCGAGCCCGCAGCCCAGCGCCTCGCCGAGGTGCTGGGGGACCCGAACGGGCTCGCCTTCACCGTCGGCTTCGTCGACGGCGTGATGCGACCAGAAGACCTCTCCGTCGCCGGCCGCAGGCTCGCCGAGCTCTCCGAGATCACCCCGACCCGCCTGCCCGGCTACCTGCGTGCCGCGATCAAGGCCGGCGGCTTCTGGGCGCCGAAGCTCCCGGGGATCGTCGTGCCGATCTCGCGTCGCGTGCTGCGCGCCATGGTCGGCCACCTCGTGCTCGACGCCACGCCCTCCAAGCTCGGACCCGCGATCGCGAGGCTCCGCAAGAGCGGCAACCGCCTGAACCTCAACCTCCTCGGCGAGGCCGTGCTCGGCGAGCGCGAGGCCGGCCGGCGACTCAAGGGCACCTACGACTTCCTCGCCCGCGACGACGTCGACTACGTCTCGATCAAGGTCTCCAGCGTCGTCAGCCAGCTGTCGATGTGGTCGTTCGACGAGGCGGTGGCGGATGTCGTGGAGAAGCTGACCCCGCTGTACCGGCTCGCAGCCGGCGCCGAATCACGCGGCAAGGCAAAGTTCATCAACCTCGACATGGAGGAGTACCGCGACCTCGACCTCACGATCGCGGCCTTCACCAGCATCCTCGACCAGCCGGGACTCGAGAACCTCGAGGCCGGCATCGTGCTGCAGGCCTACCTGCCCGACGCCCTCGGCGCCATGCAGCGCCTGCAGGAGTGGGCGGCCGCCCGGCGCGCGAAGGGCGGCGCTCCCATCAAGGTCCGCGTCGTCAAGGGCGCCAACCTCGCCATGGAGAATGTGGACTCGAAGGTGCACGGCTGGCCGCTGGCCACCTACTCCACCAAGCAGGACGCCGACACGAACTACAAGCGGGTCCTCGACTGGGCGATGACTCCAGAGCGACTGGATGCCGTGCGCATCGGCGTCGCCGGGCACAACCTCTTCGACATCGCGTACACCTGGCTGCTGGCGAAGAACCGCGGTGTGACGGATGCCGTCGAGTACGAGATGCTGCTGGGCATGGCGACCGGTCAGGCCGAGGCCGTGCGCAAGGACGTCGGCCGCCTGCTGCTGTACACACCGGTGGTGAACCCCGCCGAGTTCGACGTCGCGATCGCGTACCTTGTGCGCCGCCTCGAGGAGAACGCGAGCCCCGAGAACTTCATGTCGGCGGTGTTCGAGCTGGCCTCGAACCCGGCGCTGCTCACCCGCGAGCGCGAGCGTTTCGAGCGCTCCCTCGCCGCCCTCGATCTCGACCGCTCGGTTCCGACGCCGAACCGTGTGCAGAATCGCGCAGCGGAGACCGAGGGCGCCCTTCGTCTCGCTTCGTTCGCTCAGGGAGCGGGTCGTGATTCCCGGTCCCTGAGCGAGGAGCGGAGCGACGAGACGAAGGGCGCTCGCGGACCGAAGGGCGCCGGCTTCCGCAACGAGCCCGACACCGATCCGGCACTCGCCGCCAACCGCGCCTGGGGTCGTGAGATCCTGCAGCGCAGCGTGACGACGACCCTCGGCGAAGGCGCGATCGCCGCGGCCCGCGTCGAGACAGCCGCGCAGCTCGACGACGTGTTCGCCGCCGCATCCGTCGCCGCCGAGAAGTGGGCGGCTCTGCCGGCGTCCGAGCGCGCCGCCGTTCTGCACCGGGCGGGCGAAGAGCTCGCCGCCCGCCGCGGCCAGCTCATCGAGATCATGGCGCACGAGGCGGGCAAGACGATCGCCGAGGCCGACCCCGAGGTGTCGGAGGCGATCGACTTCGCGCACTACTACGCCGAGCGCGCCCTCGATCTCGAGGCCATCGCCGGTGCCGAGTTCGTGCCGTCGAAGATCACCGTGGTGACCCCGCCGTGGAACTTCCCGGTCGCGATCCCCGCCGGCGGCGTGCTCGCCGCCCTCGCCTCGGGCTCTGCCGCGGTCATCAAGCCCGCCAGGCTCACCCAGCGCTGCGGCGCCGTGATGGTCGAGGCGCTGTGGGCGGCGGGAGTTCCCCGCGACCTGCT
Source organism: Microbacterium sp. (assembly GCF_047607465.1). Taxonomy (GTDB): domain Bacteria; phylum Actinomycetota; class Actinomycetes; order Actinomycetales; family Microbacteriaceae; genus Microbacterium. Next base: position 58,267 of record NZ_JASGCY010000067.1, on the reverse strand, counting down.
CGCCCTTGTCGACGTCGCCTCACGCGACCTCGGCACGCAGCTCGTTTCGAGCCCGGTCGTCGACCGGGTGATCCTCACGGGCGCCTATGAGACCGCGCAGCTGTTCCGCTCGTTCCGCGCCGACCTGCCGCTGCTCGCCGAGACCAGCGGCAAGAACGCCATCATCGTCACGCCGTCGGCCGACCTCGACCTCGCCGCCGCCGACGTGGCGCGCAGCGCCTTCGGGCACGCCGGGCAGAAGTGCTCGGCGGCATCCCTCGTCATCCTCGTCGGCTCGGTCGCCGACTCCCAGCGCTTCGAGCGCCAGCTGGTGGATGCCGTGCAGTCGATGCGCGTCGGGCTGCCGAGCGACCCCGCGACGCAGATGGGGCCGATCATCGAGCCGGCGAATGGCAAGCTGCTGAAGGCGCTGACAACCCTGGAGCGGGGCGAGCGCTGGCTCGTGGAGCCTCGCCAATTGGATGCCGAGGGGCGCCAGTGGACGCCTGGTGTGAAGACCGGCGTGGCCCCAGGATCGACCACCCACCTGACCGAGTTCTTCGGCCCGGTGCTCGGCATCATGCGCGCCAAGGACCTCGATGAGGCCATCCGCCTGCAGAACGCCGTCGACTACGGACTCACCGCCGGCATCCACTCGCTGGACTCCGCCGAGGTCGCCACCTGGATCGACCGGGTCGACGCAGGAAACCTGTATGTGAACCGCGGCATCACCGGCGCCATCGTGCAGCGCCAGCCGTTCGGCGGCTGGAAGCGCTCGGCTGTCGGCGCGGGCGCCAAGGCCGGTGGTCCGAATTACCTGTTCGGGCTCGGTGAGTGGGTTCCCGCCGAGCTGCCGGCCGCCGCCGCAGGGGCCGCTGTCTCCGCTCCGGTCGCGCAGCTGCTGGCCGCCGCCGAGGGCGTGCTCGACGCCGACGACACCGAGTGGCTGCGCCGTGCGGCCGCCTCAGACGAGCAGGCATGGACGAGCGAGTTCGGCGTCATCAGCGACAAGTCGGATCTCGGCGTCGAGCGCAACGTGTTCCGGTACCGCCCGACACCTGTCGACGTGCGCATCGGCGAGCGCGCATCCGTGGCCTCCGGCATCCGTGTTCTTGCCGCTGCTCTGCGCAGCGGCAGCCCCTTCACGGTGTCGGCGGCCGCGCTGCCCTCGGCCGTCGAGAAGGCGCTGCGCGCCGCGGGCGTCACGGTCAAGCATGAGAAGGACGCCGCCTGGATCAAGCGTTTCGCGAAGGCGCAGTCGAAGGCCGCGCACACGTGGAACCGGTTGCGTCTGGTCGGCGGCGACCCTGCGCCTGTGTTCGAGGCTCTCGGCGGCACGCCGGACGTGGCCGTCTGGTCGCACGCCGTGACGGGTGCAGGGCGAGTCGAGCTGCTTCCATTCCTGCACGAGCAGGCGGTCTCGATCACGAACCACCGCTTCGGCAACCCGACGTCTCTCGCCGACCACGTGATCTGACCCCCTTCCTGCCTCCCCCCTCCTCCGCCGACGCCCCACCTGGCCCGCGACGCCCCACCTGCGCGACGTCTGCCAGGTGGGGCGTCGCGGCGCAGATGGGGCGTCGCGGAAGGGGGCGGGGGAGAGAGGGGAGCGGGGGAAGGGCGGGGGTCAGGGGCGGAGGGCCTCGGCGAGCTTCACCTTGCCGCCCATGCGCAGCAGCGAGTTCTCGTAGATCTTCGCGCCGACGGCGATCGCGGCCACCGACGCGGCGAGCAGGATCGCGAGGCTGATCAGCGGCTCCCACCACTGCGCCTCACCGACGAACAGCCGCATCGGCATCCCCACAGGGGCCGAGAACGGCACGTACGACATGATCGTGAGCACCAGCGGGTTGTCGTTGAACACGATCACCAGGAAGTACGGCGCCATCACGAGCATCGTAATCGGCATCGTGGTCGAGCCGATGTCCTCCTGGCGCGACACCATCGACGCCGCGGCGGCGAAGAGCGCGGCGAGCAGCACGAACCCGAAGAGGAAGAACACCGCGAACCAGATGATCGGCGCGCCCAGCGTCGAGAGCACCTCGTTCTGGCCGGTCACGATGAGCCCGACCGTGGCGACCGCGGCGAGGGCGATGATCTGCGCCATCGCGAGGATCGTGTTGCCGATGACCTTGCCGGCGAGCAGCGTCCGCGCGGGGATCGCCGACAGCAGCACCTCGACCACGCGGGTCTGCTTCTCCTCGACGACACTCTGCGCGATCGTGCCGCCGAACGTCGACGCCGCCATGAGGAACACCAGCCCGAAGCCGAGGGCGATGAAGTAGCGCAGCATCGGGTTCGTCGTCGGCGGCTCCAGCAGCTGCACCTCCGGCGTCACCGAGAGCCCGGCGACGAGGTCGCCAGGCGCGTCGGACAGTGCAACGACGGTGAAGCCGTTCGGGCCGTCGCCGACCAGCACGGCCGCCTCGACCGTGCCGTCGCGCACGAGCGCCTCGGCGGCGGCATCGTCGGCGACCTCGGTCGCCTCGACGTTCGGCAGCGCTTCGACGACGGATGCCGTCTCCCCCGTGACCGCGACGGTCGTCGCCTCCGGATTCTTGCTCGCGAACCCTCCGATGAGGATGCCGGCGAGCGCGATGGCCAGCAGGATCACCGTCGAGATGATGAAGGTCTTGCTGCGCAGCTTCGACCCGATCTCGCGCTCGACGACGAGCCAGACGGCTTGCGTCGGCGAGTTGCCCGTGGCTCCTGCGGGCGGACGCGGGGGCTGTGTCGTGTTCACTGGATGACCTCCTTGAAGATCTCGGCGAGGGTCGGATGCACGGGCGCGAAGCGCGCGACCTCGCCGCGCTCGACCGCTCCGCGCAGCACGCGCTGCGCGGCCTCGTCGCTGTCGGCCTCGAACAGCGCGTATCCGCCCTCGAAGTCGATCACGGCGACGCCGGGCTCGGCCTGCACCCATCCGGCATCCGTCGACGCGCGCAGCTCGTAGCGGGCGCTCGCGTGCTCGGCGCGCAGCGCGTCGCGGGAGCCGGCCGCGCGGATCGTGCCGCCGGCGAGGATCACGAGGTCGTCGCAGAGGCGCTCGACGACATCGAGCTGGTGCGAGGAGAAGAGGACGGAGGCGCCCTGCGCGGCAGCGGACTGCAGGACACCGGCGACCACGTCGACGGCGAGCGGGTCGAGCCCCGAGAAGGGCTCGTCGAGGATGAGGACCTCGGGGTCGTGCACGAGGGATGCGGCGACCTGCGCGCGCTGCTGGTTGCCCAGCGACAGCGACTCGATCGTGTCGTCGAGCCGTTCGCCGAGTCCGAGCTCGTCGAGCAGGGCTTTCGCGCGCTCGGTGGCGTCGGCCTTGTCGAAGCCGTGCAGGCGCGCGAGGTACACGATCTGCTCGAGCACCTTCATCTTGGGGTACAGGCCGCGCTCTTCTGGCATGTATCCGAAGCGGCGGCGGTCGTCGGGGTCGAGGGGCGCGTCGCCGATCGTCACGGTGCCCGCATCGGACGACAGCAGCCCGAGCACGATGCGCATCGTCGTCGTCTTGCCTGCACCGTTGCCGCCGACGAAGCCGGTCAGCCGTCCGGGGGCGACCTCGAACGACACGTCGTCGAGCACGCGCCGATCTCCGTAGCTCTTGGTGATTCCGCTCAGGCGGAGCGTTCCTGTTCGCATGCCATCACGCTATGGCGCAGCCCGCGGGCCGGGCATCCCCCGCAGGGCGGATCCGTCGAGCATCCGCCTCCCGGGGGATCATCCCGAGAAGATCACCGCCGCGACGATGAACGCGAACGGCAGCAGTGCAGCCCCCACGGCGAAGGCCAGCACGATCCCGATGATCAGCCACGGGCTGCGGGTGCGCAGCCGGCGCCCCGGCGGGGCGGCCCCGGGAGGCGGCGGCGTGAGCGGTCCGCTCGGCACCGCGAACGGCAGGGCGGATGCCGCGGCCCCCGGGCCCTTCGACAGGCTCGGCTCCTCCGGTCGCTCCGCGAGCGCGGCGCGACGAAACGGATCCGTCTGGAGGAGCCGGTCATCGCGCCAGCGCGCCCACTGGTCGAGCTTCGTCATCATCGCGGCGACCGCGCCGAACAGCCACGACCAGGTGGCAGGGTCCAGCGTCGATACGGCGCGACGGGTGTAGAAGAACATCCAGTCGTCGACGATCTCGACGTTCAGGTGCGCAAGGTGGTCGACGAAGCGCATCATGACGTCGGGCGTGAACAGGTACAGCGCGTCGGCCTCGTAGCCGGAGGGGCAGAACAGCGAGAAGTAGCGGTCGAAGTCGCCCTCGAGCGAGAGCCGTTGATCGCGGGAGAACCCGGCGGCGACGTCTGATCCGAGCGTGTTGTCCCCGAGCGCGTCGAGCACGATGTGCGGCAGGGGTGCGTCGAGCTTGATGGCGACGTATCCCCAGTGGTGGGTGGTCGAGTTCTTGCCGCTGCTGGTCGTGTACTGGTAGTTGCCGAACTCGACGAAGCGCCCTGCGGTGCCGCGCACGACGTCCGTCGCCATCCGTCCGGTGCCGCTCGTGTAGATCATTCCGGGGAGCGGGGGCGCATCGATCCGCTCGATGTACTCCATCGAGTTCGCGGCGGCGAAGCGACTGAGGCGGAAGGTGGTCACCCGCCGTGCGGCGCGCAGACGCTGGATGCCGATCACGGCGAAGGTCGTGGTGCCGCCGACCACGACGGCGACGAGGAGCGCTGCGACGGCGACGCCGGTGCCGCGCCCGATCGCATAGCCGAGCCCCAGCGTCATGATGGCGAGGATCGGCACGAACATCACCAGCAGGAGGACGAGCACGATCATCATCCCCGCGGACGACCCTGTGGCCTCCGGCCGGCCCCGGGTGAACGCCGCGACCTCCGCGGGGTCGACGGGCTCGACGAGCGGGCGGGCGTCGAAGAATCCGGGGGCGGTCATTCCTCCACGCTAACGCGGGTCCCGCCTCCCGGCGCGCAGGATCGTCCGCACCAGCAGACCCGCCACGAGCGCCCAGAACGCGGCGCTCACCCCGAGCAGCGAGACGCCGGATGCCGCGACGAGGAAGGCGACCACGGCCGGCAGGCGCTCGCTGGGGTCGTCGATGGCCTGCTGCACCGCCGAGCCGAACGCTGCGAACAGCGCCAGTCCCGCGACGGCGGGGATGACCGCGTGCGGGGCGAGCAGCACGAGCGCGGCGAACGCCGCCGAGCATCCGCCGAGCAGCAGGTACGACACACCAGTGGAGACGCCGGCGACCCAGCGCCGCTTCGGGTCGGGGTCGGCGTCGGGGGATGCCGCGAGTGCCGCACTGATGGCGGCGAGGTTGATCGCGTGGCCGCCGGCGGTGGCCCCGAGGGCGGTGCCGACGCCGGTCACCAGCATCGACGGACGCCACGGCACCTCGTAGCCGAAGCTGCGCATGATCGCGATGCCTGGCACGTTCTGCGAGGCCATCGTGACGATGAACAGGGGCAGGGCCAGACCGACGAGGGCGCCAACGGTGAAGGTCGGCGCGGTCAGCTCGAGGCGGGGGAGGAGGATGCCGGCGTCGACAGACGCCCCTTCGCGGATCAGCTCGACGGTGACCACGACCGTGGCGGCGACGAAGGCGAGGGGCACGGCCCAGCGCGGTGCGAGGCGCGCGACGATCAGCCACGTGAGCACGACCGGCGCGACGCCCCAGGGGTTCTCGACGAGACCGGTGATCGGCGCGAGGCACAGCGGCAGCAGGACGCCGGCGAGCATCGCCTGCGCGATCGACGACGGGATGCGTGCGACGAGATCCCCGAGCGCCGGCCAGAGGGCGGTCAGCAGGATCAGCGCCGCGACCACGAGGAAGGCGCCGACCGCCGCGGGCCACCTCTCGTCCGCCGCTGCGCTGGTGGCGCCCTCGACGGCTCCGGTCGCGGCGAGCAGGGCGGCGCCGGGCGTCGACCAGGCGACGGTGATCGGCATCCGATACCGCCACGCGAGGACGACGCAGGCGAGGCCCATCGTGATGCTGGCGGCGAGGAGCCCGCTCGCCGCCTGCGCCGGTGACGCGCCGACGGCAGTGAGCCCGGCGAGCACGACGGCGAACGAGCTCGTGAAGCCGACGAGCGCAGTGACGATCCCTGCCAGGATCGGTCGGGTCAGCGGGGCGGCTTCGGGCATGACTCCGAGGTTAGCGGGCGTCACGCGCCCAGCAGCCTCCACCCCAGCCGTTCTGACGCGCTCTTGTCGAAGGTCACCGTCTCCGCAGCGCCGAACTGCTCCATGGTGCTGTTGATGAGCGCGTCGGCGAAGTCGGCACCCTCCTCGGCGAACGCGAGAGCGCGCACGACGCCCTCGCTGTCGTCGAACTCGATCGACTCGGTCTACTGGGTATCTGCTTAGGTCAAGTTCGTGTTGGGCTCTTCTTCGTCGATGGCGGCGACGAGCGTGGGTAGCGGCGCGGGATCGGTGTGCATGGCCTGCTGCAGGAGGCGGTAGAACAGCAGTCCTCGGCTGCGGGATGCGCGACGGTTGAATCGGAAGGTGAACTCGTCGAGGTAGTAGCCGAGGTGGTCGTTGCTGATGCCTTGATGCAGAGTTCCTTCGAGCCACCGCTTGAGCAGTGACGCGATCGTGTGCACGCCGTAGAGGGACACATGGGCCGGGACGTCGGAGCCGAGCTCGACGTGGCGTTCGTGCTGGTATCCGAGCTTCACGAGGCGCTTCAGCTCTTGCGCACCGTCCGTGCGGATCAGAGCACCGGGCTCGATGACCCGCTGCGCGAAGCTGATCAGCTGCAGGCTCTCGTGCGGGCTGGGCTCGAGCCGGATCCGGCCGAGCTTCTTGACGCCGAGCATCTCAGCCGCGACCATGACCCCGACCTTGGTGCTGCTGCGCCCGGAGTGCCCCCGGCTGACCCCGCCGACGTAGGTTTCGTCGAGCTCAACCGTGCCGTGCAACAGCTCCCGGCCGGGGACGATCATCGCGCGTCGGAACTTGTGCATCCACGCCCACGCGGTCTCGTACGACCGCAACCCGAGCATGCGCTGCAGCCCCTGCGCAGAGACCCCGGTCTTCTGCGACGTGATGTACCAGGCGGCGTGGAACCACATCCGCAGCGGGGACCGGGTGCGGTCGAAAATCGTGCCCGCCGTCACGCTCGTCTGCCGACCGCACGCCCGGCACATCCACAGCCCACCCGCGATCCGCCACGCCTGCGCGCTCACGCCGCACTTCGGACACACAAACCCGTCCGGCCAGCGCAGCAGCGCGAGGTAATCCAGGCACGCCGCGTCCGTCGCGAACCAATCCTGGAACTCCAAAACGGTCCTCGGATAGTCCACCCCACCGACCGGATACTCCGCCATGCCGCAAGTTTACGCGAGAACTTGACCTAAGCAGATACACAGTAGATATCTTCGAATAGGGCAAGAGGGTGCGGATGGTGTTTCTGGATATTTATCCTCAGCGTCGTCGTCTGGTAGCGAACACAGCCGGTTTCCAGGATGCTTCGCGATCCATCGGGACGACGGCAGCATGCTCGGCTGGATGATGGCGCGGGCTGGGGGCTGTGCGGTTTTCGGCGTAACTCCGATTCACGCTGCGACTTTGGACTTGGCGTCAGGTCACTGGCAGACGTACCACGCCACGTTCCACTGCGAGCCGTCCCACGACTTCGTGTAGTTCGTCACACCGGAAGGAGCGAAGATCGAACCACCCGTCGAGGTAGCCCAGCCGATCTTGGCGCACTGGCCGGATTTGCCCTCGGAAGCATCGCCCGTCACTGTCAGGGAAGGCGGGGTGGTGGAGCCGGTGTTCCCAGTGCCACCCGTGCTACCGGTGCCACCCGTGCTCCCAATGCCCCCGGTGTTGCCGGTGTTGCCGGTGCCGCCAGTGCCGCCGGTGCTGCCAGATGAACCGCCGTTGCTAGAGCCTCCGAGATTGCCTGACGTGTTCCGCGACGACTCCTCAGCGCGTTTCGCAGCTTCGGCAGCGGCGACAGCGTCGGAGTGTGACTGCGTGACGGCTGCCGAGGTGTCCACAGCGCCCTTGACGAGTTCTGGGGTGACCTTGTCGTCCTTCACCGCATCACGGAGGTCTGCGATCGCCTTCTGCGCGGCAGCGATCGACTCCGGGGTCGCGGAGGGGGAAGCGGCGATGCCTGCTTCCGAGGAGGTCGCCACGACGTTCGCGATGGAGATCGCGCTCGCGCCGATCGTCTCCTCGCCGTGCTCGATGTCTATGCTGTTCACCCAACTGTCTATGGAGTCGGTCTCGCCGTCGAGTCGCTTCGTCTCCGCCTCGAAGACCTTCACGTCGGCGTTCATCGCCTCGACGGTGTCCGGCTTCGTCGTCGGAATGGTGCCCTCGCTCTTGCGCGTCTGCTCCGGCGTCGCAGTCGCGGCCGCGCCTGCGGCCGCATCCTTCGCATCCGCGACGACACCGTACTCCGGGTGGAGATCGAGGTTCGTCTTGACCTCCTCGACGAGCTTGCCGAGGTTGACGTAACCGGGGTCACCCGCTGCTCCCGGAGCCGCAGCGGTGTACGCCTGAGCGGTCGCGACGAGCGCTTGAGCATCCGTACGAGCCTGCACGGCGGACTTGTTCGCGTCGTCGAGAGCGATCACCGCAGTCTTGTAGTCCTTATGAGCGGTGTCCCACTCCTGCGAGGCGGCATCGAACGCACGCTGGCGCTCCTGCTTGGCAGCGATCGAGCCCACAGCCAGGAACCCGCCCGCGGCGAGCACGATGACCCCCACGCCGATGAGGATGGCTGCGCCCCTGCGCGATGCCGCGGACGTTCCCTCAGTCACTGGCTTGCCTGGGCTGACGTGACGCACGCTCGCGCGCTATCCACGTACGCAGTTCCTCGGAAGCCGTTCTTGTCCGTCCAGGAGAACGTGCCATTACCGCTCTCAGCGACCGTCACGTCGCTGTACGCGAAGTTCCCTGTGCCGCTTCCGTCGCACCACCCGTCCGCAGAGCCGGACTCCAGGGCGCGCTTGACGATCTCGGCTTCCGAAGTCTCTGCGGCGGGAACACCGCATCCCGTCAGTACGAGTACGAGCGCGGCGGCGATAGCGGCGATACAGAATGGCCTTCTCCTCACGAGAACACCACGCTCAGCGTCACGAGATCCACAGTGATCTTGCCGAACCAGATGTCCCCGTCTGCTGCTCGCGACACCTGCCCGACTTGGAGGAAGTCGCTTGCCGCGGGGGCCCGCGTAAACGTCAGCGACGGCGCCTCGTAGTCGCAGAGGAGATAGAGTCCGTCTCGATATTCACTCGCTGTGTCGCTCTGCACGCACCTGTCGGCGTCAACCTTCTCGACGCCCGTCCATCCGGTTGCCAACGACGAAGCATCCTTCCAAATCTGGGTTCCCTTGGGAGTGCCATAAACGCTCGCCACACTGAACGGGCATGCGACGCCGCCCGAGTTCGGCTCGGGGATCGCTGTGGTCCCGCAGGCATCGACGAACTTCTGCGCCACGCCTACGGCGCTGGCAACCTGCGTGTCTTTCGCGGTCGCCTTCGCCTCGACAGCGGCTTTGTCATCACCTGTGACCCGCACGGGCTCGATCGGCTCCACGGCGAAGCCCTCCTTGGTGACGATGGTCGGTTCATAGACGGCGGGGAAGAGGAGCTGCGGCTTGCCGAGGTCGATCGTCGCTCCACCGACCGTTGCGGAGGTGGCGACCTGGGTCGGTTGCGCGCTCACGCTGACACTGCCGAGGATCGATCCGTCACCCGGAAGCCCGTCAACTGCCCAGGTACCGTCCTTGCGTTTGAAGATCGGTGCAGTGCCGTGGAAGGTCTCGCCGCCGAGCGTGTACGAGTACGGGATGCTGCCGCCCTTGTCGGTCACCTCATACACGGTGCTCTCGGGGGCAGCATCCTTGCCGACCTTGATGTCCGAAATGCGCTCCGATGCGCCCGCAAGCACGGCATCTGTGAGGAGGGTCGAGTCCGCTTCACCGGCATGAGCGATGAGCTTGAGAGCATCGCTCCCATGCCCCGCAGAGATGTCTGTCAAGTATTCCTTGAGCACAGCCTCTGCTTCTGGCGTCCCGGGGGCGCATCCCGCCAACGAGAGTGCGACGAGCACGCAGGACAGGGATAGCGCAAGAGCGCGCGTTTGCTTGGTCATGGTGTCTCCGGTCAGCGCGAGTAGCCGACTTTCGGCACAGCACCTTGTACTGAAAGTACAGGATGCTGTGCTGTGGTGGGAAGCTGCACCGAATCGACTGGAACGGTGTCTTCTCACGCCGACCCCGATCTCACCAGGCTGCGCATCATCTTCGTCGCGCAGCGCGATGCGCACGGATGGACGTACGAGGAGCTTGCAGAACGCAGCGGGGTCAGCCGTCAGACTCTTCTGAACATCTCCTCCGGGAAGTACAACGGCGATCTCAAGACGTGGATGAAGCTTGCGCGGGCCTTCAATACGTCACTCGACGAACTGCTCGCCCCCGTCTGGGAGTGACGCCCAGAATCAGATCCAGATCACCAGTCCGTTCAGGCCGCTCAGCACGGCCGCGACCCCGGCCCGTACCGCAGCGCCGGTGCGCTCTGCGGTGAAGCTCGCCGGGTCGTAGTCGGATGCCGAGCCCAGCCCCTCGCCGCGGAACGCCGCGCCGCTCCAGTCGACCGCCGTGACGTTCTCGGTCGGCTCTGCGATCTCGGCGCCGACGATGAGGAAGCTGCGGTCGAGGTGGTTCGCCGACACGATCGCGAGCGGGTCCATGAGCTGCTCGCCCGCAACGATCACCAGGTCGGGGTTGCGCTCCATCGCGTCGACGATGCCGGGGACGGGGTCGTTCTCGTCGGCGACGACCGTTCGAAGATCGACGGATGCCGTTGCCGCCCAGTCGCGTACCGAATGCGCGATCGTCCGCGTCGGGGCGTCCGCCCCCGCAGTCAGCAGTACGACGCGAAAGCCGGGCGCAGGGCTCAGCCCTTCCCACGACCCCGCCTCCGGCTCGATGGTGGCCTCGGGGGAGGGCTGCGCCTCGGGCAGAAACCCGGCGGCCGCCGTACCCACGGGGGCCGGCATCGGGCGCGGCTCATCCCAGCCGGCAGATGCGCACCCGGCGAGGGAGATCGCCAGAGCGACAGACGAGAGAGCGACGGATGCCGCGAAGAGAGCGGGATGGGCACGCATGCCTCTACTGTGCGGCACCGCCGGCATCCGATCCGCTGGTTCACGTCGTCGTTCTCCGCCTGTTCCCCCGGACTTCTCCGAGCGTTCACCACGACGCGCCAACCTGCTCCGGGTGCACGAAAGAGCCCGAAGTGCTCGCCCCGAACCTCAGGAGACACACATGAGACGCGCACGCTTGGCCGCAGCGGTCGGCCTCGTCGCCGCAGCCGGAACGCTCGCCATCGCCGCACCGGCTGCGGCGCACGGGTTCACCTCGGTGGTGTACGCCGATGTCACCTCGGAGGGCAGTGTCGTCGTCTCAGAACTGAAACTCGAGTACGACCTGCTGATCGTGTCGGCGGCGGATGCAGGGGGCGACGACCCGCTCTTCGAGGACGGCACCTACGCCTTCGAAGCGCAGGACGAGGAGCTCCAGCTCCAGGCGCTCGAAGACCATCTCGACTCCGTCGAGGCCTACGTCACCGCCGGCTTCACCGCGGCCGTCGGAGGCGAGGTGTGTCCGGCCCGTCTCGGCGACGACCTCGAGATGACGGTCGCCGATGGCGTGCCCTACGTGCAGCTGACCGTGGTCAGCGACTGCGCCCCGACGAACGACGGCCACGTCATCACCAGCGCCCTGTTCGCCGACGACGAGGGCTACGTGCGCGACACGAAGACCATCGTCACCTACGACCTCGACCTGCAGCACGGCAGCGCGGCGCTCGACGCACAGCATCCGTCCTTCGACACCGAGCAGACCGGCTGGGAGCGCTTCTGGTCGTTCATCGTGCTGGGGGCGGAGCACCTGCTGTTCGGCCTCGACCACATCCTGTTCCTGCTCGCCCTGATCGTCGGCTCGCGGCGGCTGCGCGAGATCGTGCTCGCGGCGACTTCGTTCACGATCGCGCACTCGCTGACGTTCATCCTCGCGGCGATCGGCGTGGTCTCGGTGCCAGCCGCGATCGTGGAGCCGGTCATCGCGCTCTCGATCGCGGTGGTCGCGGTCTGGTATCTGCTGCGGCTCGGGCGCACGCGCGAGCATGCGGACGATCTCGAGCGGCGCAGCGGACCGCTCGGCATCGACCGCTCCGGCTGGCTGCGCCTCGCCGTGGTCTTCGTCTTCGGCCTCGTGCACGGCCTCGGCTTCGCCGCGGCCCTCGGCATCGACCAGCCCTGGTCGTGGACGCTGCTGTGGTCGCTGCTCGTGTTCAACCTCGGCATCGAGGCCGTGCAGATCGGCATCATCCTCGTCGTGTTCCCCCTGCTCGTGCTGCTGCGCCGTCGGGCGCCGAAGACCGGGATGGGGGTCGCCGCCCTCGTCGCGGCCGGCGTGACCGCCGCTGGTCTGTACTGGTTCGTCGAACGGCTGCTCGGAGCGTGACGGAACCGGGAATGGGCAGAGCGGATGCCGTTCGCCAACGCATCGCCTGCCGGGCACCGGATATTCACCTGACGGCCATGTGACCGGCGAAGTCTGGGCGAGCGGCCCACGTGCGGTCGCGACCCCCCCATCGATCAGAGAACGGATACCCCATGTCCTCCCTCACCGCATCCGCTCACCGGCGACCCGCGCGCCGTACCAGTGCGTGGATCGCCGCCGCGGCCGTCGGCGCGTCGCTGGCACTCAGCGGCTTCGTCGCGGCGCCCGCGACGGCAGCGTCCACCGCGCAGTACACCGGGATCATCCTCGGCGTCGGCGCGACCGAGTCGCAGCGCATCGTCACCTGGTACAGCACCGCCGACGAGGAGCAGCTCGTGCAGCTGGCGCCGTCGGCATCCGTCGTGAACGGCGAGTTCCCCGCCACCGCGAAGACGTTCACCGCCGCAGGCTCTGCGAACATCACCTCCGTCGGCGGCGTCAACCGCCACGCCACCCTCACCGGCCTCGAGGAGAACACGGCGTACACCTACCGCGTCGGGTCCGAGGGCAACTGGTCGATGGCGTACTCGTTCACGACGCAGTCCTTCGACGGCGACTTCGACTTCCTGTTCTTCGGCGACCCGCAGATCGGCGCCTCCGGCAACGTTGCGAACGACGCGGCGGGCTGGGCGAACACGCTCGATGTGGCTCTGGGTGCCAACCCGACCGCCGAGCTGCTCGTCTCGGGCGGAGACCAGGTCGAGACCGCCAACACCGAGGCGCAGTGGGACGCGTTCCTCGCCTCCGACAAGCTGCGCCAGTACCCGTGGGTCGCCACCATCGGAAACCACGACGTGGGCGGCAAGGCCTACGAGCAGCACCTCTACACCCCGAACACCGACCGCAGCGCCCAGTACTACGCCAACGGCGACCCGGCCTCGAACACCTCGGGCGGCGACTACTGGTTCATCTACAAGGACGTGCTGTTCATCGATCTGAACAGCAACAGCTACAAGACCACCGACGGCACGAACGGCGATGCTGCGCACGTCGCCTACGTGACCGACGTGATCAACCAGCACGGGGCCGAGGCGAAGCACACCGTGCTCGTCTACCACCACGCGATCTACTCGGCCGCGTCGCACGCCAAGGACGCCGACAACAAGGTCCGCCGTGTCGACTTCCCGACCGTGTTCTCGAACCTGGGCGTCGACCTCGTGCTGCAGGGCCACGACCACGTCTACACCCGCAGCTACGAGATCAAGAACGGCGAGAAGGCGAACCCCGACGAGCAGCCAGGTCAGGACGAGATCTTCGTCGGCCCCGGTGGTGTCGTCTACATGACCGCCAACTCGGCATCCGGCTCGAAGTACTACGACATCACCGCCCCAGACACCTCCGGCACGAGCGGAGCCGGGAACGGCGCCGACCCGCTGAACCCGTCCAGCTACTGGTACAACTCGGTGCAGAGCCAGGAGAGGACCCGCTCGTACGTGCAGGTCAAGGTCCGCGACGACAAGCTGATCGTCGAGGACATCCGCAGCGAGGCATCCGGCTCCAACCCGGTGCTGTCGGTGGTCGACTCGGTCACGATCAATGCGAACCACGGCGACGGGCAGGACATCCAGGTCGACGTGCCGGAGAGCGCACCGGGCGAGTTCGGCTGGACGATCGACGGCACCAACCGCCTCGTCGATCTCGGCACCGCGGAGGAGAAGGACAACGCGTACTTCACCGCATCCGGCGAGATCAACCCGATCACCGTCACCGACACGCGCAAGACCCACTCGGGCTGGTCGATCTCGGCCTCGGTCGGCGACTTCACCGACGGCACCAAGGTGCTCTCGGGCAAGTATCTCGGCTGGACCCCGTCGGTGAAGGAGGAGGGCGCGGGCACGATCGCCGGCACCCCGGTCGCCTCGGGTTACACCGGCGGAACCGGTCTGTCGCAGTCGCGTGCACTCGCGGGGGCGTGGAACGGCCACGAGCTGGGCGCATCGAAGGTCGGCGCCGGGCTCGAGCTGACCTTCCCGAACACCACGGAGAAGGGCGCGTACCGCGCGACCCTGACCCTCACCGCGCTCGCCGGCTGACACCGGCGGACGCACACGGATGCCGTGGGCGGCGCACCCGCCCGCGGCATCCGCCTTCCCCTTGCTGAGGACCATCATGAGCATCCACTCCTTCATCCGCCGAACGGGCGTCACCGCGGCCCTCGTCGCCGTTGCGGCCCTGCTCGTCGCCCCGGCGGCCACCGCCGCCGAAGACGACGTCACCTGGACCGTCCGCACCGAGTCGAACCGTCTCGGCGCCGATCGCGCGGGCTACGAGTACACGTTGAGCCCCGGCGAGACGATCGCCGACGGCATCGTCGTCACCAACCGCGGGGCCGAGCCCGTCGACCTCGCTGTCTACGCGGCCGACGGGTTCACCACCGAGGACGGCGGATTCGACCTGCTGCCTGCGGGCGAGGCGTCGGCGAAGCTCGGCACCTGGGTGACGGTCTCCGACGGCGGTTCCGTGTCGGTCGCGCCCGGCGCGTCGGTGACCGTGCCGTTCACGATCGCGGTGCCGCAGAACGCGACGCCCGGTGACTACGGCGCGGGGGTCGTGACGTCGCTGGCGGTGCCGGGGCAGAACGCCGACGGCGTCTCCGTCGATCGTCGGCTCGGCATCCGGATGAGCGTGCGTGTCGACGGCGAGCTGACCCCCGCCCTCGCGGTCGGCGGCGTGAGCGTCGACTGGGGCGGCGGCCTCAACCTTTTCTCGGGCGATGTCGACGTCGCGTTCACCATGAAGAACACGGGCAACACGACGATCGGCTCCGTCGCCGGCGTGACGGTCGCTGGTCCCTTCGGGATGCTGGCGACGGATGCCGCGGATGTCGCGGAGGCTCCGGAGCTGCTCCCGGGAGAGACGTGGACGCAGAGGGTCACGGTGCCCGGGTTCGCCGCCCTCGTGCTGCTCACGGCGACGGCGACGGTGATCCCGGCGTCGACGGATGCCGCCGGCACGACCGCCTCGCTGGCGCCTGTCGTCGCGAGCGGCACTGGTTGGGCGGTGCCGTGGCTGCTGCTCGCGCTGGTCGTGCTCGTGGTGGCGGCGATCGTCTTCATCCCGCGGATGCTGCGGGTGAGGGCGGCCGCGCGCCAGGAGCGCGAAGACGCCCGGGTCGAGGAGGCCGTCGCGGCTGCGCTCGCGACCGGTCGATGAGGTGAGGCCATCGACGTGCGGCACTGCCGCTTGACAACAATAGGAGCATCAAAATCATTGAGATGGTCCCAATCATGGGCCGAGGGCGGTGATGGGCACGACCACGACACCGTCGGGGCGTCGATAGACGAACCGGCCGGCGGTGACCACGACAAGGGCCGAAGGCTCACCGTGCCGACTGGTGTCGACCTTGTTCGCGAACGCAAGGAGCGAGGATGCTGCGGCGTCTGCCGCGGCCTCGCCCATCTTGATCTCGAATGCTGCCCAGCTGCCGTCGGGCAGTTCGACGATCGCGTCGACTTCTGCGCCGGTTTGCGAGTCGCGCCAAGATGAGAGCGTCGCATTCAGGCTTTGCGAGTACGTGCGCAGATCGCGAGTCACGAGTGACTCGAAATGCAGGCCGGCCGCCTCCAGATCGGTGAGCAACTCCTGGCTGCCGATCCCGAGTGCCGAGATCCCGATGGAGGGGTCGACGAAGTGCTGCACTCCTGACGCGCGCAGCCTGCTTCGAGAGCGCATATGCGGTCGCCAGGCGGAGAGTGGTTCGATCAGCATGAGGCGGTCGAGCGCGTCGAGGTAATTCGACAGGGTCTCGGCCGCGATCGGCCCGTGTCGTGCGCCGACTTCGGCTGCGAGCGTTGTGCGCTTCGCAGGTGTGCCGGTCGCCCGACCCAGCGCAGCAAGCAGGCGCATCACGTTGCCGGGGTTCCGCCGTGGTCCGAGACCAGGAACGTCGATTTCGGCGACGGTTCGGAGGTAGTCCGATATCCACGAGCGCGCTTCCCGCTCGCTCTGCCCGAGCAGGGCAGGCCACCCGCCGATGACCATTCTCTCGATGATGTCGGGAACGCTCAGATCTGCAGGACGACCGGACGGATCTTCGCCTTTCATCAGTGCCGCGAAACTGACGTCACCAGTCGAATGTCCGCTCTCGAACAGCGACATCGGTCGCATTCGCAGGAGCCCGATACGGCCCGCGCCCGAATGCATGCGTGCATCGTCGCGCGGTCGTGCGGATCCGGTGAGGAGGAAGAGACCCTTGTCGGATCGGTCATCGACGGCACGACGGACAAGATTCCACAGTTCCGGGGTCTCCTGCCACTCATCGAACAGGATCGGACCGGGAGAAGCGAAGAGCTGCTCGGGGTATGCGTCGAGGGCCGCGCGAGCCGCGCGATCGGTGTCCATGCGAACAACCGTTCGTGCGATCCGAGAGGCTGTTGCTGTCTTCCCGACCGCCTTGGGGCCGTCCACGAGCATCGCGCCTATGACTGACATGCGCCATCGAAGCTCTTCGTCGACGATGCGAGGTCGATAGTTCGTCATGGTTGAAGTCTATGTTTCGTCGGATTTCAAGTCTATGTTTCGTCGGAGCTGAAGTCGATACTTCGTCAGCCCAGCATCCGCTCGATGACGCGGGCGACCCCGTCGTCGTCGTTCGATGCGGCGATTTCGTCGGCCGCTGCCCGCACGACCTCGGCGGCACCGGCCATCGCGACGCCGTGGCCTGCCCAGCGCAGCATCTCGAGGTCGTTGAGCGCGTCGCCGAACGCGACGACCTCCGACCGTGAGACGCCGAGGTGCTCGCACAGGCGCGCGAGACCGGTCGCCTTCGTGACGCCCTCGGCCATCACCTCGACGAAGGGCGCTCCCGACAGCGTCGCCTCGAAGCCGCCGAGACCGAGATCGCGCAGGGTGTCGTACAGCACGGAGGGCGCGAGCTCAGGATGCCGGATCACGAGCTTCAGGCTGGGCGCGCCCAGCACCTGCTCGAGAGGGGCGCCGCCCATGGTGCGCGGGTCGCGCTTGTGGTCGGCGAGCCGTGCGATCTCGGCGTAACCGTGCTGGGCGACGAAGGTCTCGCCGCCGTCGCGGACGCTGGCGAACAGCAGACCGGGGATGCTGGCGCGCAGCGCCTCGGCGAGGACGCGGATGGTCTCGGCGGGAAGCTCCTCGGCGAACAGCATCCGGCCGTCGGCGAGGTTCGTGGCGTAGCCGCCGTTGCCGCACAGCGCCCAGTCGTCGAAGCCGGCGTCGGCGGCGACCGTGCGCAACCCGATCGGCTGCCGGGCCGTGACGGGGACGACGCGGATGCCGCGTGCGCGGGCGGCGTCGAGCGCGCGGCGCGTGCGCGCGGTCACCGTGGGCGTGGAGTCGAGCAGCGTGCCGTCGAGGTCGGTCGCGATCAGTCGGGGAGTCATCGGCGTCCTTCGTCTCGCTCCGCTCGCTCAGGAACCGATGCGGGGTCCGGCTCCTGAGCGAGGAGCGAAGCGACGAGACGAAGGGCGCTCAGGAACCGATGCGGCTCAGGAGAAGATCATCGGCAGGTCGTCGTCGTCCTCGCCGCCGCCGAAGTCGAGGTCGACCACCACCGGCACGTGGTCGCTGGGCTGCTCGCCCTTGCGCTCGTCGCGATGGATCGAGGCGCCGGTGACGGCGTCGGCGAGCGTCTTCGAGACGAGGATGAAGTCGATGCGGATGCCCTCGTTGCGGGGGAACTTCAACCGCTGGTAGTCCCAGTAGGTGTAGCCCGCAGGCAGCAGCGGACGCACGACATCGCTCACGCCGGCCTCCGCCAGGGCGAAGAACGCGGCGCGCTCCTCGGGGGAGACGTGCGTGGAGCGGCCGACGACGATGTCGGGGTCGCCGTTGTCGTCGTCGAACGGGATGACGTTGAAGTCGCCGACCAGGGCGAGCGGCAGCTCCGGGTCGGCCTCGAGCTCCGCCGCCGTCGCCTTCTTCAGCGCGTCGAGCCAGTGCAGCTTGTACGCCAGGTGCGGATCGTCGAGCGCGCGGCCGTTGGGAACGTACAGGCTCCACACCCGCACGCCGTCGATGAGCGCACCGATCGCGCGGGCCTCGAGCGGAGCATCCGGTCCTTCGTGGCCCTTCGCGAAACCGGGCATTCCCGCGAACGAGGTCTGCACGTCGGTCATAGGCAGGCGACTCGCGATCGCGACCCCGTTCCACTGGTTCAGTCCGTGCGCCTCGACGTGGTAGCCGGCCTCTTCGAACGGTCCGTAGGGGAACTGTTCCGGCTTGCACTTGATCTCCTGCATGGCCAGCACATCGATGTCCTCACGGACGGCGAACTCGACGGTGCGGGCGACGCGGGTGCGGATCGAGTTGACGTTCCAGGTGGCCAGGCGCATGGCTCCAGCCTAGTTGCGGGGGCGGACAGCGGATGCCGTGGCGACCACTGTTCCTTTTGAACTTTATTACTTTTTATGTAAAAGGAATAAAGTAGTGTAAGCGGTGTAAAGCGAGGAGGTCTCCATGGACAGCGTGTCAAACCCGTACACCCCGAACGCGGGTGCGTCCCCGGACATCATCGTCGGACGGCAAGAACAGACGAAGGCGTTCGAAACCCTGCTCCGCCGACTCTCCCGAGGGCGCACTCACCAGTCGATGATCATCACGGGCCTTCGAGGCGTCGGAAAGACCGTCTTGCTCAATGAGTTCGGCGACATCGCGCGGGCCGAGAACTGGGAGGTGCTGGAACTCGAAGCGAGCAAGCATGACGACACGCGGTTCCGGCAGGCGCTGGCGTCGTTGCTCAAGGCGGTTCTGCTGAGACTCTCCCCTCGCGCCAAATGGACCCAGAGGGCGCGCAGGGCGGCCGCGGTCGTGGCATCCTTCGCCCTCTCCGTCGATCAGCAGGGCACGTGGTCGCTGGCTTGGGATGTGGAGCCCGAAGAAGGATTCGCCGACCACGGCGATCTGGGCATGGACCTGACCGATGTCCTGGTGGCCATCGGGGAGATCGCGAAGGAGCGGGAGCGCGGGGTCGCGATTCTCATCGACGAGGTGCAGTTTCTCAGCGCACGGCAGCTGGAAGCGTTGATCCAGGCGATCCACAAGACAGTGCAGCGAAAGCTGCCGGTGACGTTCGTCGGTGCGGGCTTGCCGCAGATCGCCGAGCTCGCAGGCGATGCGAAATCGTATGCCGAACGGCTCTTCCAGTTCCCGAAGATCGACTCCTTGGGCGACGAGGATGCGGCGGAAGCGTTGACCGCGCCGGCGATGGCCGAAGGGGTCGTGTACGAACCCGACGCGGTGACACTGGCGGTGGAGATCACGAAGGGCTACCCGTTCTTCATCCAGGAGCTGGGCTATCAGGTGTGGGAGACCGCTGACCGATCCCCGCTCACGCGGGAAGACGTCGAGATCGCGCGCGAAGGATACGAGGCCAAGTTGGACAGCTCGTTCTTCCGGGTGCGGCTCGATCGGGCTACGCCGCTGCAGAGCGCGTACATGCGCGCTATGGCAGAACTCGGTCCGCAAGCCCAGAAGGCGGCGGATGTCGCGCGGATCATGGGGCGGGAATCCACGCAGCTCGGTCCGACGCGCGCGGAGCTCATCGACATGGGGCTGCTCTACACCCCGGAGCACGGGTACGCGGCGTTCACGGTGCCCGATTTCGACAAGTTCATGCTCCGCGCCGTTCCGACGCTGGTCGTCCCTGAGGTGCAGAAGCGGAGGAAGAAGGCTTCCGGTTGACCCGGACCGACCTGTGCGCGTGCCTCGCAGCGGGGGCGCTCGCCGCGAGGGTCGGCGCCCCGGCGCTCACCCGCGCGCGGCCTGCTCGGCCTTCTTCTCGCGGCGCAGGCCGTGCAGCAACGGCTCGGTGTAGCCGCTGGGCTGCGCCGCGCCCTCGACGATGAGGCGACGGGCCGCGGTGAACGCGATGCCCGGCTTCTCGCCATCGTCGAAGGCCAGCGGCTCGTAGTTCGGATCCCCCGCGTTCTGCTCGTCGACGACGACGGCGAGACGCCGCACGCTGTCGTCGATCTGCTCCTCGGTGATGACGCCGTGGGTGAGCCAGTTCGCGAGCAGCTGGCTCGAGATGCGCAGCGTCGCGCGGTCCTCCATGAGCCCGATCCCGTTGATGTCGGGCACTTTCGAGACGCCGATGCCCTGGTCGATCCAGCGCACCACGTACCCGAGGATCGACTGCACGTTGTTGTCGATCTCGCCCTGCACGAGCTCGGGCGTGAGGTCGCCCTTGCCGGCCAGCGGCGGCACGAGAAGGGCATCGAAGGCGTCGTCGCCGATCGGCGGCAGCGCCCGGCGCACCGCGAACGGGTCGACCCGGTGGTAGTGCAGCGCGTGCAGGGTCGCCGCGGTCGGGGAGGGCACCCAGGCGGTGGATGCTCCCGACTGCGGGTGCGCGATCTTCTTCTCGAGCATGTCGTGCATGAGGTCGGGTTCGGCCCACATGCCCTTGCCGATCTGCGCGTGGCCGTCGAGGCCGCAGGCGACGCCGATGGCGACGTTGCGGTCCTCGTACGCCTCCATGAACGGCTGCTGCTTGATCTGCGCCTTCGGCAGGAAGGGGCCGGCGTGCAGCGAGGTGTGGATCTCGTCGCCGGTGCGGTCGAGGAATCCGGTGTTGATGAAGACGACGCGATCGGATGCCGCGGCGATGGCCGCCGCGAGGTTCACCGACGTGCGGCGCTCCTCGTCCATGATGCCGACCTTCATCGTGTGCGCGGGCAGACCCAGCAGCTGCTCCACGCGGCCGAAGAGCTCGGCGGCGAAGGCGACCTCGTCGGGGCCGTGCATCTTGGGCTTGACGATGTACATCGACCCGGTGCGCGAGTTGCGGCCGGCGTTCGGGCCTTCGAGCTCGGGCAGCGTGCCGACCGCGGTCATGATCGCGTCGAGGATGCCCTCGAAGATCGGCTCGCCGTGGCGGTCGAGCACCGCGTCGGTGCGCATGAGATGGCCGACATTGCGCACGAACAGCAGGGCGCGGCCGGGGAGCGTGACCTCGGAGCCGTCGGCGGTCGTGTAGGTGCGGTCGTCGGCGAGGGTGCGGGTGAAGGTGCGGCCGTTCTTGGTCACCGACTCGCTGAGCGTGCCGTCCATGAATCCGCGCCAGTTGCGGTAGCCGAGCGCTTTGTCGTCGCCGTCGACCGCGGCCACCGAGTCCTCGAGGTCGAGGATCGCGGTCACGGCGGATTCGAGAACGATGTCCTGCACGCCCGCGGCATCCGTCTCGCCGATGCGACCGGCGCGGTCGATCACGATCTCGGCGTGCAGGCCGTTGTGCACGAGGAGCACGGCGGTGGGAGCATCCGCTTCTCCTGTGTAGCCGACGAAGGCGGCGCCGTCGCGCAGGCGGCGCTCGCCGTCTGCGGTGCCGACGACGAGTCCGTCGGCGTCGACGCGGTAGCCGGTGGCGTCGCGGTGAGAGCCCTCGGCGAGGGGAGCGATCTCGTCGAGCACCTCGCGGCCCCGCGCGACGACCTCGGCGGCGCGGATGAGGTTGAACTCGTCACCGGGGGCGAGATCGCCCTCCTCGCTGATCGCGTCGGTGCCGTAGAGGGCGTCGTAGAGCGAGCCCCAGCGGGCGTTGGCGGCGTTGATCGCGAAGCGGGCGTTCAGCAGCGGCACGACGAGCTGGGGGGCGGCCATGGTGGCAAGCTCGGCATCGACGTTCTCGGTCGTGACGGCGACGTGCTCGGGCTCGGGCACTAGGTAGCCGATGTCGGTGAGCAGCGCGCGGTAGGCGTCCTTGTCGGGCATGCCGGGGTTCGCGCGGTGGAAGTCGTCGATCCTCTGCTGGAGCTCGTCGCGGATGCGCAGCAACTCGGCGTTACGCGGCACGAGGTCGTGGATCAGCGCGCTCGCCCCCGACCAGAACGCGTCGACGTCACGGCCGCGGTCCGCCAGCGTGGATTCGGCGAACTCGACGATGGGAGTGGCGACCGAGAGGTCTGCTCTGGTGAGGTACGACGTCATGATTCCCGTCCTTCTGCTCGAACGCCGAGGCGCTGCACGGTCACGGTGCGCGCCGCCGTCCGGCTGGTGAGGGCGGAGATCTCCCGGTGAGCCGACATCCGTGCCTCCTACCATCATGCGAATAATCGATTTCGAATGATGGAACTTTATGACATCGAACCGCGGGATGTCCAGTTCAGCGCTCGGTCGGATCGGCGGTGCCGACGAGGATGCCTCGGGCCAGCGCGTGGAAGTGGCGGTTGAAGCCGAGCACCGCCGGCGTCGCATCCGCATCGATCTCCAGCGCAGGCACGTCGAGCGCGTCGATCACGAAGAAGTAGCGGTGCACGCCGGTGCCGGCGGGCGGGGCCGCCCCGATGAAGCGGCGCAGCCGCTCCTCGTTGGGCAGCACTCTGGCGCCGTCGGGCAGCGCGTCGGTCGAGCCGTCTCCGGCGTCGAGTGCGCGCAGGCCTGCGGGAAGGTCGAACACGGCCCAGTGCCAGTAGCCAGAGCCGGTCGGCGCATCGGGGTCGAAGCACGACAGCGCCAGGCTCTTCGTGCCGGCCGGCGGATCCGACCACTGCAGGCGCGGTGCGAGATCATCGCCGCCCCTGCTCGTCGACCAGGCCGACAGCGGCAGCCGGCCGCCGGCCTCGAAATCGGGGCTCGTCAGCTCGAGCGGCGCGATCGGGCGGAGCTCGGCGAGAGCGGCGTACGGATTGTAAGAGAACATGTCGACTCCTTCGTTCGCTGTCACGATAGGCCGCGGCCGACGGCGAATCCAGCACCCGTCCTCGTAAACTTGCTCTCGTGACCGCACTCGACGCAGACCGCCAGTCCCTCCTCGCCCTCATCGCTGACGAGGCGGTGTTCCACGGCGACTTCACGCTCTCCAGCGGCAAGAAGGCGACGTACTACGTCGACATGCGCAAGCTCACCCTCGATCACCGCGCCGCTCCCGCGATCGGCCGGATCATGCTCGATCTCATCTCCGATCTCGATGCGGCTGCCGTCGGCGGACTGACCCTCGGCGCCGACCCGATCGCGAACGCGGTGATGCACGCCTCGGTCGCAGCAGGCGCCCCGCTCGACGCGTTCGTGGTGCGCAAGGAGCCGAAGGACCACGGCCGGGGCCGCCAGATCGAGGGTGCGGACGTCAAGGGCAGGCGCGTCGTCGTCCTCGAGGACACCTCGACCACCGGGCAGTCGGCGCTCAAGGCCGTCGAAGCCCTGCGCCGCGAGGGCGCCGAGGTCGTCGCCGTCGCCGTGATCGTCGATCGCAAGACCGGTGCGCAGGGCGCGATCGAGGCCGATGGCCTGGAGTGGCGGGCGGCGTTCGATCTCGACGACCTCGGCCTCGACCCGCAGTGATCGGGCGCACGCGCACGACCCGGGAACGGACGCACGACCGGATGCCGGCATCGGTCGTGCATCCGTTCCCCGATCGTGCATCCGGAATCGGCGCCGTCGCCGCAACCGGAACCGGCGCGTCCCCCGTCGAGGCGGGGCGGATGCCGGCATGAGCGGGTTCGCGCTGGCCGTCGACGTCGGCGGCACGAAGCTGGAGGCCGCGCTCGTCGGCGCGGACGGAACTCTCGTGCGGGGGAGCCGCAGCCGCCGGGCGACGGGCCGGGACGCCACCCCCGCGTCGCTCGATGACGCGATCGCGACGGTCATCTCCCACGCGCTCTCCCGTCTTCCCGACGACGCTGAGCTTGTGGGCGCCGGCGTCGGCAGCGCCGGTCCCATCGACCGGAGCGCTGGCCGGATCCTCCCCGTGAACATGCCCGCCGCGCGCGGGTACGCGCTCGCGGACGCGGTGCGCACGACGGCGTCCGGGCTCCTCGGGCGAGGGCTGCCCACGGTCTTCGGCCACGACGGCGGTGCGCTCGCCCTCGCCGAGTCCTGGCTCGGCGCCACGAAGGAGGCCCGCTCGTCGCTGTCGATCGTCGTGTCGACGGGTGTCGGCGGCGGCTTCGTCGTCGGCGGCGCGTACGTCCCAGGCGCGTCGGGCAACGCCGGGCACCTCGGTCAGGTGCGCCGCGAGGGCGGTCTGACCCTCGAGGAGATCGCCTCGGGGCCCGCGAGTGCCGCGTGGGCCCGGACGCAGGGCTGGTCGGGGAGCACGGGCGAAGACCTCGCGAGGGACGCGGCCGCCGGAGATGCGATCGCGCGCGCCTCGATCGAACGGTCGGCGCGCGCCGTCGGCGAGGCGCTGGCGGATGCCGCGACCCTCGTCGACCTCGATATCGTCGCCATCGGCGGCGGCTTCTCGCGGGTGTCGGCGGACTACGTCAAGCTCGTGCAGCGGGCGCTCGTCGCGAGCGCCGCGCACGAGTATTCGCGCCGCACGCGCGTGGTGCGCTCCGGGCTCGGAGACGAAGGCCCGCTCATCGGCGCCGCCGCGTTCGTGTTGCGCTGATCGCTGAAGCTCAGCGCCCGGATACGTACAGGTGCCGCGGCGGGCCCTCCAGGCGCGCCACGGCGATCTTGACCTCTGTCGTCTCGGCCGCGAGCGCATCGATCCGCGCGCTCAGCCTCAGGTCGACGGCGTCGATGCGCGCGGTGAGTTTCTCTTCCACGGAATCGATGCGTCGCACGACCCAGGCCAGACCGGCGAACATGCTCGTCCCCAGGCTCAGCACGATCCCGATCGCGCTGAGCACGATCGCGAGAATCTCTGCCGACACGAACATGCCTCCATTCTGCATCCGCTATCGGACTCGGACAATGACGCCACGCGACCGCCCGATTGTCGGGGGAGCGGAGATCCGCGGAACTGCCGGGATCTGTGGAGAATCCGATTGATCGCGGAGATGTGCAGAGCATGAGTTCTGCACACGCCGCTGAGAACGCCGTCGCGCGCATCCGCGACATCGCAGCGGGCCGTCACCGCTTGCGGTCGTCGTCCTCCCACGGGCCTTCCCACCAGCCGGCCTTTCCGTCGGCGGAACCGCCGCCGCGGCGCCGACCGACCGCCCGCACGATCATGAGGATCACCGAGGTCGACAGCATCAGGGTGATCACGAGGAACAGCAGGTCCCGATCGCTCACGGGCACCGTCCTTCCGCAGCATCCGCCGCGCGCAGGGGCTCGCTCGAATCGCGAACGCTCATCGCTTCTTCGTCGGGATCGTCGGGATCGTCTCGGTGATGCGGGGCAGCAGGTCGGCCACCGACTGCACGATCTCGTCCGGGCGGAACGGGTACTTCTCGATCTCGGCCTGGTCGCTGATGCCTGTGAGCACGAGCACGGTGTGCAGGCCCGCCTCGATGCCGGCGACGACGTCGGTGTCCATCCGGTCGCCGATCATGCCGGTGCGCTTGGAGTGCGCGCCGATCTTGTTCAGCGCCGAGCGGAACATCATCGGGTTCGGCTTGCCGACGACGTAGGGCTCCTTGCCTGTGGCCTTGGTGATGAGCGCGGCGATCGCACCGGTCGCCGGCAGCACGCCGTCGGCGCTGGGGCCGGTCGCATCCGGGTTGGTGACGATGAAGCGGGCGCCGCCGATGATGTGGCGGATCGCCTTCGTGATCGCCTCGAACGAGTAGTTGCGGGTCTCCCCGACGACGACGAAATCGGGGTCCGTCTCGGTCATGATGAAGCCCGCCTCGTGCAGGGCGGTGAGGATGCCGGCCTCGCCGATCACGAAGGCGGAGCCGCCGGGCAGCTGCTGCTTGAGGAAGTCCGCCGTCGCGAGGGCGGAGGTCCAGATGCGCTCCTCGGGAACGTGCAGTCCGCTCGTGCGCAGGCGCGCGGAGAGGTCGCGCGCGGTGAAGATCGAGTTGTTCGTGAGTACCAGGTAGGGGATGCCGGAGCTCTCCCAGCCGGCGAGCAGCTCGGATGCCCCCGGGATGGCGTCGTTCTCGTGGACGAGCACGCCGTCCATATCGGTGAGCCAGCATTCGATGTCGTCGCGTTGCGCCATGCGCCCAGCCTACGGCCGTCGCCCTGCGGCGGCGATGGTTCCGCACGTCTGTGCACGACGGCTCCCGCCCGGTGGTCGCCCATCGGCTCCCGAAGTGTCAGGGCGCGACGGGAGGGCGGTCCCTGCCGTCAGGCGGTGAGCCAGATGATCGCGGTGGCCTCGGTCGTCAGGGGTACGACCGAGCCTGCCACCTCGGCACCGTCGGCCGTGCCGTTCGCCGTGTCGGCTTCGCCGTCGAGAACGATCCCGTCGCCGTGCACGGTGACCGTGCGGCCGACGCTCACGCCGGCGGACTCCAGGGCGCGCAACA
The DNA here is from genome assembly GCF_047607465.1 of Microbacterium sp. Taxonomy (GTDB): domain Bacteria; phylum Actinomycetota; class Actinomycetes; order Actinomycetales; family Microbacteriaceae; genus Microbacterium. The sequence goes on along the minus strand of NZ_JASGCY010000067.1, from coordinate 31,690 downwards.
GCTCGGGGTCGCGGTCGTCGACTCGCAGCACCCGCCCGACATGTCCCTCGACGGCTTCGGCGAGCAGCACGAAAGGTTCGCGGTCGACGCGCCCCTCAGCATCCGGTATCGCATCGCCATGCGGATCGAAGCGGGGCCGACCGAGCCGCGCGTCGATGCCCTCGAGCAGTCGGTCGCTGATGGTGTGCTCGAGCACCTCGGCCTCGTCGTGCACTTCGTCCCAGCCGTAGCCGAACTCGCGCACGAGCCACGTCTCGATGAGCCGGTGCCGGCGGATGATCGCGAGCGCCCGTTCGGTGCCGGCATCCGTCAACCGCACCGCCCCGTAGGGGACGTGCGAGACGAGACCGGCGGCGGCGAGTTTCTTGACCATCTCGGTCACGCTCGACGGCGCGATGCCGAGTTTCGCGGCGAGCACCGACGGCGTGATCGGCGCGTCCTGCCACTCCGTGTGCGCGTATACGGTCTTGAGGTAGTCGTCAGCTGCGGGGGATGCCACGCCTCCACCCTAAGCGCACATCCCCGCCCCGTTCCGGTCGCGAACCTGGTCGAGGAATCGCAGGAAATCCGACCAGGTTCGCGACCGGAACCCTGGGGGCAGGGTCAGGCGCTGAGGAGCAGGTAGAGGAGAGTGGTGTTGAGTGCGATGAGCAGGACCGTCGCCACGACGCCGGCGACGGTCGTCCAGGCGCGGTTCGCGTAGCCCCCGAGGGTACGTCGCTGAGCGGTGAGCACCACCAGCGGGATGAGCGCGAACGGGATGCCGAATGACAGCGCCACCTGGCTGAGCACGAGCGCGAGCGTCGGGTCGACGCCGAGGCCGAGGATGAGCAGGGCCGGAATCAGCGTGACCAGGCGCCGCGCGAGCAACGGGACGCGCACGTGCAGCAGGCCGTGCATGATCTCGGCCCCCGCGTACGCCCCCACCGAGGTCGACGCGAGGCCCGATGCCAGAAGCCCCACCGCGAAGAACGTGGCGACAACAGGTCCGAGGCCGGCAGCGAGGGCGGCGTGGGCGCCTTCGAGCGAGTCGGTGCCTTCGACGCCGGCGAGGTTCGCCGCGGCGAGCAGGAGGATGCAGAGGTTCACCGATCCGGCGATGATCATCGCGATCGTCACGTCCCAGCGGGTGAACTTCAGCAGCCGGCGGATGCGCGCTGGTTCGGTGCGTGCGGCATCCGCCTCTCCCGGCTGCGCGGCGCCGAAGCGGTCGCGGGCGAGCGAGGAGTGCGCGTAGATGGCGTGCGGCATGATTGTCGCCCCGAGGATGGATGCCGCCAGCAGGACGGATCCGGTGTCCTCGAAGCGGGGCACCATGCCGCTGGCGATCCCGGCCGGATCCGGCGGCGCGACGAAGACCCCCGCGACGAAGCCGATCGTGATGATCGCCAACAGAGCGACGATCACGAACTCGAACGGTCGCGGCCCTCGGCGGCTCTGCACGGCGAGCAGCGTCATCGACACCGCTCCCGTGATGATTCCGCCCACGAGCAGCGGCACGCCGAAGAGCAGGTTGAGCGCGACCGCGCCGCCGATCACCTCGGCGAGGTCGGTGGCCATGGCGACGAGCTCGGCCTGCAGCCAGTACGCGCGCCGGCCCCAGCGGTTGCGCAGCCGTGTGCCGAGAACTTCGGGAAGGCTCTGTCCCGTCACGACGCCGAGCTTGGCAGAGAGGTACTGGATCAGCCACGCCATGACGTTGCCTGCGACCACGACCCAGACGAGCAGGTAGCCGTACTGCGCGCCGGCGGTCATGTTGCTGGCCACGTTGCCGGGGTCGAGGTAGGCGACGCCGGCAACGAGGGCGGGACCCAGCAGCCAGAGGCTCCGCGGGGCGGCGGCTCGGGGGGCACCGACGGTCATGGCATTTTTAGGCATACCGAAACCATAGCTGATTTTTCGGCTCACCTAAAGATTTCGGGCCTGCCCGGATCGGATGCTGTCGGCGCCCCACCTGGGCCGCGACGCCCCACCTCAGCTGCGCGGCCCAGGTGGGGCGTCGCAGCTGAGGTGGGGCGTCGGCGGCAGTGTAGCCGGGGGCAGTGCAGCCGCGGGGCAGAGCGCCGATAGCCTGGCGTGATGGACGACGCCCAGCCCGAACCGGCGACCCAGCCCGAACCGGCGACCCAGCCCGAACCGGCGACCCAGGACTCCCCGCAGCCCGGTCACGGCGTCGGCCCGTGGCCGGGCGAGTGGCCGCAGGGCGACCAGTACGACCCCGAACTCCTCGAGCACGGCGACACCCGCAACGTCATCGACCGCTACCGGTACTGGCGGATGGAGGCGATCGTCGCCGAGCTCGATCGGCACCGGCATCCGTTCCATGTCGCGATCGAGAACTGGCAGCACGACATGAACATCGGCTCGATCGTGCGCAGCGCCAACGCGTTCCTCGCCGACACCGTGCACATCATCGGCCGGCGGCGCTGGAACAAGCGCGGCGCCATGGTCACCGATCGCTACCAGCACGTCGTGCATCACGAGACGGTCGAGGCGTTCGCCGCGTGGGCGGCGGATGCCGGAGTGCCGATCATCGCCGTCGACAACGTGGGCGATGCCGTGCCCGTCGACCGAGCCGACCTGCCGGAGCGCTGCGTGCTGCTGTTCGGCCAGGAGGGGCCCGGGCTCTCGCCCGAAGCGCTCGCCGCGGCATCCGCCTGCATCGAGATCACGCAGTACGGCTCGACGCGATCGATCAACGCCAGCGCCGCCGCCGCCGTGATCATGTACGAATGGTGCCGCCGCTACGCCTGAAGCGCCCGGGTCAGCCGCGATCGATGCCGAAGGCGTGCTTCATGAGCGCGTTGACGTCGGCGTCGAGCCGGTCCAGGCGCGAGTGGATGCCGCCGATCTCGGTGCGGATGCCGCCGATCTCGGCGCGCATCTCGGTGCGCACGCTCTGGAACTCTGTACGCATCTCGGTGCGCACGCTCTCGAGCTCGGTGCGGACGCCGCCGATCTCGGTGCGCAGGATGCGGACGAACATGGTCGACATCACTGTGAGAACTCCGAACAGCGATGCTGCGAAGACGCCGATCAGCGTCCACACCTGCGGTTCGGTCATGGTGATCACCCCCTCATTCTGATCCGGTGGCAGTGATTCCGCCAGGGGCTCCCGCGTCCGGCACCGCGGAGGGACTGGGAGTCGCGGTGCCTGTGCGGAACGCGCGGATTCGGGTCGTCGTGCAGGAAGAATGAGCGTGCTCACGCTCCCACCGACACCCACCGCCCCGAGCGCACGCGCCACCCGAGCGTGCCGAGGCGGGCGAGCAGATAGACGCCGAAGAAGGCGGCCGACAGCCAGAGGAGGCCGGCGGCGCCCGCCACCCCGGTGGCCGAGATGATCCAGAGCGCTGGCAGGAATGGCACGAGGTTGATGCCGCCCGCGATCGCCAGATACTTCGCGTCGTCGGCGCCCATGAGCACCCCGTCGAGCACGAACACGATGCCGGCGATCGGCTGCGCGATGGCGAGCACGAGGAGGGCGGGCTGCACGAGGGCGGCGACGGCGGCGTCGCCGGTGAAGACGATGCCGAGCACCCCCGACAGCGCGGCGATGAGCGCCCCGACGATCACGCCGAACCAAGCGCCCCAGGCGACGGTGCGGGCCAGCACCCGACGCACCTGCCGTTCGTCTCCGGCACCGAGCTCCTTGCCGATGAGCGCCTGCGCGGCGATCGCGAGGGCGTCGAGGGCGAAGGCCGCGGCCGAGAAGATCGTGAACACGATCTGCCAGCCGGCCAGCTCCTCGGTGCCGATGCCGGTGGCGATGCCGACGGTCGTGAGCAGGGCTGCGCGCAGGCTCACCGTGCGCAGGAACAGCCAGCCGCCGGAGCGGGCGGTGGAGCGGATGCCGTCGCGCCGGGCCCGCAGCGACGCGCTGTGCACGGCGGCGAGGCGGCGCACGACGAGGACGTAGGCGGCGACCATGCCCCACTGCGCGACGACGGTGCCCGCCGCGGAGCCGGCGATGCCCCAGCCGAATCCGTAGATGAACACGGCGTTCAGCACCGCGTTGGCCGCGAAGCCGAGACCCGCGATCCACAGCGGTGTCATGGTGTTCTGCATGCCGCGCAGGAGCCCGGTCGCTGCGAACACGATGAGCATGGCGGGCAGCCCCCACATCGAGATCATGAGGTAGGCGTTCGCCTCGGCCGACACGGCCGCGTCGGCGCCGAAGAGCGACACCAGCCAGGGCGATGCGACCGCGCCGGACGCGGCGAGCACGGCACCGAGGCCGAGGGCGAGCCACATGCCGTTGATGCCGACGCTGACGGCCTCGCCAGGGCGACCGGCGCCGAAGCGGCGCGCGACCGCGGGCGTGGTCGAGTAGGCGAGGAACACCATGAGCCCGACGATCGTCTGCAGCACGGCCCCGGCGATGCCGAGTCCCGCGAGCGGCGTCGTGCCCAGGTGGCCGACGAGGGCGGCGTCGACGATGAGGAACGCGGGCTCCGCGATGAGCGCGCCCAGGGCGGGCACGGCCAGGCGCAGGATCTCGCGGTTCAGGCTCACCATTCGAGCCTAGGGGGAGGCACCGACATCGGTGACGCCGCCCCGGCATCCGCCGTCGCGCCCGCCCTGGCATCCGTCCGATCCCGCCCCGGCCCCGGCGCTTCTCCGGATGTCCCACGTCCCGCATAGGCTGTTCGCATGACTCTCCCCGCAGGCCTGGCCATCGCCGAGTTCAGCTCCGACATCCGCCCGCAGGACGACCTGTACCGTCACGTGAACGGCACCTGGTTCGCCCGCACCGAGATCCCCGCCGACAAGGCGCGCTGGGGTGCGTTCCACATGCTCGCCGAGCAGGCCGAGAAAGACGTCCGCGCGATCATCGAGGAATCGCAGGATGCCGAGGAGGGCACGCTCGCACGCAAGATCGGCGACCTGTTCGCGAGTTTCATGGACACGGCGCGCATCGAGGCCGCCGGCATCGCCCCGCTCGCCGAGACCTTCGCCGAGATCGATGCGATCGACGGCATCCCCGCGTTCCTGCGCACCGCGGGCGCCTACGACCGCGACGGCCGCGCGCACCTCATCGGGCTCTACGTCAACGGCGACCCGGGCGACCCGGAGCGCTACCTGCCGATCCTGCTGCAGGGCGGGCTCTCGTTGCCCGATGAGAGCTACTACCGCCTCGACGCCTTCGAGCAGACGCGCGCGAAGTACCGCGCGCACCTCGAGCGCCTGCTCGCGCTCGCCGGGGTCGAGGAGGCCGCAGCCGACGCCGACCGCGCCATCGCCCTCGAGCACGAGCTCGCAGGCCACCACTGGGACAACGTGCGCAGCCGTGATGCCGTCGAGACGTACAACCTGAACACGTGGGACCAGCTGCAGGCGCTCGTCGGGGTCGATCTCGCACCGTGGCGGGAGGGCGTCAGCCCGGCATCCCTGCGCGAGGCCGGCGACCCCGACCCGTTCGCAGAGGTGGTCGTGTCGCAGCCGAGCTTCTTCGAAGCGCTCGGCACGCTGCTGACCGGTGACCGGCTCGACGACTGGAAGGCCTGGCTGCGGGCCCAGGTCGTGCACACGGCGGCGCCGTACCTCACCGACGACCTCGTGCACGAGAACTTCTCGTTCTACGGCACCGAGCTGTCGGGGGTGCCCAGCATCCGCGAGCGCTGGAAGCGCGGCGTCTCGGTCACCGAGGGCGCCCTCGGCGAGGCGATCGGCGAACTGTACGTCCAGCGCCACTACCCGCCGACCGCGAAGGCGGCGATGGACGAGCTCGTCGGCAACCTCATCGAGGCGTACCGGCAGAGCATCGCCACGCTCGAGTGGATGACGCCCGAGACGCGCGAGCGCGCACTCGCCAAGCTCGACGCGTTCACGCCGAAGATCGGCCACCCCGAAGTGTGGCGCGACTACTCCACGCTCGTCATCGATCGCGAGGACCTGCTCGGCAACGTGCGCCGCGCCGCGATGTTCGAGCACGATCGCCACATCGCCAAGGTGGGTCGGCCCATCGACCGCACCGAGTGGCATATGCCTCCGCAGATGGTGAACGCCTACTACAACCCGTCGATGAACGAGATCGTCTTCCCGGCGGCGATCCTGCAGTATCCGTTCTTCGACGCGACCCGCGACGCGGCTGCGAACTACGGCGGCATCGGCGCGGTCATCGGACACGAGATCGGTCACGGCTTCGACGACCAGGGCAGCCGCTACGACGGCACCGGCAAGCTCGACGACTGGTGGACCGACTCCGACCGGGCCGCCTTCGAGGAGCGCACCGAGGCCCTCATCGCCCAGTACGACGCGCTCGTACCCGAGGGGCTCGACCCCGAGCACCACGTCAACGGTGCGCTCACGATCGGTGAGAACATCGGCGACCTCGGTGGTCTCGGCATCGCGCTGAAGGCGTACGAGCTTTCGCTCGGTGGAGCGGAAGCCCCGGTGATCGAGGGCTACACGGGCGTGCAGCGGCTGCTGCTGTCGTGGGCGCAGGTGTGGCAGCAGAAGAGCCGCGAGGCCGAGACGCTGCGGCTGCTCACGATCGATCCGCACGCCCCGAGCGAGTTCCGCTGCAATCAGATCGTGCGCAACATCGATGCGTTCTACGAGGCGTTCGGCGTGACCGAGGCCGACGCCCTCTGGCTGCCGGCTGAACGGCGTGTCACGATCTGGTGAGCATTCCGCGCTCGGAGTGAGCGGTCCCGCGCAGGCGGGTTACGATAACCATGCTGCTGGGGAGCACGCCCTCCCCGCATCCCGCACATCCCTCCCCCTCAAAGGATCACGCGTGGGTACTTCCGAGCCTGTCGAAGGCTTCCGCAACTCGTCGGGCTCCGACGCGACGCCCGGACGCCGGGCGCAGCGCGCCAGTCGGCGCCTGCCGCGGCGCGCCGCCGTCGGGCGGCGTTCGTTCACCTCGACGGTGCGCGCGCTGGAGGAGCTCGCGGATGCCGGCGCCCGGGTCTCGGTGCACGTCGTCGACCTCGACTCCCATGTGCATGTCCTCTCCGGCGATGACCATGTGACCCTTCCCGTGGCCGGGCTCGGCGTGGTCCCGCTTCTCATCGAGGTTGCGGCGGGGTTCGAGTCGGGCACGCTCGACCCGCTGGAGATCGTCGAGCGCTCCGATGCCGATCAGGTGACGACCTCTGGTCTGTGGCGGCATCTGCATGCGCCGGCCCTGCCCCTCGAGGACTTGGCGGTGCTGGTGGCCACGAGCGGCGACCCGATCGCGGCGAACGTGCTGCTGAAGCGGGTCGGGCACGACCGGGTGCGAGAGCGCCTGGAGTCGCTGGGGCTGCGGCGCACTGCGCTGCTCGACCGGTTCCGCGATCAGCGCGGTCCCGACGACGCCCCGCACGTCGCGGTCGGCTCGACGAGAGAGCTTGCCGGCCTCTTCTCGGCGCTGGTGAACTCGCAGGTGGTCGACGCGGCTGTCAGCGCCCAGGTCGCCGAATGGCTGAGCCTCAACCAGGATCTGAGCCTCGCTGCCGCCTCCACGGGCCTTGATCCGTTCGCGCACGAGCACGACGCCCACGGACTGCTGTTCATCAACAAGACCGGTCGCGACCGCGGGGTGCGCGTCGAGGCCGGTGTGCTCGCGGGCCCGAGGGCGGGCGTGGCCTACGCGCTCGTCGTGTGCTTCGACGATCTCTCGATCGCGCACCGGCTTCGGGCTCATGACGTCTTTCGTGTGCTCGGGATCGAGCTCATGGAGTACACGCACTGACATCGGGACCCGGGGGCGTAGGGTCGAGACATGCCCCGAGACGACTGGACGCCGCATCGCCGCGACGACGGCGAGCTGCTCGGCTGGATCCACCCCGAAGGCGACGACTGGGTGGCGGTCGACGTGCTCGGCCGCCCGGCATCCGCTCCCGGCGAGTGGCTCGATGCCGAGGCCGCCCTCGAAGCGCACGGCATCGCCTGGCTCGCCGACCCGTGGATGCTGGAGGGGGAGGCTGATCGTCCGCTGCGCGTCCGCATCGTCGAGGTGACACCCGACGAGGCGGGAACGCCCGGCCGGATCGTGGTGAAGGTCGATGACTTCGGCGACATGACGCGGCCGCCGACGGCGCGGTTCACCTTGGCCTGGCCGATCCCCGACCGTCTGCGCCCGCCGCACGACGGCGACCCCGATCCGCGGGAGATCTCGCGCTGACGTTCAGCCGGGGATCGACGGATGCTGCTCCGCCGCGCGCTGGCGGGGGATGAACAGCGACAGCACCACGGTCATGTCCGCTGCGGCGATCGCGAGCCAGAAGCACACGTCGAAGGCGGCCCGCGTAGGCATGGCGACGCCGTCGATCTGCACGCTCATCGCGGCCAGCACACCGCCCATGACGGCGGACGCGCTGGAGGTGCCGACCGAGCGGAACAGCGCGTTCAGGCCGTTCGAGGCCCCGGTCTCGCTCGCCGGCACCGAGCGCATGATGATCATCGGCATTGCGGCGAACGTGAAGCCGATCCCGATGCCGATGAGGATGTTCGCGACGAAGATGTGCCACGCCTCGCTCGACCACAGCAGCACGAACACGTAGGCGGGCACGATGGCGGCGGCGCCCCAGGTGAACAGCGGACGAGGGCCGACGGTGCGCTCCAGCCACCCCGACAGCGGCGAGATGACCATCATCACCAGGCCCGCCGGCATGATCACGAGCGCGGCTGACACCATGTCGAGCCCGAAGCCCGCCCCCGATGCGGTCGGCATCTCCAGCAGCTGCGGGAACGTCACGTTCGATGCGAACAGGGCGAAGCCCATGCCGATGGCGGCGATGTTCGTGAAGAGCACCGCGGGGCGGGCCGCGACGCGCAGGTCCAGCAGCGGGTCCTTCGTGCGCAGCTGGTACCAGGCCCAGACGATGAGCACGAGCACGCCGCCGATGATGCACGCGAGGGTGATCGGCGCGGTCCATCCCCACTCGGCGCCGCGGGAGACGAACAGCAGGATGCCGGTGAGCCCGGCCGCGAGTCCGATCGCGCCCAGCACGTCGAGCCTGCCGGGGAAGAGGAGCACGTCTTCGGGGACGGTGACCAGCACCAGCACGAGTCCGATGGCGCCGACGGCGGCGGCGAGCCAGAACAGCCAGTGCCAGTCGGCGTTCTCGGCGAGCAGGGCCGCGACCGGAAGCCCCAGGGCTGCCCCGACGCCCATCGTGGCGCTCATCAGCGCGACCGCGGTGCCGAGCCGTTCCGGCGGAAGCGCATCGCGCATGACCGCGATGCCGAGCGGCACGACCCCGGTGACGGCGCCCTGGAGGGCGCGGCCGATGAGCACGCCGACGATCGTCCCCGACAGCGCCGCGATCGCCGAGCCGACGACGAGCAGGGCGAGGAGCACGATGATGACCCGGCGCTTGCCGTACATGTCGCCCAGACGGCCGGAGATCGGCGTGGCGACGGCAGCGACGAGCAGCGTGATCGTGATGACTCAGGTGGTCTCCTCGCGGGAGGCGTTCAGCAGATGGGGGAGCTCGGACTGCAGGGGGACCACGAGCGTGAACATGAACGACGAGCAGAGTCCGGCGAACGCGAGGACCGCGACGATCGCCCACTTCGGAGGGGTGCGCGACAGCCGTCTGCGTGCCCGGTCGTCGTTCTCTCCCATCGCTTCAGGCTATCGGCGTTCCGCGGGGCGGGGCGCCGTCGTTCAGGCCGGGAGCACGAACTCCCCGCTCTCGCCGGGATCGCCCGCGGTCTCCCAGCGGAAGCCGTCGGGATCGGTGAAGTGTCCCGAGCATCCGCCCCATTCGCGGCGCACCGCACCGGCGTGGTTCGATGGGCGCATGAGCGATCACGAACAGCACCCGGCTGACACCGGCTGGCACCGCTGGGCACCGATCGGCGAGACCCTCGACAGCAGCGGAGTGCTGGAGGGGCTCTCCGGCATGAGCGTCGCGGCCTTCGGACTGCAGCCGCTGGCGCCGATGCTCGTTCCCGAGAAGCCGCGCGGCGGCGAGCTCGATCCGTCCGAGTGCGGGCACTGCCGTCCCTCCGAGCACACGATCTGGCAGGACGACGAGTGGCGCGTGAGCGCGGGGTTCGCGGGGCCGAGCGGGCTGCCGTTCATCGGTGCCATCGCGCCCCGCAGCCACGTGCGGCTGGAGGATGCGCCGATCGAGGTGCTCGCCGGTCTCGTTCCCCTCCTGCAGCGGATATCCGAGGCAGGCAAGGCGATTCCCGCTGTCGCACGCGTGCACTTCTCGCGGTGGAACGACGGATCCGCGCGCCTGCACCTGTGGGCGTACGCACGGCCGGCCGGCATGATGCAGGGCCGCGGCGCGATCCTCCCCTTCTGGGAGCAGTGCCTGCCCGCGATGCCCGACGACATGATGCGCGAGAACCTCGAGACCGTGGCGTGCGCGCTCGCCGCGGGAGGCGGCGAAGCCTTCCCGAACCGCTGACACCCCGGGCGAAGGTTTCGTGTCGCGAGCGATGAGGGACAGACTGTGAGGGTGCGCACCATCCGCGATCTCGACACCGTAGAACTCATCATCGACGCCCAGTCGCTGCTGGACTCGATCCGCGGCCCCGAACGGGTCATCGATGCCGGCACCCTGCGCGCCCTGCAGCAATCGGGCAACTACGTCGTCGGCCTCTTCGACGACGAGAGCGGCGAGGAGCGCATGGTCGGCGCATCGATCGCCTTCTTCGGGGCGCCTGCGCGGCGCGCCATGCACTCGCACATCACGGCGCTGCGACCGGAGTACCGCGGCCGCGGCTGGGGGCGCGAGCTCAAGGAGCACCAGCGGCAGTGGGCGTTCTCGCGCGACGTCGGACGCATCAGCTGGACGTTCGACCCGCTCGTCGCGCGTAACGCGCACTTCTTCCTCACCGTGCTCGGCGCCAGGGTCACCGGATACGCGGTGAACCAGTACGGCATCTTCGGAGGAGGGGATGCTGGCGACGAGAGCGACCGGCTCGACGTGGAGTGGGCGCTGGCCGACATCGCCAAGCCCCCGGCATCCGACGCGGTCGTCGAGACGCTGGCCATCCCCGCCGACATCGAGGCTCTCCGGGTGACGGATCCGGATGCTGCGCATGAGTGGCGCCTGCGGCTGCGCTCCGAGATCGAGGCGCTGCTCGGTCGGAGCCTCGTCATCGCCGGCTTCGACGTCGAGCGCGGGTACCTCTTCACCGAGGCCTGAGCCGTCACCCGGCATCCGCTCTCCGCCTCGCCGCTGGATCGTCTTCGGCGGTCGATTCTGGGGCCGCACGCAGTGATGCCCGCTCCTTCGCGAATCGGAGCGGGCATCTGTGGGGTGATGAATGTGCGGACTCTGGGATTCCTCACATCTTTGTGGGGTTGCTGAGCCTGGGGCTCTCCTCGTGTTGCTATGGGAGGAGCGTGGGGCTCCTCACATCTATGAGACGACGGGATGCGTGATTCATTACGCGAGTACGACAACAAAGTTCCGGAGAGTGCCGGGTGCTCAGCGGACAGCGCGCGCATTGCCCCGGATACAATGATCGAGCCCGTGTTCACGGGTCTCTTCTCCGCATCCGACCATTGGAGCCACCGTGGCCGAACAGTCCCGTCTTGACAAGGTCATCGCCCTCGCCCGCCATCGCGGGTTCGTCTTCCAGGCGGGTGAGATCTACGGCGGTTCCCGGTCGGCGTGGGACTACGGACCCCTCGGCACCGAGCTCAAGGAGAACATCCGCCGTCAGTGGTGGCAGACCTTCGTGCGCGGCCGCGGCGACATGGTGGGCCTGGACTCCTCGATCATCCTGCCCAAGCGCGTGTGGGAGGCCTCCGGCCACGTCGCGACCTTCACCGATCCGCTGGTCGAGTGCCTCAGCTGCCATAAGCGCTTCCGTGCCGACAACCTCATCGAGGACTTCGAGGCGCGCAAGGGCCGCAAGGCCGAGAACGGCCTCGCGGACGTCCCCTGCCCGAACTGCGGCACCAAGGGTCAGTACACCGAGCCGAAGTCGTTCTCGGGCCTCGTGAAGACCTACCTCGGTGTCGTCGACGACGAGTCGGGTCTGCACTTCCTGCGTCCGGAGACCGCGCAGGGCATCTTCGTGAACTTCACCAACGTGCTCACCGCCAGCCGCAAGAAGCCGCCGTTCGGCATCGGCCAGGTCGGCAAGGCGTTCCGCAACGAGATCACGCCGGGCAACTTCATCTTCCGCACGCGCGAGTTCGAGCAGATGGAGATCGAGTACTTCACCCCGCCCGCCGAGGCGCAGGAGTGGTTCGAGCACTGGGTTGAGGCCTGCTGGAACTGGTTCGTCGACCTCGGGATCGACCCCGACAACATGCGCCGCTTCGACGTGCCGGAGGAAGACCGCGCGCACTACTCGGCCGGCACCATCGACGTCGAGTACCGCTTCGGCTTCCAGGGCAAGGAGTGGGGCGAGCTCATGGGCATCGCCAACCGCACCGACTACGACCTCTCCAGCCACAGCGAGGCATCCGGTTCGTCGCTGTCGTTCTTCGACCAGGCATCGGGCGAGCGCTACACGCCGTACGTGATCGAGCCGTCGTTCGGCCTCACCCGCGCGATGATGGCGTTCCTCGTCGACGCCTACGTCGAAGAGGAGGTGCCCAACGCCAAGGGCGGCACCGACGTGCGCACCGTGCTCAAGCTCGACCCGCGCCTGGCCCCCGTCAAGGTGGCGGTGCTGCCGCTGAGCCGCAACGAGAAGCTCTCGCCGCTCGCGCGCGAGGTCGCCGACACCCTGCGCGGCTCGTGGGCGATCGACTTCGACGACGCCGGCGCCATCGGCCGTCGCTACCGCCGCCAGGACGAGGTCGGCACGCCGTTCTGCGTGACCGTCGACTTCGACTCGCTCGAAGACGGGGCCGTCACCGTGCGCGACCGCGACACGATGGCGCAGGAGCGCATCGCGATCGCCGAGCTGCCGCAGTACCTCGCCGAGCGCCTGAAGGGCGCCTGACGCCCGCGCGTCTTTTCGCACGCCCGCTGAGACCCCGTCTTGCCGCCGAGACCCCCGGCTGTTCGTGTGAACAGCCGGGGGTCTCGGCCGTAGCGCGGGGTCTCGGGGAGCATAGGGTGAGGGGATGACCGATGAACACCGCGCTGCGCGTGCGCGCCGCCGCACCTGGGTGACCGGCGGTGTGCTGGTGGTCCTCACCGCGCTCGTGGGCGTCTTCGCCCGGTTCGACCTGGCGCGGTTCCACTTCCTGAAGGACGTCCTGTGGGCGCTCGCGGTGACGGTCCTCGTGATCGGTCTCGGCCGGGCGGGGAGCATCACCGCGCGCCGGCCGATCGCATCGATCGTCGTGCTGCTGCAGGTGGCGGTCGCGAGCCCGCTGCTGCCGGCGTTCCTCAGCGGCCTCGCCCCTCGTGACACCGGGAATCTCTACGAGGAGGAGGACGCGTACATGGCGCTGATGATGCCGTACTTCTTCGCCGTGTTCGCGTTGACGGTGGCCGCCGTCATCCTCATCGGCATCATCGGCGCCCTGCCGCACGGATGCAGCTGGGCGCCGGCGGTCGTCACCGCGGCATCCGCGCTCGCATCGGCGGCGGCCGTGGCCGTCGTGCCGCTGACCGACGAGGCCGGCCCCGTGCGGCGGGTGCTGTTCGAGGTGCCTGGGGCGGGGATGCTGTTGCTCGGCGTACTCGCGATCGTGCTCGGTGTTCGGGCGGAACGGGCGGAGCGGGCGACGCCGGTGGTGACCGAGCGAGGCGGGGCCGAGGTGTCGATCAGCTCATGACGGTGGGCTGCACGTCGTTCTCTTCGGTCGGTGAGGCGCAGGAAGTGTCCGTCGGGATCGAGGTGACGGAAGCCGGTCAGCTCCGAGCAGCCGCAGCCTTCATCGCCTTCTTGTGCTCGCGCACCTTCGTGAGCGACTCGGGGGAGACGATGTCGGCGACGCTGCGGAAGGATCCCTCCTCGCCGTAGGGAGCGGATGCTTCGCGCCAGCCCTCGCCGGTGAAGCCGTACTGCTTCCCGAGGAGCGCGAGGAAGATCTTCGCCTTCTGCTCGCCGAAGCCCGGCAGCGCCTTCAGCCGCTTCAGCACCTCGGCACCGGTCGGGTCGCCCTCCGTCCACAGGTTCGCGGCATCCCCTCCCCAATGGTCGACGATCTCCTGGCACAGCGTCTGCACGCGCGTGGCCATGGAGCCGGGGAACCGGTGCGCGGCCGGGCTCTGTCGGAACGCCTCGAGGAACTTTTCGGGATCCATGCTCGCGATCGCGGCGGCATCCGATGCTCCCGTGCGCTGCTCGATCTTGAGGGGGCCGGCGAACGCGGTCTCCATCGGCACCTGCTGGTCGAGCAGCATCCCGATGAGGAGGGCGAGTGGGTTGTCGGTGAGCAGGGCGTCGGCGGCGGTGTCTCCGGTGATGTGCAGGGCCATGCGACCAGTGTCGCACGCGGAGCAAACATGCCAACATGCATTTGGCATGCAGTCTATGCTTAGTGCATGACAACGATTCAGGTGCGCAACGTGTCGGAGGAGACCAGTCGTGCCCTCAAGGCGAAGGCTGCGCTCGAGGGGCGCTCGTTGAGTGATTTCCTGCTTCGCGAGCTCGACCGCATCGCGACGCGGCCGAGTCGCGCAGAACTGCTTGAGCGCATCGCTGGTCGACCAGAGGCGATGCTCGATTCGTCGTCCGGGGTGCTTGCGGAACAACGGCCCGTTCGATGACTCTCGTCGTCGATGCGTCCGCGGTCGCCGAAATCCTGTTCGGCACCGAGGCGGGTCGCCGAGCCGCTGCTCTGCTCGAGGGGCACCAACTCCTCGCACCGCAGCACCTCACCGCCGAAGTCGCCTCGGTGATCCGCGGATGGTCGCTCAGCGGGCAGATCACTGACGAGCAGGCGCTGCGCGCCTTCCGTGAGTTCGAAGAACTCGGCGTGGAGCAGGTTCCGACGATGTCTCTGCTTCCTGCTGTCTATTCACTGCGGCACAACATCAGCGCCTACGACGCGATGTATGTCGTGCTTGCCCGAGCCGTGCCGTGCCAACTGCTGACGCTCGACGTTCGGCTCGCCGCATCTGCTCCCGACTGCGCTCTGTTGCCGTAGTGGTCAGTGCGCCAGGAATCGGGTTGTCGAGTCGCTCCCGCGATCAGGACTACGCGAAATTCCTAGGGTAGACGAGGCGGAACCGCTGGCAGACGATGGGCATGTCGTTGCGGAATGCGCACTCCGGTGCGACGAATCTCTCGTAGAAGTCGCGGTGGATACGGCGCCACGATGCCAGCGTGCGATCATCCTCGCCCTCGGCGAACGCGTGCTCGGCGGTGACCTCGTCAAAGGGGCGGATGTCGACGCTCGTGGTCTCGATGATGGCTCGCGGCGCTCCCGCACCGTCGAGGAGGATGTCGAGGTCGCCGATCTGCTCGACGGCCGCACCCTCTGCCTCGTACTCCTCCAGGTACCCTGCGGTTGCCGTCTTCGTGCCGGCGAGCACGAGCAGGAGAAGTCGATCGGCCTGCTCGGGGGTCGCGCCGAGCCCCCAGATCCGATCCGAACCCGGCGGAGTCTCCGGGAGGGTGGGAACGACCGCTCGCGCCCCGTGCCAGAACTCGGCGATGACGCCGGTGGTCGATGGGGACGTCTTGTCCATGGCTAACGCACCGGGCGGTCACGCGGCGTGCCCACGCGCAGGGCGAGCAGGTTTTCCGTGAGCAGAGCGCCTCCGGTGATGTGCAGGGCCATGCGACCAGTCTCTCGCGGACTGCATCGTCGTGTGCATGCCCGGGATGTCAGGATCAGGCGCAATCGCTATCATGGCGGCATGAGCGGCATCACCTTCGACGCGGAGCGACTCCGTGAGATCGGTGAGCGCTTTGGCGTGGCACGCCTGGAGGTGTTCGGGTCGGTTGGCCGCAGAGAGAACAGCATCGACAGCGACCTCGACCTGCTGTACGAGCTCAAGCCCGCAACTCGCTTGGGGTTCGCTTTCTTCGAACTGGAAGACGAACTGACGGAATCGTTCGGGCGCCCGGTTGATCTGGTGGCGCGTGACAGCGTGAATGAACACCTCCGCTCAGCGATCTTTCACGATGCGCGGCCGCTCTATGCAGCGTGAGTTGCTCCTCGTTCGAGAGACGATCGACGCAGCGACACGGATCTGCGAGGTCGTCGGGGATCTCGATGTCGGTTCGCTCCGTGCAGATGCTCTCCGTATGGATCAGGACTGATCGACCAGCTATCGGCAGTGCTGGTGTCGTACGATCCTGGCCACCATGCATGACTATCCGCTGACCTGGTCGTTGATGCTTTCGTAGCCGCCGACCATGACGAGGTGACCGATTACGACGCGGCGTGGGACACCCTCAGGATCGATCTTCCCCGCATCCGCTCAGCGATCGAATCGATCCTCGTCGAGCTCGTGAGTGCCGACGACCAGCCGACGATTCAGGCGGTGGCGGATGCTGCGGCGTCGCCCTCTTCGGGTGCGATGCCGTAGAGCGTGGCCAGCGCCGCGGTGAACTCGTCGGCACGGCCGGAGGCGGCGAGCTCGTGGGCGCGCGTCGTGGGGGTGTGCAGCAGCACGCCGGCGAGGTGGCGCAGCGCCTGCTCGACCTTGCCGTCCTCGTCGCCGCGGGCACGGGCGCGATCGATCTCCGTGTCCAGCAGTGCGAAGATGTGCGAGCGCAGCGCCACGACCGAGGGCGTGACGCTCTGTCGCGCCCCGACGAGGTGGAAGGTGTCGGCGGCGTCGCGGATCACGCTGCGCGCAGCATCCGTCGCCTGCAGTTCTTCCAGCGGCGCGTGCAGGCGGATCGTCTCGAGGTCGAGCAGGGCGACGCCTTCGAGCACGGCCACGGCAGGGTCGACGTTGCGCGGCATGCCGAGGTCGACGACCAGCTGGTTGCGATGGCCGAGCGGGCAGCCGGCGGATGCGGCAGCAACGGGGCGCCTCAGGTGCTCCGGCCCCAGCACGGGCTCGGTCGCGGTGGTGCAGGTGATCAGCAGGCTCGAATGCGCAGCCGTACGCGCGTAGTCGGCCTCGGCGACAGGGCGGATGCCGTGCTTCGCGGCGAAGATCTGTGCCCGACCAGAGGGCGAGTACACCGAGATGTTCTCGGCGCCGCGCTCGCGGAGCGTGGCGAGGGTGACGGCGGCGTAGGCGCCGGTGCCGACGAGCAGCACGCGCTCGGCCGACCAGTCGGCGATGCGGCTGTCGGCGAGCTCCAGCGCGAGGCGCACGAGAGAGCGGCCGGCGCGGCCGAGGGCGGTGACGTTCTTGACCTTGCGCTGGGCCTGGCTGGCGCGCTGGAACAGGCGCTCGAGCTCGGGGGTCGTCGTGCCGTCTTTGCGCGCGGACTTCAGCGCGCGCCGCACTTGACCGGCGATCTCGCCCTCGCCGGGGACGACGGATTCAAGACCGGATGCCACGGCGAACAGGTGCTCGGTGACACGGCGGCCGGAGTACACGTCGTACGCCCCATCGAGCTCGGTCGCCGCGACACCGGTCGCGGACTCCACCGCTTCGAGCAAGGCTTCGACGCCGATGGCGCCAGCCGCAGTGACCGGCTCGTCGATCTCCAGGTACGCCTCGAAACGGTTGCACGTCGCCAGCACGACCGCACCCTGCACGCACGGTGCCAGCTTCACCAGGGTGCAAGCGACATCGTCGGGGGTGCGGCTCAGGCGTTCGAGCAACTCGAAGGAGGCGGTCTTGTGACTCGCCGTCACACACAGCAGCACCCGAGCATTCTACCGCGCCTGCGGACGCCTGCGCGTTTCGTCTCGCTCCGCTCGCGGGGCAACCGGCGCTCCCGGGCGAGCGGTCAGGCGGAGCGCCCGTGACCGGGGTGGGAGGATGGGGGGATGGTCCTCTCCGATGCCCCGCTCGTCCGCGCCCTGAACGGCGATCGCCCCGCGCAGACACCGGTGTGGTTCATGCGGCAGGCGGGGCGCTCGCTGCCGGAGTACCGCGAGCTGCGGGTCGGAACGCGCATGCTCGACGCGTGCCTGACCCCCGACCTCGCCGCCGAGATCACCCTGCAGCCGGTGCGCCGGCACGGCGTCGACGCCGCCGTCTTCTTCAGCGACATCGTGATCCCGCTGCGCCTGGCCGGCGTCGAGGTCGAGATCGAGCCGGGGCGCGGCCCGGTCTTTGCGAACCCTGTTCGCACGGCGGACGACGTCGACCGCGTCACGGCGATCGACCCGGACGACCTCGACGGTGAGGCCATCGCCGCCGCGGTGAAGATCGTCGCCGACGAGCTCGGCGCCACCCCTCTCATCGGCTTCGCCGGTGCACCCTTCACCCTCGCCGCCTATCTCGTCGAGGGTGGCCCCTCCAAGGAGCACCTGCGTGCCCGCGCGATGATGCACGCCGACCCCGGTTCCTGGCACCGCCTGGCCGGATGGCTCTCGCGCATCTCGCGGCGCTTCCTCGAGATCCAGCGGGATGCCGGAGCATCCGTCGTGCAGCTCTTCGACTCCTGGGCTGGGTCGCTCAGCACGGCCGACTTCCGATCCTTCGTCGCCCCGCACTCGAAAGCGGCCCTCGAGGGCATCGGCCTTCCGAGCATCCACTTCGGCGTTGGTACAGGACCGTTCCTCGCCGACATGCGACTCGACGGCGCAGCCAGCGGCGTCGGAGTGGACTGGCGGATGCCGCTCGACGAGGCCGCGCGCATCGTGGGCCCCGGCGTCACCCTGCAGGGCAACATCGACCCTGCACTGCTGGGCGCGCCGTGGCCCGTGCTCGAGGCGCACGTGCGCGATGTGCTCGACCGCGGCCGCGCCGCGCGGGCGCACATCGTGAACCTCGGCCACGGAGTGCCCCCAGAGACCGACCCCGATCAGCTCACGCGCATCGTCGAGCTCGTGCACTCGGCCTCCTGACCTCCGTTCCGGTCGCGAACCTGGTCGAGGATTCCGCCGAACGAGGACCAGGTTCGCGACCGGAACGGGCGAAGGTGGGGGTCAGCTCTTCCAGGGGAGTCTGATCCGCAGGTCGGCGAGTCCGAAGCGCCCTTCGGGGAGCGCGGCGCGCACGCGCTCGTCGCTGAACGGGCGGTGCGGGCGGAGGCCCACGGGCGGCTCCGGCGCCGGAGGCGCCGCCTCGCTCACGCCTTCGGCCAGCATCCGCGCCTGCGCCTTCGCGACGAGCGGCACCACCATCAGCCATTCGGTGAGCTGGGCGAGCACCCGGATCGTCCACACCGGCATCGGGATGTACGCGGGGCGGCGCCCGGCGACCCGGGCGATGCGCCGGATCGCTTCGCCGAGGGTGACCTCGTCGACGCCCATGACGGCGACGGTGGGTTCGGCGATGCGCCCCTCGAGCGCGGCGACGAGCACGTCGACGGCGTCGTCGACCGGCACCGGACGAGCGGTGCGCTCGCGGAAGCCGACGGTCCAGAAGAAGGGGATGCTGCGCACGGCCTTGGTGACGTGGTCGACCATGTGGTCGCCGGGGCCGTAGATCATGCCCGACTTCAGCACGGTGTGCGCGATGCCGGAGCCGCGGACGATCTCCTCGGCCTGCCACTTGGACTCGTGATAGGCCGAGCCGCAGTCGGGCCGTGCGCGCAGGAAGCTCACCATCACGATGCGCTGCACGCCGGCGCGGCGGGCGGCCTCGACGACGGCGCGGGTGCCTTCGACGTGCACGCGCTGGAAGGTCTGGTCGCCGATCTCGCGATTGATGCCGGCGCAGTGCGCGACCGCGTCGCAGCCCTCGAACGCGCGGGCGAGGGCGTCGACGTCGGTGATGTCGACGCCGCTGCGGCGCGAGACGACGACCGCGTCGTCGAGACGTGCGGCGAGGTTGCGTCCGACGAACCCCGTCCCTCCGGTGATGGCGATGCGCATGATCTGCTCTCCTTCGCTCATTAGCTCTAGGACTAAATGCTATCTAGCAGTGGTGCTATATTGCAAACATGGCAGACAGCGCCTCCGACATCTTCTCCGCATTGGCCCACCCCACCCGCCGGCAGATCCTGCAGGACCTCAAAGAGGGCGAACTCGCGGCGGGGGAGATCGCCGCGCGCTTCCCGGCCTCCGGCCCCACGATCTCGCGCCATCTCGCGGTGCTCCGCCAGGCCGGGCTCGTCGCCGAGCGGCGCGATGCGAACCGCATCCTCTACTCCCTCGTCGGGGAGCGGCTGGCGCTGTCGGTCGGCGACTTCCTGTCGACGGTCTGCCCCGAGCAGATCGTGCTGCGCGAGGTGCGCAAGCGCACCGGCGGCGCAAGCCCCGCGGATGCCTGAAAGGATTGAGGGCATGAGCTCCACGCCCGCACTCGCCGCTCGCGCCGCCCACCTCCACGTCGTCGTGATCGGCGGCGGCATCAGCGGCCTCATCGCCGCCCGCGAGTGCGCGAAGGTCGGCATGCGGGTCACGGTCCTGGAGGCGGCGGATGCTGTCGGCGGTGCGATCCGCCGGGCGGAGCTCGACGGGGTCGTGGTGGATGCCGGCGCGGAGAGCTTCGCGACGCGCGGCGGCCACGTGCGCTCGCTCGCCGAGGAACTCGGCCTCGCAGGCCGCATCGTCGCGCCGGCGCCTGAGGGCGCATGGCTGGCTGGCATCCCCGGAGTGGGGGCTGCGCCCCTGCCCGTCGGCGGGATCCTCGGCATCCCGGCGAACCCCTTCCAGGAGGACGTCCGGCGCATCATCGGCTGGTCGGGCGTGTGGCGCGCCTACCTCGACCGGGTGCGCCCGCCGCTGACGATCGGGCACAGCCACAGTCTCGGTCGTCTCGTCGCCTCGCGCATGGGCGCGAAGGTGCGCGACCGTCTCGTCGCCCCCGTCACCACCGGCGTCTACTCGGCCTCGCCCGATGACATCGACATCGACATCGCCGCCCCGGGCCTCAACGCCGAGCTGACCAGCACCGGTTCGCTGTCGGGTGCAGTGCAGGCCCTCCGCGACAAGGGCGCCGCCCGCGCGGCGAAGGCCCCGGGCTCCGCGGTCGAGGGGATCGAGGGGGGCATGAGCGGGCTCGTCGACGCGCTCGTCGCCGATCTCGCCGACCTCGGCGCCGTGATCCGCACGGCGACGCCGGCCACCGGCGTCGCCCGCCGCGGGGAGCGGTGGACGGTCGTCGCCGAGGAGCGGGATGCGGGGCCCGAGACCGAGGCGGATGCCGATGCCGATGCCGATCCGGATGGCGCCACGCCGTCGATCGAGATCGACGCGGACGCCGTCGTCTTCGCGACCTCCGAGGACGTCGCCCGTGCGCTCGCCGCGGATGCCGTGCCCGCACTCGCCGCGACGGTCGCCGCCGATTCCCCGCAGATCGAGATCGTGACCCTGCTGCTGCGGGCGCCCGCGCTCGACGCCGCGCCCCGCGGCACCGGGGTGCTCACGGTCCCCGGCACCAGCACCGCGAAGGCGCTGACCCACTCCACCGCGAAATGGCGCTGGGTGCGCGAGGCGGCAGGCGACCGGCACGTCGTGCGGGTGTCGTTCGGCGCGCAGGGCGAACCCGCGGCGACCGCCGCGCTCGACGACGACGCGGCAGCGCGGCTCGCGCTCGGCGAAGCATCCGCTCTTCTCGGCGTCCCGCTGCGCGAGGACGACCTCGTCGCGGCGCACCGCGCCCGCTTCAGCCAGTCGCAGCCGGCGTCGATCATCGGGTCGGGCGAGCGTCGGAGCGCCGCGCGCGCGGCCGCGCACGCGGTCCACGGCGTGGCCGTCGTCGGCGCCTGGATCGCCGGAACCGGACTCGCCCAGGTGATCCCGGATGCCGTCGAGGAGGCAGACCGGTTGCGTCGTCGGCTCCTGTTCGACGCCATGCCGACCGCCACGACGGATTGATGCCGAGAACGGCATATGGGGTTACTCTGGAGACTGGCATCCTGGCCGGAACAACGTGAGGAGACCCCATGAAGGGGAAGATCGGACTCGTCGTCGGACTCGGTGCGGGGTACGTCCTCGGCACGCGCGCTGGACGCGAGCGCTACGAGCAGATCAAGACGCAGTGGCTGAAGGTCTGGCACCTCGACCCCGTGCAGGATCAGGTCGCCAAGGTCAGGGGCTACGTCGGTGAAAAGGCCGCGGCCGTTCCGGGCGTGGTCTGGAACGGGGTCGTCAAGATCGCAAGGTCCGCCACCGCGCCGGGAACGCCCGGACAGCGCCTGGACGCCACGCTGGAGACGGGTGAAGACGCGGCGGAAGAGGTCGTGAAAGCCGTCTCCGAGGCGAAGGCCGCCAGCAGCAAGCCCGCGGCGGCGAAGAAGCCCTCGGCGTCGAAGACGAAGTCCGGGAGCTGATCGGGATGGTCCGCGGCTTCCGCGATCGCGCCGACGACAGCCTGCTGACGCTGCTCGGCGATCTGCCCGAGCTCATCACCGCCCTGGTCAAGGCCGAGGTCGACGCGGCCAAGGCCTGGGTGTCCAAGACAGCGAAGGACGCCGGCCTCGGGTCCGTCTGGTTCCTCATCGCGCTGTTCTTCCTGTTCTGGGCGGTGCCCGTGATCCTCGTGTTCGCGATCGCCGGGCTCTCGTCGTGGTGGCCCGTCTGGCTGTCGGCGCTGGCCGTCTTCGGCCTCCTCCTCCTCGCGGTGGCGTTCTTCGGCCTGCTCGGCTACCTGCGCGTGCGCCGCGTGCTCGCTCGCGAGAATCCGGCGCAGGCCGTTGCCACCGACCTCAAGCTCGGGAAGGGATCCGACCGTGACGAACTCTGACTCCGTTCTGCCCAAGACGGCCGTTCCGGCCGGCATCACCGACCCCGTCGCATCCGCCCGCGCCGAGCTCAAGGCCGCCCTCGCGGCCATCGAGATCAAGGGCAACGTCCCGCGGCGCCTCGAGCAGGCATCCGCCCGCACCGCTGTGCGACTGCGCCGCTTCGCCGACCGCAACCCGCTGGGTGCGGCCGCGGCGGCCGTCGCCGTCGCCGCGACCGTCGGCGGACTGGTCTGGGCCATCGCGCGGGCCGTCTCCCGCTGAAGCCGGTTCGCGCGCTCCGCCCAAAGAGGGCAGACTGGACGCATGTCTGAAGAGCTCGAAGACAACCCGTCCGGCTTCACCCTCTGGGCGGTGTGGCGACGAAATCCCGATGTCGCGGTGACCGAGTCCGACTCCACCGAACTCGAGACGATCGTCGCCCACATCGAGGACTCCGGCGTCAGCGTGCGCGGCTTCTACGACGTCTCGGGCCTCAAAGCCGACGCCGACCTCATGGTCTGGCTGCACGGCGGCACCGCAGAAGAGCTGCAGCGCTCGCTGCGCCGGCTGCGCCGCACCGAGCTGCTGCGCTCGCTGCTGCCGGTGTGGAACGTCATGGGTGTTCACCGCGACGCCGAGTTCAACCGCCAGCACGTGCCGGGATTCCTCCGCGGCGTCGACGCCAAGGACTGGCTCTGCCTCTATCCGTTCGTGCGCACGCCCGAGTGGTACCTCGCGCCGGAGGAGGAGCGCCGCAAGATGCTCGCCGACCACGGCCGCAAGGGCGCCGCGTTCACTGGTGTCATCGCGAACACGGTCGCGGCCTTCGCGCTGGGCGACTACGAGTGGCTGCTGCCGCTCGAGGCCGACGACCTCACCGAGCTCGTCGACCTCATGCGCGACCTGCGCTACACCGACGCGCGTCTGTACGTGAAGGAGGAGGTGCCGTTCTACACCGGGCGCCGGCTCCGGCTCGACGAGATCGCGGACGTTCTGCAGTAGCCGCTGTCATGAGCACCCCTATCCGCCTCGGCACGCGCCGCAGCGCCCTCGCACAGGCGCAGTCCGGCCATGTCGCCGCCGCTCTCGAGAAGGTCATCGGCCGCCGTGTCGAGCTCGTGCCGATCACGAGCGAGGGCGACACCAATCGCGCGTCGCTGTCCGAGATCGGCGGCCAGGGCATCTTCGCCACCCGGCTGCGCGATGCGCTCGTCGCCGGCGAATGCGATCTGCTCGTGCACTCGCTGAAGGACCTGCCGACCGCGCAGCCCGACGGCCTCGTCGTCGCGGCCATCCCGCCGCGTGAGGACGCGCGCGACGTCGTCATCACCCGTGACGGCACGCCCCTGCACGAGCTGCCCGCCGGCAGCCGGGTCGGCACCGGGTCTCCTCGGCGCATCGCGCAGGTGCGCATCCGTGCCCCGCGCGCCGAGGTCGTCGACATCCGCGGCAATGTCGACTCGCGGCTGCGCAAGGTCCTCTCGGAGGAGCTCGACGCCGTCATCCTCGCTGCTGCGGGACTCGCCCGCCTGTCGCCAGACGTCGAACTGTTCGGCGAGGCCCTCGGCTTCGCCGAGTGGCCGACGGCACCGGGCCAGGGCGCACTGGCGGTCGAGACGACGACGGATGCCGCGCCGGAGCTGCGCGCGGCTCTCGCCGCGCTGGACCACGCCGAGACCCGAACGTCGGTGACGGTGGAACGGGCGATCCTCGAGGGGTTGGATGCCGGATGCCAGGCGCCGATGGCCGCCCACGCCGTCGTCGACGGGTCGTCGGTGCGCGTGCGGAGCGTCGTCTACGCGCCAGACGGGGCGCAACGAATCGGTCTCGACGTCACCGAAGACCTGAACGGGGGGTATATTCGTCGCAACGGCAGTGGCAATGAAGCGGATGCTGCCGATGGTGCAGACCCGATGCACGCGGCACGCGAGCTCGGGTTGTCGCTTGCCCGTCGGCTGCTCGATCATGGGGCGGCCGATCTCGCCTTCCGAGAGCTTCTTGATGACTGAACATACACACGATCGGCCCTTGAACGGCTGGAGAGTCCTCGTACCCCGCGGGGGCCCGTGGGGCGACGGCGTCGCCGCGAGCCTGCGCTCGCGCGGGGCGGTGCCGGTGGTCGCTCCCCTCATCAACTTCGCTCCGACAACCGATCAGGCCACCCTCGACGCGGCGCTCGAGAAGCTCGCCGCCGGTGCGTACGACTGGCTGACGGTCACCAGCGCGACGACGGTCGACGTGATGTTCGCGCATCGCGCGACGGTCCCGAGCACGACGAAGATCGCCGCCGTCGGCGAGACGACCGCGGCCGCACTCCAGGCGGCCGGGTACGAGGTCGCCCTCGTCCCCGACGACGATAACTCCGCCGCAGGCATGGCCGAGCAGCTTATCGGCCTCGAGCGCAAGCCGCGCAGCATCCTCGCCCTGCGCAGCGAGATCGCCAAGCCCGTGCTCAGCGTGAAGCTCACCGAGGCCGGACACCGCGTCGACAGCGTCGTGGCCTACCGCACGGTCGGGGTCCCTGTGACCGAGCGCATCATGCGCGACGTGCAGAACGGGCGCATCAACGCCATTCTCATCACCAGCGGATCGGTCGCCCAGCAGGTGCGCGAGCAGTTCCCCGAGATCCCCGACGAGACGCTCCTCGCCGCGATCGGGCCGCGCACCGCGAAGGACGCCCGCAAGGCCGGGCTGCCGATCACGGTGATCGCCGACCGGCAGACGGTCGACGCGCTCATCGAGGCGGTCTCGCAGTTCCCGCTGCCGCACGCCGCCGACGAGGTCGCGCCGTGAGCTTCCCCGAGACGCGGCTGCGCAGGCTGCGGCAATCGGCGCCGGTGCGCGCCCTCGTGCGCGAGACGTCGCTCGAGCCGCGCCAGCTCGTGCTGCCGATGTTCGTGCGAGAGGGGCTGTCCTCGCCGGTCGCGATCGGTTCGATGCCCGGTGTCGTGCAGCACTCGATCGACTCCCTGAAGGCCGCCGTCGCCGATGCCGCGGAGGCGGGCGTCGGGGGCGTCATGCTCTTCGGCGTGCCCGCGGTGCGCGATGCGCGCGGCTCGGGGGCCGACGATCCGCACGGCATCCTGAACATCGCGACCGAAGCCGTCGTGCGCGAGGCGGGCGACGCGCTCGTCGTGCAGACCGACCTCTGCCTGGACGAGTTCACCGATCACGGGCACTGCGGCGTGCTCGCCGCCGACGGCTCCGTCGACAACGACGCCACCCTCGAGCGGTACACCGCGATGGCTCTCGCCCAGGCGCGCGCTGGGTCGCACCTGCTCGGCCTGTCCGGGATGATGGACGGCCAGGTGGCCGCGATTCGCGCCGCTCTCGACGGCGAGGGCTTCACCGGCACGCTGCTGCTCGCGTACGCGGCCAAGTACGCCAGCGCCTTCTACGGGCCGTTCCGCGAAGCGGTCGACTCGCAACTGCAGGGCGACCGGCGCGCCTATCAGCTCGACGCCGGCAACCGCCGCGAGGGCGTGCGCGAGGCGCTCGTCGACGAGGCGGAGGGTGCCGACATCGTCATGGTCAAGCCGGCGATGGCCTTCCTCGACGTTCTGCGCGAGGTCCGCGACGCTGTGCGTATTCCGGTGTGGGCGTACCAGGTGTCGGGTGAGTACGCGATGATCGAGGCGGCTGCCGCCAACGGCTGGCTCGACCGCCGCGCCGCCGTGATGGAGTCGCTGCTGTCGATCCGTCGGGCCGGTGCGGACGCTGTGCTGACCTACTGGGCGACCGAGGCCGCCGGATGGCTGCGCGACGGTCGTTGAGCGAGCGCAGGTCGTTGAGCGAGCGCAGCGAGACGAAACGCACTATCGAAACGCACCACAGAGGAGTCCTCATGAGCGACCGCAATGACGAGCTGTTCGCCGCCGCCCGCGCCGTGACGCCCGGTGGGGTGAACTCGCCCGTGCGCGCCTACGGTTCCGTCGGCGGCACGCCGCGCTTTCTCGCATCCGCCTCCGGCGCACGGGTGACGGATGCCGCTGGCGTCGAGTACGTCGACCTCGTCGCCTCGTGGGGTCCGGCGCTGCTCGGCCACGCGCATCCCGAGGTCGTCGCCGCGGTGCAGGAGGCCGCGGCCCGCGGGCTCTCGTTCGGCGCTCCCACCGAGGGCGAGGTGGAGCTCGCCGCTGTCATCGCCGAGCGTGTGCGGTTCGGCAACGCTCGCCCTGTCGAGCGAGTTCGTCTGGTCTCGACGGGCACCGAGGCGACCATGACGGCGATCCGGCTGGCTCGGGGGGCTACAGGACGCGATCTGTTGGTGAAGTTCGCCGGGCACTACCACGGCCATTCCGATGGGCTGCTCGCCGAGGCGGGGTCGGGCGTGGCAACGCTCGCCCTGCCAGGGTCTGCGGGTGTTCCCGCGCCGATCGCCGCGCAGACACTCGTCATCGGTTACAACGACGCTGATGGTTTGGCCGCTGTGTTCGCCGAACATGGAGAGCGCATCGCTGCGGTGATCGTGGAGGCTGCGGCGGCCAACATGGGCGTGGTCGCCCCGGTTACCGGCTTCAACAAGCTCATCGCTGACACCGCGCACGAGCACGGTGCGTTGATGATCCTCGACGAGGTGCTGACCGGCTTCCGCGTGCACCCAGCCGGGTACTGGGGCTTGCAGGCGGCAGCGGGTGAGGAGTATCTGCCCGACATCATCACTTTCGGCAAGGTGGTCGGAGGGGGGATGCCGTTGGCCGCTCTTGGCGGACGCGCCGAGGTTATGGATCTACTGGCTCCGCTCGGTCCCGTCTATCAGGCCGGAACGCTGTCGGGGAACCCTCTGTCTGTGGCGGCGGGTCTCGCCACGCTGCGGCTGGCGACACCGGAGGTGTATGAGAGGATAGACGCGGCATCCACCCGTCTGATCGCAGCGATCGAGGGGGCTTTGGTCGAGGCAGGGGTCGTGCACTCCGTCGCGAAGGCGGGGAATCTGTTCAACGCGTCGTTCCGACCGTCGGCGCCCCGTGATTACGCCGAGGCGCAGGCGCAGGAGTCGTTCCGCTACGCACCGTTCTTCCACTCGATGCGCGAGCAAGGTGTTGCGCTGCCGCCGAGTGTGTTCGAGGCGTGGTTCCTCACTGCGGCGCACGGCGACGAGGAGCTGGGGCTGATCGAAGCCGCGCTCCCTGCGGCGGCGCGCGCGGCGGCGGGGGCTCGGGCCTGATCTGACGATTCCGACAACGGATCGTTGTCTTCCCGTGAGCTAAGTTCCAGGCATCCGCAGGTAAAGCGCTGGCAGACTGGGGGCATGGTGACCTTGCTCCTGGATCAGACGCAGCTCGAGGTGGTGCTCTCGCCGCTCGAGCGCGCCGTGAGCTTTCACCGGGACAATCTGCGGATCCCTCGCGATGCGATCACCAAAGTGCAGTTGACGGATGACGCGTGGACATGGCTCCGAGGGGTTCCCAACCCAGGGACGCACATCCCCGGGGTGGTCGCGGCCGGGTCATGGAAGGCCGCAGGCAGCATGGAGTTCGTGCTGATACGTCGCCGCCGGCCGAGCGTGATCATCGATCTCGACGGGGATGAGGGGTACCGTCGTCTGATCCTCACGACCAGGCATGGGCTCGCGCTGACCCAGGCCCTTCGCCTTGACGTCTCTGTCGAACCCGCCGACGTCGAAGAGATCGTGGCCACTGCCCCCACTCCCGTGATCACCGGCGGCAAGAGGCCCGTGATCCGGCCACGCCCCGCATAACCGGTTCCTGAGCGCCCTTCGTCTCGTCGCTGCGTGGTTCCTGAGCGAGCGCAGCGAGACGAAGGACGCTCATTCCGGAAACATCGGCTTCTTTCAGCTTGGCCTTGTATGAGCGGGGCTGCTCCGTATACCGTTGAGTCCGACCGTGCTCGGGGGCGTTGAGCGCGCCTGCGCGATGCGACGGTGGCACTGTCGGTGGCTGAAGGGCAACTCTGTGAATATTCGTGCGTTTGCGCGTCGAGCGGGCGCGGTTGCGCTCTCGGTAGCGCTCGTCGTTGGCGGTCTCGTGTTCGGCGCGACGCCGGCGATGGCCGCTCCGAGCGACCCGGTGAACATCCCCGACGCGAACCTCCGCGCCTGCCTGAACGCCTCCCTCGGCCAGGCGGCGGATGCGGAGATCACCGAGGCTCAGATGGCCTCGTTCCCCATAGCGCCATCGACCACGATTAGCTGTGCGAACAAGGGAATCACGAACCTTGAAGGTCTGCAGTATGCGGTGAACACCACCTACGTCAACGTTGGCCAAAACCCTATCACCGACTCAACGCTGCCAGTGCTCGCACAGATGCCATGGCTGACATCGATCTACCTGAACAGCACACAAATCAGCGACTTGACGTTCACGCAGTCGCTCCCTGCGCTGACCTTCTTGCATGTCGGCACCACCAACATCACTGATGCATCGCTGAACGCTCTTGCAAATCATCCGGCGCTCCAAACGCTGAGCATCGACGGCCCGGCAAACCCTGCGCAGGGCCCGATTACGAATCTCTCTCCGGTAGCCACGATCGCGACTCTGGAAACGCTCTCGGCTCCTCGCCAGAGCATCAGTGATCTCAGTCCTCTGGCCGGCCACACGAAACTCAATTCCCTGAATCTGACGTCAAACAAGGTTTCAGACATCACACCCCTCGCTCAGGTTCCAGAGTTGCGAGTGCTGTTTCTCAACAACCAGAACGACACGAATCGCTACAACAACATCACCGATATCAGTGCGCTTGCCGGCTTGCAGTATCTGATCAACATCAACATCAATTTCAACAGGGTCAGTGATCTCACCCCTCTGGCGGGTCTTGACGCACGGCCAACCTTCACGACCAGCTCAGGCTCGACCTTTGGCCGCGCAGTGACGGCAACGAATCAGAGGGCAACCGGCAGTAAGGCCACGATCAACGTGCCGCATGCCAACGATGTGAAGTCGCCCACCGGAAACGTGCCATTGACGGGATTGGCTGCTGATGGGACCTACAGCGCCGGCAGCAACACTGTCACGTACACGCAGCCGCATCGCAGCGGAACCACGGAGAACTGGTCTGTGACGTCATGGCCGTCTCCCGCACTGGCGACGACCTTCAACTTCAGTGGCGTGCTGACTCGCCAGGTGTGGGGGCAACTGGTCGATATCCCCGATGACGCGTTACGTGCCTGCATCAACGGAGTTCTGGGGCAGTCAGCCGACTCCGACATCGACGTGCTGCAGATGGCGAGCCTGATCACTCTGGACTGCCGAGCAACGGGCGTCGTCGATCTGACGGGACTGGAGTACGCGACCGGGCTGGTAAGCCTCGATCTGGGCGAGAACCCGCTTGACGGGAACCTCGAGCCGATCTCGGGTCTGACCACGCTGACGAACTTGGAGCTGGACTCTACAGGTCTCAGTGACCTGAGCGACCTGTCGGGTCTGACGAATCTTCTGACCTTGGACCTGGAAGACAACGAGATCTCGGATGTGTCGGATCTTGCCGGTCTGACGACGTTGTCGGGGCTCAAGCTGGCACGCAACCACATTCAGGATGTGTCGGACCTTGTCACTCTGGTCAACCTCGCGTCGTTGACCCTGGAGGACCAGACGTTGTCGGCACCGACCGCGTACACGGGGGATCCTGCGACCATCCCGACGATCACAGACCCGACCGGTGCGGAGATCGGGTATTCGGATCTGGGCGATCCGCTGGCTAGCCAGTCGGGCGCTACAGGGCTTGTGACCTATGGGACGCCGAACGCGAACACGGTGGCGAACTGGTCGCACGGTGTGACAATCGGCACGGCTTCCGCGACATTCTCGGGCCAGGTGACTCGTGAGGTCATCGGTGTGGCGGCCCCGATCGTCGATGACGCACTGCGTGCCTGCATCGCCGATGCGCTCGGGGTGGCATCCGATTCTGTTGTGACCGAGCAGCAGATCGCGAGCCTGACGAGCCTGGACTGCCGCGACCGGGGCATCCAAGACCTCACGGGGCTGGAGTTTGCGACCTCGTTGACAAGCCTCGACCTGGGGGACAACCCGTTGAGCGACCTGGGGCCGATCTCGGATTTGACGAGCCTGACGAATCTGGAGCTGGACTCGACGGGTCTCAGCGATCTGAGTGACCTGTCGGGCCTGACAAATCTGCTGACGCTTGACCTCGAAGACAACGAGATCTCGGATGTTGGCCCGCTGAGCTCTCTGACTTCGCTCGTGGGGATCTCGCTGGCCCGCAACCACATTGCGGATGTGTCGGCGCTGTCGACTCTCGTCAACGTGACGGCGGCAACGCTGGAGGGTCAGACTCTGTCGGCGCCGACGGCGTACACGGGTGAGCCTGCGACGATTCCGACGCTGGTGGGAGTTGACGGCGACCCGGTGGCCTATCAGAGCTTCGGCGACCCGCTGGCCACGCAGGATGCTGCGACGGGTCTTGTCACCTATGGCACCGCGGGTGCGAACACGGTCGCACCGTGGTCGGCGCAGGTGACGATCGGGTCGGCGCAGGTCACGTTCAGCGGCGAGGTCACCCGCGAGGTGATCGCGATACCCGCAGACATCGCTGACAGCGAGTTGCGTGCCTGCATCGTCGAGGCGTTGGGTGTGGCATCGGATGCCGTGGTGACGGAGCAGCAGATCGCGAGCCTGACGAGCCTGGACTGCCGGGGCAGGGGCATCCAGGACCTTACGGGGTTGGAGTTCGCGACGTCTCTGAGGAGCCTTGATCTGGGTGAGAACCCGCTGAATGGCGATCTCGGCCCGATCTCGGGCTTGACGAACCTGACGAACCTGGAGCTCGACTCAACGGGCGTGAGCGATCTCAGCGACCTTGCTGACTTGACCAGCCTGCAGACCTTGGACCTTGAAGACAATGAGATCGCGGATGTGTCGGATCTTGCTGGGCTGACGGCGTTGTCGGGGCTCAAGTTGGCGCGTAACCACATCAGCGATGTGTCGGCGCTGTCGACGCTTGTGAACGTGAGGTCGGCGACGCTGGAGGGTCAGACTCTGTCGGCGCCGACGGCGTACACGGGTGAGCCTGCGACCATCCCGTCACTGGTGGGAGTGAACGGCAACCCGATCGCCTACCAGAGCTTCGGTGACCCGCTGGCGACGCAGAACTCGACGACCGGCGACGTCACGTACGGCACCGCAGGTGCAAACACGGTGGCGCCGTGGTCGGCGCGGGTGCGGATCGGTTCGGCGCAGGTCACGTTCTCGGGCGAGGTCAC
>NZ_JASGCY010000066.1:0-8279 GCF_047607465.1 Microbacterium sp. | reverse complement strand
CCGTTCCGGTCGCGATTGGTGCTGCTTCGGCGTCCGCCTCCCCCGCTCCGGTCGCACTTCGTGCCGCTAAAACATCGCCAGAGCGACACGGATCGCGACCGGAACCGAGGGCGCAGCAGCCGGAGCGACACAGATCGCGACCGGAACCAAGCGCGCAGCGGGTCGCGCGGCATCGGAGCGAGACGATTCAGTTCTCAAGCTCAGCAACGGGCCCAGGAGCGGATGCCGAGCTCAGCCCGGCCAGGGGCAGCGGCCACCGCCACGATGACATTACAGTCCCGCGCCGCTACGGGCTTCCTCGACAAGCTCGTTCAGGACCGGAATCAGGGATGAAACACCGGTTGTCGCCGCACGCCAGACGATTTCAACGTCGATGTCGCCATACTCGTGAGCTAGGACGTTCCGCATTCCGATGATCTTGTCGAGGTCGGGAACTCGAGCCGCCGTGTCCGCATCATCCCTGCGAAGTCGGTTCAGCGCCTCGCCAAGAATCTCCAGCTGACGCTCGACCGCCGAACGGACGACAAGATCGGGAGTGAACTCCGTCTCAGTCCTGCCCCGAGCGAATTCATAGACGAGTCGGGCTGCCTCGGCTGCATCCCACAGATGCGCGCCCGCCTCAGGCCGCATAAAGATCCTGCGCGCTCGCGAAGGCCGCCGCCTTGAAGAAGGGGTTCCTCACCGAACGCTCTACGACGAGATCGACTCCCCGGCCGACGATCCTTTCCAATGCGAACTTCAGATCGAAATAGTCGTGGAACAGGTTCTCCCGCTCCGACTGGAAGGTCACAAGGAAATCGACGTCGCTCGTCACCGGGTCGAACCGGTCGGTGAGCACCGAGCCAAAAACACGGAGCCGCTGCACGCCATACCGCTCGCAAGCACGCCGAATCGCCTCAGCATCGAGGAACACGGCGGTTTCCATGCATCCAGTCTCTCAGATCTGCTGCAGCTCAGCGAAGCGCGCCCGAACCGGTCTCCAGCGAAACCTGGTCAAGACACGCCTCAGCCCGATCGCCGAAGAGGTCCTGGGGCGTGTCCGGGATCACCTTTCCATCTCGACGTGCGCTGCCGGCATCCACCTCCCCCGTTCCGGTCGCGATCTGTGCCGCCTCGGCATCCGCCTCCCCCGTTCCGGTCGCACTTCGCGCCGCTAAAGCATCGCCGAACCGACACGGATCGCGACCGGAACGGCGAGGGTGGATGCCGGACCGACACGGATCGCGACCGGAACGAACGGGCAGGCGCCAGAGCGACACGGATCGCGACCGGAGCACGCGCCGGTTCGCGCGGCATCGACCCGAGACGGTTCAGTTCTCAGGAGCAGGCTCGGGAGCAAGCTCGGGAGCGGATGCCGAGCTGAGCCCGACCAGGGGGCCGGCCGCCACCGTCACGATGCCGACGATGCCGGCGCAGACCGTCACGGCTCCGAAGTGCTCGAGCGCGTATCCGATCACGACCGGGCCGAAGGCGGTGCCCAGAGCAAGGGACCCAGCGGATGCCGCCACCCACCGCCCGCTCGACTCGCGCCTGCCCGCAGCGGCCAGCACCAGCACGAGGGTGGCGAGGTAGCAGATCTGCCAGACCGTCGCGGCGATCGCGAACACGCCGGCATTCGGGGGAAGCACGACGAGCGCCTTCGCGACCGTTCCGATCACGAGCACCGCGGCGAGCGCGACCCGGGGCCCGGCGAGCCGGCGCCCGAGCTCGGCGAGACCGACACCGGCGAGAGCCGCGGCTGCGGCGACCGCGAGCACCACGGACACCTCGTCCGTGTCGAAGCCCGCATTCTGCTGCCCGAACTGCCCCGCATACGACCACGCCCCCTGCTCGACGACACCGAACAGGACGATGGCCCCGAGGAGAACGAGGCCCGGCCGCGAGCCGCCGCGCACCTCGTCAGCGGCGATCTCGGGAAGGGGGCCGGCGAGGAGCACCCCGAGCAGACAGCATCCGGCGAGCACGGCGAACCCTGCCGTGCCACCGCCGATCCCGTTCACGAGGGGGATCGCGAGGATCAGCACCGCGGTGACGATCGTGCTGAAGAGCACGGTGAGCGTCGTCGCCCGATCGACGTCGTCGCACGCGCTGAGAGCGGCGGATGCTGCCGCGAACACGAGTCCGAGGCTCGAACCTGCGAGGATGCTCGCGCCCAGCAGCATCCATTCGTCCATGCTCAGCCACGAGGCGATCATTCCGAGCGCGCCGATCAGGAAGCCCACACGAATCAGCCGCACCCGCCCTGGGCGCGCTGCGCGACGGGTGAATCCGAGAGTGCAGATCGCGGTCGCGAGCAACTGCCCGCCGGCGATCAGGCCCGCCATCGACGGGGTCAATGTGAACCGTTCGCCGAAGCCGTCGAGCAGCACCGGCATGACATTGCCGCCGGCGTTTCCGACAGTGATGCCTGCGGTGAGGGCGATGATCCTGCGGGCACGGGCGGCCAAGGTCTGTGTCACGCGTACTCCTTCGGATCGCCGCCGGTTGACGCTACGATTGTTCCAATGGTGTCACCAATGGTGACATTCGTCCAGATCGCGATCCGATCACCCGCGGAGGAAGACACATGAAGGCACGACGGCTCATCGCCGCAGCATCCGTCGCAGCGTCCGCAGCCGCCGCGGTCTGGGCCTGGCGCAACCAGAGCGAGATCGCGACCCGACGGCCCATCAACGAGTGGACCTTCACGCACATGAACCGCGTGATGCCCACCGAGAGCGCACAGGCCCCCGCGCATGCGACCCCTCTCCCGCACGGCGCGCCGATGCCGCCGGTCACCTATTCCTTCGAGGGCGAGACCTGCACCCTCCCCGACCTGCACCGGCGCACCCACACCACCTCGTTCGTCGTGCTGCACCGAGGTCGCATCGTCGCCGAGGAGTATCCGGGAGCCTTCGCCGCCCCCGACCGGCGCTTCCAGGTGTACTCGCTCACGAAGTCGGTCACGTCGATGCTCTTCGGCATCGCCCTCGAACGCGGCGAGATCGCCTCGATCGACGACCCGGTCGTGACCTACCGGCCCGAGCTCGCCGGCACCGGATACGACGGCCCCACCATCGGCCACCTGCTGAACATGACCAGCGGCGTCGGCGAGCTCGAGGACTGGACCGTGCGCGACTCTCCGATCAACCGGTTCCAGGACGCGGTGACCACGGGCGGCTCGATCCTCGACGTCATCCGCTCCCTGCCGGTGCGCTCGAAGCCCGGCGAGGCGTTCCTCTACTCCACGATCGACACGCACGTGCTCGGCTGGGTGCTCGAGGCTGCGACCGGACGCACGCTCGCCCAGTACGCCTCCGAGCACCTGCTCGGCCCGATCGGCGCCGAGCACGACGCCTACTACTTCCTCTCGCGCGGCCGCCCCCGCACCGCCCTCGGCGGCGGGTCGCTGAACATCACCACGCGCGACCTCGCCCGCATCGGCCTGCTCGCGATGAACGAGGGCCGCGCCGGCGAGACGCAGGTGGTCCCGGCCCCGTGGGTGGCCCGCAGCCGCGGCGCCGACATCCCTCACCTCGATGTCGGCGCACTCGGCGCCAGCGGATACCCGCACTACGGCTATTCGAACCTGTGGTGGACGCTCGGCGGAGAGCACCGCGCCTTCACCGGACTCGGGGTGCACGGACAGTACCTCTGGGTCGACCCCGACCGCGAGGTCGTCATCGCCAAGACCAGCGCCTGGACCACCGCCGACGACGAGGCCCGCGACCGCGAGACCGTCGCCGCGCTGACCGCGATCGTCGAGGCACTCGATACGCTCTGAGAATGGCCCTCACCCGCACCGCGATCACTGACGCGGCCATGCGCATCGTCGAGACCGAGGGCGCGGACGCCCTCACCCTGCGACGCCTCGGCACCGAGCTCGGCACCAATCACACCGCGGTGCTGCGGCACTTCGCAAGCAAGGACGCCATCGTGCTCTCGCTCGCCGAACGCCTGATGACCGAGGCGCTGAGCGGGTTCCGCACGGGTGCCGGCTGGCGCGAGACTCTCGAAACGCTCGCCCGGAGGGTGCGAGCGGCGTGCCTTCGGCATCCGTCGGTCGCCGTGCTCGCCGCCGTGCGCGTCTCGCGCAGTCCCGACGAATTCCGAGGAGCGAATGCCGTCATCGGCGCCCTCGCCGACGCCGGGCTGCACGGGCGAGAGGCCGCCCTGGTCTACCGCTCGGTCACCGACCTCGCCCTCGCGGCGGGGGCGTACGAAGCGGGCTTCCTGCTGCTCGACGCGTCGGCCCGCGAGGGCGACCGCGAGGCGATGCGGCGCGAGTACCTGCTCGCGTCGCCCGCCGAGTACCCGCACCTCGCGGCGGTCGCGCCACACCTCGCCGAGATCGACGACGACGAGCAGTTCGAGTCGTCGCTGCGCCTGATCCTCGACGGCGTCGCGGCTCGCGCGACGACCGGTCGTTGAGCGAAGGAGCGCAGCGACCGAGACGAAACGCGCCCCGCGGAGCCGCCGGGCATAGGATCGAGCACGCGAGAGACGGGCGGATGGCGATGCGGAAGCGCGGACGGATGTCTGGCGCCATCGGCGCGCGGCGCGAGGCGGCGGGCTTCGCGATCGCCTTCGTCGCCGGGCCCCTGCTGTCGTGGCTCATGTTCGCCCTGCACACTGCCGAGTCGATCACGGCCGAGGTGCTCGGCTACCAGCTGCTCGTCGTGGTGGTCGCGCTCGTCGGCGGCATCCGTCCTGCGGTCCTGTCGGCTGTGCTCTCGGGCATCACCCTCGATTTCCTCTTCGTCGAACCGCTGTTCGCGATCAAGATCGACCACCCGCTGCACGCCGTCGCCCTCGCCCTGTACGTGGTGATCGCGGTGCTCGTGAGCCTCATCGTCGACCTCGCCGCGCGCCGGGCCCGCATCGCGCAGCGCGCCGCCGCCGAGGCTCACCTGCTGGCGACCGTCACACGCGAAGCGGAGGCGCTCGCCGCGACCGACCAGGTGCGAAGCGCCCTGCTCTCCGCCGTCAGCCACGACCTCCGGCGCCCCCTGGCCTCCGCCGTCGCCGCGATCGGCGGTCTTCGCGCGGCGCAGCAGCTCACAGCATCCGATCGCGAGGAACTGCTGGCGACAGCCGACGAGAGCCTGGCGACGCTGTCGGCCCTTGTCACCGATCTTCTCGACGTGAGCCGCGTGCAGGCCGGGGTGCTGGCGGTGTCGTTGACAGCGGTGGATGCTGCCGCCGCTGTGCTCGCGGCGATCGATGAACTGGGGCTCGGCCCCGCCGACGTGGACCTCGCCCTCGACCCCGACCTGCCGCCGCTGCGGGCCGATCCGGTGCTGCTGCAGCGGGTGCTCGTGAACGTCCTGGCCAATGCGCGGCGCTTCGCGCCTGCGGGCACCCGCGTGCTGATCGCGACGAGCAGCCAGGGCGACCTCGCCGAGATCAGGGTGATCGACCACGGCGAGGGCGTCGCGCCCGACCGCCGCGACGCGATGTTCCGGCCGTTCCAGCGCTACGGCGACACCGACAACACGACAGGACTCGGGCTGGGCCTCGCGCTCTCCCGCGGCTTCACCGAAGGCATGGGCGGTAGCCTGACACCCGAAGACACCCCAGGCGGCGGGCTCACCATGATGGTCTCGCTGCCGCTCGCCACGGAGGAGCCGTGAAGCTGCTCATCGCCGATGACGATCCGCAGATGGTGCGGGCGCTGCGGATCACGCTCGCGGCGCACGGATACGACGTCGTCACCGCCGCAGACGGCGCGGAGGCGATCACCGTGGCCGCCCAGGAGAGCCCCGACATCGTCCTGCTCGACCTCGGGATGCCGCGCCTCGACGGCGTCGAGGTGATCCAGGGGCTGCGCGGGTGGACGATGGCGCCGATCATCGTCGTCTCTGGGCGGACGGGGTCGGCCGACAAAGTCGAAGCCCTCGACGCCGGCGCCGACGACTTCGTCACCAAGCCCTTCCAGATCGACGAGCTGCTCGCGCGGCTGCGGGCGCTGTCGCGGCGGGCGCAGCCCGCCTCGGGCGAGACGGGCGAGTCGACGGTGCGGTTCGGCGACGTCATCGTCGACCTCGCGACGAAGACGGTCACACGCGGCGGCTCCCGGGCGCATCTCACCCCCACCGAATGGCGGATGCTGGAGTACTTGTCCCGGCACCCCGGCGCCCTGGTCACCCGGCAGGACTTGCTCAAGGACATCTGGGGCAGCGAGCAGGTGTCGGACTCCGGCTACCTGCGCCTATACATGTCACAGCTGCGCAAGAAGCTCGAAGAGGTGCCGGGGGAGCCCGCACACCTGCTCACCGAAGCAGGGATGGGGTACCGGCTCGTCCTGTGACCGGCATCCGCCCTCTGATGCGGCCTCGCTCAGCGCTCTGCCAACTCCCCGCCGATGTCACGTGCCGTATGCAGAACCCGATGCACTCGGACGGCGTCGTCCGCGTCTGTGAAGACGAGCGCATAAGGAAATCGCTGCAGAGTGAGGGTGCGCACGTCCTCGAGTCCGAGTTCGATGGCTA
Organism: Microbacterium sp.; assembly: GCF_047607465.1. Taxonomy (GTDB): domain Bacteria; phylum Actinomycetota; class Actinomycetes; order Actinomycetales; family Microbacteriaceae; genus Microbacterium. The sequence goes on along the minus strand of NZ_JASGCY010000066.1, from coordinate 1,809 downwards.
ACCTCGGCGAACCGATCGACGGGAACGCGCTCAGAGACTCGAACGCCTTCTTCAGCGCGTCGACGAGATCCATCGCTGCGTCGTATGCTCCGGCATCGACGTAGTACGCCACCGCTGACGCGATGTCCTCATCGGCGCGGGCGGTTGTGACGACCCGTCGAGTCACGCCGCACCATCTGCCGACGCCCGGATCCCCTCACGAAGGTGATCGAAATAGGCGTCGTTCACCTCGGAGCCCTGCCCGGATGACATCCCGTCGAGCACGAGGGCGCGCACCCGCGCTCTCTCCTGCTCGCGCCGGATCAGACTCCGCACGAACTCGCTGCTGGTGCCGTAGCCGTGCTCGCGCACCTGAGCGTCGACGAAGTCCTTCATCGACGCGGGCAGGGAGACGTTCATAGTGCTCATGCCGCGAGCATACGCCACTGATGACAAAGCTTGCCATCAGTCCGCGTCACGCGAGGGCGGCGTCGATGAGGACCTCGGCGGCGGCAGCGCCTGCACGGCGGCATCGGGATCGGCGGAAGGGTCGCGTTCCTGGCGGGCTCTTCGACCCGCACCTCGCCGCCCATATCGTCTGCGTCGAAGTGAAGATGCGCTTGTCCTCGTTGTCCGGTAGTGTCCGGCACGTGCGGGAGCGCGTGTGAGGCGCCTGCGGGGGGGTTGTGATCGGAGGGCTCGTTGTGAGCAGTGATTATCAGGTGGACACGGATCAGTTGCGGGCGATGGCGTCGAAGACGGTTCGGGTGGCGGAGGATTTCGGGAGCACGGCGGTGCCGCGTCCGACGACGTTGGGGCATGCGGGGATCACGGAGGCAGTGGCCTTCTTCGCCGACAAGTGGGGTACCGGGTTGCAGACGCGGGTGGATGAGCTGAACGAGTTCTCCGACAAGCTGACCACCACGGCGCGGATCTTCGACGAGGGCCAGAATGCGGGCACGGTGGAGATGGATTCGTTGATCTGGGACTCCTGATGGAGCTCGGGCAGACGCAGAACGCGGTCGATCTGATTCCCGGGTCGGCATCCAACGCACGAGATGGCGCGGCGGCGTGGCGGGATATCGCCGATCGGGCGGGCGAGGCCCGTGCCGCGTTCGCGAAACTCGACGATGACGGGTCGTGGTCGGGTGCGGCGTATGACAGGTACGTGGAGCGCTTCGAGGAGCAGTTGTCGTACTGGCAGACCACGAGCGACACGTTCACCGCGGCGGCGAACGCGCTCGAGAACTACGCGGGCGCGTTGGAGTGGGCGCAAGGTCAGGCCGCTATCGCGATCGAGTTGTGGAACGCAGCCGAAGCGAAGTCCGCTGCGGCACTGGTGGCGCATCAGGAGTATGTGAGGTCGTTGCGTCGAGGGGCCGGCATCCGTCATGTTGACGTGGATGTACCGTTCGTGGACCCTGCGGGGCCCGCGTATCGGGAAGCGCGGGAGGTGCTCGCCAACGCCCGGTACCAGTTGGACGTCCTCGCGACCGGGTACGCGAACATCATCGGCGAAGCGGGTGACGCGGCCACGCTGCCGCTCACCCCCGCACAGGAGCAGCAGGCCGCCGCGGATGCCATCGCCCGAACGGTGATCGAGGTCGGGGTCGTGCAACCGTTCCTGGCCACCCTGAACTTCCTCGGCAGCATCGCGGAAACCATGTGGGAGCACCCCGACCTCGTCCTGGAGATGCTCCTCGGCATCGGTGGCATGGTCGGCGGTGGTGCGTTGATCATCGGCGGCGGCGGGCTGGAGGTCGTAACCCTCGGCGGCGGCACCGTGATCGCTGCGCCCGCTGTCGTAGGCGGCGCGGCCCTCGCCGGCGG
>NZ_JASGCY010000065.1:0-49829 GCF_047607465.1 Microbacterium sp. | reverse complement strand
CGCCCCCCCCGGGCCCCGGGGCCCCCCATTCTGCCTCCCCGGGTGGGTGGGGTGGCCACTTCCGCATCGCACCGCGGGATTTCGGATGCGGAAGTGGCCACGCCGCCGGGGGGGCGCCCCGGGGCAGGGTTGCAGATCAGGCGCGGCGGCGGATGAGCAGCAGCGCACCGAGGGCGAGCAGGATGCCGGCACCGGCGGCGACCGGCAGCAGCCACGCGGTGTCGCCACCGGTGGTCGCGAGCGAGCCGGAGGGCGACGACGTCGAGCCGCCGGCTGACGGGGTCTCGGTCGGCTCCGGCTCGGTGGGCTCAGCGGTGGGCTCAGCCGTCGGTTCGACCGTGGGCTCCGGCGTCGGCTCGGTGGCCTGCGGGAACGCATCGGCCGAGGCGCCCAACCGCAGGAACACGGTCTCGCCCGTGGCATCCTTCAGGCCGTCGTTGTCGGTGACCGCGTACAGGCTGCCGTCGGTGGCCACGGCGAACCCTTCGAGCTTCTCCTGGGTCCAGCCGTTCGTCGCCAGCAGTGCCGGGAGCGCGTCGATCGCCGTCGTCTTCTCGAGCACGGTGAGCGGCTCGCCGAAGGCGCTGCCTGCGGCATCCGTCGGAATCTCGACCCGGGTGACCTTCTTCACGGCCGCTGCCGGACCGTTCAGCTTGTCGCGTTCGATGAGCGCAAAGGTGTCGTCGTCGATCGCGGTGATCTCGGACGCTCCGATCCAGTCGCCGGCCGTGTCGGTGGCGTCGAGCGGATAGCCGAACCAGGTCCACTCGTCCGTCGCCGGGTCGAGACGGCCGATGCGCACGACATCCCCGTCGACGGTTCCGGCATCGACGTCTGCGGGATCGATCCACAGCGGACGCTGCAGCACGCTCCACACCCGCAGGCCGGGGCCGGAGCCCGTGACGGTCACTCCCTCGAAGCCCCACATCGCGACGTGCGCGGCGACATCGGCGGGAAGGGGGCGACGCTCGATGATCGCGCCGTCGGCATCCGCGTGCACGAGCTGGTTCTCCGGCCCGGTCGCTCCTTCGACGGCGAGCCAGAAGGTGCCGTCCGCCGCGGCGGAGATGCCCTCGACATCGAGGTCGACCGGCTGGCCGCCCTCCGTCACGGTGAGCGCGCCCGTGATCAGCGCCGGGGTCTGCGCCACATCGACCGTGTAGATCGTCGCGGGCGACACGACGGCGTCGCTGGCGGCGTACAGGGTGGAGGCGTCTTCGGGGTCGCTGGACAGCGCGCCGAGGGCCGACCAGCCGATGGGACCGGCATCCGTGGTCGCCGACAGGATGCTCGGCTGCGAGGAGCCGCCCTCGCCCAAGGAGAACACGTTGACCGCGGCGCGGACGCCGTTCTCGGCCTCGTCGGTCTCGCTCGAGACGATCAGCAGGTTCCGCTCGGGCACGGGAAGGATGCCCTCAGGGCCGTTCGTGGTGAACAGGATCTGCTCGAACGCGGGAGCCGCCGGATCGGTCATGTCGTACACGGCGACGAAGTTCGAGCGCTCGCTGGCGACGAACGCGTACGGCGTGCCTTCGAACTCGGCGAAGGCGAGGCCCTCGGGCTCCGCGCCCTTCTTCTCGGTGCGGCTCTCGTTGTGCAGACCGTACTGCACGGCGATGTTCGCGAAGGAGTCGCCGGCGTCCCAGACCACGTCGCCCGTGGCGGTGTCGAAGACGGTCCAGCCGCGGGTGCCGCCCTTCCAGTCGCCTTCGTTGGCCGTGGCGACGAGGCCGTCGCCGACCCAGGCGATCGAATCGGGCTCGCGGGCAGCGGCGGGCAGCGAACCGGTGAGGTCGATACGGCCGTCCTTCTCGGTGTCGACGCCGGCGAGGGCGACCTCGCCGGCCGAGAACACCGAGGTGAGGCTCTTGGTGGCCAGGTCGATCACGGCGATGCCGTTGTTCTCCTGCAGGGTGACGGCGAGGGTGTTCGAGCCGTCGATCGTGACGTACTCGGGCTCAGGGTCCTCGGGGGTGTCGATGCCGGCGGCGGCGACGATCGGCAGCGGCGCGCCGGTCTCGTCGACGAAGGGCACGGGCGTCGCCGTCCACGCCTCGGGGTCGGCGCCGAGGTCGAGCACCTGGACGAAGCCGGCGGGCAGCTGCGGAAGGTCGCCCTCCTCGCCGCCGGCGGGCGTCGCCTCCTCGTCGCGCTGGTTCTCCATGGCGATGGCGGCATAGGCGCCGTCCTTCGAGATCGCGATGGAATCGGGCTGTCCGCCCAGGTCGATCGAGCGGACAACGGTGCGGTCGGAGGCGCGCAGCACGTCGAGGCGCCCCTTCGGGTCGGCGAAGTCGCCGCCGGTCTCGTCGATGACGACGAGGATGTAATCGCCGTAGGAGGCGACCGAGGTGGGCTGGTCGTCGGCGTGGCCGAGGTCGGCGAGCGAGACGGTGCTCGTGCCCTTCGGGTTCGCCGGATCGGTGACGTCGACGAAGCCGATGCGCTTGCCTGCGGCGTCGGTGTAGACGACGGTGCTGTCCTCGGTGATCGTCGAGATCTCGGCGACGGTGGCGGATGCCGGGTCGACGCCCGCAGGGACGTTCAGGTACACCGGGTAGGTCGCGGTGCGGCTGAACGCGGAACCGGCGGGAGCGGCGGATGCCGCGACCGCCGCGGTCACGGCGCCGGCCAGGAGGCAGGCCGCGAGCGCGGCGGCTGGGAGGGAACGAGAGGGCATGGGCACACTCCGGTCGGATGATTGGGGATCATCGCCAGAGTGTTCCTGTCGGGCGTACTCGAGGTGCCGTTCGGGTGAAGCGGGGACGTCGCGCGGGTGAACGGATGGTGTCAGTCGCCGGCGAGGCAGGAGAAGTCGAAGCCCGACCAATTGAAGCTGATCTTCACCGTCGATCCCTTCAGCGCGAGAATGCCGGCGCCGGGATCCGTCCCCGTGGCGGCGACGCAGTCGTTGCGCACGCTGCTCCACCGGGTGTCGTAGTCGACGGCGAAGCCCGCGTTCTTCAGAGCGGCGATCGCCGCGTCGCGCTTCAGGTCCTTGACGGCCGGGACCGGGACCGGTTCTGGGCCCTTCGAGACGACGAGCGTCGTCTCATCGCCCGGCCGCCAGTTCCCGCCATCGCCGCGCGGCGTCATCGAGATCACGATGCCTGCCTTGACGGTGTCGCTGTACTCCTCGGGCTGGCCGGTGACCGTGATGTCCTTCTCGGCGAGGGCGGCGACGGCGGCATCCGCCGTCATCCCGACGACGTCGGGGATCGGGCCGAGCGAGACGAAGAGCTCGACGGTGTCGTCCTCGAAGAGGTTGCAGCCGCCGCCGCACTCGTGCGCATCGCCGCCGGCGCGCGGAGTCACGTAGGCGTTGATGACGAGCCCGGCGTTCGCATCGGAGTAGAGGTCGAAGGTCTCTTCCTTCACGTTCACGTTCAGCGACGCGAGATAGTCCCTGGCGTCCTGCACGGTGCGGTTGTTGAGCGCCTCGACGGTGTGCGGGGCGGGGCCGGTCGAGACGATCACGTGCACGGCGTCGCCCTTGTCGAGGCGGGTGCCGGAGGCGGGGTCGGTGTCGATGACGATTCCGGCATCCACGTCGATCGACGAGGCTTCATGGAGCTCCGGGACGAAGCCGTCGGCCTCGAGGGCGGCGGCGGCGTCGTCGTAGGTCTTCCCGGCGACGGCGGGCACGGCGATGAGGGAACCCGGACCCGACCCGAACCACCAGCCCACACCGCCGGCGACGGTGGCCAGCAGCAGCACGAGGGTGAGCAGGAACACCCCGCGCGCGTGGCGTTTCGAGGTGCGCCGACGCAGCAGGGTGGCGTTGTCCACAGCCTGGGGGACCGGTGCGATCGAGTCGGCGAGCACGGCGGTCTGCGGCATGACCTTGGTGACGTCGCCGGAGTCGTCGGCACGCTGCGGAGCGGTCGCGGCGGCGACCGCCGGGGCGATGCCGAGCTCGCGCTCGATCTCGCGCAGGCGCGCCAGCATCTGCCCCGCATCGTCGGGGCGCTCGTCTGGCGACTTCTCCGTGGCCCAGAGCACGAGCTCGTCGAGCTGCTCCGGCACGCCGGGGTTGCGCACGCTCGGTCGCGGCACCGATTCCGTGGCGTGCTGGAAGGCGATCTGCATGGGCTGCTCGCCCTTGTAGGGCTGCTCGCCGACGAGCATCTCGTAGAGCATGATGCCGAGGGCGTAGATGTCGCTGCGCGCGTCGGCGGTGCCGCGGGTCACCAGCTCGGGGGCGAGATACGCGATGGTGCCGAGCAGCTGCTGGCCGGTGGCGGTGTTCGCCGTCGTCGCACGAGCGAGGCCGAAGTCGCCGATCTTGATGCGGCCGTCCTCGGCGAGCAGCACGTTCTCGGGCTTCACGTCGCGATGCACGATGCCGGCGCGGTGCGCCGCGGAGAGACCCGCGAGCACGGCGTCCATGATGGTGATCGTCTGCTGGATCGTCAGGCGCTTCTGCTCGCGCAGGAGCTCCCGCAGCGTGATGCCAGGCAGGTACTCCATGACGAGGTAGGCGAGCTCGCCGTCCTGGCCCTGATCGAAGACGTTGACGACGTGGGGGTCGGCGAGACGGGCCGCCGCACGCGCCTCCTGGATGAACCGGCTCTGGAAGTTCGAGTCGTCGCTGAGATGCGCGTGCATGACCTTGAGGGCGATGCGGCGTTCGAGGCGCATGTCGGTTGCGACGTACACGGTGGCCATGCCGCCGCGGGCGATGCGGGCGCGGACCCGGTAGCGGCCGTCGACAAGACGCCCGATGAGCGGGTCGGCCTGCTGATTGGTCGTCACGTCAAGAGTCTAGGCAAGACCGGCTGAAAGCCCGGGGAACGGCTCGCCCCTCTGGGCGGTCGGATTGGCGCGCCGCTCACCCGTAGAGGGCGAGCCACTGGTGCGCCTGCGTCTCCCACTGGCCGTAGCGGTCGGGGTAGGCCGAGATCTGCACAGCCTGCGCTGCCGCGGTGAAGGGCATGCCCTCCCACCCGGGGATGTCCAGAAGGCCCCGGGTCAGTGTGCCGTTGGGGTCGCCGCTTCCGCCGAAGAACGCACGCGTGCTGCGGTCGGCGTCGAGGATCTGCGCCGGTTCCCCCCAGCCCGTGCTCGGACGCTGCTGGAACAGGCCGAGGGAGTCGCGGTCGCCGTGATCGAGGTTGCGGATGCCCGATTCGACCATCGCGGCGGCGAGGGCGATCGCGATGCCACGGTCGGGCACGCCGAGCTGGCGGCCGATCGAGATGATGAGCGAGGCGTTCGCCGCCTGGTCGGCGTCGAGCGCGGCGCTGAGCTGGCCGGGGGCGGCAGGAGGGGCGGAGACGATCACGCTCTGGCCGGGGTAGATGATCGACTGCGGACCCAGCGCGTTCCACGCGAACAGCGATGCGGTGCTCACGCCGTACTTCTGGGCGATGCCGTACAGGGTGTCCCCGGCGACGATGGTGTGCGTCGTCGTTGCCGTCGCAGCAGTCGCCGTCGCGGGCTGCGCGGCGGGCGCCGCGGCGGAGACCACGAGCTGCTGGCCGGGGTAGATGATCGACGTGCGGCTCAGGCCGTTCGCGGCGAGCACCGCATCGACGGAGGTCGCGTACCTCTGGGCGATGCCGTAGACGGTGTCGCCGGTGACGACGACATGGGTCTGCGCGGCGACGGGCGCCGCAGCAGCGGCGGTCGAGGTGCCGGTGAGCACGAGGGTCTGACCAGGGTAGATCACCGAGCGCCAGGTCAGGCCGTTCCAGGCGAGCACGTCGGCCGTCGCCAGCCCATAGCGCTCGGCGATGGCGGAGACGGTGTCTCCTGGCTGCACGACGCAGCTCGCCGGAGGGGCGGTCTGCGCCATCGTGCGCAGGGAGGGCAGCGACAGCCTCTCCAGAGGGACGGCAGGCGTCTCGGCGGCTGCCGGAGCGACGGATGCGGTTGCGGCGAGGCTTCCGATGACAGCAGCGGGCAGGCCGAGCTGCAGGTAGCGGTGCCGTCGGGCAGTGGTCTTCTGTCTCACGGGTTCCCCTTGTTCGACGTCCGCCCACGCTGACACGGATGTAAACAGAAGTCAACATCCGTGACACATGTGATAGGCGTGACCGGAGTGACTGCATGCGCCTCGACCGGGGAGGTGAGATAGTGGGCAGGTGTCTGCAGCAACTGAGATCTCGTCCGACTGGCTGACCATGCCCGACCTCGTCGAGGTCCTCGACGAACCCCTCGGCCGCGTGCGCCGTCTGATCGACGAGCACTACCTGGTCGGTTCCCGGCGCACCGGCGTCTTCGCCGTGCCGTCCGTCTTCATCGTCGACGGGCATCCGCTTCCGGCCCTGCGCGGAACGATCATCGTCCTGCAGGACGCCGGCTTCGACGACGACGAGCTCATCGACTGGCTGCTCGCCGACGACGAGACCCTCGGGCGGTCCCCGATCGCGGCGCTGCTCGCTGGCCACAAGAGCGAGGTCCGCCGCCTCGCCCGCACGCTCGCCTGATCGCGGCGGCGGTTCAGGCCGAACGCGACGTCGCCGCGCGGGCGAGATCCCGCAGACCGTTCACGGCCGCATCGTCGAGGCGCGCGCCGGTGAGGGCGCGGTCGGCCGCCGACGCGTAGTCGGCGATCATCTCCTCGACCTGTTCCAGTGCTCCGGACGACGCGATCGTCGCCTGAAGGAAAGACACCTGCTCGGCGTCGAGATCCCGATCGCCGAGCATCTCGTCGAAGAGGCTGCGTGCGGAGGGCGCGATGGCCTGCCGCGTCAGCGCCACGAGAGCAGTGCGCTTGCCCTCGCGCAGATCGTCGCCGGCGGGCTTCCCGGTGACCGCGGCGTCGCCGAAGACCCCGAGCACGTCGTCTCGCAGCTGGAAGGCCATGCCGACCGGATGCCCGAACCGCCGCAGCGCCCGCACCTGCTCGTCGTCGGCATCTGCGAACACGGCGCCCAGCACGAGCGGCTGCTCGATGCTGTACCGTGCGGACTTGAGCGAGGCGACCCGCAGCGCGCGTTCGAGGTGCGATTCGATCGGGTTCACGCTCCACGCCGACTCCTCGGCGATGTCGAGGAACTGGCCGACGGTCACATCGCGCCGCATGCGCGCGTACTCCCGGCGCACACGGGGGGCCGTCGGATGCTGCGCCAGCGCCTGTTCGAGCAGGTCGTCGCTCCAGGAGATGAGGAGGTCGCCCAGGAGGATCGCGGCCGAACGGCCGAAGGCCGCCGCATCGCCGCTCCATCCGGCATCCGCGTGCGCGCCCTCGAGGGCGCGATGACCCGAGGGCCGACCGCGGCGGGTGTCGGAGTTGTCGATGAGGTCGTCGTGCACGAGCGCCGCCGACTGGAAGATCTCGATGGCCGCGCAGAGATCCCAGAGGGCATCGGTCTCCCTGGCGTCGCGCTCGCGGTGGCGGGCGATCGCCTGCCAGCCGGAATGGCAGAACCGCGCGCGCAGGCGCTTGCCGCCATCGAGCGTGCGGGCCCCGGCGTCGAGCATCGCGACAGCGTCGGGTCCGTACTCCACGGCCTCCTCGTTCATGATCTCGAGGAAAACGCGCAGTCGCGAGGCGACGGCATCGGCGACGGGCGTGGGGGAGGGCACGACTCCCAGCATACGTAAAGGCTCCGAAGCCCGGATCGGCTACCCGTGGCGCGCATCCCGCGCGTAGAATAGAGGGAAGACACCTGAGGGGAACGAAATGCCACTCTCTGAACACGAGCAACGTCTGCTCGACGAGATGGAGCGCCATCTTCTCCACAACGACGCAGACGTCGTCAGTGCGCCGAGCGGCGATCGCGCGCTGAGCTATCGCAATCTGGTCTATGGCGCTCTACTGCTGCTCGTCGGCATCGGCGGACTCATCGCCGGTGTCGTTGTCGGAGACATCGGGGGAATCGTCATCGGGGTCGTCGCGTTCGCCGCGATGCTGGGTGGGGTCATGCTCGCCGTCACCCCCGTCCACCGGACGACGTCGGCGACGCCGCGCTCCGCCGCGCAGGCGGAGCCGTCGCAGAGCCCCTCGTTCATGGACCGCATGAATGATCGGTGGGATCGCCGCCAAGACGATCGCTGACCCTCTTCCTCCTCTTCCACGAAGGCCCGGATGCCCTGAGCATCCGGGCCTTCGTGCGTCTGCGGGAGTGCTCTTCGCCCTGCGCCCTCGTTCCTCCACCTGTCCTCCACTGACCCTCCACTGTCCTCCACCGCGGAATTCCGCGGAAGTACGAGGCTGTCAGCAGGGAGACGGGGATATTCTCCGCACTTCGGCATAGGAATGTGGAGGAAAGTGGAGTAAAGTGGGGCGCACCTCGAGTTGGCCGGGCGGAGAGGGGGTGATGGCCGATGCTGCTGGGTACGCACACGCCGAAGCTGGACGACAAAGGGCGGGTCATCCTGCCCGCGAAGTTCCGCGAGGATCTCGGCGGCGGCGTGGTCGTCACCCGGGGCCAGGAGCGCTGCCTCTACGTCTTCAGCACCGCGGAGTTCGAGTCGATGCATGAACGCATCCGCCAGGCTCCGCTCGCCAACAAGCAGGCGCGTGACTTCATGCGCCTGTTCCTCTCCGGCGCCAGCGCCGAGATGCCGGACAACCAGAACCGCATCACCATCCCGCAGGCGCTGCGTCAGTACGCGGGCCTGCAGAAAGAGCTCGTCGTCACCGGTGTCGGCGCCCACGCCGAGATCTGGGATGCGGAGAGCTGGAACCAGTACCTCGCCGCCGGCGAGGAGGCCTACGCAGAACTGGAGCAGGAGGTGATTCCCGGGCTCTTCTGACCACGGCTGTGATGCCCCGCCGCTCCCGCCCCGACACACTTCCCCGGTGCCGGGTCGCGAAGCGGAGGGGGATCAGAGCCGAAGGTCCATCCGAGAAAGATCATGAACCTCCGAGACATCCACACCCCCGTCCTGCTCGAGCGCTGCGTCGAGCTGCTGGCTCCCGCCCTCCAGGCGGACGGAGCCGTGCTCGTCGACGCCACCCTCGGCATGGGCGGGCACTCCGAGGCGCTGCTCGAGCGCTTCCAGAACATCCGCCTCATCGGGCTCGACCGCGACACCGATGCGCTGCGCATCGCGGGGGAGCGGCTGGCGCGCTTCGGTGACCGCGTCACGCTCGTGCACACCGTCTACGACGAGATCGGCCACCACGCGCAGGGTGCCGCCGGCATCCTCTTCGATCTCGGCGTCTCCTCGCTGCAGCTCGATGAGGCCGAGCGCGGTTTCGCCTACTCGAAGGACGCGCCGCTGGACATGCGCATGGACCAGACCAAGGGCGTGACCGCGGCCGAGGTCATCGCGACCTACAGCGAAGGCAGCCTCCGCCGCATCTTCGAGCGCTACGGCGAGGAGAAGCTGGCCGGCCGCTACGCGCGCTTCATCATCGAGGCGCGGCAGAAGCAGCCCATCACGCGCTCCGGACAGCTCGTCGACGTCCTCGTCGCGGCCACTCCGGCCGCCGCGCAGCGCGCGGGTCACCCGGCCAAGCGCGTGTTCCAGGCGCTGCGCATCGAGGTCAACGCCGAGCTCAACGTCCTCGCCGACGCGATCCCCGCCGCGATGGACGCCCTCGCCGTCGGCGGTCGCATCGTCGTCATGTCGTACCAGTCGCTCGAGGACCGCCTTGTCAAGCAGGCCTTCGCCGCAGCGGCCGCATCGACCGCGCCCCGGGGACTGCCGGTCGAGCTGCCGGAGCACGCCCCGAGATTCACCATCCTCACCCGCGGGGCCGAACTCGCGGACGACGACGAGCGCGCGCGCAACCCGCGCGCCATCCCCGTGCGCCTGCGTGCGGCACAGAAAGTACGGGAGACCTCATGAGCCTGAGCACCGCGGTCCGCACGCCCCGCAGCGCACCTGGGACGCCGGCGAAGGCCCCCGGCCGTCGCCTGCGTCAGATCACGTCGCCGCCGGCACGGCGCAAGCCGAAGCTCGCATACGCCCTTGTGGCGCTGGGCGGGGCGATGGCCATCGCCGCGGCGCAGATCATCCTCTCCCTCGCCATCACGCAGGACTCCTACACACTGGCCTCGCTCTCCTCGCAGCAGCGGTCGCTCGATCTGCGCACCGCCGCACTGCAGGAGGAGCTGACCGGGGTCGGCTCCCCGCAGGCGCTGGCCTCGGAGGCGGCGGCGCTCGGCATGGTCGTTGCGGGCTCGCCCTCCTACCTCCGCCTCAGCGATGGCGCCGTGTTCGGCACCGGCACCGGCGCGGGCGGGGCCTCGACGGTCGACCCGAGCGGTTCGGGCGCCGTGAGCAACGCCCTGCTCGCCGCGCCGGCGCAGGCCGACGCGCCGGTCGCGTCCGAGCCCGTGGTGGAGGCCGAGCAGCTGCCGCCGGCGATCACCGACGGCCTCCCCACCCCTGAAACCCGCTGAAGACAGACGACCGACGGAGAGCGCGCATGACGACACGAGCCACCCGGAGCCCCCGGCGACGCACCGTGGCCGCACTCGGCGTGATCCTCGTGATCCTCGCCACCTTCGTCATCCGACTCGTGGACATCCAGGTCGTGAGCGCCGATGTGCACGTCGCGCAGTCGCTGAAGTACCTGGGCAACACCACCTCGATCCCCGGGCAGCGCGGCGCGATCGTCGACGCGAACGGCACGATCCTCGCCCAGAGCGTGACCGTGTACGACGCGAACATGGACCCGAAGGCCATGGTCACCGTCGAGGAGAACGAGAAGAACCCGCCGGATCTGCCGTGGGCCGATGCGTCGACGGCGATCGCCGAGATCATGGGACTCGACGCCGAGGAGCTGCGCACCGGCGTCGACGAGGCGCGCGCGCAGAACGAGGACATCCGCTGGTTTCCGTTGACGAAGGGGCTGAGCGCCCAGCAGTTCACCGATCTGAAGGCGCTGAAGCTCGCCTACCTGCACTTCGATGAGCGCGAGATCCGGGTGTACCCGAACGGCGCGGTAGCAGGCAACGTGATCGGCTACCTCGACGGCTCCGGAGAGCCGCAGGCGGGCATCGAGCAGTTGGAGACGGCCTGCCTCGCCCCGGAGAACGGCTCGGAGACGTACCGCACGGGCGCCAACGGCGTCGTCATCCCTGGGAGCGAGCAGAAGACGGATGCTGTCGACGGAGGCACCGTGCAGCTCACCATCAACAGCGACCTGCAGTGGTACATGCAGCAGATGATCGCCGAGGAGGCGCAGACGCAGGGCGCGCAGGGCGGAACCGTGACGGTGGTCGAGGTGAAGACCGGCAAGATCCGCGTCGCGGCCGAGTGGCCGACCATGGACCCCAACGACCTCGACGCCTCGAGCCCGAGCACCTGGGGCAGCAAGCTCTTCACCTACCCGTTCGAGCCCGGCTCGACCTTCAAAGCCATCACGGCGGCGGCGATCATGGAGAACGCCGGAGTCACCCCGACCTCGCCCACCGTCACGGCGTCGTCGCGCGAGCACTTCCCGAACGGCGCTGTCATCAACGACGCCTTCTCGCACCCGACCTACGACTACACGCTCACAGGCGCTCTCATCGACTCGTCGAACGTCGCGCTGTCGAAGTTCGGCACCATGGTCAGCCCCGAGGTGCGCTACGACTACCTGCAGCGCTTCGGCGTCGGCACGCCGACCGTGGGCTTCCCGCACGAGTCCGCCGGCGAGCTGCACCCGACCTCCGAATGGGACAACCAGTCGCTCTACACGACGACCTTCGGCCAGCACTTCACCGTCACCGCTCCACAGGTCGCCGGTGCCTACCAGGCGATCGCGAACGGCGGCGAGAAGATCGACCTGTCGCTGGTAGAGTCGTGCACCGACGCCGACGGCACCGTCCACGAGGCGGCCGCCCCGGAGAAGAAGCAGATCATCGAGCCGCAGACCGCCGCCGACCTCACCCGCATGCTCGAGAACGTCGCCGTTCAGGGCGGCAACGCCGAGCGCATCCAGGTGCCGGGCTACCGGGTGACCAGCAAGACCGGCACCGCGCAGATCCCGGACGGCAACGGCGGATACAAGGCGGGCGTGTACTACACGAGCATGGTGGGCTTCGCCCCGGTCGACGATCCCCAGTACGTCGTGATCGTCACTCTCGACCAGCCGACTAGAATCACTTCATCGGCCGCGACGGCGTCCGCCTTCCAGAAGGCGATGACTCAGGTCATGAAGACCTACCGCGTGATGCCATCCACCGTCCCGATGGACGAGCTCCTTCCCAAGTACTGATCGCCGGCTCACGCCGCGCCTGGAGATGTGATGATCGCCCTGTCGCTCGCTGAGATCGCCGCCATCGTCGGCGGCGATCTGCGCCTCGTCGGCTCCGACACGGCGGACACCGTCGTGGACGGCGTCGTCGACACCGATTCCCGCACGATGACTCCAGGGTCGATCTTCGTCGCCAAACCAGGAGCCGAGACCGACGGCCACCGCTTCGTCGGCAGTGCAGTGGCCGCCGGCGCCGTTCTCGCCATCGTCGAGCGCGTCGTCGACGAACCCGTGTCGCAGATCGTCGTCGCCGACGTCGTGGCGGCGCTGGCGGCGCTCGCCCGCGAGGTCGTGTCCCGGGTGCGGGCGGGCGGGAACCTGAAGATCGTCGGCATCACCGGGTCCAACGGCAAGACCACGACGAAGAACTTCCTCGCCCGCATCCTCTCCGACGAAGGCGAGACGGTCGCGCCCATCAACTCGTACAACAACGAGGTCGGCGCCCCGGTGACCATGCTGCGCGTCACGCACGGCACCCGCTACCTGGTCAGCGAGTTCGGAGCGGCAGCCCCCGGCAGCATCGCGCACCTCGCCGGTCTCGTCGAGCCAGACATCGCCGTCGTCCTCATGGTCGGCATGGCGCACGCGGGCGGCTTCGGCGGCATCGAGGCGACCGCGAAGGCGAAGTCCGAGCTCATCGCGGCGGCGCGCCCCGGCGGCACCGCGGTGCTGAACGTCGACGATCCCCGTGTCGCGGCGATGCGCGAGCTCGCCGAGTCCCGCGGCATGCGGGTCGTCGGCTTCGGGCAGTCCGCCGCGGCCGACGTGCGCGCCAGCGCTCTCGTCGTGAGCGCCTCGGGCACGACGTGCGAGATCGAGGCCGCGGGGCAGCGGATGCCGTTGCACCTGCGCGTGCTCGGCGCGCACCACGTGTACAACGCGCTCGCGGCGATCTCGGCGGCAGGAGTCCTCGGCGTGCCGGCATCCGCCGCGATCGCGCGGCTGGAGACCCTCGACATCGCCGAGCGGTGGCGGATGCAGCCGCTGGGCAATGATCGGGTGCGTATCATCAACGACGCGTACAACGCCAGCCCCGACTCGATGGCGGCGGCCCTGCGGACCCTCGCGCAGATCACCGGCCCCGACGAGCGCACCGTCGCGGTGCTCGGGGCGATGAGCGAGCTCGGCGAGGACGCAGGCGAGGAGCACGATCGCGTCGGCCTGCTCGCGGTGCGTCTGAACATCCGCCGGATCGTCGTCGTCGGCGCCGAGGCGCGCCGACTCTACATCTCCGCCATCGGCGAGGGGTCGTGGGACAGCGAGGCCGTGCACTTCGATGACCAGGACGCCGCCTTCGAGTATCTGCGCACCGAGCTGCGCGACGGCGATCGCGTGCTCGTGAAATCCTCGAACTCCGCTGGTCTGCGGCATCTCGGCGATCGTCTGGGAGAATTGTTCTCGTGAGGTCACTCATCATGGCGGCGGCCATCTCGCTCGCCTTCACCCTCTTCCTGACACCGGTCTTCCTGCGGCTGTTCCGCAAGTGGGGCTGGGGTCAGGTCATTCGCACCCCCGAGGCCCTGGAGAATCCCAGTCACGAGGCCAAGCGCGGAACCCCCACGATGGGCGGCGTGATCTTCATCGTCGGCACGATGGTCGGCTACTTCACCGGCGTCTACGTCGGCGGTCGCGAACCGTCGCTGTCGGCTTTGCTGCTCATCTGGGTCACGATCGGATTCGGCGTCGTCGGCTTCATCGACGACTACATGAAGGTGCGCAGCCAGCGCAGCCTCGGCCTCTCCGGCTGGCGCAAGGTGCTGGGACAGCTGCTCGTGATCGTGCCGTTCGGCATCGTCGCCCTCAACGTCCCGAACTCGGCCGGCCAGACGCCGGCGACCGGCGCGGTGTCGCTGTTCCGTGACATCCCCTGGCTCAACCTCTTCGTCTTCGGGGCCGTCGGGGGGTGGATCCTCTACCTCCTCTGGATCTCGGTGATCGGGGTGGCCACCTCGAACAGCGTCAACCTCACCGACGGGCTCGACGGTCTCGCCGCCGGCGCCGGCATCCTCGTCGTCAGCGCCTACGGCCTCATCTCCTTCCGCCAGTTCCAGCAGTCGTGCGTCGGGGAGTCGATCGAGAAGGCCGCGCTCGGCGGATGCTACGAGGTGCGCGATCCGCTCGATCTGGCGGTCATCTCGGCGGCGTTCGCGGCGAGTCTGATCGGGTTCCTCTGGTGGAACGCGCCCAAGGCCAAGGTCTTCATGGGCGACGTGGGGTCGATGGCCATCGGCGGCGTGATCACGGCGCTCGCGATCATGACCCACACCGAGCTGCTGCTGTTCGTCATCGCTGGCGTCTTCGTGCTCTCCTCCGGCTCGGTGATCCTGCAGCGGGCGTACTTCAAGCTCACGCGGGGCAAGCGGCTGTTCCTGATGAGCCCGTTCCACCATCACCTCGAGATGCGCGGCTGGTCCGAGGTCACGATCGTGGTGCGCCTGTGGATCATCGCCGGGCTCCTCGCCGTCTCCGCGGTCGGTCTCTTCTACGTCGAATGGCTGACCCGTGTCAGCTGAGTCGCGCCTCGCCGCGCTGACGAGCTGGAACGCCGACTGGTCGGGGCTCCGGGTCGCGGTGCTCGGCCTGTCGGTGACCGGGTTCTCGGTGGCGGACACGCTCGCGGAGCTGGGAGCGTCCGTGCTCGTGCTCAGCGAGTCCGCCGAGGAGGAGTACGCACGGCTGCTCCCGGTGATCGGAGCGCAGCTCGAGCTCGGATCCCTCGCCGTCGTGCCGCAGACGCTGATCGACTTCGACCCCGAGGTCGTGATCGCCTCGCCGGGGTTCTCCCCGGCCCATCCCGTCATCCGCTGGACGCAGGAGTCGGGCATCGCCCTGTGGGGAGATGTCGAGCTCGCCTGGCGCGTGCGCGACAAGGTGCTCCGCGAAGACGGCACGCCCGCCGAGTGGATGCTCATCACCGGCACGAACGGCAAGACGACGACCACCCAGCTCACCGCGAGCCTGCTCGTCGAGGGCGGGCTGCGCGCCGCGCCCTGTGGAAACATCGGCGTGCCGGTGCTCGACGCCGTCCGCGACCCTGCAGGCTTCGACGTGCTCGTCGTCGAGCTCTCCAGCCATCAGCTCTGGTACCTCGGGCTGTCGGCCCCCGACGGTCAGCTCGTGCCCCACGCCTCGGTGTGCCTGAACCTCGCCGACGACCACCTCGTCTGGCACGGCAGCGCAGACGCCTATCGCGAGGCGAAGGCCGTCGTCTACCGCAACACGAAGATCGCCTGCGTCTACAACAAGGCCGACGAGGCGACCAAGCGCATGGTCGAGGACGCCGACGTCGTCGAGGGCGCCAGGGCCATCGGGTTCGACCTCGGCACCCCTGGGCCCAGCGATCTCGGTGTGGTCGAGGGGCTGCTCGTCGACCGCGCCTTCCTCGACGACCGCGCGCGCAGCGCGCTGGAGCTCACCACCCTCCGCGACCTCGAGGAGGTCGGCCTCGCCGCCGGGCACATCGTGCAGAACATCCTCGCCGCCAGCGCCCTGGCGCGGTCGGCGGGGGTGACGCCCGAGGCGATCCACGCGGCTCTGCAGAAGTTCACCCTCGACACGCACCGCATCCAGGTCATCGCCCGTCACGACGGCATCGTCTGGGTCGACGACTCCAAGGCGACGAACCCGCATGCGGCGGCGTCATCGCTGCGCGCCTATCCCGGCGCGGTCTGGATCGTCGGCGGAGATCTCAAGGGCGTCGACATCGCAGACCTCGTCGCCGACGTGGGCGGCACGGCGCGCGCCGCCGTGGTCATCGGGGTCGAACGGGCCGACGTCGTGGCGGCATTCGAGCGACACGCGCCAGCGGTGCCGGTCTTCGAGGTCGACGCTGGCGACACTGGTGAGGTCATGAACCGCGTCGTGGAGATCTCGGCGGGGATCGCGGATGGCGAGGGCACTGTTCTGCTGGCCCCCGCCGCAGCATCCTTCGACCAGTTCTCCGGTTACGCGGATCGGGGCCGCCGCTTCGCCGAAGCGGTGCGGGAGTGGATCGAGCGGGGGAGCGGCGATGACGCAACTGGCCGGCCCCGCGCGCACTGATCGGACGAGGTCCTCGAGCAGAGGGCTCGCCGCCCGCGTCTCGCTCGGCAAGCGGTTCACCCCGGTGCCGGCGGAGTTCATGATGATCGCGTCCACGGCGCTGCTGCTGACCGTCTTCGGCCTCGTCATGGTGCTCTCCGCGACGAGCGCGGATGCCGTGTCGAAGGGGGCGAGTCCCGTCGACGGCGCACTGCGGCAGGGGATCTTCGCCGTGCTCGGCATCCCGCTGATGTTCCTCATCTCCCGGCTGCCGATCTCCGCGATCAAGAAGATGGCGTGGCCCGCTCTGTTCGGGGCGGTCGTCCTCCAGCTGCTCGTGTTCACCCCGCTCGGCTACGCCGAGGGCGGAAACCGCAACTGGCTCAAGATTGCCGGCTTCACGCTGCAGCCATCGGAGTTCCTCAAGCTCGCCCTCGCCGTGTGGATCGGCTACGTGCTGATGCGCAAGCAGACGATGCTCGGCACCTGGCATCAGGTCTTCATCCCCGTCGTGCCGGTATCGGTCCTCGCCATCGGTACGGTGCTCGCCGGCCGCGACCTCGGCACCTCGATGGTTCTCGTGATCATCATGCTGGGCTGCTTGTTCTTCTCCGGCGTGAAGCTGCGGCTGTTCATCATCCCGGTGGTCCTCGGGGCTCTCGCGGTGCTCGCCCTCGCGCTGACGAGCTCCGATCGGATGCGGCGCATCACCGCCGTCTGCTCGGGCATGGCGAATTACGAGGACGACTGCTATCAGTCCATCCATGGCCGCTGGGGCATGGCGACCGGAGGCGTCTTCGGGGTCGGTCTCGGCAACTCCCAGGAGAAGTACGGGTGGCTCCCCGCCGCCGGAAACGACTTCATCTTCGCGATCGTCGGCGAAGAGCTCGGGCTGATCGGATGCCTGGTCGTGCTGGCGCTGTTCGCCACCTTCGCCGTCGGGGTGTTCCACGTCATCCGCAAGACCCGCGATCCCTTCATCCGGATCACCGCGGGCGGCATCACGGTGTGGATCGTCGGTCAGGCGATCTTCAACATCGGCGTCGTGATCGGCATGTTCCCCGTCATGGGCGTGCCGCTGCCGTTCATGTCGCAGGGCGGCACAGCCCTGCTGGCGGTGCTCATCGCGTGCGGCGTTCTGCTCGCGTTCGCCCGAACGATCCCCGCAGCCGAGCGGGGTAAAGTCGCCAGGTGACCACGTACCTTCTCGCCGGCGGAGGCACCGCCGGCCACGTCAACCCGCTGCTCGCCGTCGCCGACGGACTGCGCGCGCGCGACGCCGGCTCCACGGTCCTCGTGCTCGGCACGGCGGAGGGGCTCGAGTCCCGGCTGGTGCCGGAGCGCGGGTACGAGCTGCTGATCGTCGACAAGGTGCCCTTTCCGCGACGGCCGAACGGCGCGGCGCTGGCGTTCCCCGCGCGGTTCCGTCGCGCGATCGCCCAGGTGCGCGCGCACATCCGCGAGCACGGGGTCGAGGTGGTCGTCGGCTTCGGCGGCTACGCCTCGGCGCCCGCGTACGTCGCGGCGCGTCGTGAGGGCGTCGCATTCGTGGTGCACGAGGCGAACGCGAAGCCGGG
This sequence comes from Microbacterium sp., assembly GCF_047607465.1. Taxonomy (GTDB): domain Bacteria; phylum Actinomycetota; class Actinomycetes; order Actinomycetales; family Microbacteriaceae; genus Microbacterium. Next base: position 32,087 of record NZ_JASGCY010000065.1, on the reverse strand, counting down.
CCTCGCCAACGTCCTCGGCGCGCGCCGCGCCGCAGCCACCGGGGTCGCCTTCGCCGGCACGCCGCTGCGCGGAGGCGAGGTCGTCGGCATGCCGCTGCGCCGCGAGGTCATCGAACTCGACCGCACCGTGCGCCGTCACGAGGCCGCGGAGCACTTCGGCCTCGACGCCGAGCGCCCCGTACTTCTCGTCTTCGGCGGATCGCTCGGCGCGCAGCGGCTCAACGAGGCGCTCGCCGACTCCTGGGCCGACGTCCTCGCCGCCGGCTGGCAGTTGCTGCACGTGACCGGCGAGCGCAGCGACCTGACCGATCCCGGCGTCCCCGGGTACGCGATGCGGCGCTACGTCGACCGCATGGACCTCGCCTTCGCCCTCGCCGACCTCATCGTCTCGCGGTCGGGCGCGGCCACGGTCAGCGAGATCAGCGCTCTCGGCATCCCCGCCCTGTACGTGCCGTACTCGGTCGGCAACGGCGAACAGCGCCTCAACGCGGCCTCTGCCGTCTCCACCGGGGCCGCACGGCTCCTCGACGACGCCTCCTTCGACGGCGACGCCGTGCGCCGGATCGTCGTGCCGCTGCTGGGCGACGATGCCGCGATCGAGCGGATGGCCGCGGCGGCGCAGCGCATCGGCACCCGCTCCGGCACCGAGAACGTCATCGCCCTGATCGACAGGGCGCTGGCCGACGGCCCGGCATCCGCTCGGTGAGCGCAGGCATCGAAACGCAGGGCGCACGCGTCGAAACGCAGACCCGAAACGTAGACTGGAACAGCCATGATCAGACCTGACCTCTCCCTGCCGATCCCCGAGAGCATCACCTCCGCGCACTTCATCGGCATCGGCGGCTCAGGGATGAGCGGCCTCGCCAGGATGTTCCTCGACGCCGGCATCCGCGTGTCGGGCTCCGACCGCGCCGACAGCGCCAATCTGCGGGCGCTGGCCGCAGCGGGGGCGACGGTGCACGTGGGGCACGACGCCGCCCACCTCGGCGATGCGGACACCGTCGTGCACACCGGCGCGATCTGGCCCGAGAACCCCGAGTTCGTGCTCGCCAAAGAGCGCGGGCTGCACGTGATCCACCGCTCGCAGGCGCTGCACTGGCTGATCGGGTCGCGGCGCCTCGTCTCGGTCGCCGGGGCCCACGGCAAGACCACCTCGACCGGCATGCTCGTCACCGCCCTGCAGGCGCTCGGCGCCGACCCGCACTTCGTCAACGGCGGCGTCATCGAGCAGCTCGGGGCGTCCAGCGCCACCGGCAGCGGCGATCTCTTCGTGATCGAGGCGGACGAGTCGGACGGCACGTTCCTGCTCTACGACACCGCCATCGCGCTCATCACGAATGTCGACCCGGACCATCTCGACCACTACGGCTCCGATGAGGCCTTCCACGACGCCTTCGTGCAGTTCGCCGATGCCGCCGCCGAAGCCGTCGTCATCTCCAGCGACGACCCCGGCGCCCTCCGCGTGCGCGCGGGGATGACGCATCCGAACGTCCTCTCCTTCGGACTGGCCGCCGACGCCGATCTGCGCATCACCGATGTCACCGCCGGCGCCCGGGCCTCGGCCACCGTCACCCGCGGCGGTGAGAGCGTGCGGCTGCAACTGGCGGTTCCCGGTCTGCACAACGTCGTCAACGCCACCGGCGTCATCGCGGTGCTGACGGCGCTGGGATTCGGGATGGAGGAGTCGGCGCGGGCCCTCGAGGGGTTCGCCGGCACCGTGCGGCGGCTCGAGAAGCACGGCGAGGCGCGCGGCGTCACCGTCTACGACGACTACTCGCACCATCCCACCGAGGTGCGCGCCGCGCTCGAGGCGATGCGCTCGATCGCCGACGGCGGCCGGATCATCGCGATCCAGCAGCCGCACACCTACTCGCGCACACAGCACATGTTCCGCGAGTTCGCCGAGGTCCTCGAGTCGCTCGCCGACCACACCGTCATGCTCGATGTGTACGGAGCCCGCGAGGACCCCGTGCCAGGAGTGACGGGCGAACTCGTCAGCGGCGCCTTCGCTGATGCGTCGAAGGTGCACTTCGTCGCCGATTGGCAGGAGGCCGCCGACTACACGGCGAGCGTCGCCCGCGAGGGCGACGTCGTCATCACGCTCGGCTGCGGCAACGTGTACCAGATCATCCCGCAGGTGCTGGAGTCGCTGCGCGGATCAGACGAGGGCTGAAGCGTGCGTCGGCCGCCTCCGCTGCCCCGGGGCCGGGAGGACACTCGCGACGAGACCCTCCCTCCCGCACGGGTGTCTCCCATCCGTGATATCGCAGGGGCGGATGCCGCCATCGCCGCGCCGTCGGAACCCGGTGCCGCGCAGGAACCGGAGGGCGCTCAGCCGACGAGCACGCGCGATGTCTGGCGCGCCGCACGTGCGCGTCGCAAGGCGCTGCGCGCCGAGATCCGCCGGTTCACGCAGCGATCCCGCCGACGGCGCATCCTGTGGCTGAGCGTGGTCGGTGCGGTGCTGCTCCTCGTCGGCGGCAGCGCGGCCGCGGCCTACAGCCCGCTGTTCGCGGTGCAGAAGATCACGGTCCTCGGCGCCTCGACCCTCGATCCGGCGGCTGTCGAGGCCGCGCTGGCGGGGCAGATCGGCACGCCGCTCGCGCTCGTCGACTCCAGTGCGGTCAAAGCGGCGCTCGTCGCCTTCCCGATGATCGAGACGTACGCGCTCGAGGCGAAGCCTCCGCACGATCTCACGGTGCGGATCGTCGAGCGCACTCCGGTCGGCGTGATCGCCTCGGACGCGGGGTACACGCTCGTGGACGCCGCCGGCGTCGTCCTGTCGACCACGAGCGAGCAGCCGGCGGGGCAGCCGCTGCTCGACATCGCCGGCGGCACGTCGTCGCGCGCGTTCGAGAGCGCCGGGCTCGTCGTCCGCTCGCTGCCGGCCGATGTGCGCGCCGCGCTCACCGGGGTGCGGGCGACGACCGCGGACGATGTGACCCTCACCCTGAGCTCGGGGCTCACGGTGGTGTGGGGGAGCGCCGAGGACTCGGTGCGCAAGGGCATCACCCTCGCCGCGGCCCTGACGGCGAATCCGGCCGCGCACTCCATCGACGTGACCTCGCCCGACGTCGCCGTCATCGGCTGAGACGCGCGCGGCGGAATTGCGGCGACACGCCCGCCTCCTCGCGGGCAGGCGGGAACTTCGCGCTTACCTTCGAACAAGAGAAACCGATACCGGGAAATACTTTACACCTCTAGTTGAGGTTTAAGGTTCACCTCCGGATATCGGTCAGATAACGCAGAAGGCTCGACTATTCGGAGGCCGGCCATGAGCCAGAACCAGAACTACCTCGCCGTGATCAAGGTCGTCGGCGTCGGCGGTGGCGGCGTCAACGCCGTCAATCGCATGATCGATCTCGGCCTGCGCGGCGTCGAGTTCATCGCCGTCAACACCGACGCGCAGGCGCTGCTGATGAGCGACGCCGACGTCAAGCTCGACGTCGGACGCGAGCTCACCCGCGGCCTCGGCGCCGGAGCCGACCCCGAGGTCGGACGCCGAGCCGCGGAGGACCACGCCGAGGAGATCGAACAGGCGCTCACCGGCGCCGACATGGTCTTCGTCACCGCCGGTGAGGGCGGTGGCACCGGCACCGGCGGCGCACCGGTCGTCGCGCGCATCGCGAAGTCGATCGGCGCGCTCACCATCGGCGTCGTCACCAAGCCGTTCTCCTTCGAGGGGCGCCGTCGGCAGAGCCAGGCCGAGGCCGGTGTTGCGAAACTCAAGGAAGAGGTCGACACCCTCATCGTCGTGCCCAACGACCGCCTGCTGGAGATCAGCGACCGCGGCATCTCGATGATCGAGGCGTTCGCGACGGCCGACCAGGTGCTCCTGGCCGGTGTGCAGGGCATCACCGACCTCATCACGACCCCCGGTCTCATCAACCTCGACTTCGCCGACGTCAAGTCGGTCATGCAGGGCGCTGGCTCAGCGCTCATGGGCATCGGCTCCGCGCGCGGCGCCGACCGGGCGATCAAGGCGGCCGAGCTCGCCGTCGAGTCGCCGCTGCTCGAGGCGTCGATCGAGGGCGCGCACGGTGTGCTGCTGTCGATCCAGGGCGGTTCGAACCTCGGCATCTTCGAGATCCACGACGCGGCCGACCTCGTCAAGGAGGCCGCTCACCCCGAGGCGAACATCATCTTCGGCACCGTCATCGACGACACGCTCGGCGACGAGGTGCGCGTCACGGTGATCGCCGCGGGCTTCGACGGTGGCGAGCCCTCCCTGCGTCTTGACCCCATGGTTGTCACGCGGCCGGAGCCGGCGAGCCTCCCGGAGGTCGCCCTCACCGAGGACGACGCCGACAAGAGGACCGAGAACGCCGAGACGGAGCGCGCTGCACGTTACGCGACGACGAGCATCGAGCCGTCGATCGCCGACGAGGAGCTCGACGTCCCCGAATTCCTGCGGTGACGCTGAGCGAGCGGCTGTCAGCGATCGATGAGAGGATCGCCGATGCCGCGTGCCGCGCCGGACGCGACGCGGGGGAGATCACCCGCATCGTCGTGACGAAGTTCCACCCCGCCTCGCTCGTGCGCGAGCTCCATGAGCTCGGCGTGCGCGAGGTGGGTGAGAACCGTCAGCAGGAGCTCACGGCCAAGCGCGCAGCCCTCCAGCAGGACCAGGCAGACGGGCAGGAGCCCATCGGCGACGAGCTGCGCTGGCACTTCATCGGCCAGGCGCAGACGAACAAGGCCGCGGCCATTCGGCGCAGCGCGGATGCCGTGCACTCCGTCGACCGCGTTCGGATCGCCGACGCCCTGCACCGGGCCGCCGAGGACGACAGCATCCTCGACGTCCTCATCCAGGTCAACCTCACCGACGATCCCGCTCGCGGAGGCGTCGCCCCTGCCGCGGCGGACGCGCTCGCCGAGCACGTGCTCGCGCTTGCCTCGTTGCGGCTGCGAGGGGTGATGGCGGTCGCCCCGCTTGACGAGGAGCCCGCATCGGCCTTCTCGCGACTGCGGACGATCGCCGACGGCATCCGCTGCGTCGCCCCCGAGGCGACCTGGATCTCCGCCGGCATGTCCGGCGATTTCGCCGAAGCCATCCAGGCGGGCGCGACACACCTGCGGATCGGTTCCGCAATCACCGGACCCCGGCCTGACCGGGGTTAACCTGTCAACAGATCAGCCCGAATCGTTCGAACCGGAGGACACGATGGGTAACCCGCTGAAGAAGACCATGGTGTATCTCGGCCTCGCCGATGAAGAAGAGGTCTACGAAGAAGAGACGCAGGCACCGGCCCGCTCGCACCGCGAGCGCGAGCGTGAGGAGTCGGCACCGGCTCCGGTCACGCCGTTGCGCCGTCCGGTCGCCGTGCGTCAGCCCGCAGGAGGGGCAGTGAACGAGATCCTCACCGTGCATCCCAAGCAGTACCGGGATGCTCAGCTCATCGCCGAGAACTTCCGCGAGGGCGTGCCGGTCATCATCAATCTGTCGCAGATGAGCGACGCCGACGCGCGGCGCCTGATCGACTTCGCCAGCGGTCTCTCCCTGGGTCTGCACGGCCGCATCGAGCGGGTCACGTCGAAGGTCTTCCTGCTGTCCCCGGAGAACATCGCGGTCTCCGGTCACGGGGGCATCGCGCACGCAGACGCCGAGTCTGCGGGCTTCGACCAGCAGTAACCCGTGGGGCTCGTCTCCATCGCGGCGAGCGTCGTCCACACGGCGCTGCTCCTGTACCTGCTCGCGCTCTTCGCACGTCTCATTCTCGACTACGTCGCGATGTTCAATCGCGGGTGGCGTCCGAAGGGCGCGGGTCTCGTTGCCGCCGAGTTCGCGTACACGGTCACCGATCCGCCGATCCGGTTCTTTCGGCGCCTGATCCCGCCGTTGCGCATCGGCACGATCGCGCTCGATTTCGGGTTCTCGCTGACGATCCTCGTCGTGCTGATCCTCATGAACATCGTCCGCATCTTCATCTGAACCGTCGGCGTCGTCTGGGCGTTGCGGCGTCGCGACGGACAGTCGCGGGGGCTATGCTTGGCTCGCAGGTGCGCGCCCCCGGCTCGCGCCACAGAGAAACGCCGTTCATCGAACGGGAAAACCGAACTCATCGAAGGAGCCACCATGGCACTTACCCCGGATGACGTCGTCACCAAGCAGTTCCAGCATGTCCGCTTCAAGGACGGCTTCGACCCCGATGAGGTCGACGACTTCCTCGATGAGATCGTCATCGAGTGGCGCAAGGCTCTCGAGGAGAACGCCGAGCTGAAGGCCAAGCTCGCCGCGTACGAGTCCGGCGAGTTGGCAGCTCCTGCGGCGCCCGTTGCCGAGGCTCCGGCCCCCGTCGTTGCTGCCCCGGAGCCTGCTCCGGTCGTGACGGCAGAGGAGCCCGCACCGTCGGCATCCGCCACCGCCACCGCCGGCATCATCGAGCTCGCGCAGCGCCTGCATGACGAGCACGTGGCCGAGGGTGAGGCGAAGCGCAACCAGCTCATCGCCGACGCGGAGAACGAGGTCAACCGCATCCGCACCGAGGCCGAGGCCAAGCAACGCGAGGAGAACGCACGCTTCGAGCGCGAGCGCAACGCCCTCGAGGCCCGCATCACCGAACTGCGCACCTTCGAGCGCGACTACCGCACGCAGCTGCGCAGCTACATCGAGGGCCAGTTGCGCGACCTCGACGAGAAGTCGGCGTCGACGGACAACACGCCGGTCTCCGCGATCGGCCTGTAAGGCGCCCTCTTGTCAGGACGCCGTCCCCTTCGTCGGTCGGCGGCCGGTGCGATCGTCACGATTCTCGCGATCATCGTGCTGGCCGCCGATCAGTTTGTGAAGCACCTCACCGTCGAGAACCTGCCTCTGCAGAAGCCGGTTCCCGTGCTCGGCGAGTTCCTGCAGCTGTACTTCGTGCGCAACTCCGGTGCCGCGTTCTCGCTCGGCTCGGAGGTCACCTGGATCTTCACGATCGCACTGTCCGTCGTCGCGGTGCTGATCGTCTGGAGGGCCGCCGCTCTGCAGTCGCGGCTGTGGGCAGTCGTGCTCGGATGCCTGCTGGGCGGCGTGCTCGGCAACCTCACCGATCGCCTCTTCAGGGAGCCCGGCTTCGGCGTCGGCCATGTCGTCGACATGATCTCGATGCCGTGGATGATTCCGGCGATCTTCAATGTCGCCGACATCTTCATCGTCTGCGGAATGATCTCCATCGCGCTGCTCGTCGTGTTCGGGCTCCGCTTCGACGGGACGCGCGAGCGCGACCATGTCGCCGTGGAGACCGATGAGGAGGCCGAGGCCGCGGCTGCTGCCGAAGACCTCCCCGCGGGTGCCGCGCAGCGCCCCGTGGACGGTGGCGCCCCGGCCGGCGAGCGATGAGCGCGCAGTCGCGGTCGCTCCCCGTGCCAGACGGCCTCGACGGCGTGCGGGTGGATGCGGCGCTGTCGAAGATGCTGGGCTTCTCGCGGACGTTCGCCGCCGAGGTCGCGACCGCCGGCGGCGTGCGGCTCGACGGCGTCGAGCTCGGCAAGTCCGACAAGCTCCGCGCCGGCGGCTGGCTCGACGTGGAATGGCAGCCGAAGCAGGAGCCGCGCATCATCCCTGTCGCGGTGCCGGAGTTGGGTATCGTGCACGACGACGACGACATCGTCGTGGTCGACAAGCCCACAGGAGTCGCGGCGCACCCCTCTCTCGGCTGGGACGGCCCGACGGTCGTCGGCGCCCTCGCCGCGGCGGGCTTCCGCATCGCGACCACTGGCGCGCCGGAGCGCCAGGGCGTCGTCCACCGTCTCGACGTGGGCACGAGCGGCCTCATGGTCGTCGCCAAGACGGAGAGCGCGTACACGGCGCTCAAGCGCGCCTTCAAGGAGCGCACGGTCGAGAAGATCTATCACGCGGTCGTCCAGGGGCATCCCGACCCGCTGGCTGGCACCGTGGACGCGCCGATCGGGCGGCATCCGAACCACTCCTGGAAGTTCGCGGTCACACCGGACGGCAAGCCGTCGGTGACCCACTACGAGACGATCGAGGCGTTCCCTGGCGCCTCGCTCCTCGAGATCCACCTGGAGACCGGTCGCACGCACCAGATCCGCGTGCACATGGCGGCGCTGCGGCATCCGTGCGTCGGCGACCCGCTGTACGGGGCCGACCCCACGCTGTCGGCCCGGCTGGGTCTCAGCAGGCAGTGGCTGCACGCGCACCGGCTCGCGTTCGCCCACCCGCGCACCGGGGAGTGGGTGCAGTTCGAATCGGCGTACCCGGCGGACTTCACGCACGCGCTCGAAGTGCTCGGCGCCGATCGCTGAGCCGAGGAATGTGGAACCGGATCTGCGGGTTCGGGCAATACCTGGTGTGAGCACAGACAGCGAGATCATCAGGCGGTCTCTCGACGATGCGGGGGCGTTCTCCGAGATCTTCGAGCGGCACGTCCGACCGGTCGGCGGCTACATCCGGCGACGCATCGGCGCGGACGCGGTCGATGATGTCCTCAGCGAGACGTTCCTCGTCGCCTTCCGACGGCGCAGATCGTTCGATCAGGAGCACGCCTCGGCGCTCCCGTGGCTGTTGGGCATCGCCACGCGCGTGGTGAAGAGCCATCGGGCTGCGGAGGCGAGGCAGTGGCGCGCGTTCGCGGCCTCGAGCGGAGCAGCGGATACCGGGGAGGTTCCACATGCGGTATCCGACTCGCGACTCGATGCGGATGCGGCCGTGCGCGCCCTCGCTCCGCGGATCGCGGCGCTGTCGCAGAAGGAGCGCGACACGCTGCTGCTGCACGCCTGGGCGGAGCTGACCTACGAGCAGATCGCCGACGCTCTCGGAGTGCCCGTCGGCACGGTGCGGTCTCGTCTGAACCGGATCCGTCGAAAGCTCGCACCGCCGGGATCGCACTCCGCGACCCGGCTGACCTGGATGGCGAAGGAGGAGAACGATGGAGCTTATCGAGCAGGTGCGTGAGATCGGGGCGGATCAGGCACAGGTCGCCGATGGCAGCGTCCGTGAGGCGCGCATGGCACTGAGCCGGGAGGTCGCGCGCGCCGCGGCGCCGCGGCGACGTGCCGGACGACGACGCTGGATCGGCGTCGGCGGTCTCATCGCGGGTGCCGCTGTGGCGGCCATCGTCGCGGGTGCCGTCCTCGGTCCGCCGCCGGGGCTCGTTCCTGACGACGGCGTCCCCTCTGCCGCAGCGGCGCAGGTCCTCAACGAGGCGGCGGCCGCCGCCCTGCACGCGTCGGATGCGTCGCTCGGGCCCGGGCAGTATCTGCGCATCGAGGACACCCGGGACTACCTCGTCACCGACTCCGCTGTGCGAGGGGAGGCCGTGAGCGGCAACGCCTTCCGGTACGTCGAGACCGACATCCTCTACGTTCCCGCCGACCGGTCCGGCGAGTGGGTGTACGACTTCCGCACCCCGACCGAGATCACCGAGACCTGGGGTGCCGATGTGGACGAGCTCGTGGACTCGGTCATGGTCGGATACGACTATCGCGACACCGGAATCGTGCGGATGCCGGGAGGCATGCGCGGCGAGGGAGAATCCGCGTACCCCCTGGTGCCGATGCTGGACCGGTTCGACGAGATGCCACGCGAGCCCGCGCAGCTGCTCGCCTGGTTCCGTGACGAGGGCGGCGCGCACTCCGGTGCCGAGGGCTTCGGCATCCTCAACGCCCTCTACCTGAACATGCCTCCAGCCGACCTCAGGGCCGCTCTGTTCCAGGCGCTCGCGCTGCTGCCCGACTACGAGGTCACGCAGCGCGACGGCTCGAGCGCGACGCTCTCCGTCTCGTACGAGGACTCCACGGCGGGAGCGGTCCTGCAGCAGCAGTTCGTCATCGATACCGCGAACGGGATGATCACCGCGATGATCGCCCCGTCGGCAGAGAAGCCCGGCTCGATCGTGCCGGAGGGGGAGCCGGGGCTCGTCGAGACCTTCACGGTGAGCGTCGTCGATTCGGCGCCGTAGGCGCAGCATCCGCTCTTCGGCCCCGGCACCGGCCTCCGGTGTCGGGGCCCCGCCGTAGACTCGATCCATGGCATCCGACTCCTTCGTGCACCTGCATGTCCACAGCGAGTACTCCATGCTGGACGGTGCCGCGAAGATCGGTGCGATGACGCAGGCGGCCGCAGAGTACGGGATGCCGGCGATCGCCGTCACCGACCACGGCAACACGTTCGCGGCGTTCGAGTTCTACAACGCGGCGCGTGGCGCCGGCGTCAAGCCCATCATCGGCCTCGAGGCCTATGTCACCCCTGGCACCCACCGCAGCGACAAGACCCGTGTGCAGTGGGGATCGCCCGATCAGAGGGGCGATGACGTCTCGGGATCGGGCGCCTACACCCACATGACGCTGTGGAGCCAGAGCACGCAGGGCATGCACAACCTGTTCCGGCTCAGCTCGCTGTCGAGCATGGAGGGCTACTACTTCAAGCCCCGCATGGACCGCGAGCTCCTGCAGACCTACGGCAAGGGGCTGATCGCGACGACGGGATGCCCCTCCGGCGAGGTGCAGACCCGCCTGCGCCTCGGGCACTACAACGAGGCGCGTGCGGCCGCCGCCGAGTTCCAGGACATCTTCGGCAAGGAGAACTACTTCGCCGAGATCATGGACCACGGGCTCTCGATCGAGCGCCGGGTGATGACCGATCTCCTGCGTCTCGCGAAGGATCTCGGCATCCCGCTTGTCGCCACCAATGACTCCCACTACACGCATCAGCACGAGGCCGACGCGCACGCGGCTCTGCTGTGCGTGCAGTCCGGGTCCACGCTCGACGACCCGAACCGGTTCAAGTTCGACGGCGACGGCTACTACATCAAGACCGCCGCCGAGATGCGCCAGCTCTTTCGCGATCACCCCGAAGCCTGCGACAACACCCTCCTCATCGCCGAGCGTTGCGAGGTCGAGTTCAACACCTCGGCGAACTACATGCCGCGCTTCCCCTGCCCACCCGGCGAGACGGAGGACAGCTGGCTCATCAAGGAGGTCGAGAAGGGCCTGCACTACCGGTACCCGAACGGCATCCCCGACAAGGTGCGCAAGCAGGCCGAGTACGAGACCGGCATCATCCTGCAGATGGGTTTCCCCGGCTACTTCCTCGTCGTCGCCGACTTCATCAACTGGGCGAAGGACAACGGCATCCGGGTCGGTCCCGGCCGCGGCTCCGGCGCAGGCTCCATGGTCGCCTACGCGATGAAGATCACCGACCTCGACCCGCTCGAGCACGGGCTCATCTTCGAGCGCTTCCTCAACCCCGACCGCGTCTCGATGCCTGACTTCGACGTCGACTTCGACGATCGCCGCCGCTCCGAGGTGATCGATTACGTCACCGAGAAGTACGGCTCCGAGCGCGTCGCGCAGATCGTCACGTACGGCACCATCAAGTCGAAGCAGGCGCTCAAGGACGCCGGTCGCGTGCTCGGATTCCCGTTCAGCATGGGGGAGCGGCTCACCAAGGCCATGCCGCCGCCCGTCATGGGCAAGGACATGGAGCTCGGCGGCATGTTCGACCCGGAGCACAAGCGCTACAAGGAGGCCAGCGAGTTCCGCGCTCTCATCGAGACCGACCCCGAGGCGAAGACGGTCTTCGACCGCGCCCTCGGGCTCGAGGGCTTGAAGCGCCAGTGGGGCGTGCACGCCGCCGGCGTCATCATGTCGTCCGAGCCCCTGCTCGACATCATCCCCATCATGCGCCGCGAGCAGGACGGTCAGATCGTCACGCAGTTCGATTACCCGTCGTGCGAGACGCTCGGCCTGATCAAGATGGACTTCCTGGGGCTGCGCAACCTCACGATCATCTCCGACGCGCTCGACAACATCCGCATGAACAGGGGCGAAGAGGTCGACCTCGAGCATCTCGGGCTCGACGACCGCGCCGCCTACGACCTGCTTGCGCGCGGCGACTCGCTCGGCGTCTTCCAGCTCGACGGCGGGCCGATGCGCTCGCTCATGCGCCTGATGAAACCCGACAACTTCGGCGACATCTCGGCGCTCATCGCCCTGTACCGCCCAGGCCCCATGGGCGCGAACTCCCACACCAACTACGCGCTGCGCAAGAACGGCGCCCAGGAGATCACGCCGATCCACCCCGAGTTCACCGAGTCGCTCGCCGACATCCTCGAGGAGTCGTACGGCCTCATCATCTACCAGGAGCAGGTGATGGCGATCGCCCAGCGCGTCGCCGGGTTCTCGCTCGGTCAAGCAGACATCCTGCGCCGCGCGATGGGCAAGAAGAAGAAGTCCGAGCTCGACAAGCAGTTCGAGGGCTTCCAGGCGGGCATGCACGCGAACGGGTACTCCGACGGCGCCGTCAACGCGCTGTGGGAGATCCTGCTGCCCTTCTCCGATTACGCCTTCAACAAAGCGCACTCCGCCGCCTACGGCCTGGTCTCGTACTGGACGGCCTACCTCAAGGCGCACTACCCCGCCGAGTACATGGCGGCCCTGCTCACCAGCGTCGGCGACTCGAAGGACAAGATGGCGCTGTACCTCAACGAGTGCCGGCGCATGGGGATCAAGGTGCTGCCGCCGGATGTCTCCGAGTCGATCAACTACTTCGCCGCCGTCGGCGACGACATCCGCTTCGGTCTCGGTGCGGTGCGCAATGTCGGCAGCAACGTCGTCGACGGCATCGTGCAGGCCCGCAAGGCCGAGCGCTTCACCTCCTTCCACCACTTCCTCGACAAGGTCCCGCTCCACGTCGCCAACAAGCGCACCGTGGAGTCGCTCATCAAGGCCGGCGCCTTCGACTCGATGGGAGATACGCGCCGCGCGCTCATGGAGATCCACGAGGACGCGGTCGAGGCGGCCGTCGATCGCAAGCGCAACGAGGCCCAGGGCGCCATCGGATTCGACTTCGACAGCCTCTACGACGATCTCGACGAGGCACCGCCGGCGAAGGTGCCCGACCGGCCGGAGTGGATCAAGAAGGACAAGCTGGCCTTCGAGCGCGAGATGCTCGGGCTCTACGTCTCCGATCACCCGCTCGCCGGTCTCGAGGTGCCGCTCGCCAAGCACGCCTCGATCTCGATCCATGACCTCAACAACTCCGAGGATCTTCAGGACGGAGACCAGGTCACCGTCGCCGGTCTCGTCACCAGCGTGCAGCATCGCGTGGCGAAGGCCAGCGGCAACCCGTACGGCATGATCACGATCGAGGACTTCAACGGCGAGGTGACGGTCATGTTCATGGGCAAGACCTACACCGAGTTCCAGCACATCCTGCAGCAGGACTCGATCCTCGCCGTGCGCGGCCGCGTCTCGCGGCGTGACGACGGGCTCAACCTGCACGCGCAGTCGGCCTTCGCCCCCGATGTCGGCTCGTTCGACGCCGCTGGCCCGCTCTCGCTCGTGCTCGCCGAGCAGCGAGCCACCGAACGCGTGATGAACGATCTCGCCGAGGTGCTGCGCCGCCACAACGGCGACACCGAGGTCGTGCTCCGGGTGCACCGCGGCGGGATGGCGAAGGTGTTCGAGGTGCCCATGCCCGTGCGGGTGTCGGCAGATCTCTTCGGCGACCTCAAATCCCTGCTCGGACCCTCTTGTCTAGGGTGAGCGGGTAGTATCGGGACGCGTTGGGCCACGGACCCCCGACCGTGCGCCGTGACGAAAGGAACTCTGATGACCAGCGACCCGACCGACGCCAGCACACCAGACGCCAGCGATGCGGAGATCATCGAGGACGGCGTGCTCTACGACGACGAGGTGAAGCCCGAGTACGGCATCGTCGGCTTCACGCTGCGCGAAGTGCTCATCGTCGGCGTCTGGCTCGTCCACTTCGTCGTCTCGTTCTTCCCGATCGGCGCCGGCTTCACGCTCTGGTCGACCGGACTGGAGTGGGTGCTCCCCATCGGCGTGCCGACGGTGGCCGTGTTCCTCGTGGTGCTGCGTCGGCTGTCGCCCGAGGGCATCCGCCGGGTCGGCTCGCTCGGCATCGACCAGTTCGCCTCCGTGGCGGCCTCCGTCGCCGCCGCCACGCTCGTCGCGAACCTGTGGCTCGTCGTGAGCACCAGCACCGCCCTTGGCGTGTGGGCCATCAGCTGGAACAGCATCGTCCTCGTGATCACCGCGCTCGCCCTCGTCGTGCTGACGGTGTTCGCCCCGCTCGTCCCCGGCCTGAAGGAGGACTTCCAGGGCCGCCTGGTCACCCTCGCGCACCGGGCGGCCAATCCCGTGCGCCCGGTCGTTGCGCGCCCGAAGGCGGCACCGGCGCCCGCCTCGATCCCGGCTGTCGAGGACGCCGGCGCAGAGGCGGATGCCGGCACCGGAGCCGCAGGCGTCCCCGTGGCCGCCGTCGCTGAGTCCGAGGTCGTGAGATCCGTCCCGGAGAACGTGCAGCTCGACATCGAGCTCAGCGGCCTCGCCGCGACCGACGAAGTCGCCAGGGTGGGGCTGGCAGCGCAGGTCCCGCTGTCGGCGCACGCGTCCGGCGGGGACACCGGCACCGGCGCCGAGCCGGAGCCGGACGACGAGGAGTACCGCCCGGCGTACTCGCGCCGCTCGAGCGGTGCGGACATCGCCGAAGACGACATCGCCTACGACACCGCCAGCATCATCGAGCTCGTCACCCCGGAGCCGGATGACAGTGAGCCGGATGACAGCGAGCCGGATGGCGCGGATGCCGACGCCGAGGCGTCGGAGCCGGATGCCGCGCACGCGTTCGGTGAGCCCAACGCGGCCGAGCCGGTCACCGTCGAACCAGCGCCCGTGGAGGAGGCGGCACCGCTCTCCGTGGCTGAGGCCATGTCCGCGCACGACGAGACGACGGTCATCAACGGCGACGAGCCCGTGTCCGCCGCGCAGCCGGCGGCCGCCTCCGTCGAGAGGCCGCAGCCCTTCTGGATCCTCGCCGCCACCGAGCGCGACGTGCACGACGAGCTCGGCGCCCCCCTCTTCCGGATCGGCCCGACCGCCTGGGCCCTCGTCATCGAGGACCGCGGCGGCGCCTACGTGGTGCGGCATGACGACGGACGCATCGGATACCTCCACGACATCTCCGACATCACGAAGGGCTGATGCGCGTGCGCACCATCGATCTGCGAGGGCGCGAGCTCTCGCCCGCCGACATGCTCGCCGCCGTTCCCCGGGCCACGCAGGCCCGGGCCGAGGCCCTGGATGCCGCTGCGCGCATCGTCGACGATGTCCGCCGGCACGGCGAGCAGGCGCTGCGCGACCAGGCCGAGCGCTTCGACCGGGTGACAGGTCACGACCTGCGCGTCCCGCAGAGCCACATCGATGAGGCGCTCGTCGCGCTCGACCCGGCGGTGCGCGCCGCCCTCGAGGAGGCGATCCGCCGTGTGCGCCTGGCGTCGGCGGCGCAGGTGCCCTCGACGCGGACCACCGAGATCGGGCCCGGCGCGCGCATCGTGCAGCGCTGGCAACCGGTGCACCGCGCCGGCGTGTACATCCCCGGCGGCAAGGCCGTGTACCCGTCGAGCGTGATCATGAACGTCGTGCCGGCGCAGGTCGCCGGCGTCGGGCAGATCGCCCTCGCCTCGCCGCCGCAGGCCGATCAGGAGGGGCGCGTGCACCCGACGATCCTCGCCGCGGCGGCACTGCTGGGCATCACCGAGGTCTACGCGATGGGCGGGGCCGGCGCGATCGGCGCCTTCGCCTACGGCGTGGACGCCATCGGCCTCGACCCCGTCGACGTGGTCTCCGGCCCAGGCAACAACTACGTCGCCTCGGCCAAGCGCGCCGTGGCCGGCGTCGTCGGCACCGACTCCGAGGCCGGGGCGACCGAGATCCTCGTGGTCGCGGACGCCTCCGCCGACCCCCGTCTCGTCGCCGTCGATCTGGTGAGCCAGGCCGAGCACGACGAACAGGCATCCGCCGTGCTCGTCACCGACGCGGCCGATCTCGCCGAGGCCGTCGACGCCGAGGTGTCGCGCCTCGCCGCGGCCACCCGCCACGCCGCGCGCGTCGCGGCGGCGCTGGAGGGTCCGCAGTCGGCCATCGTGCTCGTCGACGGCCGCGCGCAGGCGACCGCGTTCAGCAACGCCTACGCGCCGGAGCACCTCGAGCTCCACCTCGTCGACGCCGAGGAGGCGGCATCCGTCTTCACCAGCGCGGGCGCCGTCTTCGTCGGCGATCAGACCCCGGTGAGCCTGGGCGACTACATGGCAGGGAGCAACCACGTGCTCCCGACCGGGGGACAGGCCCGCTACGCCCCGGGTCTCGGCGCCTACACCTTCCTGCGCCCGCAGCAGGTCATCACCTACGACCGTGCGGCGCTGCAGAGCGTGCGCGACGGGGTGGTCGCCCTCGCGAACACCGAGGTGCTGCCGGCGCACGGCGAGGCGATCGAAGCCCGGTTCCAGGACTAGGATTCTCACGTGCACTGCCCCTTCTGCCGTCACCCCGACTCGCGGGTGATCGACTCGCGCACGAGCGATGACGGGCTCTCCATCCGTCGCCGTCGCCAGTGCCCCGAGTGCGGCGGACGGTTCACGACGACCGAGACGGCGAGCCTCAACGTCATCAAGCGCAGCGGCGTGATGGAGCCGTTCAGCCGCGACAAGGTGATCTCCGGTGTACGCAAGGCCTGCCAGGGGCGCCCGGTGACCGAGGGCGATCTGGCGGTGCTCGCCCAGAAGGTCGAAGAGGCGGTGCGGCAGACCGGCGTCTCCCAGCTCGACGCCAACGAGATCGGCCTGGCGATCCTCGGGCCGCTGCGCGAGCTCGACGAGGTGGCCTATCTGAGGTTCGCGAGCGTCTATCAGGCCTTCGATTCGCTCGAGGACTTCGAGAGCGCGATCGTCGAACTGCGCGCCGACCACGTCCGCCCGTCCGAAGCCGGGTAGCCGCAGTCACGACCGGTACTCTGGGCAGTGATGTATCCACTGCTCTTCCGCGCTGTCCTGTCGCGCTTCGATCCTGAATTCGCCCATCACGCGGCCATGGCCGTCATCCGCGTCCTCGGCGTGCCGCCCTTCTTCTCGGCCGCGCGCGCGCTGACTCGGCCCGCCCCCGAACTCGCCGTCGAGGCACTGGGACTGCGCTTCCCTTCGCCCTTCGGCATCGCCGCGGGCTTCGACAAGAACGCCGTCGGCGTGCGGGGACTCGCAGCCCTCGGTTTCG
The DNA here is from genome assembly GCF_047607465.1 of Microbacterium sp. GTDB lineage: Bacteria > Actinomycetota > Actinomycetes > Actinomycetales > Microbacteriaceae > Microbacterium. The sequence goes on along the minus strand of NZ_JASGCY010000065.1, from coordinate 15,074 downwards.
GGCACGTCGAGGTCGGCACGGTCACGGCGATCCCGCAGGCGGGCAACCCCAAGCCCCGGCTGTTCCGACTGATCGCGGACCGCGCGGTGATCAACCGCATGGGCTTCAACAACGCCGGAGCGGATGCCGCGGCACGCCGTCTCGCGAGACTGCGCCGCGGGGCGCCGGACGCCGTCATCGGCGTGAACATCGGCAAGAGCCGCGTCGTCGACGTCGAGGCCGCCACCGCCGACTACGTCGCCTCCGCGACCCGCCTGGCGCCGCTTGCCGACTATCTCGCCGTCAACGTCTCCTCGCCGAACACGCCGGGGCTGCGGGGGCTGCAGGCCGTCGAGACGCTGGCGCCGCTGCTGCGCGCCGTCAAGGCGGCGGCGGGGAAGACGCCGCTGCTGGTGAAGATCGCTCCCGACCTCTCAGACGAGGAGATCACCGCCATCGCCGAGCTCGCCGTGGCAGAGGGCCTCGCCGGCATCATCGCGCACAACACCACGGTCTCGCGAGACGGTCTGCTCACCGATGCGGCGACGGTCGAGGCCGCAGGCGCCGGCGGTCTCTCGGGCGCACCGCTCAAGAAGCGCTCGCTCGAGGTGCTGCGGCTGGTGCGCTCGGCGGTGCCGGCGGAGTTCTGCGTCATCGCCGTCGGGGGCGTGGAGACGGCCGACGACGTCCGCGAGCGGCTGGCCGCCGGCGCGACCCTCGTGCAGGGCTACACCGCGTTCCTCTACCGCGGCCCCTTCTGGGGGCGCGAGATCAACCGGGAGCTGGCCCGGCGCCGCTGACACATGCAGAAGGCCCCGTCTCCACGGGGCCTTCCGCATGTCGGATCAGGACGGGTACTGACCGCGCTTGACCTGGGGCTTGGGCAGCCGCATGAAGCGCATCTGCAGCGAGCGCATGGCGGCGTACCAGCCGAGGCCGCGTTCGCGACGCTCCTTGCCGAACTTGGCCGCGGCCCTGCGCTTGACCCGTGCGCCGAGCAGGATCATGCCGATGATGGAGACAACGAGGTAGGCCATCATGGCGAGGTATGCCCACGCGCCGACGGACACGCCGCCGATGGCCCACTCCGGGGGAAGCAGCGAGACGATGATGACCAGCACCATGACGCCCATCACGAATTCGGCTGGGTGCCAGCCGGCATCCACGTAGTCGCGCACGAAGCGGCGCTGAGGGCCCTTGTCGCGCGGCGGGAGGTACTTCTCCTCGCCGGCGGCGAGACCGGCGTTGGCCCGGTTGCGGCGCTCGTTCAGCTCGGCCCGCGCAGCGGCGCGCGCCTCCTTCGTGTTCGCGACGAGCGGGCGACGACGGGCGGCCTCCTGCTCGGCACGGGTGGGCGTGGCGCGGCCCTTGCCTGCGGTGGGCGTCTCCGGCGCGTCGTCGTTCGTCGAAGAGGTGGGGGATTGGGGCACGAGCTTCCTCGGTTCGCTGGTGGACGTTCACTTAAGATTACTCGCATGACCTCTCCCGATCTTTCCCGCGACGACGACCACGCGATCCGTGAAGCCGTCGCCCTCGGCATCCCCGCGGCGCTGAGCGACCTGGGCGGCCTCGTGCGCATCCCCGGGATGGCCTGGCCCGCTTTCGACCAGACGCAGTTGGAGCGCAGTGCGGATGCCGTGGCGGCGCTGGCGCGGGACACCGGGATCTTCGACGAGGTGCGGATCCTGCGGGCGGCGATCCCCGGCACCGACGAGCAGGGCCAGCCCGCGGTCCTTGCCACCCGCGCCGCACGGGCGGGCCGGCCGACCATCCTCCTCTACGCCCACCACGACGTGCAGCCCCCGGGGGCCGATGAGCTGTGGGAGACGCCGCCGTTCGAGCCGACCGTGCGCGCAGGCCGTCTCTACGGGCGGGGCGCGGCCGATGACAAGGCCGGGATCATGGCGCACATCGCCTCGATCCGTGCCGCCGCCGAGGTGCTCGGCGACGACCTCGATCTCGGGATCGCCATGTTCATCGAAGGGGAGGAGGAGTACGGCTCCCGGTCCTTCGCCCAGTTCCTCGCCGACAACAAGGAGGCGCTGCGCGCCGATGCGATCGTCGTCGCCGACTCGGGCAACTGGGACTCCGCCACCCCCGGTCTGACCGTCTCGCTGCGCGGCAACGCCCGCTTCACGCTCCGCGTGCGCACGCTCGACCACGCCTCGCACTCCGGCATGTTCGGCGGTGCCGTGCCCGACGCGATGATGGCGACCGTGAAGCTCCTCGCCACGCTGTGGCACGACGACGGCTCGGTCGCCGTCGAGGGGATGACGACGAGGGAGGCCGACACGCCCGAGTACACCGAGCAGACCCTCCGCGACGAAGCGGGGCTGCTCCCCGGCACGACGCCGATCGGCGATGGCACGATCCTCAGCCGTATCTGGAACAAGCCCTCCATCACCGTCATCGGCATCGACGCGACCAGCGTGGCCGCGGCATCCAACACCCTGCTCCCCGAGGTGAGCGTCGTCATCAGCGCACGCGTGGCGCCGGGCCAGAGCGCTGAGGATGCCTACCGTGCACTCGAAGCGCACCTGCGCGCACACGCTCCCTACGGCGCGGAGCTCACCTTCTCCGACGTCGACCTCGGCGACGGGTTCCTCGTCGACACGAGCGGCTGGGCTGTCGCGCTGACGCGCGATGCCATGCGCGACGGCTACGGCGCGGCGCCGATCGATCTGGGCGTCGGCGGGTCGATCCCGTTCATCGCCGATCTCGTCCGCGAGTTCCCGGACGCGCAGATCCTCGTGACCGGCGTCGAGGACCCGCACTCGCGTGCGCACAGCCCGAACGAGTCGCTGCATCTGGAGACGTTCCGCAATGCGGTCGTGACCGAGGCGCTGTTGCTGGTCCGGATGAACGCGATCACACTCGGAAACGACCCGTCGGCGCGGACCGAAGGGTAAAATCCGGAGTACCCGCTGCGCGCGAGCGCAGCCTGTCACAAGGAGCGACATGAGCGACACCACACTGGCCGCAGCTGCCGAGACCACTCGTCCGCACGGCGTGAGCCTGACCGAGGCCGCCGCGACGAAGGTGAAGAACCTGCTCGAGCAGGAAGGGCGCGACGACCTGCGCCTGCGCGTCGCCGTCCAGCCGGGCGGATGCTCGGGGCTGATCTATCAGCTCTACTTCGACGAGCGCTTCCTCGAGGGCGACGAGACGGTCGACTTCGACGGCGTCGAGGTCATCGTCGACAACATGAGCGTGCCGTATCTCGACGGCGCGTCGATCGACTTCAAGGACACGATCTCGGAGCAGGGCTTCACGATCGACAACCCCAATGCGCAGGGCTCCTGCGCCTGCGGCGACAGCTTCCACTGATCCGGGAGAGCCCGCGCCGACCTGCGTGGTTGGCATGAATCGGGTGTGAGGTTGCCCTAGACTTGGGTGTGCCCTGTCCGCAATCTGAAAGGTGCATCGTGCCCTCGAAACGCCGCCTTCGCTGGGCCGCACTCCCGTTGGGAGTCGTGGCAGCCGTGGCCCTGGCCGGTTGTACAACCGCCGAGCAGCACGGCTATCTCCCGGGCTTCGTGGAGGGCGGACCCGCTACCACCAACCAGGCCGAGCGCGTCTCCTCGCTCTGGGTGAACTCCTGGATCGTCCTGCTCGCGGTGGGCATCATCACCTGGGGCCTCATGGCGTGGGCTGCGATCGCCTACCGCCGTCGCAAGGGCCAGACCGGTCTGCCGGTGCAGATGCGCTACAACATGCCGATCGAGGTCTTCTACACGATCGTGCCGCTCATCCTCGTCGTGGGGATGTTCTTCTTCACGGCCCGCGATCAGGCCGAGATCGAGGCGCAGTGGCCCGACCCCGACGTCGAGATCACCGCGATCGCCAAGCAGTGGGCCTGGGACTTCCAGTACGAGGGCGAAGAAGAGGACAACGCCGATGCCGTGTGGACCATGGGCATCCAGGCCCAGCCGGACGCCGAAGGCGACATCGATCAGTCGCAGCTGCCGACCCTCGTGCTCCCGGTCGACCAGAAGGTCACCATCCACCTGCAGTCGCGCGACGTCATCCATTCCTTCTGGATCATCGACTTCCTCTACAAGAAGGACATGTACATCGGCAAGGACAACACGTGGTCGTTCATCCCGACCCGTGAGGGCGAGTACGACGGCAAGTGCGCCGAGCTCTGCGGCGAGTACCACTCGATGATGCTGTTCAAGGTCAAGGTCGTCTCGCAGGCCGAGTACGACGACTACCTCGAGACCCTGCGCGACAAGGGCAATACGGGCGACATCAACGACGCGTACGACCGCCTGTCGAACCTGCCGGGCAGCACAGCTCCGGCGCACACCGAAGAAGGAGAGGAGTGAGCCATGTCGACGACTGAAGCACCCCGCACCGACGAGGCCCGCCACTCCCGCCCGACCACCCTGCCCGCGCGCCAGGCCGCTCTCATGAGCTCCTCGCGCGTCGAGCAGAAGGGCAACATCGTGGTCAAGTGGCTCACCTCCACCGACCACAAGACGATCGGGTACATGTACCTCATCGCCTCGGTGATCTTCTTCCTCCTCGGCGGCGTGATGGCCCTCATCATCCGCGCCGAGCTCTTCGCGCCGGGCATGCAGATCATCCCGACGAAGGAGCAGTACAACCAGCTGTTCACGATGCACGGCACGATCATGCTGCTGATGTTCGCGACCCCGCTGTTCGCCGGGTTCGCCAACGCGATCCTGCCTCTGCAGATCGGCGCTCCCGACGTCGCGTTCCCGCGTCTGAACGCCTTCGCCTTCTGGCTGTTCCTCTTCGGCTCCACCATCGCGGTGGCCGGCTTCCTCACCCCGCAGGGGGCGGCATCCTTCGGATGGTTCGCCTATCAGCCGCTCGCGAGCGCCTCCTTCTCGCCGGGGGCCGGCGGCAACCTGTGGATGCTGGGACTTGGCATCTCCGGTTTCGGAACGATCCTCGGCGCCGTCAACTTCATCACCACGATCATCACCATGCGTGCGCCTGGCATGACGATGTGGCGCATGCCGATCTTCTCGTGGAACACGCTCATCACGAGCCTGCTCATCCTGATGGCCTTCCCGGTCCTCGCCGCGGCGATCTTCGCCGCCGGCGCCGACCGTGTCCTCGGAGCGCACATCTACGACCCGGCCAACGGCGGAGTGCTCCTCTGGCAGCACCTGTTCTGGTTCTTCGGTCACCCCGAGGTGTACATCATCGCGCTGCCGTTCTTCGGCATCGTGTCCGAGATCTTCCCGGTCTTCAGCCGCAAGCCGATCTTCGGATACCGGACCCTCGTCTACGCGACCATCGCCATCGCCGCCCTGTCCGTGGCGGTGTGGGCCCACCACATGTACGTCACCGGCTCCGTGCTGCTGCCGTTCTTCGCCGTGATGACCATGCTCATCGCCGTGCCGACCGGTGTGAAGATCTTCAACTGGATCGGCACCCTGTGGCGGGGCTCTGTGACGTTCGAGACGCCGATGGTGTTCGCCCTCGGCTTCCTCGTGTCGTTCGTGTTCGGCGGTCTCACCGGAGTGATCCTCGCGTCGCCGCCGCTGGACTTCGCCCTCTCGGACTCGTACTTCGTCGTGGCGCACTTCCACTACGTCGTGTTCGGAACGGTCGTCTTCGCGATGTTCGCCGGCTTCTACTTCTGGTGGCCGAAGTGGACCGGACGCATGCTCAACGAGCGGCTCGGCTACATCCACTTCTGGATGCTGTTCATCGGCTTCCACATGACCTTCCTCATCCAGCACTGGTTGGGCGTCGAGGGCATGGTGCGCCGCTACGCGGACTACTCGGCCTACGACAACTTCACCTGGCAGAACCAGGTCTCCACCATCGGCGCCATCATCCTCGGTGCATCCATGCTGCCGTTCTTCCTGAACGTCTGGATCACCGCGCGCAAGGCGCCGAAGGTCACCGTCAACGACCCGTGGGGCTATGGCGGCTCGCTCGAGTGGGCGACCTCCTGCCCACCGCCGCGCCACAACTTCACGTCGATCCCGCGCATCCGCAGCGAGCGTCCGGCGTTCGACCTGAACCACCCGGAGGCCGCCGAGGTCCCGGTCGCCGGCGAGCGAGAGGTGCACTGACCCATGCGCGACAATGTCATCCTCTGGTGGATCCTCACCTCGTTCTTCGCCCTCATGGGCGTCGTCTACACGGGCTGGAACATCCTGGCCCATCCTGATCTGGACCTCGTGGTCCGCATCGAGTGGGTCGGCACCGTGGCGCTGTTCTTCACGGCCTTCATGGGCGCGATGATCGCGTTCTACCTCGACCGCACCCACGCAGCGCAGGGCGGTGAGCTGCCCGAGGACATCCTGACGAGCGATATCGACGACGGCGACCCGGAGCTCGGCGAGTTCAGCCCTTGGTCGTGGTGGCCGCTCGTGCTGGCCGGCTCTGCCGCGATCTTCGTCGTGGGCCTCGCCGTCGGGCACTTCCTCCTCCCGATCGGCCTCGCGGTCTTCGTCGTCGCGATCGTCGGCTGGGTTTACGAGTACTACCGGGGCAACTTCGCCCGCTGATCGCCCTCTTTATGGTCGAGAAACCACTTCCGTCCTGAGACACCCTCTGAGAGGTGATGTCTCGGGGCGGAGATGGTTTCTCGACGCCCCTCAGGGACGGGTGCGGATGCGGGCGACCCCGGTGAGCGGGTCGACAGGGCGGCGATGCACGCCGTCGGCGTCTTCGACCGGGTAGCCCTCGCGCACCCAGTACTCGAAGCCGCCGATCATCTCGCGAACCGCATAGCCGAGCTTCGCGAACTCCAGAGCGCCCTTCGCTCCGGCGTTGCAGCCGGGGCTCCAGCAGTAGACGACGACGTCAGCATCGGCCGGGATCTCCTGAGGCGCCCGTGCGGCGATCTCGCTGTAGTGGATGTGCAGGGCGCCGGCGACCCGCCCCTGGGCCCAGGCCTCATCGGAGCGCACGTCGACGACGTAGACGGTCTCGCCGGCCTTGCGTGCGGCATGCACATCGCTGGCATCCGTCTCGGAGGCGAGTTTGGCGGCGAAGAACTCTGCGCGATCGATCATGGCTTCAGCCTAGGGGCCGTCGACGGCAGCGACCCTCGTCCAGCCGACGGCATCCGCTCTTTTCCTGCCAAGCTCGGTCCACCACGTCGAGAAACCAGTTCTGGCTCGAGAAACCACCCGAGAGGTGGTGTCTCACGCTGGAACTGGTTTTTCGCAGGTGCTGCTGGGGAAGAAGAAGGCCCCGTCGCGATGACGCGACGGGGCCCGGGGGAGTGCGGCGGTCCTACTCGCCGTCCTCCGACTTCTTCTTGCGAGGCTTCTTCACCGGCTCGGTGGCGATCACGGAGCTCGGTGTGTTCGGAGTCTCGTCGACGTGGGTCTCCTCGGCCGGGTCCAGAGGTGCGTCGGGGAAGCCTGCGCGCTCGTGAGCGCCCTGGATCTCGGCAGCCTCGGCCTCGTCGTCGTGCGCCGTGACGTGATGCTGGTGAGCATCCGCCTCGTCGATCTCCGCCTGCGTGAGCGGAGCGAGCCGGTCCTCGAAGAACCAGCGCGAGATCGCCGAACGGAGGTTCTCCGTCCACGGGATGCGGCCCTGGTCGTTCGGGCGGACGACCAGCGGCTCGTAGCCGTCGACGTCGATGAGCTTCCAGCGGTCGTACTTGTCGACCGGCTGGTGCACCTCGATGAACTCGCCGCCGGGGAGGCGCACGATGCGTCCCGACTCGTAGCCGTGCAGCACGATCTCGCGATCCTTCTTCTGCAGGGCGATCGCGATGCGCTTGGTCACGAAGTACCCGAGCACCGGGCCGAGGAACAGCAGCACCTGCAGCGTGCGGATGACGCCCTCCATCGTGAGCATGAAGTGCGTCGCGATGAGGTCGGACGATGCGGCCGCCCACAGCACTGCGTAGAAGATGACGCCGGCGACGCCGATGGCGGTACGGGTGGCGGCGTTGCGCGGGCGCTGGGCGATGTGGTGCTCGCGCTTGTCGCCGGTGATCCACGCTTCGATGAACGGGTAGAGGGCGACGGTGACGAGGAACACACCGAGCACGGCGACGGGCACGATGATGCCGAACGACCAGGTGCGGTCGAGGAAGACGATGTCCCAGTTCGACGGGGCCAGACGCAGCGCACCGTCGGCGAAGCCGATGTACCAGTCGGGCTGCGTACCCGCCGACACGGGGGACGGATCGTAGGGGCCGTAGTTCCAGATCGGGTTGATCTGGAAGAACGTCGCGATCAGCACGATGGTGCCGAAGACGATGAACAGGTAGCCGCCCATCTTGGACATGTAGACCGGCATCATCGGGTAGCCGACGACGTTGTCGTTCGTGCGGCCGGGGCCTGCGAACTGCGTGTGCTTGTTGACGATCATCAGCATCAGGTGCACGACGATCAGGGCGATCACGAGCAGCGGAAGCAGCAGGATGTGCAGCGTGTACAGACGCCCGACGATCGCGGTGCCCGGGAACTCGCCGCCGAAGAGGATGAACGAGGTCCACGTGCCGATCAGGGGGAGGCCCTTGATCATTCCGTCGATGATGCGCAGGCCGTTGCCCGAGAGCAGGTCGTCGGGGAGCGAGTACCCGGTGAAGCCCTCGGCCATCGCGAGGACGAAGAGTACGAAGCCGATCACCCAGTTGAGCTCACGCGGCTTGCGGAACGCGCCGGTGAAGAACACGCGGAGCATGTGCACGCCGATTCCCGCGACGAACACGAGAGCGGCCCAGTGGTGGATCTGGCGCACGAGCAGACCGCCGCGCAGGTCGAACGAGATGTTCAGCGACGACTCCAGCGCTGCGGACATCTCGATGCCGCGCATCGGGGCGTAGGCGCCGGTGTAGTGGGTCTCGACCATCGACGCCTCGAAGAAGAACGTCAGGAAGGTTCCGGAGAGGAACACGGCGACGAAGCTCCACAGGGCGATCTCGCCGAGCATGAACGACCAGTGATCCGGGAAGATCTTTCGGCCGAGCTCCTTGACGAAGCCGGAGAGGCTGGTGCGCTCGTCGATGTAGTTCGACGCGGCGCCCACGAACCGACCGCCAAGGGGGGCCTTGGCGTCCTGTTCGTCCTTTGACAGCGTTGCGGTGCTCAATGGCGCTCCCAGAAGCTCGGGCCGACGGGCTCTTTGAAGTCACTGCGAGCGACGAGGTAGCCCTCGTCGTCGACGGTGATGGGCAGCTGAGGCAGCGGTCGCGCGGCCGGGCCGAAGATGACCTTGGCGTGATCCGTCACATCGAACTGCGACTGGTGGCAGGGGCAGAGGAGATGGTGGGTCTGCTGCTCGTACAGGGCGACGGGGCAGCCGACGTGCGTGCAGACCTTCGAGTAGGCGACGATGCCGTCGTACGACCAGTCCTTGCGGTCCTCGGCCTCGATCAGCTGCTCGGGGCGCAGACGCATCATCAGCACGATGGCCTTTGCCTTCTCCTCGAGGTAGCCGTCGTGATGGCTGAGTTCGGCGAGGGCCTCAGGGATGACGTGGAACGCCGAACCCAGGGTGACGTCGGCGGCGCGGATGGGCGTGCCGTCGGGGTCGCGGACCAGGCGCATGTCCTTGTCCCACATGGTGTGCTTGAGCAGCGCGACCGGGTCGCCGGCGTGGGGGGCGTCAGGTGTGGAATGCGGGGCGAGACCGCGGAACAGCGTGACGCCGGGGATGATCGAGGCGACGATCGCGGCGAAGAGCGAGTTGCGGATCATCGTGCGGCGTCCGAACCCGGACTCCTCGTTGGCGTCGGCGAAGACCTTGATGGCGGCCTCGCGCGTCGAGTCCTTGCCCCGGGTGGGGTGGCGGTGCTCGATGTGCTCCTTGTCGCTCATCAGCGCCTTCGACCAGTGGATCGCGCCGATGCCGAGAGAGAGCAGAGCCAGGGCGATGCCCAGACCGATGAAGAGGTTGTTCCGGCGGATGTCGATCAGCGCGCCGCTCTCGATGGGGAAGAGCATGTAGGCGGCGACCGCCCAGATGCTTCCGGCGAGAGACAGGTAGAAGAGCGTGTAGACCGTGCGCACCGCGGCCTTCTCGGCCTTCGGGTCCTTGTCCGTCATCCGCTCGCGGTGCGGCGGCAGCCCCGGGTTCTCCGCAGGGTCGCTGACTGCGACACCCAGCCCTGGCGAGGGCTGGTAGGCCCTGTCAAGAGCCTGCGAGTCGTCGTCGTGTGCCATGGTGCTCCTCGTACGTTCCTCTTCGATGAAATGCGTCAGTTGGACTTCGCCGTGATCCACACGGTGATGGCGACGAGCGCGCCGATACCGAAGATCCACACGAACAGGCCCTCGGAGACCGGGCCGAGCGAACCGAGGGTCGCGCCGCCGATCTGCTCGGATTGCTGCTGGTAGAGCAGGGCGGAGATGATGTCGCGCTTGTCCTCCTCGCTCAGGTTCATGTCGCCGAAGACGGGCATGTTCTGCGGGCCGGTGACCATGGCCGCGTACATGTGCAGGGCGCTGGTGGAGGTCAGCGCCGGCGCGTACTTGCCCTCGGTGAGCGCTCCACCGGCGGCGGCCACGTTGTGGCACATCGCGCAGTTGATGCGGAAGAGCTCGGCGCCGTGCGCGACGTCGCCCTTGCCGTCGAGGACGCGGTCGGCAGGGTAGGTCGGGCCGGGAGCGACCGACTGGACGTAGGCGGAGATCGCCTGGATCTGGTCGGGGGTGAACTGCGGCTTCTTCTGCGGGGCCTGCGGACCCTGCGCCTGCAGCGGCATGCGACCGGTCGACAGCTGGAACTCGGCGGCGAGCTCGCCGACGCCGAACAGGCTCGGGCCGTTGTCGGTGCCCTCAAGGCTGAGGCCGTGGCAAGTGGCGCAGTTCGCCTGGAACAGCTTCTCGCCGTCCTCGACGGTGAGCGTGGATGCTGCGACCTGGGTGTCGGTCGACGCGATCGCCGCCGAGGCGCCGACGTACACCGCGCCCGTGATCATGAGTCCTGCACCGATGAGGGCGGCCGCAGCCAGGGGGCTGCGACGACCAGTGGAACGGCGCTTCTTCTCTCGTGCCATCTCGGGGATCAGCTCCGCTCTTATTTCAGGAAGTAGATGACGATGAACAGCACGATCCAGACGACATCGACGAAGTGCCAGTAGTACGACACGACGATCGAGCTCGTCGCCTCCTTGTGCCGGAAGTTCTTGACGGCATAGGCGCGACCGATGACGAGGAGGAACGCGATGAGACCGCCGGTGACGTGCAGGGCGTGGAAGCCGGTCGTCAGGTAGAACGCGGAGGCGTAGGAGTCGGCGCTGATGGGCATGCCCTCCACGACCAGCTGCGCGTACTCCCAGACCTGGCCGGAGACGAAGACCGCGCCGAGGGCGAAGGTGAGGAAGAACCACTCCACCATTCCCCAGCCGAACAGGCGGCGACGACCCGCGGCGTTCTTGTCGCCCTTGGCGATGCGGTACGGCTGCAGGTCCTCGGCCGCGAACACGCCCATCTGGCACGTGAAGGAGGACAGGACGAGGATGGCCGTGTTGATGAAGGCGAACGGGACGTTCAGCAGTTCGGTGCGCGCCGCCCAGAGTTCGGGCGAGGTGCTGCGGAGCGTGAAGTAGATCGCGAAGAGTCCCGCGAAGAACATCACTTCACTGCCGAGCCACACAATGGTGCCGACAGCTACCGGGTTGGGCCGCTTGATCGTTCTCGCCGCCGGGGCATACGTCGCTGAGGTCGTCACCCCTCCATTATGGCCGATCCGAGGGGGTGATTCTTCCACCGAACGGCCCCGTTTTGCCGCCGTGCGACTTAGGGGACCCTAAGAAAATACTGCGAATCCACGGTGAATCCGCGGGAAACAGCGGATGCCATCAGCATCCGTCTTCGCCCGGATTCGACGGCACGCCATGGCTGCGCCGATAGGATCGCACACATGGCTGACTCCCTGACCTGGTCTGACGTGCTCACGACGCTTCTGGAACGCCGCGACCTCAGTGTCTGGGAGTCCACCTGGGCCATGCGCAGGATCATGTCGGGCGAGGTCACCGCGGCGCAGCTGGCCGGCTTCCTCGTCGCGCTGCGCGCCAAAGGCGAGACCATCGACGAGATCGTCGGCTTCCGCGATGCGATTCTGGAGGCGGCCGTGCCGTTGCCGGTGTCGCCGGACGTCCTGGACATCGTTGGCACGGGCGGCGACCGCATCGGCACCGTCAACGTCTCCACGACTGCGGCCGTGATCATCGGCGCCACCGGAGTCCCCGTCGTCAAGCACGGCAACAGGGCCGCGAGCTCGGCGTCCGGCTCCTCCGACGTGCTCGGGGCGCTCGGGCTCGAACTGACCCTCGACCCGGCTGCGGTGGCCTCGATCCTCGACCGCACCGGCATCACCTTCGCCTGGGCCGGCGCCTTCCATCCCGGCTTCCGGCATGCGGGCCCGGTGCGCGCGGAGCTCGGCGTGCCGACGGTGTTCAACATGCTCGGCCCGCTCTGCAACCCGGCGCGTGCCGAGGCGAACGCGGTGGGGGTCGCGCAGCTGGAGCGCGTGCCCCTCATCACGGGAGTGTTCCGCACCCGCGGCGCCACGGCCCTGGTGTTCCGCGGCGACGACGGTCTCGACGAGCTCACCACCACCGGGCACAGCCGCATCTGGGAGGTGACCCGCGGAGACATCCACGAGCACGACCTCGACCCGCGCGATCTCGGCATCCCGCTGGCGGACCTCGCCGATCTCATCGGCGGCTCTCCCGCGCACAACGCCGATGTCCTGCGCCGGACGCTCGCCGGGGAGAAGGGCGCGGTACGCGACATCGTGCTGCTGAACGCCGCAGCCGGCATCGTGGCCTTCGAGTTGTCGCAGGACGCGTCGCAGGTCCAGCATCCGATCGTCGAGCGCCTGCGCGCCGGCTATGAGAAGGCGGCGGCCGCCGTCGACGACGGGCGCGCCGCCGCGAAGCTCGACGAGTGGATCGGAGCGAGCCAGGAGCTCGCCTCGGCCTGAGCCGTGGCCGTGTGCGCGGCATGGAGCGGCTGCGCATCAGGGCGGAGCGCGTCAGGCGCGAAGAGTGGCCACGGCGTCGAGCGCCCGTGACATCGAACCCCCGAGGTTCCACCTCTCGGCGAGAGCGTTCGCGCTGTCGATCCGGGCGGGGTCGAGAGCGGGCCGAGGAGGGATCGGGGGGATGTCGAGCGCTCTTGCCACCTCGACGACGGTCGGGGCGACGTCGAGGTACGCGGACGCTGCGAGGATCTTCGCCCGCACGCCCGCGCTCATGCCCTCGCCCGCTTCGGCGGCCGCGCGGATGCCGGCGAGGTCGCCGTGCGCCTGCAGCAGGGTCGCCGCGGTCTTCTCGCCGACGCCGGCGACGCCGGGCAGCCCGTCCGAGGTGTCGCCGCGCATCGTCGCGAAGTCGGCGTACTGCGCCGGGAGCACCCCGTACTTGGCGACGACGACGGCATCCGTGACGACCTCGAGGTTGCTCATGCCCTTCGCCGTGTAGACGACGCGGACGTCGCGGGCGTCGTCGACGAGCTGGAACAGATCGCGGTCGCCCGTGACGATGTCGACGGGGCCGGTCGCCGTCGTCGCCAGGGTGCCGATGACGTCGTCGGCCTCGTGCTCGTTAACGCCGACGATCGGGATGCCGAGAGCGGCGAGGCTCTCGCGGATGAGCGGGATCTGCGCCTCGAGGGGGTCGGGGACCTCTTCGACGTCGGGCCCCGCGGCGGTCGTCTCGACGACCCGGTGCGCCTTGTACTCCGGGATGAGGTCGACGCGCCACTGCGGCCGCCAGTCGTCGTCCCAGCAGGCGACCACCCTGGCCGGCTCGTACAGCGCGATCAGCTTCGCGATGATGTCGAGGAGACCGCGGGCGGCGTTGATCGGGGAGCCGTCGGGAGCGGTCACCTTGTCCGGGACGCCGTAGAACGCCCGGAAGTAGAGGGACGCGGTGTCGAGGAGCATCAGACGATCGGTCACGTGCGACAGTCTGACACGGGGCGCCGACATCTGAGACGATCGCACGGGAGCGGACACATACCCGGGTATGAACCACTTCGCACGCACTGCATCCGTCGCCGGCGCGGCCGCCCTCATCGCCATGCTCACGGCGTGCGCGACGGCGTCGGCGCCTCCGGTCACCGGCCCCGCAGGCAGCACGGATACGGTCTCCGCAACGGACGCGCCGCGAGTCGCCTGGCTCGATCGGATGTCCGTCGCGATCTCCACGGCGACCGACGGATGCGCCCCGCGGATCACGGACAGGTCCGTCGACGACCAGCGCATCGACGTGACGCTCACGGCGCCAGACGACTGCGATGCCGCCGCGTCAGGCCGCGCAGGCACGTACCTCACGATCCCCGCGGGCATCGACACCTCGGAGCCGGTCACGATCGGCGTCATCGAGAACGGCGGCGAGGCGTCGCTGGTCGAGCTGGCGCCATACCGCGACGGCACGCTCATCCCCGCCGACCTCTTGCCGGAGCAGGTGCCGGCCGCCGCGTGGATCGACGAAGGACAGCTCGCGGTGCTCACCTGGGGCTCGTCGAGCTGCGCGCCCCGCTCCGGTGCGGTGGTCGGGGACGTGCTGACCCTCGATGAGCCGGCCGACGCCGTCTGCACCATGGACTGCGCCCCGCGGATCACCCTCGTCGCCGCCCCCGACGTCGCCGCGGATGCGGTGCTCACCCTCGACGGCTACACCGACGAGTCCGGCGCCCCTGTCACGCTCGCGCTGCATCCCTGACACGGCGCGGCTGCGACGGCATCCGTTCGCGGCGGGCTCGCCGATCTGATATCCTGGATCGTCACTCGTGGCAGGCATTCGCGTGCCCTCGTGACTCGCAATCAATTCCCATCGCTGAACGACGGATCCTCAGGCGCGCGCCTGCCGTCCTCAGCCCGAGTATCCATTCAACAAGGACAACCCACTACATGACTACCGCAACGACCGCCCCGGCCACCAAGCAGGTCGCCATCAACGACATCGGATCTGCTGAGGACTTCCTGGCCGCGGTCGAGAAGACCCTGAAGTTCTTCAACGACGGCGACATCATCGAGGGCACGATCGTCAAGATCGACCGCGACGAGGTCCTGCTCGACGTCGGCTACAAGACCGAGGGCGTCATCCCCTCGCGCGAGCTCTCCATCAAGCACGACGTCGACCCCAACGAGGTCGTCAAGGTCGGCGACGAGGTCGAGGCCCTCGT
>NZ_JASGCY010000064.1:0-19272 GCF_047607465.1 Microbacterium sp. | reverse complement strand
GGGGGGTGCCGGGGGGGGGGGCCGGGGGGGGTCCCCCCCCCCCCCCCGCCGCACGGGCGATTCCGGGCTCTGGCGATCGACATGGGAGTCCGCATCCGATCTTCCCGACGACGAAACCGTCGAGAAGGGGCCGAGCAGCCGCCATCCCGCCCACGGCTCTCATCAGGCACGCGACACCGAGACGCCGACGCCGCCCCGGCTGCGCGCGCTGCGTCCGCATGAGCCGACGGACTCCGGCAGCGGAGCCGTCGACCGCGATGGGCTCCGGCAGTCCGCGGAAGATCTGCTCGTGCGCAAGCTCCGCGCGCGCTCGCTGTCGGTCTCCGAAGCCACGATGGTGCTTCGAGGGCATCAGCAGGGCGAATCCCGGCTCGATGCCGCAGAGGTCGATGAGGCGATCGACGACTTCTGCCGTCGCGGCTACCTCGACGACGCCATCCTCGCCGGGCACCTCGTGACCTCCGGTGTCGAGCGCAAGGGGCAGGGTCGGGTGGCGCTCGCACGAGCCCTTGCCCAGCGCGGCATCCCGCGCGACGTCATCGATGCCGCTCTCGACGGCCTTCCCGACGACGACCTGGAGCGGGCTCTCGCATACGCGAGGACGAAGATGCCCTCCCTCGCCAGACTCGACCAGGAGACCGCGAAACGGCGGCTCTCCGGGCAGCTCGCCCGCCGCGGGTACTCGGGCGGGGTCGTCTCGGCCGTCGTCCGTACGGTGATGGGAGAGCAGCACAGCGGCCGCCCCACAGGGGTCAGGTTCGAATGAACGACGGGTTCGACCGGCCGCGCATCGTGCGCAGCCGGCCGAACCCGCTCTCGTCTCCGTGTCGGCTCATGCCTGTGTCGGGATCAGCCTCCTGGTGGAGACGGGAAGTCGCCGCCGCTGAACCCCGAGCCCCCGGGGAACGGAGACGATCCGCTCAGGCCGGTGAGACTGCTGTCGGATGAGTCGTCATCGGAGGTGATGGCCTGGTTCAGGTCCGCGAGCACGACGACGTCTCCCTCGGAGAGCCCGTCAGCGATCTCGGTGCGCTCCGCGCCGATGGCACCGAGCGTCACCGTGGTCGCCACCGGCTTCCCCTCGACTAGACGGATCACCGTGGCCGTGGTGCCGGTGCGGGTGACGGCCGAGGTCGGAACCGTGAGCACGTCTGTCGCATCGGAGAGCTCGATGTCGACATCGGCGGTGGCGCCGATGCGCGGCGTGTCGTCGCCTGCGTCGACCGACACGGTTACGGTGTACGAGGGCGTCGAGGTCTCCGACACGTTCAGCACGCCGATGGAGGAGACCGTGCCCGAGTAGGTGGCTCCGAACGCCGGGAGCACGACCTCGGCGCTCTGCCCCGTCTGCACCTTCGAGATCCTGCTGAGAGTCACGTTCGCCTGGACGACGTATCCGCGTTCGCCCTGCACGGTGATGATGGACGAGGTCGACCCGGCCGACACGGAGTCACCGGCGGCGAGAGCCACCGAGACGACGGTGCCGCTGATCGGGCTCGTGATCGACGCGAACGTGAGGTTCTGCTGAGCGATCGCCAGCTCGGCCTCGGCGAGGTCGATGGCCGCCTGGTCGGCGAGGATCCGCTCGGCGGTGATCGTGGTCGACTCTCCTGCGGCGGAGCCCGACGGCGTCCCGGACGACGATGACGAGTCCGAGGACCCGGAGGAACTCGTGGTCGGCGATCCGGTCGACGAGGTCGACGTGCTCGGCTCGGTGGTGTCGGCGTCGTCGGTCGAGGATGCCGAGCCGATGAGCGTCTGCAGGGCGGCGACCTTCTCGTTCAGAGCCGTCGCGGCATCCGTCAAGGCCGTGCCGGCCGCGCTCGTGGTGCTCTGCGCCTCCTGGGACGCGGTGATCGCCTCCTGGCAGGAAGCGAGATCCGACTGCGCGTCTTCGAGGGCGCTCTGCAGATCGTCGACCGTGGCGGTGTCGTCCGTGTTGTCTGTGGTGTCGGTCTCGTCGGTGGTTTGTGTGGAGTCGTCTGTGGTGTCGGTCTCGTCGGTGGTTTGTGTGGTGTCGGTCTCGTCGGTGGTTTGTGTGGAGTCGTCCGTGTCGTCGGTGGTGTCGTCGGTGGTTTGGGCGGTGTCGTCGGTGGTCTGGGTGGTGTCGTCGGTGGTCTGGGTGGTGTCGGTCTCAGAGGCTGCGCTCGGCTCCGCGTCTGACGCATCGCCGTCCTCCTCGGAGGCGGCATCCGCGGTCAGCGAGGCGGAGAGGAAAGGCGCGCAGATCTCCTGTGCCTGGGCGAGAGCCGACGTCGACGCCTCACCCGCCGCGGTCGCCGCCTCGTACTGGGCGAGCAGCGCCTGCTGAGCGTCGGCGATCTCCTTCATCGCCTTCTGCGTCTCGGCATCACTCGTCGACGACCCGCTTCGCCCTGACGAGCCCGACGAGCCCGACGAATCCGACGAGCCGGAGGACGAGTCCGAAGACGCCGTGGCAGAGGACGACGACGATGACGACGACGAGGACGATGACGACGAGCTCCCGCTCGCCTGCGTCTCCAGGTCGTCTTCGAGGGTCTGCTCGGCATCCGCGACGGCGTCTTCGGCCTTGGTGACCGCCTCTTCGAGATCCGTCGTGTCGAGAGCTGCGAGCTGCTGCCCTGCCGTGACGGTGTCGCCGAGCGCCACGAGGACCTCGGCGACGGTTCCGCCCACCTGGAACGCCACGTCGGTGGAACTGCTCGATGCCAGTTGCCCGCTCAGCGACAGCGTCTCCGAGATGTCGGCGACATCGGCCACGGCCGTGCGGTAGTTGCTCGAGCCGTTCTGCGTGGCCGCATAGACGGCGCCCGTCCCCGAGGCGAGGACCGCGGCGGTCACCGCGACGCCGGCAATGAGCCGGTTCCGGCGGGAGGCGAGGAGCCGGCCCAGTCTCCTCCGGCGCCGTGGGGCGGCTACCGCCTCATCGGGCGCATCGGGAGCATCGGGCGCATCGATGAGTTCGTCCCCGCTCACTGGCCCTCACCCTGCCCATCGGCACCGGGGCCACGGCCGCCGCCGAAGCCCGAGGAGCACTCGCCGTTCTCATCGGCGTCGCTCAGGGCGAGGGAGGTGGCGTCGTAGCCGCCGGCATCGTCGGCCTCGCCCGCTGCGGTGACGCACAGTCCGGTGGCGATGTCGGCCGCGGTGGCGGCGACCGTGCCGGTGATGGTCGTATCGGCGGTCAGGGTGATATCGGTGCTCGTGGTCTCGGCGTCGTCACCGAATCCGGTGTATTTCACCGTCAGCGTGCCATCGCCGACAGCGGTGACAGCACCCGAGACGATGTTGCCGGAGCCACCCATGCCGCCCATGCCGCCGGGGCCGCCCTGGGCGTCGCCGGAGGCGTCGGGCGCACCGCTGGGCATGTCCGTGGGCGCACCGGACGGGCGCGCACCGTCACCGGACGGCATCTGACCGTCTCCACCGGACGGCATCTGACCGTCTCCTCCAGACGGCATCCCGCCATCGCCTCCGGGGAAGCCGCCGCCCATACCCAGGGCGCAGGTGCCGTCGTCGGCGGCGTCGGTCACCGTGACCGAGGTCGCGGTGGTGCCGTCCTCGTCGGTCACGATCATGACGCATGAGCCCACAGCGATCGACGAGGCCTCCACGGCCACGGTCTTGGTGATGGACGTTTCGTCGGTGTAGCGCACCGCTGTCTGCTCATCGGTGCCCTGGACCTGGAGCAGGCCGTCCTCGGCGTAGGCGATGAGGCCGCTCACGCCCGAGGGCATCTGCGGCTGCTGAGCGCCATCGTCGGGCTGCGCGGTCGCCGAGGGCGCGGGGTCGGCTGTGGCCGACGCGCAGCCGGCGAGCGCGGCGCCGCCTGCGAGGAGGATGCCGGAGGCGATGAGGGTGTTGCGGAGTCGGGATGTCTTCAAGACGGTCATGTCGATGTTCTTTCTGAGATGTGAGGTCATTCGCTGCGAAGAGCGTCGATGGGGACGAGCCGGGCGGCCCGGGTCGCCGGGTACACGCCGAAGGTGAGGCTGATGGCGATCGCGACGCCGAGCGCCAGGAACACGATGGGGATCGAGACGACCACCGAGCTGCCGATGAGTCCGGGGAGCACCCAGGCCACGACGATGCCGAGGATCACACCGACGATCCCTCCGCCGAAGCCGAGCACGGCCGCCTCCAGCAGGAATTGGTTGCGGATGGCACCGGGAGGGGCGCCGAGGGCCTTGCGCAGCCCGATCTCCCTGGTGCGCTCCGTGACCGACACGAGCATGATGTTCATCACTCCGATGCCGCCGACGAGCAGCGAGAGGGCGGCGACCCCGGCGAGGAGCACCGTGAGCGTCTGATAGATCGAGGTCGCGGTGTCCACGAGGGCGTCCTGGCTCTCCAGCGTGAAGTCGGCGCTGTCGGCATCCGTGATCCCGTGCAGATTCAGGAGGATCGATTCGACCTCCTGATAGGCGGCGGAGAGCACCTCGTCCGAGACGGACTTCACATAGATGGTGCTGACGGCGGATGCCGTCGTCCCGCCCATCACGGTGCTCGCCGCGGTGGTCAGCGGGATGATCGCGGCGTCGTCGAGATTGGTCGACGAGCTGGAGCCGGCCGAGGCGAGCACGCCGATGATCTCGAAGGTGCTGCCGTCGATCGCGACGCTCTGCCCGACGACGTTCGTGGTCCCGAACAGCTCGTCGGCGGTCTCCGAGCCGAGCACGACGACGCTCGCGTTCGATGAGTACTCCTCTGCGGTGAAGAACTCGCCCACGGCGAGCTCGCGGGAGCGCACCTCGGGCCATGACGTGGTGGTGGCCGTGACCGTGGTGGTCCAGTTCGTGTCGTTCGCGACGAGCGAGAGCGAGGAGGTCTTCTCCGGGGCGACGCTCTGCACGTCCGGGGCGGCGATCTCGGAGTCGAGAGCCTCGGCATCCGTCGCGGTCAGGGTCGTCGAGCTGCCGAAGCCGCCGCGGATGCCGCTGGAGTCGGTGCTGGATCCGGGGGAGACAATGAGGAGGTTGCTGCCGAGGGAGCTGATCTGCTTGCTGACGTCCTTCTGCGTCCCGAGCCCCAGCCCTACGGTGACGACCACGGCGGCGACGCCGACGAGGATGCCGAGGACCGTGAGCAGCGAGCGCAGCATGTGCGATCGGATGGCGTGCCACGCCGTGGCGAGGGTCTCCGACCAGTTCATGCGGCGACCTCCTTCTCGGCGATCAGGCCGTCGCGGACGAAGGCGATCCGCCCCGCCCGTTCGGCGACCTCGAGCTCGTGCGTGATGAGCACGATGGTGCGTCCGGCGTCGTTCAGCTCGTCGAACAGGCCGAGCACGTCGTCCGTCGACTTCGAATCGAGGTTTCCGGTCGGTTCGTCGGCGAGGATCATCGTCGGATCCCCGACGAGGGCCCGGGCGACGGCCACGCGCTGCTGCTGCCCTCCGGAGAGCTCGCTCGGACGGTTCGACAGTCGGTCGCCGAGGCCGACGCGGGTGAGCGCCGCGATCGCACGGTCACGCCGCTCCTCCTTGCCGACGCCGGCGTACACGAGCGGGAGCTCGACGTTGCGCAGCGATGTCAGCGAGGGCAGCAGATGGAACTGCTGGAACACGAAGCCGATGCGGCGATTGCGCACCTGAGCGAGAGCCGTCTCGCTCAGCTCGGCGACGTCGTCTCCGTCCAGGCGGTACGCGCCGCTCGTGAGCACGTCGAGGCAGCCGAGGATGTTCATGAGCGTGGACTTGCCGGAGCCCGACGGGCCCATGATCGCGAGGTACTCGCCCTCATCCACCCGCAGGTCGATGCCGCGCAGCGCTTCGAACTCGATGTCTCCGGTGCGGTAGGTCTTGCGGGCGTCCAGGAGCTCGATGACGGCCCTGGCGGGCTCGGTGCCGATCACTGGCCTCCTCCGTTGCCGCCGCCTGGCATCTGACCCGTGCCGCCGCCCGGCATCTGGCCGCCGCCGGGCATCTCGCCGCCGCCGGGCATCTGGCCGCCGCCCGGCATCTGGCCGGTGTCGCCCGTCGTGCCGGAGTTGCCCTCGCCGGGGGTGAAGCTCGCGACCAGAACCTCGTCGCCCTCGGCGATTCCGGAGAGGATCTCGGTGTACTCTCCACTGGTCTCGCCCACCTCCACGGTGACCTCGGACTGCGTGCCGTCCTCGGCGATCACGGTGACGGTGCTGACGCCGTCGATCGTCGTGACCGCAGCCGAGGAGACGGCGAGCACGTCGGTGCGGCGCTCGTAGACGATCGATCCGGTCAGGGAGACGCCGTCGAACAGGCCCTCGCCGTCTCCGGTGATCGACACGGTGACCGGATACTGCGCGGAGCCGCTGGACGTGCTCGGGAGCAGTCCCACCTCGGACACGACGCCGAAGTACTCGGCGCCGTCGTCGGTGGTGAGCTCGACCTGCTGGCCGGTGGCCACGTTCGCGATGTCGGTCTCGCCGACCGAGACCGACATCGACCACGAGTTCGTGCTCACGAGCGTGAAGGCGGCCGAGCTCGTCGTGCTCGACGAGGAATCGCCGGTCGAGGAGGATCCTCCGGGAGTGGAGCTGCTCGAGGACGACGACGAGCTGCCGACCTTGTCGCCGACCGCGATACCGACGCTGGTGATGAGCCCGTCGGCCGGAGCGACGAGGTTCGCATCGTCCATCGCTGCCGTGGCGGCGTCGACGTTCACCTGCGCGACGTCCACGGCAGCGGATGCTGCGGCGACCCGGGTGTCGGATTCGCCTTCTTCCTGAGCATCCGCGAGCGTGGCCTGCGCCTCAGCGAGCGTGGCCTGCGCGTCGAGCAGGTCCGCCTGGAGCTCGAGGGTGTCGATCGTGGCGAGCACGGTGCCTGCGGTGACCGTCGTTCCCGCTGCCACGTTGATCGCCGTCACGGTGCCGCTGACCTCGAAGCTGACGTCCTCCTGCACCGCAGGCGTGGCGGTGCCTGTGATGGACACGGTCTTCTCGAACGTCTGCAGGCTCGCCGCGGCGGTCTGGGTGATGGTCTGGGCCGCAGCGTTCTGCGAGGGGAGCAGGAAGGCGAACACCCAGACCGCCACGGCGGCGACGATGATGACGGCCGCCGCGGTGATGATCTTGGTGCGCCGCCGGAAGCGGGCGAGGAAGGTGCGAGCGCTCATGTCGGGCGTCGTCTCCATTCGGGTGGGAGGGAAACACAGCTCGCCCCGGCCGGGCGAAAGTCGATACCCCGACGCTAGAGAGCGCGATGATGGGTGCCTTAAGCGAAGCTGATGATTTCCTTATGAATGCCGGACGCGAGGAATGCTGGACGCGCCGAATGCCGGACGCGCCGTCGACGGTGCGAAAGTAGAATCGAGGGATCATGACTATCCCTCGTAGTGAGCCGACGATCATCTCCGCCTCGTCGGCGGCGGTCGGAAGCGACGGGCGCCAGCGCTCGTACGAAGTGCGTACCTTCGGGTGCCAGATGAACGTGCACGACTCGGAGCGCCTCTCCGGCTCCTTGGAGAGCGCAGGCTACGTGCGCGCCGCTGAGGGCACCGAGGCCGACGTCGTGATCATCAACACCTGCGCTGTCCGCGACAACGCGGCCGGCAAGCTCTACGGCACCCTCGGCCAGCTCGCCTCGGTGAAGCGCCGCAAGGAGGGCATGCAGATCGCGGTCGGCGGGTGCCTCGCGCAGATGGACAAGCAGGCGGTGCTCGACAAGGCCCCGTGGGTCGACGTCGTGTTCGGCACGCACAACATGGGGTCCCTCCCCGGGCTGCTGGAACGCGCCCGTCACAACGGCGAGGCCGAGCTCGAGATCCTCGAGTCCCTCGAGGTGTTCCCTTCGACCCTTCCCACCAAGCGCGACTCCGCCCACAGCGGCTGGGTGTCGATCTCTGTGGGCTGCAACAACACCTGCACCTTCTGCATCGTGCCGCATCTGCGCGGCAAGGAGAAGGATCGCCGTCCTGGCGACATCCTCAACGAGATCCGCCTGCTCGTCGAGGACGGCGCGATCGAGGTCACCCTTCTCGGCCAGAACGTGAACTCCTACGGCGTGGAGTTCAGCGACCGGCGGGCGTTCGGCAAGCTGCTGCGCGCGGCCGGCGAGATCGAGGGGCTCGAGCGCATCCGCTTCACGAGCCCGCACCCCGCCGCCTTCACCGACGACGTGATCGACGCGATGGCCGAGACGCCGAGCGTCATGCCGCAGTTGCACATGCCGCTGCAGTCCGGCAGCGACAGCATCCTCAAGGCCATGCGCCGCTCCTACCGCAGCGAGCGATTCCTCGGGATCATCGACCGGGTGCGGGAGCGGATCCCGGATGCCGCGATCACCACCGACATCATCGTGGGCTTCCCCGGCGAGACCGACGCGGACTTCGAGGACACGTTGCGCGTCGTCGAGCAGTCCCGATTCTCCGGCGCCTTCACCTTCCAGTACTCCATCCGTGAGGGCACGCCCGCGGCCGCGATGGAGAACCAGATCCCCAAGCACGTCGTGCAGGAGCGCTACGACCGGCTCATCGCCCTGCAGGAGCGCATCTCGCTGGAGGAGAACCAGAAGCAGGTCGGCCGCGAGGTCGAGCTGCTGGTGTCGGTGGGCGAGGGCAAGAAGGATGCTGCGACGCACCGCCTGACCGGACGGGCGAAGGACAACCGCCTCGTGCACTTCGAGGTGACCCCCGGATCGGTGCTCCCGCGTCCGGGCGACGCCGTCACCGTGACGATCACGCACGCCGCGCCCTTCCATCTGCTCGCCGACGATCCGACCGGGCAGCCGCTGCGCATCCGCCGCACCCGCGGCGGCGACGCCTGGGATCGTTCGCAGGCCGAGTCGTGCGGTGTGCCGGCACCAGCATCCGCCGGTGAGCCGGGCGCCCCGCGGCCCGTCTCGCTCGGCCTGCCGACCCTGCGCGTGGGCGTGTGACCGCGCGGCTCCGCCGAGACCCCGGGTTCTCGTCGAGACCCCGGGCTGCAGACGTCGACAGGAGGGGGTCTCGTCACCAACACGGGGTGTCAGCGGAGGAGTGCAGGGTGAGCACGCAGGCGGGCACGTCATGACCCGGCTCTGGGCGGTCGTCGGGGCCACAGGGACGGGCAAGAGCGAGCTCGCCCTCGCCCTCGCCGAAGAGCTGCGCGCGCGCGGGGACCCGGCGGAGATCGTCAACGCCGACGCGATGCAGCTGTATCGCGGCATGGACATCGGCACGGCGAAGCTCTCGGTCTCCGAACGACGTGGTATCCCGCACCATCTGTTCGACGTGCTGGAGGCCACCGAGGACGCCGCGGTCGCGTGGTATCAGCCGCTGGCGCGCGCGGCGATCGAGAGCATCCATGCGCGCGGCGGCGACGCGATCCTCGTCGGCGGATCGGGACTCTACGTCTCCAGCGTCGTGTTCGACTTCCGCTTCCCCCCGCGCGATCCCGAGGTGAGAGCCCGGCTGGAGCGCGAACTCGAGTCGGACGGAGCCGCTGCTCTGCTCGAGCGGCTGCGTCGTGCCGATCCGGCCGCCGCCGCGCGTATCGATCCGCACAACGGGCGCCGGATCGTCCGCGCCCTCGAGGTCATCGAACAGGGGAGCGACACGCACGGCGCCGCCCTTCCCGAGGCGCCTGCGCTCTGGCATCCGTCGACCCGCCTGCTCGGCCTGCACGTGGATCGCGCAGAGCTCGTCGAGCGCCTCGACCGGCGCGTCGAGCGGATGTGGCAGGCGGGTCTCCTCGACGAGGTCGCGGCTCTGCGCAAGCACGGGCTGGAGCAGGGCGTCACCGCGAGCCGGGCGATCGGCTACGCGCAGGCGCTCGGCCAGCTCGACGGGCGTCTCACGGAGGCCGAGGCGATCGCCGAGACCCAGGCGCTGACCCGCCGCTACGCGCGTCGGCAGGTGTCGTGGTTCAAGCGCTACCCCGGTCTGGAACGGGTGGAGCCGATGTCGGATGCCGGTGCGATCATCGGGGCATGACGACCCACTATTACACCGCCACGAGCCTCGACGGCTTCATCGCGACGACCGAGCACTCGCTGGACTGGCTGCTGAAGCAGGACATCGACCTCGACGGCCCGATGGCCTACCCGGCGTTCATCGAGTCCGTCGGCGCCCTCGCCATGGGCGCATCGACCTTCGAATGGGTCATGCGCCAGGAGAACGGCGCGTGGGGCTACACGCAGCCGACCTGGGTGTTCACCCATCGCGCACTGGCGCTGCCTGCCACCGGCGACGTGCGCCTGACGCAGGCAGATGTGCGCGACGTGCACGCGCAGATGATCGAGGCCGCCGGCGGCAAGGATCTCTGGATCGTCGGGGGAGGCGATCTGGCCGGTCAGTTCGCGGATGCCGGGCTGCTCGACGAGGTCTGGTTGCAGTACGCGCCCGTGACGCTCGGCGCCGGCGCCCCGGTGCTGCCGCGGGAGCTGGATCTGGAACTCGTCGACGTCGCCCGCAACCACGCTTTCCTGTGCGGACGCTACCGGGTCCTCAGGCCTGAATAGACTGGACGCATGGTCGCATTCACCAAGGGGCACGGCACGGGCAACGACTTCGTCATCATCGCCGACCCCGATGGGGCGCTCGATCTGACCGCCGACCAGGTCGCCGTGCTGTGCGATCGCCACGTTGGCATCGGCGGCGACGGCATCCTCCGCGTCGTGCGCTCCCGGGCGATTGCCGACGGCGCCGCGGCGCTGGCCGTGGAGCCCGAGGCCGAATGGTTCATGGACTACCGCAACGCCGACGGCTCGATCGCGGAGATGTGCGGCAACGGCATCCGGGTGTTCGCGCACTATCTCGTCCGCTCAGGACTCGCCGCCATCGAACCCGGATCGACCCTGCCCATCGGCACCCGCGCGGGTGTTCGAGACGTCACCCGCAGCGAGAGCGGCTACCAGGTCGACCTCGGCCGGTGGGAGCTGTCCGGGGCCGATCCGCTGGTCACGGCCGACGGCCTGCCCGTCACCCGGCCGGGTCTCGGCATCGATGTCGGCAACCCGCACGTGGTCGTGGCTCTCGCCTCCGAGGCGGAGCTCGCCTCCCTCGACCTGCACCGCGCACCGCTGCTCGATCCAGTGCCGCACGCCGGGGCGAACGTCGAGTTCGTCGTACCGGGCGAGCCCTTGGTGCGCGACGGCATCGGTCACGTGAAGATGCGCGTGTCGGAGCGCGGCGTCGGCGAGACGCTCAGCTGCGGCACCGGTGTCGCCGCCACCGCCCTCGCCGTCCGTCACTGGGCGGGGGAGAGGGCGCCGAGCAACTGGCGCGTCGAGGTGCCCGGCGGCACCCTCGGAGTGCGGATGTTCCCCGCCGAGGACGGTGAGCACGTCGCGCTGTCGGGACCGGCGACCCTCGTCTTCCACGGCGAGATCGATCTCGTCTGAGTCGACGAGTTCAGCGACGCGTGCTCAGCCGATCGCGATCGGCTCGGTCGCGGGCGTCCCGTGACGACGGACCTTCAGCACGCGGTACCCCTTGCCGGTGGCGGTGCGGAACACGCTGTAGCCGGGATGGAAGGTCCCGGCGATCCAGCGCTGCAGCGAGTCGGCGCCGAGATTGCGCTGCACGACGAGCCAGGCGTCGCTGCGCTCGTCGAGACGCGGGATCCAGCGCTCCAGCAGCCCGTGCAGTTCGTTCTTGCCGACCCGGATGGGCGGATTCGAGCGGATCGTGCGGAAGGTCACGTCGTCTGGAACATCTGCGGGCAGCGAGGCGTTGATGTTGGTGAGGCCGAGCGCCTCGGCATTGCGTCGCACCAGATCGAGGGCCCGTTCGTTGACATCGACGGCCCAGACGGTGGCGTGGGGCGCCGCGAGAGCCATCGACAGCGAGATCGGCCCCCAGCCGCTCCCGAGGTCGAGAAGGTCTCCTCCCGGAGGGACGGGAGGCATGTTGGCGAGAAGCACAGCGGTACCGGCATCCAGACGATCCGGGCTGAAGACGCCGCCAGCGGTGGTGACATCGAGCTCACGGCCTGCGAGCGACACGCGAATCGTGCGCAGGTTCTCGGGGCTTGCCGGGGCCGCAGTGAAGTAATGGTCGGACCCCATACCGTGAGCGTACCCGAGAGTGCGGGCTAAGGTTAAGGCTCCGAGCAGAACAGAGACAAGGATCGGATGACGGAGACCACGACACCCTCGTCGGAGGAGGCGACCGCGGTGGATCGCGTGCTCGCGAACGCGGACAGGCGCACCGAGGTGCGCGTGTTCGGCGCCGCGCAGGCGCTGCAGGACGCAGCGACCGCCGGGCACGGATCGAGCGACGGCGACCAGTGGGACCTCGAGGA
The DNA here is from genome assembly GCF_047607465.1 of Microbacterium sp. Classification (GTDB taxonomy): domain Bacteria; phylum Actinomycetota; class Actinomycetes; order Actinomycetales; family Microbacteriaceae; genus Microbacterium. The sequence goes on along the minus strand of NZ_JASGCY010000064.1, from coordinate 7,089 downwards.
CCGGCATGCGCTGCGCCGCGTGGTCGGGCTCTCCACCGAGCTCGAAGACGTCACCGAGGTCGAGTACCGGCAGCTCCGGCTCGAGAACGTCGTGCTCGTCGGCGTCTACCCGCAGGGGGCGCAGGAGGAGGCGGAGAACTCGCTGCGCGAGCTCGCCGCCCTCGCCGAGACCGCCGGCGCCGTCGTGCTCGACGGTGTGCTGCAGCGGCGCCCGCATCCGGATGCCGCCACCTACATCGGACGCGGCAAGGCGCAGGAGCTCAAGGACATCGTCGCCGCGACCGGCGCCGACACCGTCATCGCCGACACCGAGCTCGCGCCGAGCCAGCGCCGTGCGCTGGAGGACGTCGTCAAGGTGAAGGTCATCGACCGCACCACCGTGATCCTCGACATCTTCAGCCAGCACGCCAAGAGCCGTGAGGGCAAGGCGCAGGTCGAGCTCGCCCAGCTCGAGTACCTCCTGCCGCGACTGCGCGGCTGGGGTGAGTCGATGAGCCGGCAGGCCGGTGGCCAGGTCGGCGCGGGCGGCGCCGGCATGGGCTCGCGCGGACCGGGTGAGACGAAGATCGAGCTCGATCGCCGCCGCATCCGCACGAAGATGGCGCTGCTGCGCAAGCAGATCCGCGACTTCGCCCCGGCTCGCGAGGCCAAGCGCGCCGAGCGCAAGCGCAACACGATCCCCTCGGTCGCCATCGCCGGCTACACCAACGCCGGCAAGTCGAGCCTGCTCAACGCGCTCACGAGCGCCGGTGTCCTCGTCGAGAACGCGCTGTTCGCGACGCTCGATGCCACCGTGCGCCGTTCGGAGACGAGCGACGGGCGCGTGTACACGCTCACCGACACCGTCGGGTTCGTCCGCAACCTGCCGCATCAGCTCGTCGAGGCGTTCCGCTCGACCCTCGAAGAGGTCGGCGACGCCGATGTCGTGTTGCACGTCGTCGACGGCTCGCACCCTGATCCCGCCGGTCAGCTGCAGACCGTCCGCGACGTGATGGGCGATGTGGGCGTGCGCGACATGCCGGAGATCGTCGTCTTCAACAAGGCCGACCTCATCGACGACGACGAGCGTCTCGTGCTGCGGGGGCTCGAGCCGAAGGCGCACTTCGTCTCCTCGCGCTCCGGCGAAGGCATCGCCGAGCTGCGTGCCGCCATCGAGGAGGAGCTGCCGAAGCCCGCCGTCGAGGTGCGCGCGCTGATCCCGTACGATCGCGGCGATCTCGTCGCGGCGATCCATGCGACGGGGATGCTGCTGTCGGTCGAGCACCGCGAGGAGGGCACGGCCGTGCATGCGCGGGTGTCCGAGCGTCTCGCCGCGGATCTCGCCGGGTTCGCCGCGCCGACCGCCTAGCGGCGTCAGCTCAGCACGAAGGCGCTGCAGGGGCCGAGAACCACGAGCCAGGCGGCGGCCGCGATGATGAGGATGCCGATGCCGAAGCCCCGGCTGCGCGGGGAGAAGAGCAGCGCGACGCCGACCGCCACCGGCAGCAGGAAGATGCCGAAGTACACCGCCGGGGTCGCGGAGACCAACGTCGACATCGCCGCGAAGAAGAGGAACAGAGCGAGGATGTACGACAGGCATCCGATGCCCGTTCCGACACCGATCTTCGCGCCTTCGCCGAGCCCCTTGCGCGGCGCAGGCTGGTAGACGCCGGCCGGATGCTGCGGGAAGAGCGGCTGTTGGGCGTACGGCTGTTGGGTGTACGGCTGTTGGGTGTACGGCTGCTGCGGCATTGCCGGCTGCTGCCCGTACGGTTGCTGCTGCGACGCGGAGGTCTGCGGAGACGGCGGCTGCTGCGGAGACGGCGGTTGCTGGGGAGAGGGCTGCGGAGACGGCAGGGGCTGCGCGTACGGCGGCGCCGGCGGGATCACCGGTTCCGGGGGGACGACCTCCTCCGGTTCTTCCGGCGTGCCGTCAGGCGGGGTGGTGCTCATGCGTGCTGCTCCGTTCTGCGGGGACGAAGGCGCCCTTCCGCCACAGCCGTACCAGGCGCGCGATCAGCAGCGGCAGGGCGGCGAGTAGGAAGAGCTGGGGGGCGGGTGAGTCCGAGCCCGGCGACGTCGTTGCCCCGGACGAACTCGACGAAGAAGCGGAACAGCGCGTACCCGGCGATGTACAGGGTGAGGGTCTCGCCGGGGCGGATGCCGCGATGGCGCAGCCAGAACCACAGCAGGGCGAACGCCACCGCGTGGAAGACGATCTCGTACACGAAGCTCGGATGCAGGCCGACGCCGGCGGGGGCGCCGACGCGCGCCGCCTGCTCAGGGGTGAGCACGATGCCCCACGCGCCGCCCGTCGGGGTACCCGGATTCTCGGTGAGCAGGCATCCGATGCGACCGATCGCCATCGCGAGGGCGACGGCGGGCGCGAACAGATCGCCGGTGCGCTCGCGGTACCCGACGAGGCGCTTCGTGATGTGCACACCCAGCCAGGCGCCGACGAGGGCCGAGAGGATCGAGGCGTTGCCCGAGAGCAGCTGCTCGCCGAGGCTGAGGTTCTTCGACGGGTCGAGATGCTGGGCCCAGGTGCCCAGCCGCGAGAGCACCCCGGCGCCGAGGAGGGCGCCCAACACGAGGGAGGGGATGCGTGGATCCTTGGCGCCGCGCCGACGTGCCTCGACCCAGAACACGATGCCGCCGGCGAGGAGCCCGTGCCCGACGAAGAACCCGTGCGTTTCGATCGGCGGGCCGACGCCGAGGAGGTCGTGCAGCGTGGGGAACACGATCAGGCCAGCATCCGGGTCCACAGCGCGATCCACAGGGGGATCGCGGCCGCCGCGAGCACGGCGAGCACGATGAGGTACGCGAGCACCAGGCGCGTGTCGCCGAGTCTGCAGCGCGAGGTCATGAGGCCTGCGCGACGCGCCTGCGCGTACGCGAAGATCGCCGTGCCCGCGAAGCCGAGCAGCGCGACCGGCCCGAGCACGCACGTGATCAGCGCGACCGTCGCATTGACGCACAGTCGCAGCGGGTCGCGGGCGCCCGACGGGTCGGGGACGCTCGGATCCCTGAGATTCAGCGGCCACTGGGTCATGGCAGCGCGGGCTCCGTCGGGATCAGCGTGAGCGCTGTGCGCCCGGTCGCTGTGGACAGTTTCTGGTCGGCGAGCGGCTTCCACGCCTGCACCGCGCAGAACGGCGCGCACTGGTGCGCATCGGTCTCGCCGTTCACGGTCGCGACGTGCACGCAGCACTGGGTGAGGCGCTCCTCGATCATCGTGTTGATGTCCATGAACGGCTTGATCGTGATGCGCTTGACGCGTTCGCCGAGGAAGCGGCGCATGCGCTTGTGCTGTCCGGGCAGGGCCGCCGTCGCCAGCGAGGTCAGCGTGCCGATGCCGAGGTCGCAGCCGGTGCAGATGTCCTTCCAGAGCGAGCCGGTCGAGGGGTGCGAGAGCGAGGACTGCTCGCTGAGCAGGTCGAGGAGCGATTGCTTCACGCTGTCCTTGAGCGCCTGGTTGATGCCGCTGTCGGCGATGCGGTTCGCGATGAGGTTGGGGTTGAGGTCGAGGAACTGCTTCAGCTGCTCGTGGCCGACGAGCGCCGTGAGCGAGCGCCAGTCGCCGGAGTCGTCGCGGAGCAGATAGCCGACGGAGCAGCAGTGCGGGTGGCTGCAGGGGAGGGCGGTGAGGTCGTGCCAGGTCACCTCGCCGTCGGTCTGCGGGCCGAGCCGTGCCAGGACGCCCGTGTGCGTGAGACGGTCGGCGGCGTCGATGCCGTTGGAGCGGCCAGAGCCGAACACGGGCTGGATCGTCACCCCGCCGACGTAGGGGTTCACCATCGCACGGCGGATGACGGTGCCGATCTCGTGGTCGTTCACCCCCAGGGCTGCGGTCATCGTCAGGGTCGTGAAGATCCCAGCATCCGAGAGACGGGCGAGAGCCCGTTCCTTGAAGTGGCGGATGTCGGCGTCCCGGTGCAGGCGCGAGGTCTCTGGTTCTTCGCCGTCGTACTGCAGGTAGACCTCGACGCGCTCGCGATGCTTCTTCAGCGTGGCGACGAACTCGTCGTCGTTCGCGATGCGCAGACCGTTGGAGTTGATGAGGATGCGCACGATCGGGCGGGCGACGAGATGTTCGAGGAGCTGTTCGAGCCAGGGGTACAGGGTCGGCTCCCCGCCCGAGAGCATGAGCACGTCGATGCGGTTGTTCTCGCGCGCGAGTTTCGCGTCGACCGAGGCGAGGACCTCGGCCAGCGGGGCGACCGCGCTCGCCGCCGGGCTGGACTCGGCGAAGCAGGTCGGGCAGCGCAGATTGCAGTGGTCGGTGATGTCGGCGAGGAGGATGCAGGTGTGCTGCGTCTGCATCTCGGGGAGTCCGTCCAGATACGCCTCGGGCACGGGGACGAAGTTCGACGCGACGTCGGGCGTGTGCACCTTGGTGGGCGCCGTCCACTGCTCCAGATAACGGAGGATCTCGGCGGACTCGTCGTACAGCGTGCGCTGCAGGCCGTGGGTGCGGCAGCCGCGCTCGAGCCAGATCGTCCCCTCGCGGTCGGCGAGCCAGCCGGAGAGCCGCTCGACCTCGGCGAGCGGCCGGTCGGGGTCCTCGCGTGGCACTGCGGGCAGAACGCGTTGACGTAGCGGTGGATCCGGTAGTCGCGCAACGGCATCCCGCTGCTTGTCATCGGTGACATGGTCTGACGCTAGCAGGGTGCCGCGCGGCGTGGGGGAGCGAGATCAGCGTGCGACGAATCGGCCCTCGACGGTGGCCGAGAGCACGAGCTCCTGCGTCTCGTAGATCATCTCGGCAGCCCCGGCGTCGGCCGCGAACGCGGCGCCGCGTGCCGACATCATCGGCGCAACGTCCTCCTTCGAAGCGCGCGAGATGAGACCGGTGTCGGCGATCTCGCGCGCGGCGACGTCGTGCAGGCCGAGGGCCGCGGCGTAGGCCTCGGCGCGGGCGACGGCGACGCCGACGGCTGCGGCGGCCACCTCGCGCTCGATGCGCGACCGGGTCGCGGGTGTGAGGTGCCAGTCGACCCAGCCGATCTCGACGCCATCCCGATCGGAGATCGCGGTCGCCCACGTGGAGAGGACGGATGCTTCGCCGAACGTCGCGGTGAAGTCGACGGCGACGTGGTAGACCGGAGGGAGCTGGCGGCCGTCGGCGTTCCACGGGCGCTCCGCGTGCACGGTGAAATGGCGGCTGTCCCACTCGATCACTTCGCCGGCGTCGTGCCGGGCGATGATGCTCTCGCGCACGGACTCGGCCGCGCGCAGCGCGCGCTCGACGGCATCGGCGCGATCAGGCCCGTCGGCGCGGACGCTGAGATGGACGGTGGCGCGCTCCGGTGCGATGCGCACCTCGTGCTCGCCGCGGACGGTGATGGTGACTTCGCTCATGCCCGCGACTCTACGCGGTGCCTCTGACCTCAGGGGGAGTGGGCATGCTCCCATCTCCTCCTTTCACGGGGCATAAGGCCTGCATAGCGCGGGCTGTTCCCATGGGGACATGGTCCACAGCAGCATCCGCATCGTCTCCCTCTCCGCCGTCGCCGTCCTCGCCGCTGGAGCTCTCACCGCGTGTTCTCCGTCTTCCACGTCTTCTGCCGGCGATTCCGGGGACGCCGCGGCGACGTCGGCGCTGTGGGACTCGACGGAGGTGCATTCGATCTCGATCGACTACGAGAGCGCGGACTACGACGCGATGATCCAGGCGTATCTGGAGACGGAGGAGAAGGAGTGGATCTCCGCCGAGGTGACCATCGACGGCGTCCGCTATGAGAACGTCGGGCTCAAGCTGAAGGGGAACTCCTCGCTGCGCTCCCTGTCGGCCCAGGCGGATGCCGAGCTGTCCAGCCAGCGCCCGGAGGAGCTGCCGTGGCTGATCCGCCTGGACAAGTATGTGGAGGGCCAGAATCATGAGGGCACCACGGAACTGGTGGTGCGGGGGAACAGCTCGGAGACCGCGCTGAACGAGGCGCTCGCGCTGGAACTGCTGGAAGAGGCCGGGTTGGCCTCGGAACAGGCGATCGCGGTGTGCTTCAGCGCGGAGGGATCGGAGGAGGATCTGCGGCTGGTGATCGAGAACCCGAACGATGCCTGGATGGAGTCCGTGCTCGGTGACGGGCTGCTCTACAAAGCCGAGGCCGGGGGCGACTACAGCTACCGGGGCGATGACGCGGCGTCGTACCTGGATGTGTTCGACCAGGAAGGCGGTGCGGAGGATCTCACCCCGCTGATCGGCTTCCTGCAGTGGCTGAACGAGTCCAGCGACGAGGAGTTCGCCGCCGAGCTGGCCGCTCACCTGGATGTCGACGCGTTCGCCACCTATCTGGCATTCCAGGACCTCGTCGGCAACAGCGACGACATCGACGGGCCGGGGAACAACTCGTACCTGTACTACGACCCTGACACGGGGCTGATGACCGTCGTGAACTGGGATCTCAACCTGGCCTACGGCGCCCCTCCCGGCGGAGGAGGCGGAGGAGGTGGAGGTGGAGGCGGCGGCGGAGGAGGTCGGGGGATGCCCGACGGCGGCGGCGCAGACCAGCCAAAGGGTGGTCGGGGCGGCAACATCTTGGCCGATCGGTTCCTGGCGAACGCCGACTTCGAGGCGCTGTACGCATCCGCGCGGGAGCGGCTGGTCACGGAGCTGTATGACTCCGGCGTCGCGGCGGAGGCATTGTCAGAATGGACGCAGGTGCTCATCGACGGGGCATCCGACATCGTCTCGGCCGAGGTCATCACCCAGGAGTCCGAGGCGATCGCCGCGGAGCTGACCGCGTCGGGATCCTGAGCACGGCCACGGAGCATCGGGGAATGGCATGGCTTTCTCGAAGTCTGGTGAGGTGGCGGGCGTGTTTGGGGTTGTGCATGGCGTGGGGGGTGGCTTTGGTGATGCTGGTCGCGCCGTTGAGGCGGTGGATGGTGATGGCGAGGTTCCGGATCGTGGCTATCGCTCGGGGTTCTGGGCCGGTGCGGATCTGGGAGCGGTCTTCGTCGTGGGTGACGTCTCGGACCCGGTGCAGCCGGTTCTCGATGCCCTAGTGCCCGCGGATGAGCGCTGCGAGCGTCGCCGACGTGGTGTCAGCGGCGGTCAGGGAGGTGATCGCGAACACGTGCTCACGTGTCGGATCGCCGCCCGTGGTC
>NZ_JASGCY010000063.1:0-22718 GCF_047607465.1 Microbacterium sp. | reverse complement strand
GTGACCGGAAACCGAAGTGGAAAAGCCAGAGCACCGGCTGGCAGATCCTGCACGCCCACACAGCGAGCTTCATCACCGAAACACGAAAACGCACCCATCGACACCACGACGGTGGATCAAGGCTCAGGACTCCTCGTGAGTGGCGGGGTCGCCGCCGAACAGACGCCCGTCTGGGCGGCCGAGCGCCGTGATGGCCTCGACCTCGCCGGCGTCGAGGATGACGGATGCCGCGGCGAGGTTCGACGCCTGATGCGCTGCCGACGTCGCCTTCGGGATGGCCACCGTGCCCCTGGCGACGTGCCAGGCGAGCACCGCCTGCGCCGCGGTGATGCCGTGCGCTGCGGCGATCTCGGCGATGACGGGCTCGCCGAGGAGGCGGTCGGCGCGGGCGAGCGGGCTCCACGCCTCGGTGATGATGCCCTGCTCGCGGTGGTACGCGAGCTGCTCGCTCTGGGGGAAGAACGGGTGCACCTCGATCTGGTTCACGACGGGCCGCACTCCGGTCTCGCGTTCGATGCGCTCGAGATGCTCCGGAAGGAAGTTCGACACCCCGATCTGCTGGACGATCCCTCGCTGCTGGGCCTCGATCAGTGCTTCCCACGCCTGGACGTACTCGCCCTGGCGCGGGTTGGGCCAGTGGATGAGGTGCAGGTCCACGACCTCGACGCCGAGGCGCGCCCTGCTCTCCTCGATGCTGGTGCGCGCCTTCTCGCGCGGGTGGTGGCGACCGGGGATCTTCGTGGTGACCACGATCTCGTCCCTGCCGACCGCCGATGCCGCGACGCCGCGTCCCACAGCGCCCTCGTTCTCGTAGTTGAAAGCCGAGTCGACGAGCCGGTATCCGCCGTCGATCGCGGTGGTGACGGCGTCGGCGCCGGCATCGCCGCGGAGGGCGTAGGTGCCGAGACCGATGGCGGGAAGGCGGAATCCGTTGTGGGCGATGAGTGCGGTCATGCCCTCAGCGTACGCTGGGTCGGTGGACGACCAGCGGTGCCCGTGCGGCTCAGGAGATCTCTTCAGCGGATGCTGCGGCCCGCTGCTCGCGGGGGAGACGCTCGCTCCCACGGCAGAGCGGCTCATGCGCTCGCGCTACACCGCGTTCGTGCGTCAGGACGGCGAGTATCTGCGGGCGAGCTGGCATCCGTCGACGAGACCGTCCGCGATCGAGTTCGAGCCGAGCCTCGAGTGGCGTCGTCTGCTCATCGTCGACCGATCGGGCGGCGGCCCCTTCGACCGCGACGGCGTCGTCGAGTTCGAGGCCTTCTGGCGGCAGGACGGTGATCGTGGGTCGATGCGCGAGCGCAGCCGTTTCGTCCGCGAGGATCGGCGATGGTTCTACGTGGACGGCGACGTGGAGTGAACGGCGTCGGACCTACCGAGTAGATTTGTCACGTGAACGCCGCACCTGAACACCAGCGCATCCTGCTCGACGTCGCCGATCTCGATCGCCGCATCCTCCAGGCCGAGCGCGCGCGCACGAAGCCGGTGCAGGGGCCGCGCATCACCGAGCTGGTGGCGATCCGTCAGGAGCAGCTGCGCGAGTTGACGGCGCTGACCGGCGCCCGCGACGACGTGCGCGCCGAGCTCACGCGTCTCGAGTCCGACGTGAAGCTCGTCGAGCAGCGCCGTGCCCGCGACGCCGAGCGGCTGGCGGCTGCGACGAACTCGAAGGAGGCGCAGGCGCTCGAGCACGAGATCGACAGCCTGACGCGACGCCAGAGCGACCTCGAAGACGCCGAGCTCGATGCGATGGGCCGCCTCGAAGACGCCGAGGCCGCCGTCGCCGCGCAGCAGGCGCTGCTCGATCAGACCACCGCCGAAGGGCAGGAGCTGACGGCGCAGGCCAAGGCCGATGTCGCCGCGGCGACCGAGCTCGGCGAGCAGCTGGCCCGCGACCGGGCCGCGGTGACGGCATCCGTCCCTGCCGACCTGCTGGCCGAGTACACCCGCCGGGCGGCGAACAACGCCGGGGCCGCCCTGCTGACGCGCGGCACCTGCGAGGGCTGCCGCATCGTGCTTCCCGGCACCGATCTCAACGCGATCAGGCAGGCGGCCGAGACCGCGGTCGTCTCGTGCCCCGAATGCGGATGCATTCTCGTGCGCACCGAGGAGTCGGGTCTGTGATCGCAGGCCGCAGCCAGCGGTGACAGGGCAGGCGGAGCGCCGCATCGCCCTGATCGCAGCCGTGGATGCGACGCTCGCCGTCGAGTTCGACGGCGACGGCGCTGAGCTCTCCCGTCGCTGGCTCCCGGCAGGCGAGCTGTCCGGCTGGGTCGCCGCCCGCGAGGCGGAGGGACCGGTGCGCTGGGTGATCCGCACCGCGCACGACTTCCTTCCGCAGCTGCTCCGCGACGGCGTCCGCGTCAACCGCATCCACGACCTGCTGCTGTGCCACGCCGTGCTGCGCGACACCGCCGCGGTACCGCATCCGCTGCCCGCATCGCCCTCCTGGGTGCGTCGCGAGCCGAGCGACGATGCACCGGCGCTGTTCGACGTCGTCGATGCGGAGGACAGCGGCGCGTCCGCGGAGGACGTCCTTGACCAGTACCGCGCTCAGCTCCGGGTGATCGAGGAGGCCGAGGACGGCCGTCTGCGCCTGCTCTGCGCAGCCGAGTCCGCCGGGGCGCTGATCGCCGAGGAGATGCACGTCGCGGGCGTGCCGTGGCACGCGCAGACGCACGACGAGATCCTCACGGCGACGCTCGGCGCCCGTCCGCCGGGCGGCGGTCCACCGCGTCGGATGGTGGAGCTCGCTGAGGAGATCCGTGAGCACCTCGGCGATCGTTCGCTGAACCTCGACAGCCAGCCGAAGCTGCTGCGGGCGCTGCACCGGGCAGGGGTGCTCGCCGAGTCGACGAGCAAGTGGGAGCTCGCCGAGTACGACCATCCCGCGATCGCGCCGCTGCTGGAGTACAAGAAGCTCTCGCGACTGCTGAGCGCGAACGGATGGGCGTGGCTGGCCGAATGGGTGCACGGGGGCCGATTCCGCCCCACCTACGTCGTCGGCGGCGTCGTCACCGGACGCTGGGCGTCGTCGGGCGGGGGAGCGCTGCAACTGCCCCGCGCGCTGCGCGCGGCGGTCAGGGCGGATGCCGGATGGAAGCTCATCGTGGCCGACGTCGCCCAGCTCGAGCCGCGCATGCTCGCCGCGATGGCCGGCGACGAGGCGATGGCACACGCCGCGCGAGGACGCGACCTCTACGCCGGCGTCGTCGAGTCCGGCGCGGTGTCCACGCGCGAGGAGGCCAAGTACGCGGTGCTCGGCGCCATGTACGGGGCCACCACCGGCGACAGCGGGCGGCTCGTGCCCCGGCTGCGCAAGGTATATCCGCGCGCGATGGCGCTCGTCGACGATGCCGCGCGGGCCGGTGAGGACGGCGGGGTCGTCTCGACGCGGCTCGGCCGTTCGTCGCCGAAGCCTTCGGCGCACTGGCAGCAGCTGCAGTCGCGCGCCACCGACGCGGATGCGGGCGAGGCCGACGTCGCCGTTGCGCGCCGCCGCGCGCGCGACTGGGGGCGCTTCACTCGCAACTTCGTGGTGCAGGGCACGGCGGCGGAGTGGTCGCTCATCTGGCTCGCCGAGATCCGGCACCGGCTGCAGCAGCTGCCGGACGCGGCGACAGCGGCGCCGGCATCCGCTCTCTTCGCGCATCGCGCGCACCTCGCGTTCTTCCTGCACGACGAGGTGATCCTGCACGTTCCCGAGGAGCAGGCCGAGGCCGCAGCGGCGGCCGTGCGGGAGGCGGCAGCCGTCGCGACGAGGCGACTGTTCGGCGGCTTCCCGATCGATGTCCCGCTCGATCTGCGGATCGCCGAATCCGCGGAGAAGTAGACTGAGCATGCGAATGGGTCGGCTGGACGGTCGCGTGGCGGGAGACCGCACCGAGGAACGTCCGGGCTCCACAGGGCAGGACGGTGGGTAACACCCACCCGGAGCAATCCGCGAGACAGTGCCACAGAGAGCAGACCGCCCCGGTTTCGGCCGGGGTAAGGGTGAAAGGGTGGTGTAAGAGACCACCGGGGGCCGTGGTGACACGGCCTGCCAGGTAAACCTCGTCCGGAGCAAGGTCAGACAGAGGACGTCGACGCGGCCCGCCGAGTCCTCGGGTAGACCGCTGGAGCGCCACGGCAACGTGTCGCCGAGAGAGATGACCGTCGAAGGGGCGAAGAACCCCGGAACAGAACCCGGCGTACAGGTCGGCCCATTCGCCTCGGACACGACGAAGGCCCGCACCATCGGCGGGCCTTCGTCGTCAGTGCGCGTCAGTCGCCGGCGAGGGACGCCGCGCCGATGATGCCGGAGTTGTTGCGGTGGATGGCCGGGACGATCGGCGTCTGCAGGTCCAGCAGCGGCAGGAAGTGGTCGGCGTTCTTCGACACGCCGCCGCCGACGACGAACAGGTCGGGGCTGAAGAGGAACTCGATGTGGGAGTAGAAGGCCTGCAGGCGCTCTGCCCACGCCTCCCAGCTGAGGTCCTCGCGCTCGCGGGCCGAGGTCGCGGCCCATCGCTCGACGGATTCGAACTCGCGGAAGTTCAGGTGACCGAGCTCGGAGTTCGGGATGAGTACGCCGTCGTACAGGAAGGCGGAGCCGATTCCCGTGCCCAGCGTCGTCAGCAGCACGAGGCCTGCGACATCGCGCGCGGCGCCGTGACGGGCCTCGGCCACACCGGCGGCGTCGGCGTCGTTGACGAAGACGATGCTGCGCCCGAGACCCGTGCGGAAGAATTGCTCTGCGTCGAAGCCGATCCACTCCTTCGACACGTTCGCGGCCGACAGCGTCTTGCCGCGCTTGACGATCGCCGGGAACGCCACGCCCAGTGGAAGGTCGGAGCCCTCGACGTCGAGGGTCTTCAGCACCGTCTGCACGGCGTTCAGCACGTCTTGCGGAGACGCGCCCTCCGGCGTGGGCACGCGCACGCGCTCGGACGCCATCGTTCCGTGCTCCAGGTCGACGATTCCTGCTTTGATTCCCGTGCCGCCGATGTCGACGCCGATCGCTTTTGCCATGATCGGTAGCTTAGCGAGACCGTCGCCGCCAGTAGGATCGAATTCACCATGTGGAGAAGGAGATGCTCATGTCATCCGGCGACGAGAAGTACTGGTATAACCTGTCCACCGGCCAGGTCGAGTTCGGCATGATCTCGCCGTCCGTCGACCGCGTGGGCCCGTTCGACTCCGAAGCCGACGCCGCCCGCGCCCCGGAGGTGCTGCGCGAGCGCGCCAGGGCATGGGCCGATGAGGACGCCGCAGAGGACGCGGCCAAGGGTGCGGGGGCATGAGTATGGACAAGCAGAGGGATTTCGTGCTCCGCACGATCGAGGAACGCGGCGTCAAGTTCGTTCGCCTGTGGTTCACCGACGTGATCGGCACTCTCAAGTCGGTGGCGATCGCTCCGGCCGAGGTCGAGGGCGCCTTCGCCGAGGGCATCGGCTTCGACGGGTCGGCCATCGAGGGACTGACCCGCAGCTACGAATCGGATCTGCTCGCCCAGCCCGATCCCACGACTTTCCAGATCCTGCCCTGGCGGGGCGAGATCGACCCCACAGCGCGGATGTTCTGCGACATCACGACGCCGGACGGGCGCCCCGCGGTGTCGGACCCCCGGCACGTGCTCAAACGAACGCTCGCGAAGGCGGCAGACGCCGGGTTCACCTTCTACACGCATCCCGAGATCGAGTTCTACCTGCTGAAGTCGTCGACCTTCGGGCCGGAGGGCCCGGTGCCGGTGGACTCGGCGGGGTACTTCGACAACGTGCCAGGCGGCACGGCGCACGACTTCCGCCGGCGCTCGGTGCGGATGCTCGAAGACCTCGGCATCTCGGTGGAGTTCAGCCACCATGAGGGCGGCCCCGGTCAGAACGAGATCGATCTGCGCTACGCGGACGCGCTCACGATGGCTGACAACGTGATGACGTTCCGCACCGTGATCAAGGAGGTGGCGATCGAGCAGGGCGTCTACGCGACGTTCATGCCGAAGCCCCTCAGCGGACAGCCCGGCAGCGGCATGCACACGCACATGTCGCTGTTCGAGGGCGAGCGCAACGCGTTCTACGAGGAGGGCGCCAAGTACCAGCTCTCCAAGACCGGCCGGCACTTCATCGCCGGGCTCCTCAAGCACGCGAACGAGATCGCCGCTGTCACGAACCAGTTCGTGAACTCGTACAAGCGGCTGTGGGGCGGCGACGAGGCGCCGAGCTTCGTCACCTGGGGCCACAACAACCGCTCGGCCCTCGTCCGGGTGCCTATGTACAAGCCCAACAAGGGCGGTTCGACCCGTGTCGAGTACCGGGCCCTCGACTCGGCGGTCAACCCGTACCTCGCCTATGCGCTCATGCTCGCCGCGGGCCTGAAGGGCATCGAGGAAGGCTACGAGCTCCCGCCGGAGGCCGAGGACAACGTGTGGTCCCTCAGCGACGCCGAGCGCCGTGCTCTCGGCTACTCGGCTCTTCCCGCCAGCCTCGACCACGCGCTGGAGTACATGGAGAACTCCGAGCTCGTCGCCGAGACGCTGGGGGAGTCGGTCTTCAACTACGTCCTGCGCAACAAGCGCATGGAGTGGGAGGCGTACCGCGGCCAGGTCACTCCGCTGGAGCTGAAGAACAACCTCGAACTCCTCTGAGGCGCGCATGGCACGGTCGGACGATTCCGTCTCGCTCTCCGCGCTGGCCAGGCTCGGTTTCGCCGAGCTCAGTGCGGCGGCGGCGGCACTGGAGGAGCTGGGCGCCCTGCTCGGACTCCAGCGCGTGGAGCTCGTCGAGGGGGTGCACGCGGCAGATCCTGATGCCGCCCTCGACGGGCTGCTCCGCGTCGCCCGTCGCGACGCCGAGCCGCTCAAGAGCCTGTTCCGCGACGATGCCGCCCGACGGCGCGTCTGGCGCGTGTTCGGGGCCTCGACGGGCCTGGGGAAATTCTTCGTTCGGCATCCGGAGGAGCTCGCGGTGCTCGTGCCGACGCCGGTGGCGCCGCCGGGCGCGGAGGAGCTGTGCTCGCGCCTGCTCGCCGCGGTGGAGGCGCAGGACGGCATCGCCGCGTTCGACGGCGACAGGGCGTTCGTGGCGCTCCGCATCGCGTACCGGCGGGAGCTGGCAGGGATCGCCGCGTACGACCTGTGCCATCCGCGTCCCGTCGAGGTCGTCGGAGCGGTCGCCGCGGCGTTGGCCGACGCTGCTGCCGCCGCTCTCGAGGCGTCGCTGGCGGTAGCCCGTCGTCACCTGCTGGCGACGGCGGGCGATGAGCAGGTGCGCGCGACCCGGCTGGCGATCATCGGCATGGGCAAGGCCGGTGCCCGCGAACTGAACTACGTGAGCGACGTCGACGTGATCTTCGTCGGCGGCACGGCCGATGAGGACGTCGTGTCCGAGTCGCGCGCGATCGACATCGCGACCCGGCTCGCGCGGGAGACCATGCGCGGTCTCAGCGGCATCGAAGTCGAGCCGCCGCTGTGGGAGGTCGATGCGGCACTGCGGCCAGAGGGCAAGCAGGGAGCGTTGGTGCGCTCTCTCGCCTCGCATCTGGCGTACTACGATCGCTGGGCGAAGAGCTGGGAGTTCCAGGCCCTGCTGAAGGCCCGTGCGATGGCGGGCGACCCCGAGCTCGGGGCCGCGTACATCGAGGCGGTGCAGCCGAAGGTGTGGTCGAGCGCGGCGCGCGAGAACTTCGTCGACAGCGTGCAGCGGATGCGCGAGCGGGTCATGGAGCACATCGACCCCGACGACGCCCCGTATCAGCTCAAGCTCGGAGCCGGGGGCCTGCGCGACATCGAGTTCACGGTGCAGCTGCTGCAGCTCGTGCACGGGCTGACCGACCCCGGCATCCGCACCCGGGGCACGCTGGAGAGCATCGACGCCCTCGTCGACCGGGGGTACATCGGGCGTGCGGAGGCGGCTGCCTTCGCCGGCGACTACCGCGAGCTGCGTCTCATGGAGCACCGTCTGCAGCTGCGCGAGCTCACCCGCACGCATCTCATGCCGCGCACGCCCGCCGGCCTGCGTGTGCTGGCGCGCAGCACGGGTCTCGCCGAGTCCGGCGAGGCCGTGTGGGAGCGGTGGGAGAGCGTCCGCCGCGAGGTGCGCGAGATCCACATCCGGCTGTTCTACCGCCCGCTGCTCTCGGCGGTGGCGGCTCTGCCGGAGAACGAGCGCACGCTGTCGGCAGAGCAGGCGCACGATCGTCTGGCTGCGATCGGCTTCCGCGACCCGGCTGGCGCGCTGCGGCACATCGGGGCGCTGACGAGCGGGCTCAGCCGCAAGGCGACCATCCAGCGGCACCTCATGCCCATCATGGTGCGCTGGTTCGCCGACGGCAGCGATCCGGACTACGCGCTGATCGCGTTCCGGCGCATCAGCGAGCGGTTGGGCGACACCCCGTGGTTCCTGCGGATGCTGCGCGATTCCTCCGGCGCGGCCGAGAGCCTCACTCGCCTGCTCTCCTCGTCGCGCTACGTGGGCGAGCTCATGGAATGGATCCCGGAGTCCGTCGCCTGGCTCGACAGCACCGAGCTGCTGCGTCCTCGCAGCGGTGCGGCCATCGACGAGGAGGCGAGGGCGATACAGACCAGGCACGACAGCGTGGGCGACGCGCTGCGCGCCGTGCGCGCCCTGCGCCGCCGAGAGCTGCTGCGCACAGCCATGGGCGCGGTGCTCGACGTGCTGACGATCGAGGAGCTGGCAGCCTCCCTCACCGGGATCACCGACGCGACGATCCAGGCGGCGCTGCGCGCGGTGTATCGGGAGATCGTCCCGTCCGAGGAGCAGGCGCTCGACTTCGCCGTGATCGGGATGGGCAGGTTCGGCGGGGCGGAGCTCGGCTTCGGATCGGATGCCGACATCCTCTTCGTGTACGACGCGAACGGCATCGACCCGGAGCGTGCGCAGAAGCTGTCCATGCAGATCGTCGCTGGGCTGCGCGAGCACCTCGCCGACAGCCGCGTCCCCCTCGATCTCGATGCGGATCTGCGTCCGGAGGGCCGCAGCGGCCCTCTCGTGCGCTCCATCGAGGCGTACGCGGAGTACTACCGGCGCTGGTCGCTGTCGTGGGAGGCGCAGGCGTTGCTGCGAGCAAGGGGCGTCGCGGGAAGCGCCAAGCTCATCGCCAAGTTCACGGCTCTCGCCGACAGCATCCGCTACCCGGCGTCGATCGACCTGCAGGGGACCCGCGAGATCAAGCGGATCAAGGCGCGCGTCGAGGGGGAGAGGCTGCCGCAGGGGGCTGACCCGCGGCGTCATCTGAAGCTCGGGCCCGGCACGCTCAGCGACGCGGAGTGGCTCGTGCAGCTGTTGCAGCTGCAGCACGCTCACGAGATCCCCGCGCTGCGCACGACGTCGACGATGGCCGCGCTCGATGCGGCGGTGGACGCCGGGCTCGTCCCCGCAGCATCCGCCGACCTGCTGCGCACCGCGTGGCGGCTGTCGAGCCGGCTGCGCTCCGCGATCACCCTGTTCACCGGGCAGACCAGCGACGTCCTTCCCACCGAGCCGCGCCAGCTCGACGCGATCGCGGTGCTCCTGGGCTATCCGGAGCGCTCCGCCCTGATTCTCGAGGACCACTATCTGGGTGTCACGCGCAGGGCCAGGAAGGCGTTCGAGCAGCTGTTCTACGGATAGCGGCGATTTGCCAGATCGCGTCGTCTCGCACAGGCTGTGATCATGACGATCTCGAAGCTCGGTGTGATCTGGAACCCCTCGAAGATCGACGAGGAGCGTCTGCGTGCTGCGGTGCCGGCGACGTTCTCGTCCGAGGTCCTCTGGTGGGAGACCAGTGAGGAGGACCCTGGACACGGCATGGCCGCGGAGGCGGTCGAGGCGGGCTGCGACGTCGTCGTGGCCGTCGGCGGCGACGGGACGGTCAGGGCTGTGGCCCAGGCGCTGGCGGGGACCGAGGTCGCGCTCGGCATCGTTCCGCAGGGGACGGGGAACCTCCTCGCCCGCAACCTCGGCGTGCCGCTCAACGATGTCGAGGCAGCGCTCGAGCGCACACGCGACGGGGAGCCGCGGCGCATAGACCTCGGCTGGGTCGAATACGGCGGACAGAAGCGGGCGTTCGCGGTCATGGTCGGATTCGGCGTCGATGCGCAGATGCTCGTCGAGACCGACGACGATCTCAAGGACCGGGCCGGATGGCTCGCCTACGTCGAGGCCATGGGGCGCGCGCTGGCGGGCACAGAGATGACCGACATCGCCCTCGCACTCGACGACGAATCGCAGGACGTGCGCGGGCACACCATGATCATCGGCAACTGCGGGATGCTGCAGGGCGGCATCCGCCTGCTGCCGGACGCCGAGATCGACGACGGCCTGCTGGATGTGCTCCTGGTCAGCGCCGACGGGGCGCTGCAGTGGCTGGACACCGTCAGATCGGTGGTGTGGGACAACGGCATCCGCCGGCTGCTCGGGGGCGGCACGGAGGCCGTGAGCACCGAGTCGACGCGCCACGTCGCCGCGCGGCGGATCACGGTCTCCCTCTCGACACCTCAGCAGTTCGAGGTCGACGGCGAAGAGGTGGGCGAGGTCGACGCGTTCACGGTGTTCGTGGAGCCGGGCGCGCTCATTGTGCGATGACCGCGGGCGGTGCGGTCTTGCGGTCCTGCGCGGGGAACAGCACCTTCTGCACGATGATGATGATGCTCGCCGCGACCGGGATCGCGACGAGGGCTCCGGGGATGCCGCCGAGCGCTCCGCCGGCGACGGCCGCGATCACGACGAGAGACCCTGGCACGGCCACGGCCTTGCTCATGATGCGCGGCGAGAGGACATACGCCTCGACCTGCATGTAGACCAGGTAGTAGCAGATCGCGATCAGTGCGGTGATCGGGCTCACGAACAGGCACAGCAGCGAGTTCACGATCGATGCGGAGAGGGTCCCGACGAGCGGGATCATCGAGCCGATGAACGCGATCAGCGCCAGCAGGGCTGGTACCGGAGCGCCGATGATCAAGAGCACGATCAGGCTCAGCACGCCGTTGACGAGAGCGAGGCTCACCTGGCCGATGACGTAGCGGCCGACGGCGCCAGAGACGTCCTCGACGAGGATGCTGAACGTGTCGCGCTGATAGGCCGGGACGAAGCGCGCGGCGACCTTCTTCATGCTGCTCAGCGACGCCATGAAGTAGAGCGTGAGGATGAGCACGATCGTCACGCCGGTGAAGCCTCCGGCGATGCCGGTGCCGATCGCAAGGACTCCGCCGCCGATGTCGAGCAGGTTGCTCGGGTCCTTGACGAATTCCAGGGCGGATGCCGCGGCATCCTCGAAGTTCGTTCCGAACTGGGCGATGAGGTTCTGATACCAGTCCGAGTTCTGGATGTCCTCGACCATCTGCGGTCCGTTGTCGATGAGGTTGGTGATCTGCGTCACGAGGATTGGCACGATGGCGAGGACGATACCGGTGAAGAGCAGGAGCACGCCGGCGACGACGATCGCCACGGCGCCGGGGCGCGGAATCGAGAACCGGCCTTCGATGAAGGAGATGATCGGGTCGAGGCCGAGAGCGAGGAAGATGGCGAAGCCGATGTAGACGAGCACGGTGGCGAGCTGGGTGACGATGTCGCCGAGCGTCAGGGCGACGAGGACGCCGAGCGCACCGAGAAGCCCGAACACGAACGGGTTGATGCGCGCGATGGCGGCCGCAGCCGACGTCGGCTGCGGCGTGCTGATGCTGCGGCCGGTGCGTGTCGGCCGCTCCTCCTGGCGTGTGGCGGTCTTGTCGATCACTCTTCTGCGTCGCATGCGTTTCCCCCGGATCCAGGCTCGTCCGCTTCAGTCGAGCACGTTCGAGCGCACGGGGTCAAGTCCGGCCAGGCCGGCCAAGCGCTGCGGAGCGGTCGAATCCCCTGTCATCCGCGAGGTGTGGCTGGAGGTTCTAGGCGGCCCTGTACGCGGCTGGCGTCGAGGCGGCGCGCGTCCTGCTCGGAGAGGATCGCCCGATGCGAGCGCGACGCACCGTGATCGAGGGCAAGTTCTTCGTGACGCAGTACCTGCCGTTGCACCCCGAACAGCTTGACGCAGACGGCAGAAGGCGTTCGAGTCGGCAGGCGTGGAGACGGTGCGCCAGGTGAGCGGCGGAACGCTCGCCGCGTCCCTGCTCCCGCCAACGCTGCGCGACAGCGAGGGGAGAACGATCAGCAAGCCACCAACCTGGGTGCAGAAAGAAGCAGGCACCCGATTTCTCAGGGGCCGCGCCCGGTGGCCGAAGCATCCAGGTGGCTATGACATGGACTCTGATCTACGCGGGGGCGAGTTGGGGAGAGCCCTTTCGCACTCACCTTTCAATGGGGCGCTTCGTCCCCGAAAGAGTGGCTCAGCCTTCGAGCAGCGCGGCGTCTGCCCGGACCTGCGTCAGTACGTCCTCGAAGGAGGGCGGCTCTTCGGCCCCGTAGTAGAGGTCGCGCATTGCCGCGCCATGCTCGACTCTGAGGCGGTCTGCGAAAGGGGATGCAGCGTCAAACGCAGCGCACGCCGCGAAGCCGCCCTCGGGCACGGGCAGGTCGGGCTTGCCGAACGCGGCGGAGACCTCGCGGGCGCTGGTGAGGATTTCGGCGACGAGCGGCTTGTCGGCCAGCAGTTCGCGCACGGAGGGATCGTGGAGCAGGGCGTAGATGTCGTAGAGCTGTCGGCCAATGCGCGGCCAGCCGTGCGGCGAGGCGGCGGACTCGGGGGAGTTGGTGAAGTTGTTCACGCGCAGCAGCTTCTCCAGCAGGGTGCGGCCAGGATGCAGTATCGGCACATCGAAGGATGCCAGATCATCCCATGCGCTCGTATCGAATCCAGAGTCTGCCAGTCCGCGTGCCAAGAGCGAGGTGACCGGGTGCGGGGCGTGCGGGTTCGGCCCGCCGTACTGCCCGAGTTCTACGAGGACCGTGGCAGGGTCGGCGATCGCGCCGAGCTCGCCACGGTGCTCCAGCGGTGG
Source organism: Microbacterium sp. (assembly GCF_047607465.1). Taxonomy (GTDB): domain Bacteria; phylum Actinomycetota; class Actinomycetes; order Actinomycetales; family Microbacteriaceae; genus Microbacterium. The sequence goes on along the minus strand of NZ_JASGCY010000063.1, from coordinate 9,814 downwards.
GGCAAGGTAGCCGGAGCGGTGGAACGAACCCGAGTTGCCTCCCGCGGTCACCCCGGTCGGTTCCGCGCCGGTCGCATCCGCCGCAGTGGTGAGCAGGTTCCGCAGCGCACGCTGCTCAGCATTCTTCGACGGGTACCGGCCGACCACGAGCAGGTCGAGGTCTTCGGAGAAGCGCCGGATGATCCGCAGTTTCTCCAGGCTCGTGCCTCCCTTGAAAACCACCTCGTCGGGATGCGCGGTCGTGATCGCGCGCAGCGCTTCGCAGACCCAATAGTCCTTCTCAACGGCGAGGGGCTGCACACCGAGGCGGCTCGCTACGGCAAGGATCGTGCCGCGGAACACCTCGGGGTCATCGTCCCGCCACAGCGCGGAATCGGTCATGCCGCGTCCAGCGCAGCGAGCGCCGACTGGCGCGTGCGGGGGTCAGGCGACGGAATCCGCGCGGCGAGGTCGTCGCGCCCGGCCGCACGCAGCAGCGCCGCGAGACGCGCACGGGTACGACCCGGCTCGGTCGCTGCGGCCTGGGTGAGCGGTTCGGCGCGGAGGTCGCCGGTTCGCAACAGCTCGGTCAGCCGCCTCGTGGCCTCGTTCGGGGTGACCTCCAGCACGGCGGTCCAGTCATCGAGGACCTCGAGCGCGGCGACCTCCGTGGCGTTCAGTCCGGCTTCGGCCCGGCCTGTGCGCGTCGCGCGGGAAACGAACGCGACCGGTCCGGCACCGGAGGGAGCCCGATCGGGGACGGACACCAGCGCTCGGCGGGGGATCTGCGTCGACAGGCGCAGCAGGTTCGCCGCGGACAGGCCCGCAGGCCCGACGCCGGGGCCGGGGGCGAGCGCCTCGATCAGCTTCTCGGTCGGCGGCGGGGCCATGCCCAGCGGCGTCTTCGTGCCGCGCCAATACAGGCCACGGCGCACGCGCCGCAGCTCACCGCGAGATTCCAGCTCGCCGAGCAGATGGTGCGCGGTCGACGGCGTGAGCACGAGATCGCCGGGCTCCCAGAACCGTCCCCGTGAAGCGAGGATGGCACGCCGGGCGTCGGTGGCACCCTGACGGTTGCGCCGGGGCGCGAGCAGTGTCGACATCACGCGCTCCCTTCTGCAACAGGATACGAGAAACTGCGGTAATTCATTCTACAACTCAATACGATAACCTGCACTAAGTGGATTGCAGCCGTGCTGCTGTGACTCCTACCGCATGCGGGAGCCACCTCATCCCCGGCGAGGCTGTTGCTGCCCGAACGGAGCCACAGCATGAGCACCACCAAGACCACCTGTGCCCGCCGGGTGCTCGACGAGGAGGGCGTGCCGACACGTACAAGGTCGACGGGTTGCTCGCGCTGCTGGTCTGCTGAGGGACGCCTGCCAGCGCCGAGAATCGTCGGTCTCTACTTCGAGGGCGCTGTCGGGCGGAGCCCGCGCGCAGAGACGACGACGTTGCTCGCGACGATGAGGGCGATGCCGGCCCATTCGTTGAGGGCGAGTGCTTGGCGGAGTACGAGCAGGCCTGCCAGGGCTGCCCACACAGGGTTGATGCTGGTGAGGGTGCCGAACGTGGCGGTCGGTACACGCCGGAGGGCTTGGAGGTCTGCGACGTACGGGGCGAGCGAGGACAACAGCCCGCATGCGGCCGCGAGAAGCAGCGCGGTCGAAGTCGGGGTGCGGGTGAGGAACCACGCCGCAGCGGCGGGGAGCCAGAGCGCGGCGGTGACGACGCTGGCAAGGGCGGTGCCCTGCAATCCGGGGAGTCGTTGGCCGACGGCACGGTTGAGGAGGATGTAGGAGCCCCACGCGACGGCTGCGGTCAGCGCGAGGGCGACGCCGAGCACGTCGGTGCTCGGACCAGGGTTGGTGAGGACGACGACACCGATGCCGGTCAGGACTGCGCAGCCGATATCGACGATTCGCCGCGAGCTGACGATCGCGACGGCCAACGGGCCAAGGAACTCCAGTGTGACGGCCAGGCCGAGGCCGATCCGGTCGATTGCCATGTACAGCGTGAGGTTCATGGCGCTGAACACCACCGCAAGGCCCAGGATCGGCAGCCACTGAGCGCGGGTCAGACCCCGGAACCGGGGCCGGACGACTGGCACGAGCACCAGAGCCGTGACGAACTGCCGTATCGCGACGACACCGACGGGACCGATCGCCGGGAAGGCCAGCGCGCCCAGAGCCGCACCGGTCTGGTTGGACGCGGAGCTGGCGAGCATCATGACGATGCCCGCGGCGCGCTGCCGTGGGCTCGCGGTCGCCGCGGACAAGGCCGCGGCGGGCCTGTCTTCCGTCGTCTCCATGCACAAAACGGTAGGCACCCCTCGACCGAACGCCTAGTGCATGTTTTACCCTTGCCATACGCTTTCGTTATGGATTTCACGTTGCGCGAGCTGAGAGTGTTCGTGGTGGCTGCGGAGACGGGCTCGTTCACCGATGCGGCGATCGAGCTGCACGTCTCACAGGCGGCCGTCTCCCGCACGATCGCCGGCTTGGAGCGCAGCGTGGGGGACCGATTGCTGCGCAGGATTCCGCGCGGCTGCGAGCTGACCAGCATGGGTCGACAGGTGTTGCCGCACGCACGCCGCCTCCTGGCAGAGGCCGAGCGCTTCGAGGAGTTCGTGCAGACTCGCCACGGTCTACTCAGGCTCGGCTACGCATGGGCAGCGCTCGGGCGGCACACGGCCCCATTGCAACGCCAGTGGGCGCGCGAACACGACTCCATCGAGCTGGAACTCGTACGGTACAACTCCGCGACAGCCGGGCTGGCCGAGGGGCTGTGTGACGTGGGGATCGTTCGGCGGCCCGTCGACGAGCGCCGGTTCGATTCGGTGATCGTCGGCCTGGAACGCAGGCTCGTAGCGTTCGCGGCAGACGACCCCGAATGGGCGCGACGTCGACACGTCAGCATGGCCGAGATCGCACAGCGCACGATCGTGATCGACCCGCGGGCGGGAGCCACCACCGAGGAGCTGTGGCAGGGGTCGGATCCTGCCCCGCACTTCGTCGAGTCCACCGACGTCGATACCTGGCTCGACGCGATCGCCGCCGGCCGGAGCGTCGGAACGACCGCGACGGCCACGGCCGATCATCACCCACGCCCAGGGATCACCTATCGTCCGGTCAAGGACGGCCCGCGCATTCCGGTGCGGCTGGCATGGTGGCGCGACGCGCGTCCGGCCAGCTTGCCCGACCTCATCGACGCCGTGACCGCGCTCTACGCAGCCGATCAGGCCGGTTGACGCTGCGTGTGGGGAGGGCGAGACTCAGCCGCCGAGTGACTTCCGGGCGTCGGCCAACAGCAGGTAATGGTGCAGCGGGTCTGTGGGGGAGTGCGTGAAGCCGATCTTCTCGTAGAGCGTTGCCGCCTGCTCGTGCAGCGCGTGAACCAGCAGGATGCGCACGCCGATGCGGTCGGCGGCGGCCAGGGTCGACAAGATGGCATCGCGCACGAGGAAACGACCAAGGCCAGAGCCCTGTGCTGTGGCATCGATGGCAAGGCGTCCCATCAACACCGCGGGGACAGGGTTAGGTGCGTTGCGCCGGATCTTGCCTGGCAGATCGGCATGCGCGATCGCGATAGCCGAGAGTGTGTAGTACCCCAGAACCTTGTCGGTCTCGGCGTCGACGCAGATGTAGCAGCGGGCGAGGTCGGCAAGGTGGTTGGCGAGTGCTCGATCTGCGAGGTAGCGGTTGAGTGATTCTTCGCCCGAGGCGAAGTCTGTCGTGTTGTCCCCTCCCTCGATGGGGCGTGGCTGCTGCGGATTCACCTGTCCCATGGGGCGGGCTCGTTGAGCAGCGCGGCTAGTTCGGGGATGCGTTTGGCGGGGCGGTCGAGGATCGCAGCGAACTCGGTCCACGCCGCGTCATCAAGGCGGAACACGCGGCGATCGGCCAAGGTGTCCTCGGCACGAGTCACCGCAGCGGTCGTGACGAACTCGGTGAGGGACTGCCCGGTCGCGGCAGCAGCGTCGCGAATCAGAACGTCTTGGTCTGGTGTGAGACGCATCGCAAGGCGAGCGTCTTTGCGACGGGTGGTTTCAGGGGTTACAGTCATGAGACCACTGTACGCTTATTGTGCGTACAACGAGACGGTGAGATGTGCCGTGCGACCGCGCTCTCGTCGTGATCAGGTACCTGTAGGCCGACGTGCGCACGCGCGCTGCTGGCGATGGGCGACGTGATCGAGCTGGTGCGCGATGAACTCCGTGACGACCTCTTCGGCACCCGCTGACGTGACCTTCGTCTTCCGTGATGCGAATGTCGTAGCGAAGCCCATCACAAGCGCTCTGCTGATGGTCGGCGCGTCCGCGCCCGCGCAGCCGCTGGGCGTTGCCCGACGTCTGGACTGCCTGCACGGATACCGCCAGGGCGCCCCTTGTGAGACCGGACATGCCAGAGCCCGCCGCGGCAGGATGCCGAGGCGGGCTCTGGGTCACAGGTCTCGAGAGTCAGACTCCGTAGTACAGCTCGTACTCGAACGGGTGCGGACGCTGCGCGATGGGCAGGATCTCGTTCTCGTACTTGTAGGAGATCCAGGTCTCGATGAGCTCCTCGGTGAACACGCCGCCCTCGAGGAGGAAGGCGTGGTCGGTGCGGAGCGCCTCGAGCGAGTCCAGCAGCGAGTTCGGCACCTGCGGGATGCCCTTGGCCTCCTCGGGGGGCAGCTCGTAGAGGTCCTTGTCGACCGGCTCGTGCGGCTCGATGCGGTTCTTGATGCCGTCCAGGCCCGCCATCAGCTGCGCGGCGAAGGCGAGGTACGGGTTGCCCGAGGCATCCGGCGCGCGGAACTCGATGCGCTTCGCCTTCGGGTTCGAGCCCGTGATCGGGATGCGGATCGCAGCCGAGCGGTTGCCGGCCGAGTAGACGAGGTTGACCGGTGCCTCGAAGCCCTTGACCAGACGGTGGTAGCTGTTGAGAGTCGGGTTCGTGAACGCGAGCACCGAGGGGGCGTGCGCGAGCAGACCGCCGATGTACCAGCGGGCGATGTCGCTGAGCTGGCCGTAGCCGGCCTCGTCGTAGAACAGCGGCTTGCCGTCGTTCCACAGCGACTGGTGGGTGTGCATGCCCGAGCCGTTGTCGCCGAAGAGCGGCTTCGGCATGAAGGTCGCCGTCTTGCCCCAGAGGTCAGCGGTGTTCTTGACGATGTACTTGAACTTCAGGATGTCGTCGGCCGCGTGCACCATGGTGTCGAAGCGGTAGTTGATCTCCTGCTGGCCGGCGGTGCCCACCTCGTGGTGCGAGCGCTCGAGGATGAAGCCGGCGTCGATGAGCTTGAGGGTGATGTCATCGCGCAGGTCGGCGGTCTTGTCGACGGGGGAGACGGGGAAGTAGCCGCCCTTGTACGGGGTCTTGTTGCCGAGGTTGCCGCCCTCCTCCTCGCGGCCCGTGTTCCACGCGGCCTCTTCGGAGTCGACCTTGTAGAAGCTCTCGCCGGCGGTGACCGAGTAGCGCACCTCGTCGAAGATGTAGAACTCCGCCTCGGGGGCGAAGAAGGCCGTGTCGGCGATGCCGGTGGACGCGAGGTACTTCTCGGCGTTCTTGGCGACCTGACGCGGGTCCTTCGAGTAGATCTCGCCGGTGCGCGGGTTGTAGATGTCGAAGACCATGACGAGGGTCGAAGCCTCGCGGAAGGGGTCGACGTACGCGGTGGTCACGTCGGGGATGAGCTGCATGTCGGACTCGTGGATGCTGGCGAAGCCGCGGATCGAGGAGCCATCGAACAGCTGGCCGTTGACGAAGAAGTCCTCGTCGACCGTGGACGCCGGGATGTTGAAGTGCTGCTGCACGCCGGGGAGGTCGGTGAAACGGATGTCAAGGAACTTGACGTCGTTCTCCTTGATGTAGGCGAGCACCTCGGACGAATCTTTGAACATGTACGACTCCTGTAATGCGGATCGATGGCTTCACGGCCATTCTGAACGGTACGTGCAGGGGATTTCCCTGGGGTGTCCGCTTTGTTTCGAGCGTGTTACGCGCCGGTAGGCTGGTCGTGTGACGGATGCTGTGAACTCCTACCCCGGCGAACGACTCGGTCTCCCCGAGAAGGGACAGGGGAGCATCGCCCGCCCAGGTCGGCGCATCGGCGCTCTCCTCATCGACTATCTGGCGGCCACGCTGATCGCCACGGCGTTCTTCGGCTACGACCAGTTCGCTCTCCCTTCCGAGGCGGGGATCACGCTGTTCTCGCCGATGATCGTCTTCGCCGTGCTGCAGATCCTCTTCATCCCGACGATCGGCGGCAGCCCTGGTCACCGCATCCTCGGCATGCGCCTGGTGCCGTACGCGGCCCCCGGCTGGGCGGGCCTGTGGCGCCCCATCGTCCGGACGCTCCTGCTGGTGGTCGTGATCCCCGCCGTCGTCTGGGACTCCGACCAGCGGGGCCTGCACGACAAGGCCGCGGGCCTCGTCCTCATCCGCGGCTGAGGTGTTTCCTCTCGGTCGTTGCGTTCCCTCGCGGAGCGGCCGGTGGGGCGGAGTCTAGCTCTCGCCGCGATTGCGCCGCCGCGCCTCCCGCGGCGCCTTGCCGCCCACGAACGAGCGTGCGGGGTCGACGACATACCCCTGACGCAGCGCCTCGCGGCCGATGAGCATCCGGAAGCCCATCTCGTCGCGGTTGCTCAGCGTGACCTCGGCGAGCACTTCGCGGTCATAGAGACGGATGAGGAGCTCGACCACGTACCGCTGCTGGGCGTGCCCCGATGAGCTGCGCACGCTGCGCCGATCATGCACGGGGCACTCGACCTCGACGGCATCCTCCTGGCTCTCCTGCCACGGCTTCACCCGGAACCGCACCCACGTCTCACCGTCGCGATCGAACTCGTGGATGTCGAAGGCGTGCAGAGAGGAGGTGCGCGCGCCGGTATCGATCTTCGCCTTCAGCCAGTCGACTCCGAGATCCGGCAGGCTCACCCATTCTCGCCACCCGATAAGAGTGTTTGAATGGGATGTCTTGGTCACCCGTACATCCTGGCAGGAAATCTCCGTGAAGATCGCTGTGCTCTCCCGTGCGCCTCAGGCGTACTCCACCCAACGGCTCCGCGCGGCAGCGCTGCAGCGCGGCCACAACGTCAAGGTGCTGAACACGCTGCGCTTCGCCATCGACCTCACCGCCGACGAGCCGGATCTGCACTACCGGGGCCGTCAGCTCAGCGACTACGACGCGATCCTGCCCCGCATCGGCAACTCGATCACCTACTTCGGCACCGCCGTCGTGCGGCAGTTCGAGCAGATGGACGTCTACACGCCGAACACGGCCAACGGCATCTCCAGCGCCCGCGACAAGCTCCGTGCGAACCAGATCCTCTCCCGCCACAACATCGCCATGCCTCCGACCGCGTTCGTGCGCAATCGCGCCGACGTGCGCCCGGCGATCGAGCGGGTGGGCGGAGCGCCCGTCGTGATCAAGCTGCTCGAGGGAACTCAGGGCATCGGCGTGATCCTCGCCCCTCAGGTGAAGGTCGCCGAGGCGATCATCGAGACCTTGCACTCGACGAAGCAGAACGTGCTCATCCAGAAGTTCATCGCCGAGAGCCGGGGCCGTGACATCCGCGCCCTCGTCGTCGGCGACCGCGTCGTGGCGGCGATGCGCCGGTCGGCGGCGGGAGACGAGTTCCGCTCGAACGTGCACCGCGGCGGCTCCGTCGAGGCGGTCACCCTCGATCCGCTCTACGAGCAGACCGCGGTGCGCGCCGCCCAGATCATGGGGCTGCGAGTGGCCGGTGTCGACATGCTCGAGGGCGATGAGGGCCCCCTGGTGATGGAGGTCAACTCCTCGCCGGGGTTGCAGGGCATCGAGCAGGCCACAGGGCTCGACGTCGCCGGCGCCATCATCGACTACATCGCAAATCAGGTGAACTTCCCCGAGATCGACGTGCGTCAGCGCCTGAGCGTCTCCACGGGGTACGGCGTGGCGGAGCTCGTGATCCACGGCGGTGCGGAGCAGGTGGGCAAGCAGCTCGGCGAGCTGGGGCTGTGGGACCGCGACATCACGGTGCTCACGCTGCATCGCGGCGTGACGGTCATCCCGAATCCGCGCAAGCACGTCGTGCTGCAGGACGAGGATCGCCTGCTCTGCTTCGGCAAGCTCGACGAGATGCGCTCGATGATCCCCGAGCGGCGCCGACGGCGTGCCAAGGTGCGTCGTCTGCCGAAGCAGCCGCTCGCTGATTGAACGAGAAGGCGGGTCGGTCTCCACGTGGTTTGCGACCCGCCTTCCGCATCGGCGACAGGGCCGGATGAAGGATCAGCGCGGACGCTGCGCGCGGACCTTGGTCGGGTCGATCCCCTTCGGGATCGGCAGCGATGAGATCGACTGCGACACCGACTCGATGCGGCGGATGACGGCGGCCATGGTGGCCTTGTCGATCGCCTTCGGGAGCTTCTTGATGGTCTTGGCGAGATCGGCGATGGCGACGTCGTCGTCGCCGTGACCGACGTAGAGGACCGTCACGGGGACGCCGTGCGCGACGCGGGCGGCCTTGCTGCGCTCGTCGTTGACGAGGCGCGTGAGGCGACCGCGGGAGCCCTCGCCGACGACGACGATGCCGCCGCGACCGACCGTGCGGTACACGGCATCCTGCGTCTTCGGGTTGACGCCGACGGGGGTCTCCGAGGCCTGCCAGCTGCGTCCGAGGCTGGTGCTGAGCACGTGTCCGGTGGCGCCGGGCATGCCGTCGATCTTCTGGTACATGGCCGAGGTCGACAGGCGGGTCATCAGGAACATCGCACCGAGCAGGCCCAGCATGAGGCCGGAGATGGCCCACAGCACGAGCGTCCAGATCTGGAACGGCGGGATGAGGTATCCGGCGACGAGGCCGAGGAGCACGCCGACGAGCAGGATCGCGATCTGCGCCCACAGAAGCCAGCGGTAGGCCTCACGGGTGAAGGTGAAGAGGGACTTGACCTGGGAGAAGAACCCAGGGCGCTTCTCGGGCGCGGACGAGCGATTCGGCATGTGCACCAGCCTACCGATTCCGCCTCGCGCCCGATGCGGCGTTCGCGTCCGGCGGATTCGACTCTTCCTGCACAGATGTGCGATCGCAGGCACCTTTCCAGGATCGTGCGTTCCCGGTCTCCATCGCGCGGCACGATGGGGTGTCATGGTGTCGTGACTATGCAGACAGACGATCCGGGCCCCGCGCTCGTGCCGGGCGCGCACCGCACGATCAGGGCGCTCGGCGTCGACGAGGGGCCCTTCACGGGCGTTCTCGTCACCGCGGGCGATGGGGTCGCCGTGCGGTCGGATGCGGAGGCGCTCAGCGGCTGGGTGGGCTGGGCGCACGCGGGTCACGAGCATGTCGCGGGTCCTCTGGATCTGGTGCGCCGCCACGGCGGCCACGACGTGCTGCTGCCATGGTGCACCGAGAGCGTCGACGTGTTTCTGGGGAGACGCGCGGCGGCTGGTGCGCCGCTGACGGCGGGCGAGGTGAGCACGCTCGCCGTCAGCATGCTGCGCGGGGTGGCGGAGATGGGGGGAGAGCACGATCGAGGACGCTGGTGGCTCACCGACGGCGGGCGCCCGCTGTTCGTCATCGGCGACGGCGTCGACGTGCGTGAGGAGAGCGCGGCGCTTCTCGCACGGCTCCGTCTCGACATCGAGGACCGCATGCTGGGGCGCGTGCTCGACGCCGTGTGCGACGGTCTCGTGGAAGGGCTCGGCCGGCCGCGGATGCTCACCGCGCAGCTCGAACGCTGGGAGGCCGACCTGCTCGCGATCGCGGCGCCCCGGATGCTGGAGACGTCGCTGCACGCGCCCGAGCGCGTGCGCGCGATCGCGGCGCTCCGCGACGCTGCGCCGTCGCGGGTGCCGTCGTCGAGACGCGCCG
>NZ_JASGCY010000062.1:0-3887 GCF_047607465.1 Microbacterium sp. | reverse complement strand
GTCGGGCGGGGCGGGTCCGGCGCGGCGGGCGGGTCCGGCGCGGCGGGCGGGGCGGTCAGCTTTCCGCGCGAGAAACCACTTTCCGCGTGAGACACCACGTGTGCGGTGGTGTCTCACGACGGAAGTGGGGTCTCACGCCCCCGAGCGCGAGTGCTCAGGCTGTGGTGTACCAGACGGCGGTGTCCACAGGAAGGGCGGTGCCGTCGAAGGGCTGGCTGCGCAGGATCACCGTCGCGTCGGCGGGCAGGGCCACGGGCTTCGTGCCGAGGTTCGCGACGACGTGCACGTCGCCGCGGCGGAAGGCGACGGCATCCGCTCCGGCGTCCTCCCACACCAGCGAGCCGGATCCGAAGCCGTGCTTGCGGCGCGCCGCCAGCAGTTGCTTGTACAGCGACAGGGTCGACGTCTCATCGCCCTCCTCGACGTCGCGGGCGTAATCCGCCCACTCCGCCGGCTGCGGCAGCCATGACGCGCCGGTGTCGTTGAAGCCGAAGGCGACGGCATCCGCTTCCCACGGCAGCGGCACGCGGCATCCGTCGCGTCCGTAGCGCTCGTGGTCGGTGCGGAACCACGTCGGGTCCTGACGGAACTCGTCGGGGATCTCCATCGCCTCGGGCAGGCCGAGCTCCTCGCCCTGGTAGAGGTACGCGGAGCCCGGCAGGGCGAGCATCAGCGTGGTCGCCGCGCGGCCGCGGGCGAGGCCCGTGGCCGTGTCGGGCTTGTCCGGGGTGTTCGGGCCGATGCCCTCGCCCTGGGGGTTGTCGGCGGTGAGCGCGAGGCGGGTCGAGTGACGGACGACATCGTGGTTCGAGAGCACCCAGGTGCTGGGGGCGCCGACCGCACCGAACTCCTCCAGGGACTCGCGGATCACCCTGCCGAGCGCCTTCGCGTCCCACTTCGTCATCAGGTAGGGGAAGTTGAAGGTCTGGTGCATCTCGTCTGGGCGCACCCACAGGGCGGTCTGCTTCAGCGTCGGCAGCCAGGCCTCGCCGCACAGGGCACGGTCGCCGTCGTACTCGGCCAGCACTTCATGCCAGTCGCGGTATATATCGTGAACGCCGACCTGGCCCCAGTACGGCACGTTCTCCTCGCCGCCGCCCATCGAGTCGGCATCTGCCACGGGGGTGTAGTCGGGAAGCCCTTCCTCCTTGACCATGCCGTGCGCGACATCGACGCGGAAGCCGTCGACGCCGCGGTCGAGCCAGAAGCGCAGGACGCTGCGGAACTCTTCTCGCACCTCCTCGTTGGTCCAGTCGAAGTCGGGCTGGGTGACGTCGAAGATGTGCAGGTACCACTGGCCGGGTGTGCCGTCGGGCTCGGTGATGCGCTCCCACATGCCGCCGCCGAAGACGCTCTCCCAGTTGTTCGGGGGGAGCTCGCCGTTCGTGCCGCGGCCGTCGCGGAAGATGTAGCGGGCGCGCTCGGGGCTGCCGGGGGCCGCCCGCAGCGCCTCCTGGAACCAGACGTGCTGATCGGAGGAGTGGTTGGGGACGAGGTCGACGATGACGCGGATGCCGCGGGCATGGGCCTGCGCGAGCATCTCGTCGAAGTCGGCGAGAGTGCCGAACAGCGGGTCGACATCGCGGTAGTCGGCCACGTCGTAGCCGGCGTCGCGCTGAGGGCTGGTCATGAAGGGGCTCAGCCAGATCGCGTCTACGCCGAGGTCCTTCAGCGCGTCCAACCGGCTGGTGATGCCGGGGAGGTCGCCGATGCCGTCGCCGGAGGCATCGGCGAAGGAGCGGGGGTAGATCTGGTAGATGACGGCGCTGCGCCACCACTCGGAACCGGGGGCTGCGATCTGTTCAAGCTGTGCCATGACCTCAGGCTACTGCACGGCGCGACAGGGATCGAATCGATTCGAGCCGGGTGGGTGTCGGGTGTCGGGTGGGTGGGGTGTCGGGTGGGGTGTCGGGTGGGGTGTCGGGTGGGTGGGGAGTGGGTGGGGAGTGGGTGCGGAGTGTCGGGTGGGCGGGGGTGTCGGGTGTCGGGTGTCGGGTGTCGGGCGGGTGTGGGTGTCGGGTGGGTGGGGCGTCGGCGGAGGGGTTCGGCCAGGAAGGGGTTGTCGGCCGGATCGGGTCGTCGACGGGTACAGGTGCACGACTCGGGAACGGATGCACGATCCGGACCGGGAATCGGTCGTGCATCCGTTCCCGGGTCGTGCATGTGGCCTGAGGCCGGGCGGCTGCCGGGGTCTGTCGGGTGTCGGGGTATGTCGGGTGTCGGGGTATGTCGGGTGTCGGCGGAGGGGTGTCGGCGGAGGGGTGTCGGGTGGGTGGGGTGTCGGCGGAGGGGTGCGGCCAGGAAGGGGTTGTCGGCCGGATCGGGTCGTCGACGGGTACAGGTGCACGATTCAGGAACGGATGCACGATCCGGACAGGGATTCGGTCGTGCATCCGTTCCCGGGTCGTGCATGTGACCCGAGGCTGGGCGGATGCCGGGGGCGCGCGTCAGGCGGCGACGCGGGCGACGGCGGCGATCGCGCTCTCGAAGAAGCCGAGGCCGTCGACGCCCGAGCGCATGGCGGCGGCGGTGTCGGGTCCGAAGCCGGGCTCGGTGGCGTGCTCGGGGTGGGGCATGAGGCCCACGACGTTGCCCGCCTTGTTGGTGATACCCGCGATGTCGCGCAGCGACCCGTTGGGGTTCACGCCCGCGTAGCGGAAGGCCACGAGGCCCTCGCCTTCGAGATGGTCGAGGGTCTCGGCATCCGCGATGTAGCCGCCCTCGGCGTTCTTCAGAGGGATGATGATCTCCTGGCCGGTGCGGAACGTGTTCGTCCAGGCCGTGTCGGCGTTCTCGACCGTCAGCTTCTGGTCGCGGCGCACGAAGTGCTGATGGTCGTTGCGGATCAGGCCGCCGGGCAGCAGGTGCGCCTCGACGAGCATCTGGAATCCGTTGCAGATGCCGAGGATCGGCATGCCCGTGGCGGCGGCATCCTTGACCTCGGCCATGATCGGCGAGAGAGCGGCGATCGCGCCGCTTCTCAGGTAGTCGCCGTAGCTGAAGCCGCCCGGCAGCACGAGGGCGTCGACGCCCTCGAGGTCGTGCGAGCCGTGCCAGAGAGCGACGGGTTCGGCGCCGGCGATGCGCACGGCGCGCTGCGCGTCGCGGTCGTCGAGCGAACCGGGGAAGGTGATGACCCCGATGCGCGTGGTCATTCGGCGACCTCGATGCCGACGACGTCCTCGATGACGGAGTTCGACAGGACCTCGTCGGCGATGCGACGGGCCTCGGCGAGCACCTCTTCGGTGACCTCGCCGTCGACGGTGAGCTCGAAGCGCTTGCCGATGCGGACGCCGCTGAAGCCGTCGATGCCCAGGCGTGCGAAGGCGCCGGAGACGGCCTTCCCCTGCGGGTCGAGCAGTTCGGGCTTGGGCATGACGTCGACGACGATGGTGGGCATGACGGCTCCAAGAGTCGCGGGCGGACGGGCGCGTCCAGTCTACGGGAACGCCCGGGTCCCCTCGCGCGTGGCGGCCGCGGCCAGCACCCGCTCCCGCCGCATCTGCCGCCGCCGCATCTGCTCCCGCCGCATCTGCTCCCGCCGCATCTGCTCCCGCCGCCGCATCCGCTGCTGTTGCCATCCGCTGCAGGCGTCCGCGGCCGACGCCCCATCTGAGCGTCCGCGCCCCATCTGATCGACGTCTGCCAGGTGGGGCGTCGTCGCGCAGGTGGGGCGTCGGCGGAAGAAGGAGCGGGGCAGGTGGGGCGCCGGCGGAAGAAGCCAGCGGGGGCGGGCGGCGTCCGCTCGCGCCAGCATCTGCTCGCGCCAGCATCTGCTCGCGCCAGCATCCGCTGCGGCCGCCAGCATCCGCTGCGGCCGCCAGCATCCGCTGCGGCCGCCAGCATCCGCTGCGGCCGCCAGCATCCGCTGCGGCCGCCGGCATCCG